>JAHREJ010000035.1 GCA_021733645.1 Bacillus subtilis subsp. subtilis | reverse complement strand
AGCCGACCGTTGGTCGGCTGCACCCCGCCGATGCCAGGCAACCCGTAGAGCCGACCGTTGGTCGGCTGCATCCCGCCGATGCCAGGCAACCCGTAGAGCCGACCGTTGGTCGGCTGCACCCCGCCGGCTTCACTAGCGCTTCGCCGGCCCCCAATACCCCAGTTCGCGGCGGATCTGCAGCCCACGTGTCCACGCGCCGAACGGCTTGCGCTTCAGCGTGCCCAGCTCACCGGCCAGGAAATCTTCGGTGGCCGCGATTACCCGCTCGCTGGAATACCCATCCCGGTAGGGATGAATGGTGTCGGCATACCGCTGGATTTCGGCGATCAAGGCCGGCTCGGGGTCCAGTGCACGCGCCAGCATCGCCGGCAACTGCGCGGCGTCGTCGAAATCGAGCATGTGCGGCTGCGGTACGCGGTTGCGGAAGGTCACCACCGGTTTGTGCTGCACCACGAACTCGGACACGATCGAGGAGGTGTCCGACACCAGTACGTCGGCAGCCCGCTGGGCGGCCATCACCTGCTCGGGCTCGATGAAGGCCGCGTTGTCGCCGGCCAATGCGCGATACCGCGCAAACAGGTCTTCACTGCACTTGGGGTGCAGGGTCAACAGCCAGTAGCGCTCACCGCGCGCGATGTCCGCGGCGATGTGCTCGTACAGATGCGGGGCGGCGCTGAGGCGTTCGGTGAAGGTGGAGCCGAACAGGATCACCGGTCGCCCGGCCGCCGGCATGCGCAGCGCCGCGCTGGCCCCGCCGTCGTCGCGGAACAGCGGGTCCAGCTTCGGCCAGCCGGTCTGGGCAACCGCGAAGTGGCCTTCACGTTCGGCCAGTTCACGGAACGGCGTGGTGGTGGCCGGCCCTTGCGTGCAGTACAGGTCGAACAGCCCGCGCACCCGGAAATGGCCGCGCGCGCTGTCGCGCTTCTGCACGTTGAAGCCGTGGAACACCTGCACCTTGGCCCCGGCGATGAACGGCGGCACCCAGTTGGCGGCGCTGAACACCGCGCGCGGGCGCAGCGCCAGCGCCTGTTTGAGGTCCACGTTGGGCACCCCGGGCAGGCTGGCGCCGGCCGCGCCATCGGCGAACCAGGCCGACACCGATTGCCCCGACGCGTGCAACGCCTGTGCCAGTGGGGCGAGAATAGGCAACGCATAGCGTTCCGTCGCAAACAGCAGGTACTCGGCCATCATGTCCTCCACGACCGCTCCCACTGAACGGCCTCGCATCTCGGCCTGCATTATCACGTTCAATGAAGCCGACCGCATCGGCGACTGCCTGGCCTCGCTGGCCTTCTGCGACGAGATCATCGTGGTGGACTCCCAGTCCACCGATGCCACCGTGGCCATCGCCAGCGCGGCCGGGGCCACCGTGCTGCAACGGCCGTTCGACGGCTTCCGCAGCCAGAAGGCATTCTGCGTGGCGCAGGCCAGCCACGAGTGGGTGCTGTGCCTGGACGCCGATGAACGCATCAGCGATGACCTGCGCACGGCCATCCTGGCCGCGCAGGCCGGCGGCTTTGCGGGTCACCACGGCTACCGCTTCGCGCGCCTGTCGGCGTACTTCGGCAAGTTCCTGCGCCACGGCAACGCCTATCCGGACCGTGTGCTGCGCCTGTTCGACCGCCGCCACGGCGGCTGGCGCGGCAAGCGCGAGATCCACGAAGCGGCCAGTGTCGATGGCCGCGTCGGGGTGCTGCGCGGCGACCTCATCCATTACCCGTACCGCTCGCTGGAACAGCAATTGAGCAAGACCCAGCGCTATGCGCGGATGATGGCCGAGCACGAATTCGCGCGCGGCAAGCGTGCCACCCTGGCCAAACTGGTGCTGGCCCCCGCCTGGCGTTTCTGGCGCGGACTGCTGCTGCGCGGCGGCTTCCGCGATGGCTGGCATGGGCTGGTGTATGCCTACGTGCGGGCCAATTACGTGCGCCAGAAGACCATCATGCTGTGGATGCTGCAGCACGGGCAGCCGGTCAGCGACCCGCCGCGGCGCAGCGACGCTGCGTGAATGCCGGTATGTCAGACTTCATGCGCGTTTGATCGAAGAACCTCATGAAGATCCTCTATACCAACTTCCATTCCGGTGACGGCGGCGGCCACACCACCTACCTGGTGTCGCTGGCGCGCGCGCTGTCGGCCCGCCACCAGGTGTTCATGGCCGCCCCCGACGACAGCCGCGTGCTGCGCGTGGCACGCGCCGAGGGCATCGCCGAACCGCTGGATATCGCCTTCAGCAGCGGCCTGCCCACGCTGGGCCAGCAGTGGGCCGACATGCGCCGCCTGCGCCGGCTGGTGCAGCAGCAGCGCATCGACATCGTGCATGCCAACGGCGCGCGCGACCACCGCGTGGTGATGGAAGTGGTGGCCGGGCTCACCCATCGTCCCAAGCTGGTATTCACCAAGCACAACAGCAAACCCAGCGCTACCTTCGGCAACGCCATACGCGCCCGCTGGGGCACCGACCGGGTGATTGCCGTGTCCGCGCACACCCGCCAGATGTTGCTGGACAGCCCGTACCGGCGCTGCCCCATCGATGTGATCCGCAACGGCGTGGATCTGGCCCGCTTCGCCCCTGCCGAGGCGTCGGCAGGGGCGGCGCTGCGTGCGCGCTGGACCACCGATCCTGATGCCCTGGTGCTGGTCAGCAACGCCGGGACAGACGGCCACAAGGGCTGGATCGATCTGGTCGAAGCGGTGGCAACCCTGCCCGAGTCGATCGGCCGCCATATCCACATCGCCGTTGCCGGCCGCGACGCCGACCCGCGCCTGCTCGCGCGCGTCACCGCGCTCGGCCTGGGCACGCAGGTGCACCTGCCCGGCCTGCTGGACGACATCCGGCCGTTCGTTGCCAGCGGCGATGTGGGCTTTGTGCTGTCCCACGACGTGGAAACCATCTCCTTCGCGTGCCGCGAAATGATGGCGATGGGCAAGCCGGTCCTGGTCAGCGACTACGCCGGCCTGCCGGAGAACATCGATCATGGCCACGATGGCTGGATCGTACCGGTGCGCAACATCGCCGCCATCGCCGCGCAGGTGGCCCAGCTGTATGCCCAGCGCCACGACCTGGCCGGGGTGGGCGCGGCCGCACGCCAACGCGCGGTGCGCGAGTTCGGCCTGGACACGTTCACCGGTTTGACCGAAGCCAGCTACGCTGCGGCCCTGCAGGGCCGTTGAGCCAGGGTCAGTCCACCTGGCGCTTGCGCGCCGGGTCGGACAAGGCCAGGAACACGGCCACCCAGGTGGCGTAGAACGAGGCCGAACGCATGTCGCGGAACATCATTTCGGTGATGCCAAACACCAGGTAGCTGGCGCAGATCATCACCCCGGCCCCGGCAAACAGGCGCACCGCGTCGTTGTCCTGCCACAGCCGGCGCAGCAGCACCCAGCCCGGCGCGGCGTACAGCAACACCAGTCCCAGCCCACCCAGCACGCCATAGGTGGCCAGGAAATACAGCAGGTCGTTGTGGGTTTCGCCGTAGTCGCGCGCCACGGTCGGCGAGACCTGACGGGTCTCGGCCAGGCTGCGCAGTTCTTCGCGGAAGCGGTCGCCGCCGCCGATGCCGAACACCGGCTCGCTCTGGATCATGTGCCCGGCCGCGCTCCACAACTGCAGGCGGATGCACACCGAGGTGTCGGCCAGGTGGGTCACCTGGCATTGCTCGAACTCGTTCACGCCCAGGTGGATGCGCTCGCGCAGCGAACCGTCGCTGAGCACGATCAGGCCCAGCACGCCCAGCAGCAGCGCACCGGCCCAGGCCTTGTAGCGGTTCAGGCGATGCCCCTGCACCAGCAGCGCAATGAACACCAGCACCGGCACCGCCAACAGGCCACCGCGGGTCTGGGTGGCCAGGAACGCGGCCAGCCCGGCCACGCCGGTGACCAGTTTCAGGGCGAACTCGGTGCGCTTGAAGCGGGTGATGCGATACCCCAGCAGCAACAGCGCCAGCATCGAGAACAGCAGCGTCAGGTTGCCGTAGGTCACCGTGTTGAACTGGCGCGTGGCCGGGCGGCCACCCGTGCTCAGCACCAGCCAACCGACGTTGATCACCGCATACCAGATACCCAGCAGCAGGCCGAACAGGCCGTGGGCGAGCACCTTGCGCGGAATCCGCAGCGCAGCGGCCAGGATCAGCAGCAGGGTCAGGAAGCGCGACGCCTTTTCCACCTCCGAGCCCTTCCACAGGCCATGCACCAGCAGGCTGGTCAGCACGCCGACCAGCATCACCGCCACGCCCACGCCCATCCACACATACTCGCGGCGGTTGTCGCACCAGACCTGCCCGGGCGCGGCAGGGCGCACCACGACCAGCACGATGATGCTCAACAGCACCAGCAGGTAGTAGCCCGCGCTGCCACCGTCCAGGGTCGACATCAGCAGCACCGGGGACAACCCAAGCGCGATCGTGAACGCCCATGCCAAGGCGGGACTGGCAAAGGCAGGACGGAGTGGAGGCATGGTCACGATCTGGGCAATGCGGCGTGGTCACGGGAAAGGAACGGGTTCACCGGCCTCCATTCCAGGATCGGGCGAGCAGGCCGCATTGTCGCCGATCGTCCTGTAATGATCCATGAGGCCACGCTCACTCCTCCCGTTCTTCCTTGCCCTGTTCAAGGGTGATGCGCGCCAACTCCCGGGCCGTGGGCACGCACGGACCGGTCACCGCCTGCGCCGGCACCAGCCACCAGCCACGGCGGTTGGCCACTCCCACGCGTTCGGCGCGGCCGCGGTCGATGCAGTCCAGCACCGCCGCTTCCTGCACCAGCAACCAGCGCTGCCGCGGTGCCTGTGCCTGCCAGGCCACGCCGTCCTGCAGTTGCCTGTACCAACGGCGTTTGAAGCCGAAGGTGGCCGCTGGCCGGTCGGCCATCAGCAGGTTCTGCTCCTTCCAGCCCACCAGCCCCAGCTGCGCGTCGGCACCGATACGCTGCCCGGCCTGTTGCATCAGGCCCCGTGCAGAGCTGGAATCATTGAACAGCGGGTAGCCCACCAGCCCATAGGCGACCCAGGCCATCGCCAGGGTCGACACCACGGCCAGGTGCTGCCGCCGTGGGCCGCTGAAGCACAGCCCGACAATGCCCCAGGCCCCCAATGCCACGCCGATCCAGCCCAGCGCCGAGGTCACGGCCGTATCGATGCCGCGCTGCAGGATCAGCCTGCTTTCAAAGCCCGGCTCGCCTACCAGCATCGCAAGGCCCGTACCGAGCAGGGCCAGCGCCAGCAGCAGGTTGAACGCCCCCAGCACCTTCTGCACGTCACGTCGGCGCAGCAACCCCGGCAACAGCGGGGCCAAGGCCAGGCAGAACATCGGCAGCGCCGGCAGGATGTACACATCCCGCTTGCCGTGCGGGATCGAGAAGAACAGCACGATCAACCCCCACCAGCCCAGCAGGAGCAGGTAACGCGGGTCGCGGCGGCGCAGCCGGCGCCACCAGGCCGGCAGCGCCCAGGGCAGCACCAGGAATGCAGGAACCCACATCGAAGGCATGGTGGCCAGGAAGTACCACCACGCCTGGTGGTGGTCCCACGACTGCGCGTACCGCTTGGCGGTCTGCCGGAACAGGATGTCGTGCATGTACGCGCGGTAGTCGGCCGAGCCGCTGGCGGTGGCGGCCAGCACCATCGGCAGCAGCCACAGCGCCACCGCCAGCCCGAAGGCCAGCGGCGCCAGCCAGAAGCGCCCATCGCGCAGGTGCAGCCGCACCCCCCGCCACCCCAGCAGCGAGGCCACGGCGGCCGGCAGGATCATCAACAGCGCCAGCACCCCCACGCCCTTGGTGATCACCCCCAGCCCGGCGGCAAACCAGCCCAGCCACCACCAGCGCCATGCCGGCCCGCACAGCAGATGGCGCAGCAGGCCGTAGTTGGCCAGGGTGATGAAGAACATCACCAGCGGGTCGATCTGCGCCTTCTTGGCCTGGAAGGTGAAATGCACGGCAAACAACAGCGCCCACGCCGCATAAACGCCTACCTGGCGCGTCCACAGCCGCCGGCCCAGGTCGTACACGCAGGCCAGGGTGCCCAGCGCGGCCAGCAGCGAGGGCAGCAGGAACGCCACCCGCCAGTTGCCCAATACCGTGTAGAAGGCGGCCTGTGCCCACATCAGCAGCGGCGGTTTGTCCGAATACAGCTCGGTGCCACGGTGCGGAAACAGCCAGTCCCCGCTGAGCACCATCTGCTGGGCCACCAGTGCAAACCGCGGCTCGTCCGAGGGCCACGGGTCGCGCAGGCCCAGGCCGACGCCGAGCACCAGCAGGGCCATCGCGGCAAGCAGCCAGAGCTCTCGCCTGGCGCGGGTTTTCAGCATACGGCGCGGTTCCAGCCGGAAGGGATCAGCCCTTCTTTAGCAGACGCGCGTAGAAGAATCCGTCTGCACCCTCTTCACCCGGCAGGCGCTGGCGGCCCGCCCAGGAGTCGTGGCCGAAGGTCTCGCCCAAGGGCAGGAAGCCGGCACGGGGGGTGCGCTGCAGGAAGGCTTCCACCTGGAACTGGTTCTCTTCCCGCAGGATCGAGCAGGTGGCATACAGCAGCGTGCCGCCCGGGGCGAGCATGCTGAAGCAGGCATCCAGCAGGCGCGCCTGCAGGGCCGCCAGCGCAGTGATATCGGCCGGGCGGCGATGCAGCAGCACGTCCGGCTGGCGGCGGATGATGCCGGTGGCCGAACACGGCGCATCCAGCAGGATGTAGTCGAAGGGCTGCCCGTCCCACCAGCTGTCCGGTTGGGTGGCATCGGCGGCCAGAACCCTGGCCTGCGCACCTACGCCGGTGCGGGCGAAGGTTTCGCTGATGCGCTTGAGCCGGCGCGGGTCGATATCCAGTGCCAGCAGTTGCAGGGTGGGATCGCGCTCCAGCAGATGGGCCGCCTTGCCGCCGGGCGCGGCGCAGGCATCCAGCACCCGCGCGCCGGCGCGCGGGGCCAGTGCATCGGCCACCTGCTGCGCCGACAGGTCCTGTACCGACAGCGCGCCGCCGTTGAAACCGGGCAGCGCCGCCACCGGCACCGGTACCGGCAGGCGGATCGCATCGCTGCACAGCAGCGACGGTTCGGCCTCGATCGCGGCGGCGGCCAGCTGTTCCAGCATCGCCTCGCGACTGCCCTGCTGGCGGTTGACCCGCAGCCATAGCGGCGCGGGCTGCAGGCTGGCGGCGAACACGGCATCGGCCTGGTCGGGCCAGTCCTGCTCGATCATGCCGGCCAGCCAGTCCGGGAACGCAGCGCGCGCCGGCTGCGCCGGGATACCTTCGCGCTGGGCGCGGCGCAACAGCGCGTTGACCATGCCGGCCTGGCGGTCGCGGCCCATCGCACGCGCCGCGTCCACGGTGGCCGACAGCGCCGCATGCGCGGGCAGTTCCAACGCATCAAGCTGGGCAAAGCCCACCAGCAACAGCGCACGCAGCTCATCCTCGCGCACGCCCAGCGGGCGCTGCATCCACTGCGCCAGGGCCGCGTCGTAGGCGCCGCGGCGGCGCAGTACGGCAAAACACAGCGCCTCCAGCAGCGCGCGGTCGCGGCTGTCATCCAGGCTTGGCAACGCCTTGGCCAGTTCGGCCTTGAGCGATCGGCCGCGGCCGATCACCTGGGCCAGCACCTTGGCGGCCAGCACCCGGGTGGGTACGCCCGGTGCGCTGGCGGCACGCTGCGGGGCCTGCTTGTCCTGCCGGAGCTGGGTCATCTCAGGCACCCACGCTCAGGTCGCGGCGCGCATTGAGGTAGTCGGCGGCGGTGATCGCCTTGCCGCCTTCACGCTGCAGCACGCGCAAACGCAGCGCGCCCTGCCCGCAGGCGATGTCGATCCCTTCGCGGGCGGCCGCCAGCAGGGTGCCCGGAGCCTTGCCCTGGTTGTCGGCCAGCGCTACCGCTCCGTGGATGCGCACGCGCTCGCCGGCCAGCTGGGCCTCGGCGATCGGCCACGGGTTGAAGGCACGCACGGTGCGTTCCAGCGCCTGCGCGTCCTGCGCCCAGTCCAGCCGGGCCTCGGCCTTGTCCAGCTTGTGCGCGTAGGTCACCCCGGCCTCCGGCTGCGGCTGGGCAATCGGCTTGATGCCGGCACGCAGCAGCCCCAGGCCGTCGGACAGCACCTGCGCACCCAGTTCGGCCAGGCGGTCATGCAGCTGGCCGCCGGTGTCGTTGGGGCCGATCGCAAGGTGCTGCCTGAGCAGCACCGGGCCGGTATCCAGGCCCGCGTCCATCTGCATCAGGCACACGCCGCTTTCGCTGTCGCCGGCCTGGATCGCCCGCTGGATCGGCGCGGCACCGCGCCAGCGCGGCAGCAGCGAGGCGTGCACGTTCCAGCAGCCGTGGGTGGGGATGGCCAGCACGGCCTTGGGCAGGATCAGCCCGTAGGCCACCACCACCATCAGGTCCGGCTGCAGGTCGCGCAACTGCTGCTGCGCTTCGGGGGTTTTCAGGTGTTCGGGCTGGAATACCGGGATGCCACGCGCGATCGCCTCCAGCTTCACCGGCGAGGGCATCAGCCCGCGCCCACGCCCGGCCGGGCGGTCCGGCTGGGTGTACACGGCCACCACTTCATGGTGGCGCGCGGCGGCGCGCAGTGAGGACACGGCAAATTCCGGCGTTCCGGCAAAGACAATCTTCATGGCAACCCCACTTGCAGAAAGTAAAACGGCGCCGGTCGCCGGCGCCGCACAACCAGACCCGGCGCGCGGTCAACCCGCGCCGCCCGGCCCTTGGGTATCTCAGGCAACGTGTTTGCGCGCCTTGGCCAGCTTCTTGCGCACCATCTCGCGCTTGAGCGGGGACAGGTAATCAATGAACAGCTTGCCGTCCAGGTGATCCATCTCATGCTGGATGCACACCGCCAGCACGCCGTCGGTGGTCAGTTCCTGCGGCTGGCCCTGGCGGTCCAGGAAGCGCACGGTGATCTGGTTGGCACGGGTGACGTCGGCAAAGATGCCCGGCACCGACAGGCAGCCTTCCTGGTAGACCTGGCCGCCCTCGTTGGCGACGATCTCCGGGTTGATGAACACCCGCGGGGTGTCCTTCTCTTCACTGACGTCGATGACCATGAAGCGCTGGTGCACGTCCACCTGGCTGGCGGCCAGGCCGATGCCGGGAGCGTCGTACATGGTGTGGAACATGTCGTCGATCAGTGTCTGGAAGCCCGGCGTGGTCACGTCGGCGGCATCGATCAACGCGGCCTTGGTGCGCAGGCGCGGATCGGGAAACTCAAGAATGGGCAGGATAGCCATGACAAATACCGGTAGGGGGCGCCGGTCAAAGCGGCGTACGTCGCAATTCTATCGCCAACGCTTGCCCTGCGCCCCGGTTTCTGGACTATAGTGCGGCAACCTGTTGGGGAATCAGGCACCACCTATGTTTGAACGTACTCGTACGGTCGTCGCCGTGGCGATGTTGACCGTTGCCACCTATGCTACCGCCGTTGAAGTGAATGGCGGGCACCCGGATACCTACGTCGTCCGCAAGGGCGATACCTTGTGGGACATTTCCGCGCGCTTCCTCAAGAAGCCGTGGCTGTGGCCGGAGATCTGGCAAGCCAACCCGCAGGTCAAGAACCCGCACCTGATCTACCCGGGCGACGTGCTCAGCCTGGCCTATCTGGACCGCGTCGTGGCCCAGCCCGGGCCGCGCCAGGAAGCACCGATCAACGGCATTGCGCTGGACCAGGTCGAACCCTTCCTGAAAAAGCTGAGCGTGGTCGACGAGATCAAATCGTTGCCGATCGTGGTCGGCCTGGAAGACAACCGCCTGCGCGCCATCAGTGGCCAGACCGCCTACGTACGCGGCCTGGACGGCGCCGAAGTGGGCCAGCGCTGGGCCGTGGTCCGCCCGACCGTGCGCTACGCCCTGCCCAAGCCGACCGAGGACCTGACCGCCAACGGAGACGTCACCCCGGGCAGCGGCAACCTCTGGAAGAACTTCGTGGTGCCCAGCAAGCGCAACCAGACGCTGGGTTACGAACTGGCCCAGGTCAACGTCGGCACGGTCACCAAGGTCGCCGCCGGCAATGTGGATGTGACCACCATCGCCCTGCAGACCGGGGTGGGTGGGGTGGAAGTGCGCAACGGCGACCGCCTGGTCCCGGTGCAGGCCAATCCGTACGACCTGCAGTTCTTCCCGCATGTCCCGGCGGCCCAGTCCGAAGGCCTGGACATCCGCGTACTGGCCGTGACCGACATGTTCCTGTCCGGTGGCCCGCGTGATGTGATCGCCATTTCCGCCGGCAGCGCCGACGGGATCGACAACGGCACCGTGGTGTCGCTGTGGCGCCAGGGCCGCTTTGTGGCCAACCGGGTGAAGTACCCCGGTTCGTCGCGGATGGACGATTCGCTGACCGACGGCGCCGGCCGCTTTGCCCTGCCCGACGAGTACGCGGCCCATGCGATGGTGTTCCGCACTTACGACAAGGTCAGCTACGCGTTGGTGATGCAGGGGGTCAAGCCGGTGCTGGTGGGTTACGCGGCCAAGCATCCCGACGCGCAGTAAACGCAAAACCCTACGCAACACCCCGACGGCGCCCCAGGGCGCCGTCGCTGTATGCGGCCTAGCCTTGGCGGATGTGCGAATCCCTCCCCGCCGACACCCACGATGCCCTGCTGCGCCTGGTCCTGGCCGGTGGCCCCCTGCCACCGCGCCGACACCTGCTGCAGGCCCACCGCGACGCGGCCCACGCCCTGCGCGCCGGCCCGTCGGCCTGGCGCGCGAGCGGTTGCACCGCCGAACAATGCGCGCGACTGGCCCACCCCGATCCGTCCGCCATGGCGCTGGGCCGGCACTGGGCCGCGCAGCCCGGCCACCATCTGCTGCCGATCCACAGCGACGACTACCCGGCGCTGCTGCGCCCCCACCCGCAGGCCCCGCCGGTGTTGTTCGTGCAGGGCAACCCGGCCACGCTCTGGCACCCCGGGGTGGCCGTGGTGGGCAGTCGCACACCGTCGCCCAGCGGGGCGGAACTGGCCGCCGAGTTCGCCGCCGCCTTCGCGCGCAGCGGTTTGTCGGTGGTCAGCGGGCTGGCGGCGGGGGTGGATGCGCGCGCCCACGACGCGGCATTGCGGGTGCCGGGTGGATTGACCGTGGCGGTGGTGGCCACCGGTCTGGAGCAGACCTATCCGCCGCGCCACGCCCACCTGCAGGCGCGGATCGCCGCCGGCGGCGCGGTGGTCAGCGAGTATCCCCCCGGCACCGGCCCCAGGCCGGGCCAGTTCCCGGCCCGCAACCGGCTGATTGCCGGGCTCAGCCTGGGCACGGTGGTGATCGAGGCGGCCGCCCGTTCCGGGGCGCTCATCACCGCCCGGCTGGCCGCCGAAGCCGGGCGCGAGGTATTTGCCCTGCCCGGATCGGTGCGCAACCCGCGTGCGCGCGGCTGCCATCGGCTGATCCGCGAGGGGGTGATGCTGGTGGAGCACCCTGATGAAGTGATCGCCGGGCTGACCGCGCTGGCCGGCAGCCTGGGCCAGGCCTTGCGAAGCCGCCTGAACGCCCCCACTGAACAGGCACGACCGGCGCCTGGGCGCGCCCCTCCCTTCCCCGACCCCGACTACCAGCGCTTGTGGCAGGCACTGGATGACAACCCAACGGGTATGGATTCCCTGATCCAGCGCAGCGGATTGACGACGGCCCAGCTGTCGGCCATGCTGCTGGTCATGGAACTGGATGGAAAGGTGGTTGCCGCGTATGGCCGCTACTGTCGAAAACCCTAGTTTCTTCACCTCCACAGCGTCGTTGACGCAGGCCGAGGGGCAATGAAAGAGAGCATTCTGGATGTCCTGCTGTACCTGTTCGAACACTACTTCAGCGAGGATCCGGACCTTGTCCGTGACCGCGACACCCTCCAGAACAGCCTGATACAGGCCGGCTTCAGCCCCACCGAAATCAAGAAGGCGTTCGACTGGCTCGATGCCCTGGCCGACCAGCGTCCGGCCGTCACGCTCGCGCGCGTGGATGGCCCGGTGCGGATCTACCACGGCCCCGAGCTGGACAAGCTTGACGTGGAAGGCCGCGGCTTCCTGATGTTCCTGGAGCAGCACGGCATCCTGGATGCCAACCAGCGCGAACTGGTGCTGGACCGCGCCATGGCATTGGACCAGGACGAACTGGACCTGGACGACCTCAAGTGGGTGGTGTTGATGGTGCTGTTCAACCAGCCCGGGTCCGAGGCGGCGTACGCCTGGATGGAAACCCAGATGTTCGTGGACGAACCGGAACCGCTTCACTGACCGTACACTGGGCGCCTAGCGCATTCAGGAGCGTGCCGTGGGCCAGTGGTTCTATGCAGAGGGAAATCGCCAGCAGCGCGGGCCGCTGGCGTCCGACGAACTGATCACGCTGTACCAGTCCAGCCGCATCGCGGCCGATACCCTGGTATGGCGCGACGGCATGGCGCAGTGGCAGCCGCTGCGCGAGGTGGCCGACGAGATCGGTCTGGTGCTGGCCCCGCCGCCGGCCGCAGAGGCCGATCCGGCCCCCGATACACTCGCCGACACCGCCCCCCCTGCCGTGGCAACGCCACCGCAGATCCCGGCAGAGCCCGACCTCCGTCCGCCTGGCCACCTGCCGCCCCCGGTTACGCGCGCTGCCGCGCCGGCACTGGACGCGATCGTGATGCCGCCGCGCCAGGGCCTGTCCGGCTGCGCGATCGCCGGCATCGTGGCCGGTGTCTGCGGCCTGGTACTGCTGGGGGTCATCGGCATCCTTGCAGCGATCGCCCTGCCCACCTACCAGGAATATGTGCTGCGCTCCAAAGCGGCGCAGGCCATCGGCGAAATCGACCCGATCAAGGTGCAGGTAAGCGAATTCGTCGCTACCCACGGGCGTTGCCCGGTCAATGACGACGAGGGCTTCCAGCCCGCCGAACACTATGCCAGCGGCGACGTCGCCGCGGTCCGCATCGGTCGCTTCGACAACAGCCATTGCGGCATCGAAGCGCAGCTGTCGGTGCCGGGCAAGGCGGCGCTGGACGGCAAGCTGCTGTGGCTGGATTACGACCCGGAGCAGCAGCACTGGGAATGCAGCGCCGAAGCCGACGACAAATACCTGCCGCAGCACTGCCGCGGCTGACAACGGACGCACGTCCATGGATGAACCCAAAGGGGATCGAAGCAATGACTGAGTGGTATTTCGCCGATGGCCAGGAACGCCAGGGACCGTTGACGGCCGATGAGATGCGCCTGCGGTTCCAGCGCGCGCAGATCAGCCTGGCCACGCTGGTCTGGCGCGAGGGCTTCCCGCAGTGGAAGCCGCTGTCCGAGGCTGTTGATGAGCTGCAGCTGCAGAACCTGACCGGCGCCGCCGAGAACCTGGGCAACGGCTTCGATCTGCGTGGCGACTACAGCGCCATCGACAACGGCACCGCACCGTTGCCCGGCACCGGCGGCGGCACCCATTCGCCCTATACCGCGCCGGCCGTGGCCGGTGGCTACGCCGGTTCGGCGGTGGTCAGCGGTGGCGAGGTGGTCTATGCCGGCTTCTGGAAGCGCTTTGCCAGCTATTTCCTCGATTCGATCGTGGTGGGCGTGATCAACATCCCGGTCAGCCTGATCTTCAACGGTATCGGGGCCGTCTCGGGCAACGAAACCCTGGCCGTGGTGATGAGCCTGGTGGCGATGGTGGCCAGCCTGGGCGTGGGCATCGCCTACTACGCCGGCTTCCATGCCTCGGCCGGCGGCGCCACCCTGGGCAAGATGGCCGTAGGCATCAAGGTGGTGCGCGGCAATGGCGAGCGCCTCACCCTGGGCCGCGGCGTCGGCCGCTACTTCGGCTTCATCCTGAGCAGCCTGACCCTGATGATCGGCTTCATCATGGCCGCCTTCACCGAGCGCAAGCAGGCCCTGCACGACATGATCTGCGACACCGTGGTGGTCGACAAATGGGCCTTCACCGAGAACGAGCAGCTGCAGGAGCATGGCCTGGGCACCGTCACCATCGTGATCCTGGTCATTTCCGCGCTGTTCACCGTGGCTGCCATCGGCGTCGGTATCGCCATGATCGGGGCCATCGCCGCGTCCATGTCCTGACCCCACCCTCACACCGGGCCGCTTGACACGGGCGGCTCGGTCGTGATTCCTCTAATAAGAGAAAAGCTGAACGCCCGGCGCATACCCGGGCGTTCGGTTTATGGAAATCGCCCGCTGCCCTTCACTAATGCGGCCATTTGCTCCACCCTAGCGCCCTCTCCCGGGCTGCTGCCCACAGAAATAATCTGACATGCCCAAGCACCTGCTCATCGTCGAATCGCCCGCCAAGGCCAAGACGATCAACAAATACCTCGGCAAGGACTTCACGGTCCTGGCCTCGTATGGGCATGTGCGCGACCTGGTGCCGAAGGAAGGCGCGGTCGATCCAAACAACAACTTCGCGATGCGCTACGACCTCATCGAGAAGAACGAAAAGCATGTCGATGCCATCGTCAAGGCCGCCAAGAGCGCCGACGACATCTTCCTGGCTACCGATCCGGATCGCGAGGGTGAGGCGATCAGCTGGCACATCGCCGAAATCCTGAAGGAGCGCGGGCTGGTCAAGGACAAGCCGATGCAGCGGGTGGTGTTCACCGAGATCACCCCGCGCGCGATCAAGGAAGCGATGGGCCATCCGCGCGAGATCGCCGGTGACCTGGTGGACGCGCAGCAGGCGCGCCGCGCACTGGACTACCTGGTGGGTTTCAACCTGTCCCCGGTGCTGTGGCGCAAGGTCCAGCGTGGCCTGTCCGCCGGCCGCGTGCAGAGCCCGGCGCTGCGCATGATCGTCGAGCGCGAGGAAGAGATCGAAGCCTTCATCGCCCGCGAGTACTGGAGCATCGATGCCGCCTGCGCGCATCCCTCGCAACCGTTCAACGCGCGCCTGATCAAGCTGGATGGCAAGAAGTTCGAACAGTTCACCGTGACCGACGGCGACACCGCCGAAGCGGCGCGGTTGCGCATCCAGCAGGCGGCACAGGGCGCGCTGCACGTCACCGATGTGGCCAGCAAGGAACGCAAGCGCCGCCCGGCACCGCCGTTCACCACCTCCACGCTGCAGCAGGAAGCCTCGCGCAAGCTGGGGTTCACCACCCGCAAGACCATGCAGGTGGCGCAGAAGTTGTATGAAGGCATGGCCATCGGCGAGGAAGAAGGCACGGTAGGCCTGATCTCGTACATGCGTACCGACTCGGTCAACCTGTCCCAGGACGCGCTGGCCGAAATCCGCGATGTGATTGCCCGTGACTACGGCATCGCCTCGCTGCCCGACCAGCCCAATACCTACCAGACCAAATCCAAGAACGCCCAGGAAGCCCACGAAGCCGTGCGCCCGACCTCGGCGTTGCGCACCCCGGCCCAGGTGGCACGCTTCCTGACCGACGACGAGCGCAAGCTCTATGAGCTGATCTGGAAGCGTGCGGTGGCCTGCCAGATGATTCCGGCCACGCTCAATACCGTAAGCGTGGATCTGTCGGCCGGCAGCGAGCATGTGTTCCGCGCCAGCGGCACCACCGTGGTGGTGCCCGGCTTCCTGGCCGTGTACGAAGAAGGCAAGGACACCAAGAGCGCCGAGGACGACGATGAAGGGCGCAAACTGCCGGCGATGAAGCCCGGCGACCGCGTGCCGCTGGACCGCATCGTGGCCGACCAGCACTTCACCCAGCCGCCGCCGCGCTTCACCGAAGCGGCGCTGGTCAAGGCGCTGGAAGAATATGGCATCGGCCGCCCGTCGACCTACGCCTCGATCATCCAGACCCTGCTGTTCCGCAAGTACGTGGAAATGGAAGGCCGCAGCTTCCGCCCGTCCGATGTCGGCCGTGCGGTGTCCAAGTTCCTGTCCAGCCACTTCACCCAGTACGTGGATTACGACTTCACCGCCAAGCTCGAGGACGAACTCGATGCCGTCTCGCGCGGCGAGGAAGACTGGATTCCGTTGATGGCCCGCTTCTGGGACCCGTTCAACAAGCTGGTGGAAGAGAAGAACGAATCGGTTGACCGTGCCGAAGCCAGTGGCGCGCGCGAGCTTGGCACCGACCCCAAGACCGGCAAGCCGGTCAGCGTGCGGCTGGGGCGCTTCGGGCCCTACGCGGCGATCGGCAGCACGGCTGAAGATGCCGAAGACAAGCCCAAGTTCGCCTCGCTGCGCCCGGGCCAGTCGATGCACACCATTTCCCTGGAAGACGCGCTGGAGCTGTTCCTGATGCCGCGCGCGCTCGGCCAGGACAAGGACGAAGACGTCAGCGTGGGCATCGGCCGCTTCGGTCCGTTCGCCAAGCGCGGCAGCACCTATGCCTCGCTGAAGAAGGAAGACGACCCGTACACCATCGATCTGGCCCGCGCCGTGTTCCTGATCGAAGAGAAGGAAGAGATCGCGCGCAACCGGATCATCAAGGAATTCGAGGGCAGCGACATCCAGGTGTTGAACGGCCGTTTTGGCCCGTACCTCAGCGACGGCAAGATGAACGGCAAGATCCCCAAGGATCGCGAGCCGGCATCGCTGACCCTGGCTGAAGTACAGCAGTTGATGGAAGAAACCGGCAAGCCGGTGCGCAAGGGCTTCGGCAAGAAGGCCGCCAAGAAGGTGGTGGCCAAGAAGGCCGCAGTGAAGAAAGAAGCTGCGCCGAAGAAGGCGGCCGCCAAGAAGGCACCGGCGAAAAAGGCGGCGGCAAAGAAGACCGCCACCAAGAAAACCGCCACCAAGAAGGTGGCCAAGAAAGCCGTTGCCAAGAAGGCCATCGTCAAGAAGGCCTGAGCCCGGCACCCGTCGTGCCCGACCCCGGTCGGGCCGCGGGGCAACGCGCCGATTCCCGTTGGGCATCCCACGGGCGGATAATGCAGGCCCACGCCTGGCCCGTTGCCGCCATGAAAGAACTCACCCTGGATACCGCCCTGCCCGCGCTGCGTGCCGGTGGCGTGATCGCCTACCCCACCGAAGCGGTCTGGGGCCTGGGCTGCGACCCCCGCCACGAGGCAGCGGTGATGAAACTGCTGCGGCTCAAACAGCGGCCGGTCGAGAAAGGCATGATTCTGGTCGCCGCCGAACTGGCCCAGCTTGATGGCTGGGTACGCCTGCAGGCGCTGCCCGCAGAACGCCAGGCCGCGGTGCTGTCCAGTTGGCCCGGCGCGCACACCTGGATCCTGCCCGCCGGCCCGCAGGCACCGCGCTGGGTGACCGGTGAGCACAGTGGCATTGCCGTGCGCCTCAGCGCCCACCCGCTGGTGGCCGCGTTGTGCCGGGCATGGGGCGGCCCCCTGGTCTCCACCAGCGCCAACCTGGCCGGCAAGCCACCGGCGCGCACCCGTGCCGAGCTGGACCCGGCACTGCTGCCACTGCTGGACGGCCTGATCGATGGCGACACCGGCGGGCTGGCCCAACCCACCCCGATCCGCGACGCGCTCAGTGGCCAGGTCCTGCGCAGTTGAGCCGCGCCGGGCGCGCAGTGCTTTTGCGCCCCTGCCGGTAAAGCCGCACACTGGGGCCATGCACCGATCGACCGCCCTGAGCCTGTCCCTGCTGCTGTGCTGCGCCAGCGCGCCACTGGCCGCGCAGGAGGCCGGCAATGTGCGCGTGTACCGCTGCGTGGGCAGCAACGGCGCGGTATCGCTGCAGGACGCACCGTGCCGCGACGGACGCCAGGAAGTGCGCGACATGCAGCGCCCGCGTGACCCGGCCCCGCGCGTGGTGCGCAGCGATCGCGACCCGGCCGCGGCACCGGCGCCGGCCGCACCGCAACGCGAAGTACGCCATGTCTACGTGCAGCCACCACAGCCGCTGTACGAGTGCACCGCCGAGGACGGCAGCCGCTATACCAGCGACAGCGGCCAGGGCAATCCGCGCTGGGTGCCGATCTGGACCAGCGCCTATGTCCCCTACGGCCCCGGCCACCGGCCACCCGGCGGCAACCACCCACCCCCTCGCCCACTGCCCCCCTTCGCACCGATGGGGGCCGGCTCGGTGCAGTCCAGCGGGGGGTCACTGACGATTTCCGGGGGCGGCGCACACGGCGGCGGCAGCCTCAGTGTGGGCAGCGGCAGTACGCGTTGGGAGGGCGAGCGCCACGCCTATCCGGGCACCTACACCGACGTGGTGATCCCGGCCGGCAACGTGATGGTGCGCGACCCGTGCAATGCGCTGCCGCAGCAGGAAGTCTGTGCGCGCCTGCAGGACCGTCGCTGGGAACTGGTACGCCAGTACAACAGTGCGCTGCAGGGGCAGCGCGAGGTCCTCAGCCGTGAACAACGCAGCGTGGACGCGCGGCTGGAACGCGACTGCCGCTAGCACGTGCTTCAATGCGTGCACCTCCTGCGCCCTGCCCACTGCCCCCATTCGATGCACATCCCTTCAGGTTCCACCACGTGCGCGCCGCGCCGTCGCGCACCGTGCATCGCCCTGGCCCTGGTCGGGCTGTGGCTGTGCATGCCCGCCGCGGTGCTGGCCGACGAAGTGGTGCTGTACCGCTGTACTGGCGCAGAGGGTGGCCTTACCGTGCAGAACGCCCCCTGCCCGGCCGGCGCCCAGCAACGCATCCAGCGCTTCACCGCGCCGGCCACCCGGGTGCCGCCGGCAGCGGCGTCTACTGTCCCCACCGCGCCGGTCGCCGCTGCGGTGAGTACCACCGGTATGCTGGACCCTGCCCGGCTGCCGGTGCTGCAGGCCGGTGACGTGCAGACCTCGGTGGACGCCGAAGACACCGCCATCCTGGACAGTGACGTGGTGCGCCGGCAGACGCGGGAGCAGGCCAACGCCGCCGCAGAGGCCAAACCGCCCCTGCCCGAGATCTACCAGTGCCAAGGCAACGAGGGCGGCAGCTACCTGCACGAGCGCGAGCCGGCGCCGCCACACTGCGTGCTGATGACCGTCAGCGGGCTGGGCGGCAATACGCCGGTCAACGCTGCCGGCTGCGAAGTGATCCGCGATGCCTGCACGCCCATTGCCGAGGCGCAGCGCTGCAGCAGCTGGCAGCAGCGCTTCCGCGATGCGCGCGGACGCGAGCGCTTTGCCGCGCCGGAAAACCAGGTCCTGGCCGCGGCCGAACGCGAGCGGCTGCAGTCACTGCTGGCCAACAGCGACTGCCCGGTTCCCGACTGACCACCGCCCTGGGGCGAGGCCGACGTTGGCGCCGGGTTAGAAGCCGTAGCGCAGGAACCCGCCATCCACCGCGATGCATTCCCCGGTGACATAGCTGGACGCCGGCAGGCACAGGAAGCCCACCGCGGCAGCCACTTCTTCGGGCTCGCCGATGCGGCGCATCGGGGTGCGGTCGATCACTTCTTCGTAATAATCCGGGTCGGACAGCGGGCCGGAGGTGCGCCGGGTGCGGATGTACCAGGGCGCCACCGCGTTGACCCGGATGCCATCTTCGGCCCACTCCACTGCCAGGTTGCGGGTCATCTGGTGCATGGCCGCCTTGGTCATGCCGTATACCGCGCCGCTGCGCACATGGGTAAGGCCGGACACGCTGCCGACATTGACGATCGCCGAGGCCGCATGCCGGGCCAGCAGCGGATGCGCATAGCGCGAGAGTTCGAAGGCCGAGAACAGGTTGGTCTCGAAGATGCCGCGCCATTCGTCTTCGGTGTACTCGGTGGCCGGCTTGGTGATGTTGCCGCCGGCGTTGTTGATCAGCAGGTGCAGGCCATCGCTGTGGTCTTCGACCCAGTCAAGGATTTCGCGGCGGTCCTCGTCATCGGAGACATCCGCGGCCAGACCGTGGATCTCGCGATCGGGGAAGGCATCGACCAGCTCGTCGCGGGCCATTTCCAGGGCATCGGGATCGCGGCCGACGATCAGCAGGTCCGCGCCGAATCCGGCCAACTCCCGGGCAATCGCCAGGCCGATGCCGGCACTTGCCCCGGTGATCAGTGCAGTCTGCCCATCCAATCGCCAACGTTGCGCGCTCACCTGTTTCTCCTGCGTCGGGGCGGGCCCCGCGGGTACTGCGCACTGCACCGTGCGGCGCGCTGCGCTCAGGATAACGCAGCGCCCGCAGCCCGCGTCCCTCACGCACGGCAGGGGCGACGGTGCGACACTGGCCGTCCCGGCCCTCAAGGTACGCGTGCCATGAACATCCGTGTCGTCCTGCCACTGACCGCGCTGCTGGCCCTGGCCGGCTGCAACCGCCCGGTCCCACCGGCGCCGGACAAACCGCCGGAACCGCAGGCCACCGCGCTGCGCGACGCCATGCAGCAACCGCTGGACAAGGCCAAGGCCGCGCGCGCCACGCTGGAAAAGGCGCCGGACACCCGCGCCGCCGACGACCCCGACGCCACCCCGTAGCGCCACCCCGTGGGCAGCTGTGCGCGGTGCCGGAACGGAGCGCGGCGATGCATGGCAGGGCGCTCTACCGGTCAAAAAAAAACCCGGCATCCGCCGGGTTTTTTCATGGATCGCGCGTTACCGCATCAGAACCCGCAGAAGCAATACGCCAGTGCCTTCACCGGCGCGCTGCCGCGCGGGTCGCGGGCGGCGTCTTCAACGAAGCGCAACTGGGTGTCCAGCTCCGGCATCGAACGGGCCAGCATCAGCCGCGCCATGCCCGACTCGCCCAGCATCCACGCACCGGCATGGCTGCCGGCAAAGCCGCTCATGAACTGCGCGAATGGCGTGGCGCCCTTCTCGATGTAGCGCACGCGGACCTTGTCCACCTCGCCCAGCTTGGCGCGCTTGGCGGCATCGGCGACGGCGGCCTTGAGCCCACCGAATTCGTCCACCAGCCCACGCTCCTTGGCCTGCGCACCGCTCCACACGCGGCCGCGGGCGACTTCATCGACCGCTTCCACCGGCTTGTTGCGCGCATCGGCCACCTTGCCGGTGAAATCAGCGTAGCCCTTGTTGATCACCGACTGGATCACCTGGCCCACGGCCGGGTCCATCGGACGGGTCATGTCGAACGCACCGGCAAAACGGGTGGTGCCCACGCCATCGGTATGCACGCCAATCTTGTCCAGTGAACGGGCCACGTTGGGGATCATGCCGAAGATGCCGATCGAACCGGTGATGGTCGACGGATCGGCGTAGATGCGATCGGCATTCATGCTGATCCAGTAACCCCCCGACGCGGCCAGGTCACCCATCGACACCACCACCGGCTTGCCGGCGGCCTTCAACGCCACCACTTCGCGACGGATCTGCTCGGAGGCGAACACTTCACCACCGGGCGAATCCACGCGCAGCACCACGGCCTTCACGTCTTTGTCGTCGCGCGCTTCGCGCAGCAGCGCCGAGGTCGATACGCCACCCACGCGACCGGCGGGCAGGTCACCCCCGGCAATTTCGCCGGCGGCCACGATCACCGCCACCTGCGGACGCGAATCCACCGGCGAGCGACGGCTGTCGAGCGCGGACAGGTAGGCATCCAGGTTGACGCTGCGGAAGCCGCCGTCGGCGTCTTCGTCGGCCACGCCACGGTCGGTGAGCAGGTCTTCCACTTCCTCGCGGGTCTTCAGCCCGTCCACCAGCTTCTGCTGCAGGGCGAACTTGGCCAGGTCGCCACCGGCGGCGGCGATGCCTTCGGGCATGGTGTCGATGCCGGCGGCCAGCTGTGCGGCGTCGAGCTTGCGCGCCTTGGCGATGTCGCCCAGGTAGCGCTGCCACACATCGTTCATCCAGAACAGGTCGGCTTCCTTGGCCTGCGGCGAGGCAGCGTCAAGCACGTACGGCTCGGCGGCGGACTTGTACTCGCCTACCTTGAACAGGTGCACGTCCACGCCCAGCTTGTCCTGCAGGCCGGTGCGGAAATACTGGCGGTAACGGCCAAGGCCCTCCAGCACCACGCCGCCCATCGGGTCCAGGTAGACCTCGTCGGCCTGCGCGGCCAGCAGGTACTGCGACTGGCTCATGTTTTCACTGAAGGCCACGACCTGCTTGCCGGCGGCACGCAGTTCCTGCAGCGCGGCAACCACTTCACGCATCGAGGCAAAACCGCTGGGCTGCAGCTTGTCCAGCTCCAGCACCACCCGCTCGATCTTCTTGTCGGTACGTGCCGCGTCGATGGCACGGATCAGGTCGCGCAGCTGCACTTCCTCGGCGCTGTTGTCGCCGATGGCCTTGGACAGCGCGCGGCTGACCGGGTCCGAGCTGAACTGCTCGACCAGCCGGCCTTCCGGTGCGATCACCAGGGTGGTGCGGTCCTGCAGCGCGTTGCCGGAACTGGCGCCCTTGCCCATCGCCACGACGAACAGGATCAGGATCAACAACAGCAGGCCGAAAAAGACCAGGTTGAGGATCAGCCTGCGGGTAAAGTTCATCACATCCCACAGCCCGATGAAGAAGCTGGCGACGGGATTGCGACGCACGGGTTGGTTCATGGGAAAACTCCAGTTGGCTTCTTGCCGTGATGTCAGCATAGCCGGTGCCGGGCGGGCCGGCATCGGACACAAGTCAGGGGGTCGTCAGGCGACCGGGGGGGCCAGCGCCTGGCCAACCCGGCGGCTGCTCACACGCAGGCGCCAGGCCATCAGGATGGCCGCGGCGGTCAGGCCCAGGATCAGGCCCAGCCACATGCCCTGCGGGCCCATGCCCAGGCCAAGCCCCAACCCGGCGCCGAGCGGCATGCCCAGGCCCCAGTACGAGAACATGGCGATGAACATCGGCACGCGGGTGTCCTTCAGCCCGCGCAGCGCACCGGCCGACAGCACCTGCACGCCATCGGGGAACTGGAACGCGGCCGCGTACAGCAGCAGTGTGGAGGCCAATGCGGCCACGCCCATGTCGGCGGTGTAGACGCCGACGATGGCGTCATGGCCCAGCAGCAGCACCAGCGCCGACATTGTCTGCGTACCCAGGATGATCACCAGCCCGGCAATCGCCGCGCGGCGCACGCCGAGGCCGTTGCCACTGCCCACCGCATGGCCCACGCGCACGGTGGTGGCTTCGGCCACGCCCATCGGGATCATGAAGCACAGCTGGGCCACGTTGATGGCGATCTGGTGCGAGGCCGCCTCGGTGGCGCCCAGCCGGCCGATCAGCAGCGCGGTGACGATGAACAGCCCGCCTTCCATCAGCACGGTGATGCCGATCGGCAGGCCGGTACGCAGCAGATCCCAGATCGCGGCCCAGCGCGGCGGCTCGAAGTGCGAGAACAGCTGCAGGTGGGCAAAGCGCCTGGTCTTCCACAGGTAGCCGGCAAAGCACAGCGCCTGGATCCACATCATCACCGCCGAGGCGATGCCCAGGCCTTCGGCGCCCATTTCCGGGAAGCCGAGTTTGCCGTAGCAGAGGATGTAGCCCAGCGGCGCCAGGATCACCAGGCCGCCAAAGCCCAGGATCATGGTCGGCAGCGTCCAGTGCATGCCCTCGCTGAGGTAGCGCATGCAGAAATACAACGTCAGCGCAGGCCCCCCCCAGCGCACCGCATGCAGGAACGCGGTTGCCCCCGGCACGATGTCCGGCGCGATGCCGAACGCGGGCAGCAGCGGCGGCACCACGGTGAGGAAGGTGAACATGATCAGGCCCAGACCCAGCGCCAACCACAGCGCCTGGCGGAACAACGGGCCGATCTCGCGCTCGCGGCCGGCGCCGTGCAGCTGCGACACCGAGGCGGTGAGCGAGATCAGGGTGCCGATCGGAATCAGCATCGGCAGCCACAGCAGCGCGGTACCGATGGTGACTGCCGCAAGCGTTTCCGTGCCGTGGTGGCCGGCGATGACGTTGTCGACGAAGGAGATCAGGCCGGTGGAAACATGGCCCAGCACCAGCGGCAGTGCAAGCAGGCCAGTGGCGCGCACTTCCTGGGAAAGGCGCGGGGTGGGAGTAGCGATGGACATGGGGATCACAGACGGCAACTACGGTCGCGCGCGGAGGGCACAGGCACCGGGTTGCGGCCGGTCATCTTACGCGCGTGGCGCGGCAAAACCCACGACCGGGGGTAAATGCACGCCACGCGGGCGGCCCGCGCTGCGTGGCCACGCCTGCGCGATCAATGCCCCACGTTCTGCTTCAGCCAGGCATCGCGGGCGGCAGGTGCCAGCGCCAGGAACTGCGCACGCACCTGGTCGCGCTCCTGCGGCGGGGTGCGCTGGGCCACCAGGCTCAGCTGGGCCAGCTGGTCCACGTTGAGCTGGCGCAGGATGGCCAGCGCCGGTTCGCGCTGGTCGGCGGGCAGGTAACCAAACAGACCCTGCAACTTGGGAAACAACTGGCCCAGCTGCGGGCCAAGCCGCCAGCCATCGCGGAAACGCTGGTCCTGTGCGGCGAAACGTTCGCGCAGCGCCTGCTGTTGGGCCGGCGGCAGGGCAGCCATGCGCCGTGCGGCGTCGCGGATGCGCGCACGTTCGGATTCGGGCAACGCCTGCCAGGCGGCATAGCGGCTGCGCAGGTCGCGCAGCTGGGCCGGGTCCAACGCGGCCGGCGTGGTGGGAATCGCCGGTGAGGTGGCAGGCGTGGCTGCGGCCGGTGCACCGATGGTTGGCACCGGGTGCGGCGCGGCGCTGGCCATGCCCGGCGCCCCCAGCAGCAGTGCCACGCGCAGGATCGTTTTATTCATCGGTGCTGGTCTCCAACCCGGCGGCGGCCGCTTCCGGTCGGCCGGGCTGCGGCTGCGATTCATCCACCGGCACCGGGCCACCGGCGGCCGACCAGGCATACAGGTCCGCATCACGGGCCAGCGCCAGCTCGGGGTCGGCCAGCATGGCCGCGTCGGTGGCGGCATGGGCCGGATCGGCCGGCGCGGTCACCGGCAGGTCGTCGGCGGGCAGGGCTTCCACGTGCACCGGGCCGGCGTCGGCCACGGCGCCCTCGGGGGCGCTGACCGCAGCTTCGGTGGTGGTGCGGGCGTGCTTCCACCAGGCCGCCCCACCCAGCAGCACGCCGGCGGTGGCCACCACGATCAGCAGGCCCTTCCACGGCAGGCGGCGCCCGCCCTGCCGCCGCGGACGGGCGCGCGGCGGTTTGGCATCGGCCTTGTGCGGCGTCCGCCAGGAGGCGGCATCGGTGCTGTCCGGAGGCGGCGCGGCCACGGGCTGCTGCAGGCGCTGCAGGCGTGACAGCGGCAGGTCGCGCAGGCGCTGCTGCACCTGTTCGGCCAGCGCGCGCCAGCCGGCGGCATCGGGATGGCCCTGCGCATCCCGCGGGCAGGCATCGGCCAGCGCCTGCTGGTAGTCGGCCACTGGCAGGTCGAGGATCTGTGCGGCCGCCGCTTCGTCCAGCCCGCCACCGATACGCAGCAGCAACGCCAGCCGTGCCGGCGGTGCCAAGGCCGGCAGGTGGGCGAGGTCGGGCATCCAACGGCCGCCTTCGGCCGGCACGCGGATGGGGGTGCGGTGGGCCAGCAATATCCAGAAACGGTCCGGCCACTGCGCCATCGGCACGTCGCTGGCGATGCCGGCAAAGGCACGCATCACTGCCACCAGGGCCTGCTCGGCCACGGCCGGGTCGCCGCATTGCAGCTCGGCCACCACCAGGGCGCGGCGCTCAACGCCACGCAGGAACGCCGACAGCGCGCCGGCTGCGGTAGAAGAAACGGGGGCCGTCGCAGCCGTCATAGCAACTCCAGAATTTGCGGAAATGATAGCGAGTGCGCGGTCCATCGGGCGTGCCGATGTAGGCCACGTGTGAAGACATCCGGGCCGGATCACGGCCGGCAGGGGCGCAGGTTGTGCACAGCATCAAGGAAAACCCGGGTACAACCGGGCCCAACGGACCCCACCCCCATGTTTCAGCTTTGTTTCACAGCTATCCAGTTGATTTAATTCAATATTCTTATGTGGCTATTTTTTGACCAAGTTAAGGGAGAGGTCGGAACTCCCTGACACACGGCCCCGAGATCGAGAGTGGCGCACAGACTTATCCACAGAAGATGTGGATAAGCCTGAATCTCTCGACAGGACAGATATTTAGCCGCTATTTAGGTTCGCGCCAGACGCCGGCCAAGCGTGTTCACCGTCGCTGCCGGGGCGTGGACGGGCCGCTACACTGCTGCGATGCCCCGCTCTCCTTCGGCCCCCTCCCTGTCCCTGACCAGCGGCCCCAGCCCCCAACTGAATGCGCCAACTGTCCAGGTTGCGCTGCCGCTGCCCCTGCCGCAGTGGTTCGACTACGCCCCTCCACCGGGCGAGCCGCCGCATGCCGGCATGGTCGGGCGCCGGGTGCGGGTGCCGTTCGGCTCGCGCGAGCTGGTGGGGGTCGTGGCCGCGATCGGGGTGGCCGCCGATGGCGGCACCCTGCGCACCGCGCTGGGCTGGGTCGACCTGGAACCGCTGCTTGGCGGCGAACTGTGGGCCTCGCTGCAGTGGTTGGCGCGCTACACCCACGCCCCGCTCGGCGAAGTGGTCAGCACCGCGCTGCCCGCGCCGCTGCGACGTGGCGAGGCACTGCCGGCGACCCACCGCTGGGGCTGGCAGTTGACTCCCGACGGACACGCGCAGCGCGAGCGCCTGCGCGCCGGCACCCGCCCGCAGCGGCTGGGCGCGCTGCTGGCCGAGGGCGTGGTCGACGAAGATGTACTGGATGCCCGCATGGACGACTGGCGCAGCGCCGCGCGCGCGTTGGCCAAGCGCGGCGTGGTGGCGCGGATCGCCCTGGAGCACCAGGTGCCGGCCGCGCGCGCCCACGCCGGGCCAACGCCCCATCCCGAGCAGGCCGCGGCCATCAGCGCTATCACCGCCGCCACCGGCTTTGGCGCCTACCTGCTGGATGGCGTCACCGGCAGCGGCAAGACCGAGGTGTACCTGCAGGCGATCGTGGACTGCCTGGCCCGTGGCCGGCAGGCGCTGGTACTGGTGCCGGAAATCGGCCTTACCCCGCAGACGCTGGCGCGCTTCCGCAGCCGGCTGGGCATTCCGGTGCACGTGCTGCACTCGGGCTTGAACGACAACGAACGCGCGCGGGTATGGGCCGCTGCCGCGCGCGGCGAAGCGCAGGTGATCGTTGGCACGCGCTCGGCGATCTTCACCCCGCTGCCCAATGCCGGGTTGATCGTGGTGGATGAAGAACACGATGGCAGTTACAAGCAGCAGGATGGCATCCGCTACCACGCCCGCGATTTCGCCCTGGTACGGGGCAAGGCACTGGACGTGCCGGTGGTGCTGGGCAGCGCGACGCCCTCATTGGAGTCGCTGTACAACGCGCAGGCCGGCCGCTACGCACACCTGCGCCTGAAAGTGCGTGCCGGCAATGCGCGCCCGCCGCGCGTGCGCGTGCTGGATGTGCGCAAGCGGCCGCTGCGCGATGGCCTGTCGCCAGAGGTGCTGCAGGGCATTGCCGAGCACCTGCAGGCCGGGCACCAGGTGCTGGTGTTCAAGAACCGCCGTGGCTATGCGCCCGTGCTGCTGTGCCACGACTGCGGCTGGACCGCGCCGTGCCAGCGCTGCGATGCGCCGATGACCGTGCATGCCGGCGGACGCCGCCTGCAGTGCCACCACTGCGGTGCACGCCAGACCGCGCCGCTGGCCTGCCCGGACTGCGGCAGCCTGGCGCTGCAGCCGCAGGGCATCGGCACCGAGCGGCTGGAAGAGCATCTGGTACAGGCCTTTGCCGACTACCCGGTGATCCGCATCGACCGCAGCACCACCCATCGCCGCGATGCGCTGGAGACCCAGCTGGCCAGCCTCGGCGACCGCGCCGGCATCCTGGTGGGTACGCAGATCCTGGCCAAGGGCCATGACCTGCCCAAGCTGACGCTGGTGGTGGTGGTGGGCATTGATGAAGGCCTGTTCTCGGCCGACTTCCGCGCCAGCGAGAAGCTGGCCCAGCAGTTGATCCAGGTGGCCGGGCGCGCCGGCCGCGCCACCGATCCTGGCGAGGTGTGGCTGCAGACCCACCACCCCGGGCATCCCTTGCTGGAAACGCTGGTCAATGGCGGCTACCACGCCTTCGCCGACGCTGAACTGCAGCAGCGCGAGGCCGCCGGGTTTCCCCCGTTCGCACACCTGGCGCTGCTGCGTGCCGAATCGCAGCAGGTGGAGCATGCCAACGCGATGCTCAGTGCGGTCCGCGGGTTGATTCCCGAAGATGCCGCCGTCGAGCGTTACGGCCCGATGCCGGCGCCGATGCCGCGCCGTGCCGGTTACCAGCGCACGCAGCTGTTGTTGTCAGCACCGGCACGCCGGCCGCTGCACGGCGTGCTGGACCTGGTCACCCCGCAGATCCACGGTCTGCCGCAGGCGCGCAAGGTGCGCTGGTCGTTGGACGTGGATCCAACGGATCTGTACTGAAGTCTGCGCTTCAATACAGATCCATCGGTCGGTACGCCTGTCAGGTCAAGGCGGTCATCACCCCTCGCTGGTACGCCGGGCGCTCCTTGAGGCGTTCGTACCACGCGGCCAGGTGCGGCAACTGCGGGCGCTGGATCGGCATTTCGAACCAGGCATAGATGAACGCACCCAGCGGAATGTCGCCCATCGCAAAGTCATCGCCAGACAGCCACGGCTGCCGCGAGAGCGCGTCATCGGCCAAGGCCAGCAGTTCGCCCGAACGCACCAGCGCGGCGGTAATGCGCGCCTCATCGCGATCGGCCGGGGCGGTGCGCAGGGTGCCCCAGAACAGGTCGCGGAAACTGCCGGAAAACGTGGAGGTGGTCCAGTCCATCCACTTCTCCGACTGCGCGCGCGCCACCACGTCTTCGGGGTACAGCGTGCCCAACGCATAGCGCGCCGCCAGGTAGCGCACGATGGTGTTGGATTCCCACAACGGCAACCCGTGGTCTTCGATCGCCGGCACCAGGCCGTTCGGGTTCATCGCGCGGTAGTCTGCCGATTGCGTGCCGCCAAAAGCACCGCCGACCTGGATCGACTCGTACGGCACACCGATCTCCTCGGCGCACCACAGCACTTTGCGCACGTTGCTTGAATTGTGGCGGCCCCAGATTTTCAGCATGGTTGGTTTCCCGGTTCGGACGAAAACCGCGCCACACGGCCACGCGGTGGCGCTACGATACGCCGATCGGCGGCGTGGCCGTCACCTCATGGATGAAATGCAATGTTCGCGCAGATTCTCGAGATCAGCCTGCTGTGCCTGGGTGTGGTACTGCTGGTGGTGGGCTACCGCCGCAACCATCGCAACCTGATGCTTGCCGCCGCCCTGGTACTGATGTCATTCGGCACGCTGCAGGATTTCGGCCGCGGCTTCCTTGAGGGCTACCAGCACGCCACCGCGCGCAAACTGTAACCCGTTCGGCGCGGTTACTTGGCCGTCTTGGCCGCGCTTTTCTTCGGCAGCGCGCGCACGTAGGTGGACTTGCCGTCCTTCTTCATCTCGAACAGCCCGGTCGCGGCGAGCAGTTCGCTGAGCTTGCCATAACCGTAGTTGCGTGAATCGAACGACGCCTGGTTGCCGATCTGGCTCCCCACCGGCCCCAGGTGCGACCACCCATCGTCGGCTTCGGCCGAGGCCACCGCACTGCGCAGCATCTGCACCAGGCGGGTGTCACTGCGCAGCTCCGGGCCACTCTTGCGCGGTCGGGTTTCCTCGTTGTCATGCTCCACCTCCTGGTCGGCAGCCAGGTCCTGGCCGAGTGCTTCCAGATAGGTGAACTTGGAGCAGGCATTGACGAACGGCTCGGGGGTCTTCTTTTCGCCGAAGCCATACACCTTGACCCCGTCGGTAAGCAGGCGCATCACCAGCGGGGTGAAGTCGGCATCGCTGGAGACGATCGCGAAACCATCCAGGTTGCGCGCGTACAGCAGGTCCATCGCATCGATCACCATCGCCATGTCCGAGGCATTCTTGCCGCGGCTGTAGGCGAACTGCTGGATCGGACGGATCGCGTAGGCATGCAGCACCGATTCCCAGCCTTTCAGCGATGGGCTCTTCCAGTTGCCGTATGCGCGGCGGACGTTGGCCACGCCGTAGCGCGCCACTTCGGCCAGCACCACGTCGATCTTCGAGGACGGCGCGTTGTCGGCATCGATCAGCAGCGCGATGCGCTTTTCCGGTTCGGTCATCTCAGTCTCCACAGCGGGGTAGAAACGGCCGCCGGCCAGCGTGACGGCCCCTGAACCCAGTATCTGTGATCCATGTGAACGGGGTGCTTCACATGCGACCATATGACGCGTCGACTACGTACTCATGGTGCCGGAAGGCCGGCCCCCGCCAAGGAGTCTTTGCATGACCCGCGATACCCTGCCCCACCTGGTCATCATCGGTGGCGGTTTCGCCGGCCTGTGGGCCACCCGCGCCTTGGCCAGTGCGCGCCTGCGCATCACCCTGGTGGACCGCCGCAACCACCACCTGTTCCAGCCCCTGCTGTACCAGGTGGCCACCGCCGGCCTGTCTGCACCGGATATCGCCGCACCGCTGCGACATATCCTGGGCGACCAGCGCAACGTGGAAGTGCGCCTGGGCGAAGTGACCTGCATCGACAAGCAGGCCCGGCAGATCACCCTGGCCGATGGCAGCCAGCTGGGCTATGACACGTTGATGCTGTGCACCGGTGCCACCCATGCCTACTTCGGCCACGACGAATGGGCCGCCGATGCGCCCGGCCTGAAGACGCTGGACGATGCGATCGCGCTGCGCCGCAAGCTGCTGCTGGCCTTCGAGCGCGCCGAGGCCGAACCCGATCCGGTACGCAAGGCGGCGTGGCTGAGTTTTGCGGTGGTCGGCGGTGGCCCCACCGGCGTGGAGCTGGCCGGCACCCTGGCCGAGATCGCCCGGCATACGCTGCGCAACGAGTTCCGCCACATCGACCCGGCCAGTGCCACGGTGCGGCTGGTGGAAGCCGGCCCACGCGTACTCTCCACCTTCCCCGAAGTGCTCTCGCTGAAGGCGCGCCGCCAGCTGGAAAAACTGGGCGTGGAAGTGCTCACCGGCACCCCGGTGAGCGACATCAATGGCGACGGCTTCCAGCTGGGCAACCAGTTCGTGGCGGCGCGTACCGTGGTGTGGGCCGCGGGGGTGGCCGCCTCGCCGCTGGCCCGCACGCTGGAGGTGCCGCTGGACCGTGCCGGGCGCGTGCCGGTACAGCCGGACCTGACCGTGGCCGACCACCCGGAGATCTTCGTGGCCGGCGACCTGGCCGCACTGCAGCAGGCCGATGGCAAGCCGGTACCGGGCGTGGCCCCGGCGGCCAAGCAGATGGGCAAGCACGTGGCCGCCATCATCCGCGCGCGGCTGGACAACCAACCCGCGCCGGGACCCTTCAAGTATCAGGACTTCGGCAACCTGGCCACGATCGGGCGCATGGCCGCGATCGTGCACCTGGGCCGGCTGCAGTTGTCCGGCGTGCTGGCCTGGTGGTTCTGGCTGGCCGCGCACGTGTTCTTCCTGATCGGCTTCCGCAACCGCATGGTGGTGCTGCTGAACTGGGCGGTGGCGTACTGGAGCTACCAGCGCAGCGCGCGGATCATCTTCGGCGATGACCGCGAAGACCGGCGGCCGAAACCGCCGGAAGATACCCGCAAGGACCCCGCCGCATGAGCAACCGGGAGACCTGCCCGCGCTGCGCGGCCACGTTCGATTCGCGCAAGGCGCTGTTCCGCAGTGGCGTGCCGATGTTCTTCAATGCCATCACCCCACGCACTGTGCAGATGGAAGTGCGCTGCCCGACGTGCGGCTACCGCTTCGACGGGCAGGACGTACGCCTGTTCGGTGTGCTGCCACCGGCGGGATTGCGCTGGGTGCTGCTGGGCATTCTGCTGGTGTGCGGGGTGCTGGTGTTCGTGCTGCCGCCGCGTTAGCCGCCACGCGCCGTGTGCGGCAACCGATCAGCTCTCCATCGAAATGCTGTCGATCTGGCCGGCTTCATCGAAGTGAACCGATAGCAGGTAGTCGGTGATCTCGCCCGGCAGGGTGAAATCAACGTATTCCAGCTCGTTTTCACCCCACGCCGATTTGAACTGAAGCAGGCCGATGATGCTGGGATTGTCTGGCGCGGCCTGGCCAAGTTGCTCGGTCCAGTAGCTGGCCGGGAGTTCATCGCGATGGTGGTTGGCAAACAGGTCGATGCTGTCTTCTGCAGCTTCGGTACCGAGGGCCTGCTTGATGGCGGCCAGGGCCTGCGCCTGTCGCTGGTTGGCGGTGTCGGTCATGTGCGTTCCTTGTTCATGGTGACGTGCGGTAACCCGGGAAACTACCACTGATTCTAGGCCATCCAATGCCAGTGCAATGGGGGCCTGCCGTTGATGGCGCAACCATTGCGCCCTGGCCCTGTTCGCCGGGCAGCGCGCAGATCTGCAGCGACCGCGTCGGGTCCGGATCGAATCCCGTATCTCCGTCGGCGGGCATCGCGCTTACTTCGCTACCGTCCTGGGCTTGCTGTACCACAGCGCGTTGACGATGATCCAGCGCTCGCCGAACCGGCCCATGTGGAAATAGTCCACGAACCACGGCGTTTCCAGCCGCACCGAGGCGGCGTTGCCGGTGACGTCGAGCACCGTGCAGCTGCGGTTCCACTGGTCCTTCGGGGTTTTCAACGCGCCCTGGCGGGTGAGTTCCACCAGCTCTTCCTTCGACATCCGGCGCAGGCCCAGGCGTTCGTCCGGCGTGTCGCCCAGGATCGCGCGCTTGGCCAGGTCCGGGTGCAGCGAGCGTGCCACGCGGGCCGGGTCGCCTTCGAGCTGGCCGTCCACGTAGTCCAGGCAGGTGGCTTGGATCGCGGCACGCGTGGCGGGATCAATGACAGGGGCAGCAGGTGTAGTAGCGCCGGCAAGGGCGAGCAACAGGGCAAGCGGGGTCATCGCAGGGTTTCCCTCGGGTAAGTGGCGCAGCTCATTCCTCGCCGAACAGCTTCATTTCGGTCAGGCCCAGCTGCATGTACATGAAAGCGGCGGCCTCCTCGCCCATCGGCTCGCCCGCCGGCAGGCTGTCCAGCCAGGCGGTGATCGCCGAATTGTGCGGGTTCACCGTGTCGGCCATCGCCTTCTTCTTCGCCTGGCTTTCCGCCGCCTGCATCCCCTCGCGGAGAACGTCATCGCGGATGCCCCAGTATTGGGCCAGCGGCACAAGGCCACGAAGGTCGGCGGGCACGTTGGCCGGGTCGAGCGGAATGCGCGCGGCCGCCATGTCATCGGGGCCGTACGTGGCGCGGAAGGATTCGGCCGGGGCTATCTGGCCATGACGCAGTGCGTTCGCTGGCCTGGCTGCCGATGCGGGCGCGGCGATCACCAGCGCGAACAACAGCAGCGTGGGCATCGATAGGAACCACGTCGTGCGCATTCCTGTGAGCGGCTTTCGTTGGAGATCGAACATCCTGGTTCCCTCCTGGTCGTCCTGCTGATTGTGGCCTACGGCGTGACGGCGAGCCAGCGTCACGCGCAGCCGGGCAGGGCCCGGCCCTACGGGCTATCGTCCAACCACGCCAGTTTGCGTGCCCGCGGCTGGCGCTTGAGCTGCCATTCGGCCTTCGAGGCGGCCGCCCGGTCCGGGTAGGCGCGCATGGCCAGCACCCGCACCGGCGGATGGGCGCGCGTGTACTTGGCGCCCTTGCCGGCCAGATGGGCCTGGAAGCGGGCGTCCACGTCGTTGCTGATGCCAGCGTAGTAACTGCCGTTGCGGCATTCCAGCAGGTACACGTACCAGGGGGCGGGTTCAGCGGGCATACCGGGATTATCCACCGGAGAGCGCCCGACGGCTGCTAGAATCCGCTCCGGATGCAGGAGAGAGGTGCCAGGCTGGCACCCGCCGAAGGCGCAGGCTCCCATAATCGCTCAGGCCGGTGGCGTGCTACGCCACCAACCATGCATCCAGCACGCCGATCTGGAGAGAGGTCTTCAATGACCCGCCGAAGGGGCACGTGGCCTTGGCCACCGAACTCTCAGGCAAAAGGACAGCGGGAGCGGCAACGGAATTCCACCCTCACGACAGTGCCCCGCGCTGGCGTGCGATGTGCGTGTTCCGCTCCCGCCCGACGTACCTGGAGCCTCCCCCATGCTGCTCTCCCTGATCTACCTCATCGCCATTTCCGCCGAAGCCATGACCGGCGCGCTGTCGGCCGGACGGCGGCGCATGGACCTGTTCGGCGTGGTCATCATTGCCTGTGTCACCGCACTCGGCGGCGGCTCGCTGCGCGACATCGTGCTGGGCCACTACCCGCTGGGCTGGGTGAAGCATCCCGAGTACCTGGGCTTCACCATCTGCGCGGCGTTGATCGCCACCTGGCTTGCGCGCTGGATGCACCATTTCCGGCGCACCTTCCTGGTACTGGATGGGCTGGGGCTGATCTGTTTCACCCTGATTGGCTGCGCGGTGGCGCGCGATGCCGGCCACGCCGCGCCGATCGTGCTGATCTCGGGCATGTTGACCGGCGCCTTCGGCGGGGTGCTGCGTGATGTGCTGTGCAACGAGGTGCCGCTGATCTTCCAGAAAGAGCTGTACGCGGTGATCACCCTGTTTACCGGCGCGGCCTACCTGGGCCTGCTGGAACTGGGCGTGTCGCTCAACGCGGCCACACTGTGGTGCCTGGGCGGCGGCTTCGCGCTGCGCCTGCTGGCGATCCATTTCAAGTGGGAAATGCCCAAGTTCGTGTACCGCGACGAGGTGCATTGAACGGAACGCTCATTGCACCTCCCCATGACCAAGGTCATGTGAGCGCAGCCACCCGCACGCGGTACCATGACGCCCCCGCCCCTCCCGGGTCGGTATCCAGCCACGCTGCGGCATTCGACCAGCGGCCCCGCCAGACAACCCCCACTTCGCCTCGCCTGCCCCCACGGGCCGGTTACTCATGGACGCGTTCGCCGCTGGGTGGACGCGCAGGATGCCCATGTCTGCCCCGCTGCCCTCGCCTACCCGTCGTCTGTTCAAACCGCTGTTGATCGTGGCCGTGCTGGCTGCCGCCGTGATTGCCTGGCGGGTACTGTCGCCGGCACCGGCGGCGGAAGTCACGCCCGCCGCCAACGCCACCCCGGTGCGCGTGGCCACGGTGGTGCGCGAAGACCTGGTGGTGCGCCTGAAGGCACTCGGAACGGTGACCCCGCTGCACACGGTGAGCCTGCGCAGCCGCGTGGATGGCGAACTGCTGCGGTTGTCGTTCCGCGAGGGCGAACACGTCAAGGCCGGCGAGCTCATCGCCGAGATCGACCCGCGCCCCTACCAGGTGGCGCTGGCACGCGCGCTGGGCACCCAGCAGCAGAACCTGGCCGAACTGGACAACGCGCAGACCCAGCTCACCCGCTACAGCGAACTGCAGGCCAGGCACTTCGTGTCGGCCCAGGACCTGAGCGACCAGCAGAGCAAGGTGCGCCAGCTGCAGGGCCGGCGCCAGACCGATCAGGCCGCGGTGGATGAAGCGCGCCTGCAGCTGCAGTACACCCGCATCACCGCACCGGTGGCCGGGCGCATGGGCCTGCGCAACGTGGACGTGGGCAACCTGGTGCGCAGCGGTGACACCGAGCCGCTGGCCACCATCACCCAGACCACCCCGATCAGCGTGCTGTTCACCGTGCCCGAGCCGGACCTGCCGGCAGTGGTGGCCGCCGTGCGCACCAGCCCACAACTGGTGGTGGAAGCCTGGGATCGCCAAGAACGCAGCGCGTTGGGCAGCGGGGTGCTGTCCAGCCTGGACAACCGCATCGATACCGCCACCGGCACGCTGAAACTGCGTGCGCAGTTCGCCAATAGCGATGAGGCGCTGTTTCCCAACCAGTTCGTCAACATCCGCTTGCAGGTGAGCAGCAGCGACGCGGTGGTGATTCCCAACGCGGCCGTGCAGTTCGGCAGCAAGGGCAGCTACGTGTATGTGATCGCCCCGGACAACACCTCGCGCCTGCGCAACGTGGTGCTGGGCCCGGCCGATGGCGAGCGCATCAGCGTGCGCGAGGGTCTCAAGGCCGGCGAACGGGTGGTGGTGGAAGGCATCGACGGCCTGCGCGAAGGCGCCCAGGTGGAGGTGGTGACCCAGGAGCCGCCGCGGACCGGCGCATGAACCTGTCGCGGCCTTTCATCGAGCGCCCGGTAGCGACCACGCTGCTGATGGTGGCGCTGCTGCTGTCCGGCATCCTGGCCTACCGGCTGCTGCCGGTGGCGGCGCTGCCGCAGGTGGACTACCCGATCATCCAGGTCACCACGCTGTACCCGGGCGCCAGCCCCGGGGTAACCACCAGCGCGGTGACCGCGCCGTTGGAGCGCCAGCTCGGGCAGATTCCCGGGCTGAAGCAGATGTCCTCCACCAGCTCCGGCGGGGCCTCGGTGATCACCCTGCAGTTCTCACTGGAGGTCGCCCTGGGCGTGGCCGAACAGGAAGTGCAGGCGGCCATCAACGCCGCCGACAGCTTCCTGCCCGACGACCTGCCGGTGCCGCCGGTGTACCGCAAGGTCAACCCGGCCGACACCCCGATCCTGACCCTGGCGGTCACCTCGCAGGGCTGGTCGCTGCCGCAGGTGCACGACCTGGTGGATACGCGCATGGCCCAACGCCTGTCGCAGCTGCCCGGCGTGGGCCTGGTCAGCCTGGCCGGCGGGCAGCGCCCGGCGGTGCGCATCCAGGTCAATGCGGCGGCGCTGGCCGCCAACGGTCTGAGCATGGCCAGCATCCGCACCGCGATCGGCGCGGCCAACGTGAACATGCCCAAGGGCAGCTTCGACGGCCCCACCCGCGCGATCATGCTGGACGCCAACGACCAGATGCGTTCAGTGGCCGAGTACCGCGCCTTGATCCTGGCCTACAAGGATGGCGCACCACTGCGCCTGGGCGATGTGGCCAGCATTGAAGACGGCGCCGAGAACCGCCAATTGGCCGCCTGGTCGGGCACCACCCCGGCGGTGCTGGTCAACATCCAGCGCCAGCCCGGCGCCAACGTGATCGCGGTGGTGGACCAGGTGCGGGCGCTGCTGCCGCAACTGCAGGCCTCGCTGCCCAAGGGCGTGGACGTGGCCGTACTGAGCGACCGTACCGAATCCATCCGCGCCTCCATCCGCGGCGTGCAGCACGAACTGCTGATCGCCATCGCGCTGGTGGTGATGGTCACCTTCGTGTTCCTGCGCAACCTGCCGGCCACGCTCATTCCCAGCATCGCGGTGCCGCTGTCGCTGGTGGGCACCTTCGGGGTGATGTTGCTGGCCGGGTTCTCGCTCAACAACCTCACCCTGATGGCGCTCACCATCGCCACCGGCTTCGTGGTCGACGATGCCATCGTGATGCTGGAGAACATCGCACGCCACCTGGAACGTGGTGCCACGCCGATGCAGGCGGCGCTGAAGGGGGCCCGGCAGATCGGCTTCACCCTGATCTCGCTGACCCTGTCGCTGATCGCGGTACTGATCCCGCTGCTGTTCATGGCCGACGTAGTGGGCAAGCTGTTCCACGAATTTGCGATCACGTTGGCGGTGGCCATCGGCATCTCGCTGCTGGTATCGCTCACCCTTACCCCGATGATGTGCGCGCGCCTGCTCAAGGCCGGCCATGCCACCCGCCGCGATGCCGATGGCCGCGAATCGTCGCAGCAGGGCGACCCGTTCGACCGCGTGGTGGCGCTCTACGACCGCCAGCTGCAGTGGGTGCTGCAGCGCCAGCCGCTGATGCTGGGCGCCACCGTGGCCACGCTGCTGCTCACCGCCGCGCTGTATGTGTGGGTGCCCAAGGGCTTCTTCCCGGTGCAGGACGCCGGCCTGATCCAGGGCATCAGCGAGGCGCCGCAGTCGGTCTCGTTCCAGGCGATGGCGCAGCGCCAGCAGGTCCTTGCGGCCGCGTTGCTGGACGATGAGGATGTGGCCAGCCTGTCTTCGTTCATTGGTGTGGACGGCAACAACGCCACCCTCAACAGCGGCCGGTTGCTGATCGAGCTCAAACCCCATGCGCAGCGCAGCAGCGATGCGCAGGCGATCATCGCGCGGCTGCAACAGCGCGTGGCGCACGTGCCGGGCATCAAACTGTACCTGCAGCCGGTGCAGGAGCTGGGCATCGAGGACCGCATCAGCCGCACCCAGTACCAGTTCACCCTGACCAGCCCGGACAGCGACCAGCTTGCCCAGTGGACACCGACGCTGCTGGCCCACCTGCAACAGTCCGGCGCGCTCGCCGACGTGGCCAGCGACCTGCAGGACCAGGGCCTGCAGGCACACGTGCTGATCGACCGGGTGGCCGCCGCGCGCCTGGGCATCGGCGTGGATGCGGTGGCCGATGCACTGTACGACGCGTTCGGGCAGCGCCAGATCTCCACCATCTTCACCCAGGCCAACCAGTACCGCGTGGTACTCGAAGCGCGCCCGGACGTGGCGTTCGGGCCGGACGCCATCGCGCGCCTGCACGTGACCGGGCCGGACGGCAAGCAGGTGCCGCTGGGCGGCATCGCGCGCATCGAACAGCGCCCGGCACACCTGTTGATCAACCACGTGGGCCAGTTCCCGGCGGTGACGTTCTCGTTCAACCTGGCGCGCGGTGCGTCGCTGGGCGAAGCAGTGGAGGCAATCGAAGGCGCACGCGCGGCGATCGGCCTGCCCACCGGGGTGGAACTGCGCCTGCAGGGTGCGGCCGATGCGTTCCGCGCCTCGCTGTCGAGCACGCTGTGGCTGGTGCTGGCCGCGGTGGTGGTGATGTACCTGGTACTGGGCGTGCTGTATGAGAGTTTCATCCACCCCATCACCATCCTCTCCACCCTGCCCTCGGCCACCGTGGGCGCGCTGCTGGCGCTGCTGCTGAGCGGGCGCAGCCTGGACCTGATCGCGGTGATCGGCATCGTGCTGCTGATCGGGTTGGTGAAGAAGAACGCGATCATGATGATCGACTTCGCGCTGGAGGCCGAGCGCGAGTCCGGCATGGCGCCACGCCAGGCGATCCACCAGGCCGCGCTGCTGCGCTTCCGCCCCATCCTGATGACCACGCTGGCCGCGCTGTTCGGCGCGATTCCGCTGATGTTCGCCAGCGGCTCGGGCGCGGAACTGCGCCAGCCGTTGGGCGTGGTGATGGTGGGCGGGTTGATCGTCAGCCAGGTGCTCACCCTGTTCACCACGCCGGTGATCTACCTGTTCTTCGACCGCTTCCGGCAGCGCCCGGTGGCGGTGGGCGACGATGCGGCCGAGGCCACCGCGTGAGCCCGTTGTCGCGGGCGATCGGCTGGTTCGTGCAGCACCCGGTGGCCACCCTGCTGCTGTCGGTGGCGGTGGTGCTGGCCGGCCTGCTGGGCCTGCGGCTGCTGCCGGTAGCGCCGTTGCCGCAGGTGGACTACCCGGCCATCAATGTGAGCGCCAGCCTGCCCGGGGCCAGCCCGGAATCGATGGCGGCCAATGTGGCCACGCCGCTGGAACGGGCGCTGGGCACGATTCCGGGACTGAGCCGGATCGATTCGGCCAGCACCCAGGGCTCTACCCAGATCGAACTGCAGTTCGAGCTCGGCCGCGACGTGGACAGCGCCGCGCGCGACGTGCAGGCGGCCATCAACGCCGCCCGCGCGCAGCTGCCCAGCGGAATGCCGGGCATGCCCCGGTACAACAAGGTCAACCCGTCGCAGGCCCCGATCCTGGCGCTGGCGCTGAGTTCGGACAGCCTCTCGCCCGGGCAGATCTTCGATGTGGCCTCCACCGTGATCGCGCAGAAGCTGGCGCAGATTCCCGGTGTGGGCCAGGTGCAGGTGGGCGGCAGTTCGCTGCCGGCGGTGCGGGTGTCGCTGGACCCCAACGCGCTCAACCAGCAGCGCATCGCGCTGGATGACGTGGCCGCGGCGATCCGTAATGCCAACGCGCTCAAGCCGCTGGGCAACGTGGCCAGCCAGAGCCAGCAGTGGCAGCTGGAGGCCAGCCTGCAGCTGCGCACGGCCGCCGAGTACCGCGACCTGATCATCGCCCTGCGCGAGGGCCGCCCGGTGCACCTGCAGGACGTGGCCACGGTGAGCGAAGGCGTGGAAGACCGCTACGCCAGCGGCTTCCACAACGAACGCCCAGCGGTGCTGCTGATCGTCAGCCGCCAGCCGGACGCCAACATCATCGACACCGTCGACGCGATCAACGCGCAGATGGACACCCTGCAGGCATTGCTGCCGGCCAGCATCGACATGCAGGTGGTGATGGACCGCTCGCCGGTGATCCGCGCCACCCTGCGCGAGGCCGAACTGACCCTGCTGCTGGCCATCGCCCTGGTGGTGCTGGTGGTGCTGGCCTTCCTGGGCCACTGGCGCGCGGCGCTGGTGCCTACGCTGGCCATTCCGGTGTCGCTGCTGGGCGCGCTGGCGGTGATCGCGCTGCTCGGCTTCTCACTCAACACGCTGTCGCTGATGGCGCTGATCGTGGCCGCGGTACTGGTGGTGGACGATGCCATCGTGGTGCTGGAGAACATCGCCCGCCATCGCGAGAACGGCGCGTCGCCGATGGACGCGGCCCTGCGCGGCGCCGGTGAAGTGGGGGCCACGCTGTTGTCGATGAACATCGCACTGGCGGTGGTGTTCGTGTCGATCCTGTTCCTGGACGACTTCGTGGAGAAGCTGTTCCGCGAGTTCTCGCTGACCTTGGTGGCGGCGATGGGCGTGTCGCTGCTGGTGTCGCTGAGCCTGACCCCGATGCTGTGCGCGCGCCTGCTGGGGCGGCAGCGGCCGGGCGTGGGAAACGCGCTGCAACGCGGCGGTACGGCGCTGTTCGAGCGGCTGCGCGACGGCTACGTGGCCAGCCTGCAGAAGATCCTGCGCTGGCTCGCGCTGCCGCTGCTGCTGTTCGTCGGCGTGGTCGGCCTGAACGTGTGGTTGTTCCAACAGGTGCCCAAGGGCATCGTGCCCAAGCAGGACACCGCGCAGCTGCGTGGCTTCGCGCGCGGCGACGATGGTCTGTCGTTCCAGGTGATGCAGCCCAAGATCGATGCGTATCGGAAGCTGCTGCTGGCCGACCCGGCGATCAGCGACATCATCGGCTACATCGGCGGGCGCAGCGGGGTCAACAACGCCTTCATCATGATCAAGATGAAACCGCTGGCCGAGCGCAAAGTATCCAGCCAGCAGGTGATCGACCGCCTGCGCCGCAACCTGCCGAAGATTCCCGGCGGCGGCCTGTTCCTGTGGGTGGACCAGGACATCAAGCTGGAAGGCAGCGGCGACAGCGGCCAGTACGAGTTCCAGCTGCTGTCCGGCGAGCTGGAACCGCTGCGGCAGTGGGCGCCCAAGGTGGCCGATGCACTGCGTGCCCTGCCCGAGCTGGTGGACGTGGAATCCAAGGGCGACGAAGGCATGCGCCAGGTGGTGCTGGACATCGACCGCGACGCCGCCGCGCGGCTGGGCGTGGACATGCGCATGATCGCCTCGGTGCTCAACAACGCCTTCAGCCAGCGCCAGGTGGCCACGCTGTACGACACGCTCAACCAGTACCGCGTGGTGATGGAACTGGACCCGCGCTACACCCAGGACCCGTCTACGCTGGACCAGATCCACGTGATCGGCAAGGACGGCCAGCGGCTGCCGTTGTCCTCGATTGCCAGCTGGTCCTACGGCATGGCACCTGACCGCATCTACCACAGCCAGCAGTTCGCCTCGGTGTGGATCGAGTTCGCGCTGGCGCCGGGCGTAACCCTGGACCAGGCGGTGAAAGCCGTGGACCGCGCCACGGCGGGCATCATGCTGCCCAGCCATGTGCAGGCCAAGCTGAGTGGGGAGGCCGGTGGCTTTTCCAAACTGCGCGAGCGCCAGCTGTGGCTGATCGTGGGTGCGATGCTGGCGGTGTACCTGGTGCTGGGCGTGCTGTACGAGAGCTTCGTGCAGCCGCTGGCGATCCTGTCCACCCTGCCCTCGGCCGGCGTGGGGGCACTGCTGGCGCTGATGGCCTTCGGCAACGAATTGAACCTCATCTCGCTGCTGGGGCTGTTCCTGCTGGTGGGCGTGGTGATGAAGAACACCATCCTGATGATCGACTTCGCGCTGTCGGCCGAACGCGAGCGCGGGTTGTCGTCGTATGACGCCATCTGTGAAGCGGCACGGCTGCGCTTCCGCCCGATCCTGATGACCAGCGTGGCCGCGTTGCTGGGTACGCTGCCGTTGATGTTGGCCACCGGCGAGGGCTGGGAGATGCGCCAGCCGTTGGGCATTGCGATCGTAGGTGGGTTGCTGGTGAGCCAGTGGTTGACGTTGTATACGACGCCGGCGATCTATCTGGCGTTGGCGCGGGTGCGGCGGGGGTAGCAACGGCCTGACCGTATCCAGTTCCAGACTCCAGGCCATGACCGCTTCCGTATGGGTATACGTGAAAGTGCCACCACTCCTCGGCCATGACGAGGCATCCTCCGCGGGCCACTTCGCCCCATCAAACGCTAATGAGCGCATCCAACCAAGCACCCTGCACTCTTTCCCGTAACCATCGCCGCAGACACCGCCATGTTCTCATCGGACAGAGGCACATGTGCGTTTCCGAGTCCTTTCACGCGTCCGCTGGTGCGCTCAATCCACCTGATGGTCGATGTGATCATGAGCGCAGGATTCAGCCCGCATACCTTCCTTGAAGTACCGATACTTTCCATCGGGGTATGCGATTTCCCAACCCAACAACCCTCCGGAACGGGCTACATAGAACGTCAGCACCTTCCCAGCCTGTGGCGACCTGATCACATATGAGGACACCGTTTGGGCGCCTGCCGAAAGCGCGCACTGGCGCACCAGCGCAAAATTTACTCCCTCACTCTCCCACTGCGGTGCCAAGGACGAAGGCATAGAGAAATAGAAGTAAGAAGATTTCACACACGCCTTGGAGGGGGGATTGTCACCGCAGGCAGAAAGCGAATGACGCTCTCCCAGCACCCTCATGGTCGCGCCCGTGTAATCAATGAACGAACTCATCCCATCGCCGTAGTCAGCTTGCCGGACTGCGCCACCGGGGCCGCCCCGTTCGCTCTGGCCCACTTCCCGGGGAACATCGCGGCCATCCGTTCCCACAGCGTCCACAGGGCTGCCACAGCGCGCGCGTCCGGGTCAGTCGAGGACGGTGAACTCGCCGTCAACGATTCCTGCGCCGCCAGTGTGGCCACCAACGCCATGCTGTCGCTGGTGCTGATCTCGTTCGTACTGCTCCCGGAGCTGGGTGACGTGGTCGGCAGAACCGTGGTGAGGGGTCGCATGAGTCGCTCCGTTGGCGGGGTTGGCGATGGGGATTACAGGCAGGGCCAGGCCGGCGGCCATGGTCTGCCGCAGGGATTCGTTGATGTCGTGGCCGTTGGCAGCCAAGCCGAGCAGCGTGTTGCGGACCTGGAGCCACGCCTGGATCGACAGCGGACGGCGGCAGGCACCGCGATGCCGCGTGAACCGGGCTAGCACCTCGCGGTCAAGGCCGGTGGGCAGGCCGCCGAATCCAGCCAGCGCCGCGTCGATCTCCGAAGTGGTCATCGAACCGTCGCCCGGCTCGCTCACACCGCTGCTGTGTGTGGGTTGCTGTTGGTTGCTTTTGATTGCTTTTGGTTCGGGTGCAATAGCTGTTGCACCCTTTTCGACGCTGGGTTGCACCCTTTTCTGCGCTGTTTTGCACCCTTTTCGACGCTGGGTTGCACCCTTTTTAAAGGGTGCAGAATCTGCACCCTTTGAATCTGAGCCGCATGCGTCACCGTCGTTCGAGGTGGACAGCTCTTCACCCTTGATCCAACGCGGGCTGATCCGATACTCGCGCGGGCGCCCGCCTGACTTGTAGCCGGACATGCGACCGCCGCCAGCGTTGACCAGCTCCAGCCATCCGCTCTGCTCCATCGTGCGGAGCTGGTACTGCACAGAGCGCTCCGACTGCCGCGACTTCACCGCGAGGCTGGCGATCGAAGGGAAGATGTGGGTGCCATCGTCATGGGCGTGGTCGGCCAGGGCGAGCGCCAGCAGCATCTCGCCGCCGCCCGCCGGATACCTGTCGAACACCATGCCAGTCATTCGTGCTGCCATGTCAGATCACCAGCGTCAGGTTCTCGCCCGGGGCAACCGGCCACCAGGTGCACGCGCTGCGGCCGCTGACCTCGCACGGCTTCTTCGGGCCACGCCATGCGCGGCCGTCTTCCAGCAGCTCAGGGAGGCGACGGGCGAGCATGTAGCGGTCGTGGCCGGTGGCCTTGGCCAGCTCCATGCTGGTCAGACCCGGATGCGCCTTGAGTGCGCCGGCGGCGCGGTCCTGCTGGATCGCCTGCAGGCCGCTGGATACCACGTGCGCGGCGGCCTCGTGGCTGGTGCAAATATCGGTGGCTCGGGCCAGATGGCTCATCGGGTCGCCCTCCCCGTCTTCCGACCCTTGGCTGCAGCGCGCGCCACGTTGCGCTCCAAACGGTGCGTCATTGTCCGCAGAGCGCGGGCCTCGCTGACCATCAACGCAGCTTCGTCGCTGTCGATATGCCGGTCGCCGATCGCATCAACTGCGGTGCCGGTGAGGCGGCCCACCCGCGTAGTGATCTCCAACAGCTTGAGCTGCACGGCCGCAATTTCGTCAGGCCAGCCGCCCTCCGGCGCCGGTGGGACCAGGTCCACCGCCATGCCGAATTGACCGGCAAGGGCCTGCATCCACTCCAGGGCGTATTCGCTACCCCCCGCCTTCTGCTGCATCCACTCGGTCAGCAGCTCGGCAATTTCGATGGTCACCGACTCGCCTTCGGTGCCGTTGAGCTTGGCGCGCAGCGACTCGGGATGCATGGACCTGCCGCGGCGGTCGGTCAGCCATTTGGCAGCCTCGATCACACCACCCGGCGTCTTGCGCACGGCGTTGTAGAGGCAGTCGAGCCAGTTAATCGAAGAAGTACGGCAGGTCATGGGTTCACCTTGGGCAAGACGGTGTTTCAAGGTTTCGGGGCAGGTCCAGGCGGCGCACCATGTGCGGCATGGACAACATCAACTCAGGGATCGAGGGCGCCGCCCTCCTTGCGTTACGCTGGAAGTGCGAACAACACAGCCCGCAAGGAGGGCGACATGGAAGACGGATTGGAAATGGCATTCGAAGGGATCGCGGAAGCGATCAGGGGCTTGCAGGCAGGCCAGATTGCGCAGTCCCGCGTGCTTCGAGCACTCATTGCGTCGCATCCCGACCCGGACGCGATGCGCGCAGCTTGGCTCCGCTACTCATCTGTATCCGCAAGCGACGCAGCCACAGCGAAGGTGCTGGACCCTCTGCGCTCGGCAATACACGAAGCGAACGAGCAGGCGATTGCGGACTGGTCGAAGCGCGTGGAGCAAGATCTTCGGCGGACCTGACTTCGGCAGGCGTCATAACGGTGGCGCCGGCTAATGCCGCGCGCCACCATTCCTGGACTTCCCTCACCTGCTCTTCAGTGATGGTCCATTGGATACCGGCGTCCCCGCTGGATGCCGGCGCGAGGGCCGAACACTTCGCAACGGGGCCTGCGCACAGGAATGAGCAGAGCCAACTCGGGAGCTTCGGCGCGCGCATGTCAGGCAGCCTCCACGTTGATGATTCGGTCAGCGTCCGGGTCGTGCGGTGCCTCTTGGGCGACCGGCTGCTGTTCCTGCACGCCCAGCAGCTGCAGAACCTGCGGGATCGCCGGGACGCTCTGCTCTTCCGGCCAGGCCGCTACGTCAGCGGCCGGCAGCTTCAACACGATCGCCAGGTGCGCGTCCGTCTTGAAACCGAACTTCGAACGCAGCGCGCGCTTGCTCATACGGCTGTCGACAAGTGCCGCCAACGCTTGGCGGTCGGCCTGCTGTGGAACCTCGCCGAACACATCGGGGCGAAGCTCATGCCTAGAAACGCCAGTGGCGGCTTCGATGAGAATCGCGAGTCGCGGCGGAACCGGCCGCACCTCGTGAATCCACTGGTTCACCGCTTGCGGCGAAACGCCGAGAGCGCGCGCGACGGCGGCCTGCGGCTGCTTGTAGAGGTCGATGGCTAATTTGATTGCGCTCATGCCGCTACTTAAGCATCGCTTTAGTTTTGAGTCAAGCGTCGCTTTATTGCATTTCTTCCGAACGCACGGACAATCAAGCGATGCTTGACAATCAATCCATGGCCGCTGCCATCCGCTCGGCAATCACATCCGCGAACCTCACTCAAAAGGAGGTGGCGGACGCATTCGGAATCACCGAACAGGCCGTGTCCGGCTGGCTTAGGACAGGAAAGGTGGATAAGCGCAAGCTGCCTGCCTTAGCGGAGCTCACCCGCGTCCCCTTGTCCCACTTCGGCATGGGGGCCTCCGTCGCAACGGTCTTATCAACTGAGACCCGCCCCGGCTATGTTCGCTTCGACGTGTTCGAAGGGGGTGCTGGGATGGGAACAGGATTGGTGAACCAGGATTACCCTGAGGTGGT
>JAHREJ010000034.1 GCA_021733645.1 Bacillus subtilis subsp. subtilis | reverse complement strand
CGAAGCCCTGATCCCATCCGGCATCTGATCCCACCGGGGTAGTGCCGAGCCATGCTCGGCAACGGCAACGTGCAGCCGCAGCCGCGTGCAGCCGCGACGTGGTGCAGCCGAGCATGGCTCGGCTCTACCGGGCGGTGCCGGGGCTCGGCACCGACCGCATCGATCAGGCCTTGTTGATCACCGCATGGCGACGGCCATAGGCGAAGTAGGCGATCAAACCCAGCACGTTCCAGGCCAGGAAATACAGCTGGGTCTTGCTGGGCAGGCTGAAGAACAGGTACACGCAGCCGATCACCGCCAGCGGGCCGACGATGAAGGCCAGCGGGGTGCGGAACTTGCGCAGCCGGCCGGGTTCACGCACGCGCAGCACCACCAGGCACAGGCCCACCGCAGTGAACGCGGCCAGGGTGCCGGCGTTGGCCAGCGCGGCAATTTCGTCCAGGCGTGCCACGCCGGCCAACGCAGCCACCAGCACGGCGGTGAACAGCGTGGTGGCCACCGGCGTACCGGTGCGCGCGCTGACCTTGGACAACCCACGTGGCAGCAGGCCATCGCGCGACATCACAAAGAAGATGCGGCTCTGCCCATACAGGAAGGCCAGCAGCACGGTCGGCAGAGCGATCACCGCCGCCGCACCGATCCACTTGGCCGCGCCCGGGCTGCCCAGCTCGCGCAGGATCAGCGCCAGCGGCTCGGCGCTCTGGCCGAAGATGGTGTAGCTCATCGCGCCCACGGCGGCCAGCGCCACCAGCACGTAGATGATGGTGCAGCCCACCATCGAACCGATGATGCCGATGGCCAGGTCGCGGTCGGGCTTCTTGGTTTCCTCGGCGGCGGTGGAAATCGCATCGAAGCCGTAGAAGGCGAAGAAGATGATCGCCGCGGCGGCCATCACCCCCTGCTCCACGCCCCCGGGACCGATCGACTTGGCAAAGCCGAACGGCATGAACGGCTCCATGTGCGCGGTGTCGAAGTGCGGCAGGGCGATGGCCACGAACACGGTCAGCGCGATGATCTTGACCACCACCAGGATCGCGTTGAGGGTGGCGCTTTCCTTGGTGCCGGCCATCAGCATGGCGGCCACCACGAAAGTGATCAGCACCGCCGGCAGGTTGATGAAGCCGCCTTCCACGTGCGGCCCGGCGGTGAGCATCAACGGCAGCTCGATGCCCCAGCCGTGCAGGAAGCCGACCGCGTAGCCGGACCACCCCACCGCCACCGTACTCACCACCAGCGAGTACTCCAGGATCAGGCTCCAGCCCACCACCCAGGCGATCATTTCGCCCAGCGCGGCGTAGCTGTAGGTGTAGGCGCTGCCGGCCGCCGGCATCATCGTGGCCAGCTCGGCGTAGGACAGCGCCGCACAGGCGCAGACCGCACCGGCAATGGCGAAGGAGATCAGTACCGCCGGGCCGGCCAGGTTGGCGCCGACCCCGATCAGGGTGTAGATGCCGGTGCCGACGATGGCGCCGATGCCCAATGCGATCAGATGCGGCCAGCTCAGGGTCGGGACCAGTCGCCTGCCGGCTTCATGGACGGTGACTTGGTCTAGGGACTTGCGCCGGAGCAACGATGACATGGGACCTCGCGGTAAATGACGGCTAATGACTAGTCTGCGAGTTTTACCCAATGCGGTGCAGCATTACTACTGCCGGGCGTCACAGGAGGCCGTAAGTAAATCCTGAGTGGCAGCCAGTGACGAAAACAGCACAACGGCGCGACGTCACTCCCAGTGGCAGCCGGTCTCTGTCATGGCCCCAAGGTCTTCGCTGAAGTCGGTCTGCCGACCGTTGCGCGCGTTGGTGTACTGGAAGGCGTAGATGCGCGCGCCCTGGGTGGACACCGCGTAGTGGCCGACCACCTTGCCGTCCAGGTGCTCCTCCCACACCGCATCGAACTGCCACGGGCGGCCCTCGGCCAGTTCGGTGCCTTCCTGGCGCAGTCGGGTCAGGCGCAGCCATTGGGTCTTGCCGGCATAGCGCACGAAGCTGACCGGCTTGCCGTCGGCCGGCAGCATCCAGGCCAGGTGGATCTGCGCCCGGTTGCCGCCCGTCAGGCAGCGGATCTCATCGGCCTGGGCCGGCGCGACTGCCAGCAGCAGGGCAGGCAGCAGGGCCAGCCGCCACCTCATGCCGGCGGGTGCAGCGTGATGCTGCCGCGCCCGGCATCCACCGCCGGCGCGGCGCGCTGGGCCTGCAACTGCTCCACCACGGTGTCGAAGTCGTACTGCTGGCCGAAGGCATGCTCTTCCAGGGTCAGCGGCAGCATCTGCAGGAAGCGGAACTGGCCGCTGGCCAGGGTCTGGATGTCGCCGAAGTGCTCGGCCGGGGCGAACACCAGCGCCTGCAGCTGGCTGTCGGCGTTGTCGATCGGCGCGCCGATGCGCATGCGGTCCCACAGGTCCAGCGGCGCGTGGTCGCCCATGCGGCCGGCTGCCAGCAGCAGCTGGTAGGCGCAGAACCGCTGCACCAGGGCCAACGCCCAAGGCGCACGCGCGGTGGTCTGCAGCAGGAATTCCATGCCCAGGCCGGATACGCCGTCCGGGTCGGGGTCGGTCTGGTCCCAGGGATTGGACAGGCCCGAACTCACATACGCCCAGCCGGGGCGGTCCGGCGCGGGTGGGCATTCGAACACGCCGATGGTGAGCCAGCGCGGGTCGACACGGTCCTGGCCGAACACGCTGGAGAACAACGCCGCGTCCAGCGGGTACAGCCCCGGACCCAGCGCGCCCAGCAGGGACGGGTAGAGGGATTGTTCGCGCTGCGCCCAGGCGTGGGCGAGCAGGTCATCGTGTTGGGGCATCCAGGCACTCACCGCAGATGGGCGCGCCATTGTCGCCCATCTGCCGTTGACCTCGGTGACCTCGGCGGGTCAGCGGTCCAGCGTGGCCATTGCCGCATCGGCATAGCGTTGCCCGACCGCGGCGTTGGGCGGGAAGATCGCATCGATGCGGGCCAGCTCGTCGGTACTCAGCTGCACCTGCAACGCGCCCAGGTTTTCCTCCAGATACGCCAATCGCTTGGTGCCGGGGATCGGCACCAGGTCCTCGCCCTGGGCCAGCACCCAGGCCAGCGCCAGTTGCCCGGGCGTGATGCCCCGGGTCCGGGCCATCGCGGTGACCGCATCGACCAGCGCCAGGTTGCGCGCGAAATTGTCGCCCTGGAAGCGCGGCGACTGCCGGCGGTAGTCGTCGGCGTCGAAGTCGGCCGGGCTGCGGATCGCGCCGGTCAGGAAGCCACGGCCCAGCGGCGAGTAGGGCACAAAGCCGATGCCCAGCGCGCGCACGGTATCGAGCACACCGTTGGTCTGCGGGTCGCGCGACCACAGCGAGAATTCGGTCTGCACGGCGGTGATCGGGTGCACCGCATGCGCTCGGCGGATGGTGGCGGCCGCCGCCTCGGACAGCCCGAGGAAACGCACCTTGCCCTGTTCGACCAGCCGCGCCATTGCGCCGACGGTGTCTTCGATCGGCACGCTGGCGTCCACGCGGTGCTGGTAATACAGGTCGATGTGGTCCACGCCCAGCCGCTGCAGGCTGGCCTCGCAGGCGGCCATCACGTACTCGGGGCGGCCGTCCACGCTGCGTGCCCGGGTGTCGGTGGGTTCCAGCTTGATGCCGAACTTGGTGGCCAGGAACACCTGGTCGCGGCGGCCGGCGATGGCCTTGCCGACCAGCACCTCGTTGGTGTGCGGGCCGTACATGTCAGCGGTGTCGAGCAGGGTTACGCCATGCTCCAGCGCGCGGTGGATGACCGCAGTGGCGTCAGCGTCGCTGCCGCGCCCGCCGTAGAAGGCGCTCATGCCCATGCAGCCCAGGCCGAGCGCGGAAACGGTGGGGCCGTGGCGGCCAAGGGTGCGGGTTTGCATGGGGGGCTCCGGAAGGGGGAGGGGACGCCGGTCGGCGCCGAGACACAGCATGCTCCGCTGTACCATGTGGATAAACCGTTGTACGCAACATCGACCTTGAAGGCAGGCTTCACAATGTCATCCCAGCCCCCGTTGTCCGCCGTGGTTGCCTTTGCCCGCGTGGCCCACCACGCCAGCTTTACCCGGGCCGCCGACGACCTGGGGGTGTCCCCGTCAGCCTTGTCGCAGACCGTGCGCGGGCTGGAAGCCAGCATGGGCGTGCGCCTGCTGCACCGGACCACGCGCCGGGTAGGGCTGACCGAACACGGTGCGCGCTTCCTGGCACGGGTGCGCGATGGCCTTGCGCAGATCGAGGCCGCTTTCGTTGACCTGGACAGCGTGCGCGAGGTGCCGGCGGGCAAGCTGCGCATCAACGTGCCGCGCATTGCCGCCGAGCTGCTGGTGCTGCCACACCTGCCCTCGTTCATGGCCCGGTACCCGCAGGTGGAGGTGGAACTGTTCGTGGAACCGGCACTGGCCGATCTGGTCGCTGGCGGCTTCGACGCCGGCATCCGCCTGGGCGAGTGCCTGGCGCGCGACATGATCGCCGTGCCGATTGGTCCATTGGAGCGCCAGGTGGTGGTGGCCACGCCGGACTACTTCGCCCGCCACGGGAAACCCGAGACCCCATCGGACCTGGTCGATCACGCCTGCATCGTGCATCGGCGCAGCAACGGCCGGTTGATGCCCTGGGAGTTCACCAGCGGCGGCCGCGATATTGAAGTGGAGGTGACCGGCCGGCTGGTCTTCAACGATGCCGCGCTGATCCATGCGGCGGTGCGTGCGGGGTTGGGCATGGGCCAGGCGTTCGAGGCGGTGGTGGCCGACGATGTGGCTGCCGGGCACCTGCGTTGCGTGCTGCAGGACTGGCAGCAGCCCTTCGCCGGGTTCCATCTGTATTACCCGGCGCGCGAGCAGATGGCGCCCAAGCTGCGGGTGTTCATCGACCACCTGCGCCAGGCGCTGGACGCGCGCTGAGCCGGGCCTCACTCAGCCGGCGATGTCGCCGGCGGTGACCTCCACCAGCGTGCGCAGCCAGCCGGCGTCGCCCGGCAAGCCGTGGGGAAACACCACGCGGTCATCGCAGGGGAACCGCTTGCAGCGCAACACGCCCTGCGCGTCGAACACCCGCCAGCCCTGCGCGGCCTGCTCGGCCTCGCGGATGCGGCGGCGCAAGGCCATGTCCAGGCTTGCCTGGCAGTCAAAGCGGCAGGCGCGCAGGTCGATACGGTCCAACGGCTGCAACCCGGCCACGATGCGGCTGACCGCCGGGTGGGCCAGGTCGACGCGGCCGGTGGCCATGCCGAGCAGGCGTTCGGTGTGGCCGACCAGGTGCTGTACGAAGTACACGGGGGGCATGGATTCCTTGCGCGGGGGCGCCGGCGCCGTAACAGCGGCCGTAGGCGATGGCGCCGATTGGACACTGCAAGAGCACTGCGGGGAATCTCAAGTTACTGATTGAACAGATTTGTTCGGATGACGCTGCCTATCCGCGCACGGGCCAACGGCCTCGCCCCGCGCGCGCATCGCCTGACGTGGCGCGGGCTTCAGCCGCTGACGCCGAGACGCACGCCAAACCCGATCAGCACTGCACCGGCGACGCGTCTCAGTAGAAGTCCTACGCGAGGATGCTGAAGAATCCTACGTCGCAACAGGTTGCCGACCCCGATCAGCACCGAGCAGTACGCCAGCCCCATGACGAAGATGATCACCGCCATGGTCGCAAACGTCACCACGCCCTGGTGGCGGGCCGGGTCGATGAACAACGGCAGGAAGGCCATGTAGAAGATGATCGCCTTGGGATTGAGCAGGTTGACCAGCACCGCCTGGCGGAAGTAATGGCCCGGTTGCAGGCGGACACCGCCGTCCTCGCCGCTGGGGCGTGGCCGGCGCAGCAGGCCGATGCCGATCCACACCAGGTAGGCGGCGCCCAGGTACTGCACCGCGTGGAACACCAGCGGGTTGGCCTTGAGCAGTGCGGCCACACCGGCCACGGCCAGCCACATCAGGATCTGGTCGCCAAGCAGCAGCCCGAACAGCGCGGTGTAGCCGCCGCGCACGCCGCCGCGGCCGGTAGCGGTGAGCAGGGTGAAGGTACCCGGGCCGGGCAACGCCAGGAACACCAGCACGGCGGCAATGAAGGTCCACAGGTCCTGGATGCCCATCCACGGCATGGCGGCGACTCGACTACGGGGGAGCGCCATTGTCGGGCACCGGCGGGGTGGCCGGTAGCGTCAGCCGGCGGCGTGCGGCAGATCCTTCAGCAGCGGTTGCAGGCGGTGTTCGAACATCGCATGCAGTTGGCGGATGGCCGGGGAGAACTGCTTGCGGTGCGGGCACACCAGGTTCAACGGCAGGCTGTCGCCGGCACCGCCCAGCAGCACCTGCAGGCGTCCGGCGCGCACATCCCCGCATACATCCAGCCACGACTTGAACACGATGCCTTCGCCGGCCACGGCCCAGCGCCGCACCACGTCGGCATCGTCGCAGACCATGTTGCCGCGCACCGGCACCACCACGCGGCGGCCTTCCACCTCGAAGTTCCAGCGGTCGTAGGCGCGCCCGGCCAACTGGTAGAGCAGGCAGTGGTGGTCCTTGAGGGCATCCAGGCTGTCGGGCGTGCCGTGCCGGGCCAGGTAGTCCGGGGCCGCCGCCAGTACCCGGCGGTTGCCCGGCAGCAGCGGCAGGGCGACATAGCTGGCGTTGTCGAAACGGCCCAGGCGGAAGGCGATGTCGACCGGGTCGCGGAACACATCGGCCACCTGGTCGGACAGGTGCAGGCGCAGCTGCAGTTTGGGGTGTGCGGCGCGGAACTCGCTCAGCCACGGCAGCAGCACGTTGCGGCCCAGGTCGGAGGGCGCGGCCACCTGCAGCACCCCGCGCAGTTCGGCATCTTCGCCGCGCACCCGGGCCTGGCCCTCGCTCAGCGCGGCCAGGACTTCCTGCGCATACGGCAGGTACAGCGCGCCTTCGGCGGTCAGGCGCAGGCTGCGGGTGGAGCGCACGAACAGGCGCAGGTCCAGTTCGCGTTCCAGCCGCGCCACCGCCGCAGCCACCTGGCCGGGCAGCAGGTCGGCCTCGCGCGCGGCGTTGGAGAAGCTGCCCAGCGCCGCGGTGCGGACGAACAGGCCGAGATCATCGACGCGGACCATTTTCATTCCCACAGTGAAAGTGCTGCCCGATTTTGCGCCTTTCCAGCGCAGGGCGTGAAGCGCAGGCTGTGGCATCTTCCCGAAACGGACCTGCCCCATGAAAGCCATCGCCTACGCCCAGCACGGCCTGCCGATCAGCGACCCGCGCGCGCTGCAGGACATCAGCCTGCCGGTTCCCACCCCCGGCCCGCGCGACCTGCGGGTGGCGGTCCGCGCGATCTCGGTCAACCCGGTGGACACCAAGGTCCGCAACGGCGTGGCCGTGACCGAACCGCGCGTGCTGGGCTGGGACGCGGTGGGCATCGTGGATGCGGTGGGTGACCAGGTGACGCTGTTCCAGCCCGGTGACGCGGTGTTCTACGCCGGGGCGATCGGCCGGCCCGGTAGCAACGCCGAGTACCAACTGGTGGACGAGCGCATCGTCGGGCACAAGCCGGCCAGCCTGGCCGATGCCGCCGCGGCGGCGTTGCCGCTGACCGCCATCACCGCCTGGGAACTGCTGTTCGACCGCCTGCGCATCGCCGAGGGCGGCGGCCAGGGGCAGACCCTGCTGGTGGTGGGCGCGGCCGGCGGGGTCGGCTCGATCCTGGTGCAGCTGGCCCGCCAGCTCACTGCCTTGACCGTGATCGGTACGGCCTCGCGGCCGGACACCCAGGACTGGGTATATGGCCTGGGCGCGCACCACGTGATCGACCATTCCCAGCCGCTCACCGACGGCTTGCAGCGGCTGGGTATCGCCGAGGTCAACCACGTGGCCAGCCTGACCCACACCGACCAGCACTACGACCAGATCGTGGCCGCGCTGGCGCCACAGGGCCAGTTGGCACTGATCGACGATCCCGGCCAGCTCGACGTGATGGCGCTCAAGCGCAAGAGCCTGTCGCTGCACTGGGAATCGATGTTCACCCGTTCCAGCTTCAACACCCCGGACCTGCAGCGCCAGCACGAACTGCTGGAGCGCGTATCGGCGCTGGTGGATGCCGGCGTGCTGCGCACCACCCTGGGTGAGCACTACGGCCGTATCGACGCGACCAACCTGCGCCGCGCCCACGCGCTGATCGAAAGCCACCGCGCGCGCGGCAAGCTGGTGCTTGAAGGCTTCTGACGCCACCGGCCGTACCCGTACCTCCGAACCCGCTCACCGAATCTCCCCACCTGGAACACCGCCCCATGACCCTCGCCCCGGTTGCCCGCCGCCGCCACACCACCAAGGCCTACGACCCCACCCGTAAATTGCCGCCGGCCGTGCTGCACGACCTGCTCGACGTACTGCACCACGCGCCTTCATCGGTGAATTCGCAGCCCTGGCACTTCCTGGTGGCCGGCACCGACTCCGCGCGTGCACGCATCGCCCGTGCCACCCGGCCCAACCAGCCCTACAACACCGCCAAGATCACCGATGCCTCGCACGTGATCGTGTTTGCCACGCGCACCCATATCGACGATGCGCACCTGGCCCAGGTGATCGAGCAGGAAACCGCCGACGGCCGCTATCCCACCCCCGAGGCGCGCGAAGGCCAGCGCGGCGCGCTGCACCACTACGTGGACCTGCACCGCCACACCCTGGGCGATGTGCAGCACTGGATGCAGAAGCAGACCTACCTGGCGGTCGGCACGCTGCTGCTGGCCGCGGGCGTGCACGGCATTGACGCCACGCCGATGGAAGGCTTCGACGCGGCAGCGCTCGACGCCGAACTGGGCCTGCACGAGCGCGGCTTCACCAGCGTGGTGCTGGTGGCCCTGGGCTACGGCAGCGAAGCCAATTTCAACGCCGACCTGCCCAAATCACGGCTGCCCAGGGAACAGCTGTTCACCCACCTGTAATCGGCGCGCTGGCGCAGCCAATGAGACCGGCTCGGCCTACACTTGCACCATGCAAACTGAATTCCTGATCCTCGGCGGCCTGGTCTGTGCCGTCCTCGTCCTGCAGCTGCTGGTCCTGCTGCGGCGCTCCCAGCATGGTGGGCTTGAGCAGGCCCTGCGCGATGAAGCACGGGTGGGCCGTGGCGAACTGCGCGAGCAGCTCGAAGGCCTGGGCCGGCAGCAGGATGCGCGGCTGGAATCCTTCGCGCGCGCGCTGACCGATCTGTCCACCCGCACCGACCAGCGGCTGGACCTGCTGCGCGATGCGCTTGGCGAGGATGCACGCAAGGCGCGCGAAGAGAGCGGTCAGGCCCAGCAGCGTACCGGCGAACTGCTGGCCCAGCGCCTGCACGACATGCGCGCCCAGCTGGACACGTTCGGCCAGCAGCAGCAGGCGCGCATCGAAGCCTTCGGCCAACAACTGGTGGACCTGACCACGCGCACCGATGCGCACATGGGCGCGTTGCGCCAGGCCCTGGGCGAAGACGCACGCAAGGGCCGCGAGGAAACCGGGCAGTCGCAGCAGCGCCTGGCCGAGTCGTTGGGCCTGCGCCTGCAGGACATGACCCAGCGCAATGAACAACGCATCGGTGAAATGCGCACCACCCTGGAAGACCAGCTCAAGAGCCTGCAGCGCGACAACGCCGAGAAGCTCGACCAGATGCGCGTCACCGTGGACGAAAAGCTGCAGACCACCCTGGAAGCGCGCCTGGGCGCGTCGTTCCAGCTGGTCTCCGACCGCCTGGAGCAGGTCCAGCGTGGCCTGGGTGAAATGCAGCAGCTGGCCACCGGCGTGGGCGACCTCAAACGCGTGCTGACCAACGTCAAGAACCGCGGCAGCTGGGGCGAAGTGCAGCTGGACAACATCCTGGAGCAGACCCTCACCCAGGAGCAGTACGCGCGCGGGGTGAAAGTGCGCCCGGACAGCGGGGAAATGGTGGATATCGCCGTGCGCCTGCCCGGCCGTGGCCACGAAGACACCCCGGTGTGGCTGCCGATCGATTCCAAGTTCCCGCGCGAGGATTACGAGCGCCTGCTCGACGCCCAGGAACAGGGCGACGCCGACGGCGTGCGTGTGCAGGGCGTGCAGCTGGAGCGCGCGATCCGCATCCAGGCCAAGTCGATCTGCGACAAGTACATCGCGCCGCCGCACACCACCGACTTCGCGGTGATGTTCCTGCCCACCGAAGGCCTGTACGCCGAAGTGATCCGCCGCCCGGGCCTGGTTGACCTGCTGCAGCGCGAACACCGCGTGGTGGTGGCTGGGCCAACCACGGTCACCGCGTTGCTCAACAGCCTGCAGATGGGCTTCCGCACATTGGCCATCGAACAGCGCTCCAGCGAGGTGTGGAGCCTGCTGGGCGCGGTCAAGAGCGAGTTCGGCAAGTTTGCCGGCATCCTGGAAAAGGCCGAGAAGCAGATCAGCACCGTGGGCCGCAGCCTGGGCGAGGCCAGCCGCAAGACGCGCACCATCGAACGCCGCCTGCGCGGGGTGGAATCGCTCACCGCCGAACAGAGCCAGGACCTGCTGGAGGACCCCACGGGCGAGGACGAGGACAACGCGGTGGACGAGGCGTCCAACGCGCCGGACTGACCGCAGGCCGACATGCAACCCATGCACCGGATCGCGCATGCTATGCGTCCCTGCCGATCGTTCAAGGACGCTGCATGCGCCTGACCCTGATGTTGTCCCTGCTGCTGGCGCTGGCCGGCTGCAGCACCGCGCCCCGCGCTGTCGATGCCGCCGCGCCTGCGCCCATCGTGGCGCTCAACCCGGGCCAGGTGGCGACCGGGGCGCAGATCGAGGAATGCACCGCCGCCGGCGGCGAAGTGAAACCGCTTGGCCGCCGGCAGTCCGTGCACTGCGTGGTGCGGTACGACGACGCGGGTAAAACCTGCAGCACCAGGAGCGATTGCAACGGCCAGTGCCTGGCACCGGACGGCGCAGACCTGGAGGCCGGTGCGCAGGCGCGCGGGGTCTGCCAGCGCGACATCAGCCAGAACTTCGGTTGCCACCAACGCATCGACAACGGTGTGGCGCAGGGCACCCTCTGCGTCGACTGATACTTTCCCGGCACGGCGATGCCGTGTCTTTCCCCCGATCCAACGCCAGGACATTCCCCGTGAGCCAGACCGTCTACGACATCCCCGTCACCACCATCGAAGGCCAACCCTCCTCGCTGGCCGATTACCGCGGCAAGGTGCTGCTGGTGGTCAACGTTGCCTCCAAGTGCGGCCTGACCCCGCAGTACGAAGGCCTGCAGCAGCTGTACGCCGCCAAGCACGACGCCGGCCTGGAAGTGCTGGGGTTCCCGGCCAACAACTTCCTGGCCCAGGAGCCGGGCAGCGAATCGGAGATCCAGCAGTTCTGCCAGCTCGAATACGACGTGAGCTTCCCGCTGTTTGCCAAGATCAGCGTGGCCGGCGATGACATCCATCCGCTGTACCGCGCGCTGACCGATGCACAGCCGGCGGCCACCGGCGAAGGCGCGATGCGCGAGAAGCTGCAGGGCGCGGTGGCCAAGTACCCCGAGCTGGTGGTCAACCCGGCACCGGGTGTGCTGTGGAACTTCGAGAAGTTCCTGATCGGCCGCGACGGCCAGGTCATTGCCCGCTTCGCCCCGGACGTGCCGGCCGATGACGTGCGCCTGGTGGCCGCGATCGACGCCGCACTGGCGGTCTGAGCCAAGCGGTTGCCAAGCGATGCTTGGCAACCGGTAACCCCGCATCCCGGTCACCGCTGCCGAGCATGGCTCGGCACTACCGGGTCGATGTTGCCGCAGGTGTAAAAACAAACCCCGCCTTGGCGGGGTTTGTTGTTGATCAGTTGCCCCAGTTGGGCATCGGCATCGCATCGACCGGGATCGGGGCGGTGTCGTCGGCGTCCTTGCCGCGCGCATGCTTGCCGCGCAGGTCGTTCTCGATCTGGTAGTTGCGGCGCTGCAGCCAGGCATCGCGGACCAGCGTGTACTCGTCAACGGCGTTGGCGCGCATGTCATCGATGGCCAGCAACTGCGAGCGCATGTCCACCAGCTGCAGGCCCTGCAGCCCGATGCGGATCTTGTCTTCCTCGATGGTGCGGATCGGCGAGAGCGGCATGTCACCGGCCAGGCCGAACACGTCGCGCACCGTACGCGGGCCGAAGAACGGCAGTTCCACGTAGCGCGACCGGCGCCAGCCCCAGGCACCCAGGGTCTGGCCGAAGTCTTCCTTGCGGCTGGGCACCAGCGCCTTGCTGGCCGGGTCGAACAGCCCGCCCACGCCCAGCGTGGAGTTCATCAGGAAGCGGCCCAGGCTGTCCCAGGCGTCATCCGGGCGGCCCTGCAGCAGCTGGTTGGTGATGGTCACCGGTGCGCGCAGGTTGTTGAAGAAATTGCTGACTCCGGTGCGGGCAAAACGCGGCACGACATGGGTGTAAGCCGTGGCCAACGGGCGAGCGAGGGCGCGGTCGACCACGTTGTTGAAGCTGTGCACGCGGCGGTTGAGCGGTTCCCACGGATCGTAGGTGGCCCTGCTGGGCTCGCTACCGTCGGCCGTGGGCGCCGGGCCGCCATACAGCGCAGCAAAGTCGTCTTCGGCATTGGTGGGGGCCACCTCGCCGGCGGTTTGCGCAGGCGGCGTGCCGGCTGCACCGGCCGTGGCCGTATGGGCCGGAGCCGTGGGGGCCGGGTCTTCGATGGCGGCATCGCTGGCGGCATCGCTGGCGGCATCGCTGCTGCCGGCCGGCGCTGGCGCCACCGGTGCCGTATCCACGGCAACGCTGGCCGGTGCGCTGTCACGCGCGGGCTTGCCGGCGCAGGCGCTCAACGCCAGGGCCAGCACCAGAAGGGGGAGGGTGCGTATGACGTTCATGTCAGCTCGCCGCGGTAAGGGCATTGAAATCCAGGGTGGGCGCCAGCCGGTAGGCGGCGCTGAGTTCGTTGAAGCCGGCAGGGCTGCCGAGGATGTCCGGTGCACTGCCACCGCTGCGCAGGCGCGCGGCCAGTTCGGCCAACAGGGCCAGGCCGGCACTGTCTACCCGCGTCACCGCGGTCAGGTCGAGCTGGCCAACACCCTCCAGCACCGACAGCGACGGCCACAGCGCCGTTGCCGCTGCGCGGTCGAGCACGCCGCTGAACACCAGCGCCGTGCCGTTGCGCTGCACGCTGGCCGTGTTACTTGCCACGGGGAGCCTGTCCGGCCTGCATGGTGCCGCTGCGCAGTTCAGTGGCCACCTGCTGGATCGACTTCTGGCGCAGGGGGGCGTCGAACTGGGTCTTGAAGGTCTGCACGTAGGAGATGCCTTCGATCATCACATCGAAGATCTTCCACTGCCCGTTGACGTTGCGCATCAGGTAATCGACCGGGGTCGGTTCATTGCCGGCACGCATCAGTTCAGTGGACACGCGTACGCCGCGGTTGCCCGGCAGCGGCGACTGGCCCTTCAGGCGGAAGGTCGGCTTGCCCTGGATTTCCAGCAGGGCCGCACCGTAGCGCTGCATCAGGTTGTCGGCCATCGCATCGGCGAACAGCTTCACGTCGGCATCGGAGGCACCACGACCGTGCACGCCCAGCACCAGGCGGGCGGCGTAATCGCGGTCGAAGGTCTTGTTGAGCTCGCTGTTGATGAAGGTGCGCAGCACGGTCGGGTTGGCGCGGAACTCGCTGCGGCGCTGCTGCAGCGTGGACAGGATGCGCGTGCTGGCATCCATCACGGCCTGGCCGGCCTCGTTCTGCGAGGCGGCGGCCGGGGCCGGTGCAGCCTGGGCCAGGCCCAGCGACGGGGTGGCGGCAAGCAGGGCCGAGGCGAACAGGGCCGGAATCAGTTTGAGGGTCATTTCTGCGGTTCCATTGCAGGCGCTTCAGCGCCGTGGGCATCCTGGGACTCAGTGCCGCCGGCGTTGGCCGGGCCACTGAACATGTACTTGCCAACCAGCTGCAGCAGGTCTACCGCTGGCTGGGTGAAGACAATCTCATCGCCGGACTTGAGCACGTCAGGATCGCCGCCCGGTTGCAGACCGATATAGCTCTCACCGAGCAAACCGCTGGTGAATATGCCCGCCGAGGTGTCGGCCGGCAGATCCTTGAACTTCGGGTCCAGCTTCAGGGTGACGATGGAATCGAACTTGGCCGGGTCCAGTTCGATGGCGGCCACCTGGCCCACGGTGACCCCGCCGATCTTGACCGGGGCCTGCTTGCGCAGCTGGCCGATCTGGGTGAAGCGCGCCTTGAGTTCGTAGCCGTCGCTGCCCAGGCCCCACCGTTGGTTGGTGGAAGCCACCGCCAGCACCAGCAGCGATGCCAGCGCCAGCAGCAGGAAGGCGCCGACGGAAAATTCGAGTCTGGGACCGCGGATGGCCATGGGTAGTCTCACTGTTCTTTTGTCAGGTGCCTGGACAGGTGTCCAGGCGGGATTCTTTACATGCTTGAAGCGGGGTACTGGCGGGTTCAAACGCCGTACCGGCCAGCGGCCGGTACCTACTGGAACATCATTGCCGACAGCACGAAGTTGAACATCAGCACCAGCAACGAAGCGTTGACCACCGCGCGGGTGGTGGCCACCGAGGTGCCTTCGATGGTGGGTTCGGCGTTGAAGCCCACATAGGAGGCCACCAGCGCGGCGGTGCCGCCGAAGATCGCCGATTTCAGCATCGCCACGCCGAAGTCGTCCCAGAAGTCCACGCTGTTGCTCAGTGCCGACCAGAACACCCCGTTGTCCAGGCCCAGCACGTGCACGGCCTCGAAATAGCTGGCGCTGATGGCCAGCGAGCAGAAGATGCCGGTCAGCAGCGGTACGGTCAGCACCGCTGCCCAGAAGCGCGGCGCCACGGCCTTGGCGATCGGGTCGATGGCCATCAGCTCCAGTGCCTTGATCTGGTCGGTGGCGCGCATCAGGCCCAGTTCGGCGGCGATCGAGCTGCCGGCGCGGCCAATGAACAGCAGCGCGGTCAGCACCGGGGCCAGTTCGCGGTACAGCGACAGACCCAGCAGGGTGGACAGTGCATCGGCCGCGCCGAACGTGGTGAGCGTGCGGTAGCCCTGCAAGGTGAGGACAAGACCGACGAACGCGCCGCCAACGGCGATGATTGGCAGCGAACGTGCGCCGATCTTGTAGATTTCCCGGGTCAGCTCGGCCAGGAAGTCGGCCGTTGGCACCGAGCCGCGCAGTACGGTGAGCGAAAACAGGCCGGCGCGGCCCAGCGAGCGGGTGGCTTCAACGAACGGCATCAGGCAACCCTCGCGCGCGGCGCGGCATCGAACGGGATGGGGCCATCGGGCTGGCCGTGCAGGAACTGGCGCAGCAGCGGGTCCTGGCTGGATTGGAGGTCGGCCGGGCTGCCCTGGAACACCACGCCCCCGTTGGCGATGGCAATCACCTGGTCGCAGATCGGCAGGGTCTCGTGCACGTGATGGCTGACGATGATGCTGGTCAGGCCCAGGCTGTGGTTCAGGCGCTGGATCAGGCTCATGATGACCCCCGAGGCGATCGGGTCCAGCCCGGTCAGCGGCTCGTCGTAGATCATCAGCGGCGGGTCCAGCGCCAGCGCGCGCGCCAGTGCCACCCGCCGCGCCATGCCACCGGACAGCTCGCGCGGCCAGCTATCGGCCACGGCCAGCAGGCCCACCGCGTGCAGCTTCATCTGCACCAGCCGGCGCAGCACGGGGGCGGGCAGGCGGGTGTGGGTGCGCAACGGCAGGGCCACGTTGTCGGCCACGGTGAGGTCGGTGAGCAGGCCATTGCCCTGCAGCAGCACGCCCACGCTTTTGCGCATCTCCAGCAGCGCGCTGCTGCCGGTGGGGATGGGCTTGCCGAACAGGGTGACCTGCCCGGCCACCGGGCGCAGCTCGCCGGTGAGCGCGGCCAGCAGCGTGGACTTGCCACTGCCCGACGGACCCAGCACGGCGGTGATGCTGCCCCGCGGCACCTGCAGCGAAACACCGCGCAGGATGCTGCGACCGCCGCGGTCGATACGCACGTTGGACAACTGCACCAGCGATTCTTCGGAAGCCGTCATGGGCGCCATTAACAAAATTCCAACGTTGTAAGATCGTGGTGAACGGCTGAACATAACCGAACTGGACCGTGCAGTATTGTCGCACGACCCTCTGGGCCGGCCTGCGACGTCGCTCGCAACACACCGTACCGGCCGGCGGCATGCTGCCCATCTGGTCGGATGTCGACGCCGCCCACCCTCGTGATCGCACGGCCGCTGCGGCACACTGGCGCGATGACTGATGCTGCGTCCGACTTCCGCCTGTACCACTCCAATTCACTCGACGTCCTGGCTGCGCTGCTGGCCAGTGCGGTGCGTGAGCCGGTGCCGGGCCAGTCGATCCTGATACCGGAGGTGGTGCTGATCCCGCAGGTGGCGATGCGGCGCTGGCTGCAATCCACCCTGGCGGTGGAGTATGGCATTGCCGCCAACCTGGAATTCCTCACCCCGGGCGAGTTCGTTGCCCGCGCGCTCAACGCCAACGTACCCGGCGAGCACGACGACCTCACGGCGGCGGCGCTGCGCTGGAAGCTGTATGCCGCGCTGACCGACCCCGCACTTCTGGCGCAGGCGCCGATGCAGGCGCTGCAGGCCTACCTGTCGGTGGCCGACCCGCTCAAGCCGTGGGCGCTGGCCGGTGAGCTGGCGGCGGTGTTGGAGAAGTACCAGGCCTGGCGTCGTGACTGGCTGCTGCGCTGGGAGGCCGGCGCCGACGCGCAGGACCCGCAGGCCATCCTGTGGCGGTACATCGCCAGTGGCCACCAGTACCGGGCGCGCCGCATCGATGCCTACCTGTCACGCTTCGAAGGCCCGGGCCGGCCGTTGCCGCAGGGCCTGCCGGCGCGGGTATTCGCCTTCGCCACGCTCAACATCTCCCCCGACGTGCTGCGGGTGATGGCCACCCAGGCCCGGGTCGGCACGATGCACTTTTACCTGCCCACGCCCACCCAGGCTTACTGGGGCGACCTGCAGACCCTGGGCGAGAAGCTGCGCAGCGGCGCGCCCGACCCGTTCGGCGAGGCGGCCGGCGAGAATCGCCTGCTGCAGGCCTGGGGGGCCGCGGGCCGTGACTTCATGGCGGTGCTGGGCAGCTACGAAGTGGTGCATCCGTCCGGTGAGATCGCCGCCTATGACGATCCCGAAGACGACACCCGCCCGGACATGGCGGCCGGAGGGTTGTCCGACAGCCTGCTGCATCGCCTGCAACGCGATCTCTTCCACCGCCGTGGCCAGCCCGCCGGGACGCGCCGCGACGAACTGCGGCGTGACGATCCCAGCCTGCAGGTTCATGCCTGCCACACCCGGCTGCGCGAACTGCAGGTACTGCACGACCAGTTGCGTGGCCTGCTCCAGGACCCGCGCTTCGATCCGCCGTTGCAGGCCCGCGACATCGCGGTGCTGGCGCCGGATATCGACCCCTACGTGCCCTACCTGGAAGCCGTGTTTGGTGGCCGCAGCGGTGGCGAAGACCACATTCCCTATGCGCTGGCCGATACCAGCCCGCTGGCCGGCGAGCCACTGGCCGATGTGTTCGTGCATCTGCTGGCCCTGCCGGTATCGCGCTTTGGCTTGAATGAAGTGCTGGACCTGCTGGCCAGCGCGCCACTGGCCGAAGCGGCCGGGTTGGATGCCGCTGCGTTCGATCGCCTGCACGACTGGCTGCAGGCGGCCGGCGCACGCTGGGGCCTGGACGCCAGCCACCGCGAGCAGCACCAGGCCCCGCGCGATGACGCCTTCACCTGGCAGTTCGCGCTGGACCGGCTGCTGCTCGGCCATGCCAGTGGCAGCGAGGGGGACATCGCCGGGGTAGCACCGTGGCCGGAACTGGAAGGCAGCGCGCTGGATGCGCTGGACCGCCTGCTTGGCCTGCTGCGCGTGCTGGCCCGTTACCAGAAGGCGCTTGGGCAGGCGCTGCCGCCGTCGCTCTGGCGGCAGCGCCTGTTGGCCCTGCTGGAGGTGCTGCTGCCCGAGCCGCCGCAGGCGGCCAACAGCCAGCGCGCGTTGGAGCGCCTGCGCAAGCTGATCAACGAATTCGCGCGGGATGCCCAGCAGGCCGACTTCCAGGGCGAGGTGGCACCAGAGGTGGTGCGGGCGCACTTTGCCGGCGTCCTGGCCGAAGCCGACACGCGCGCGCCGCTGCTTACCGGCGGGGTCAGCTTCGGCCGCATGGTACCGATGCGCCTGCTGCCGTTCCGGGTGATCTGCGTGCTGGGGTTGAACGATGGCGATTTCCCGCGCCGCGACCCGGCCGCCGGGCTCAACCAGCTCACTGCCGAGTTGGGCACCGCCAGGCGCCGTCATGGTGACCGCTCGCTGCGCGAGGACGACCGCTTCCTGTTCCTGCAGTTGTTTGCCTCGGCGCAGGACGTGTTCTACCTCAGTTACCTGGGCGCCGACCCGCGCGATGGCAGCGTGCGCGAACCGTCGGTGCTGGTCAGCGAGCTGATCGATGCGGCCGCGGCGTACCACCAGGCCCCCGCGAGTGCGGCCCGGCAGTTGACCGTGCGGCACTCGCTGCAGCCCTTCGCGCCGGCCGCTTTCGGTGGCGGCGAGGAGCCACGTCGCTTCAGCTACCGCCCGCAGTGGCATCCGGCGGCCGGTTCGCTGGGGGGCCAGCGCCGCGTTCTGGCACCGTGGTTCGCACAATCGCTGCCGCCGGCAGCCGCACTGTCCGATGCGACCGAGCTGAGCCTGGATGGACTGCGCCGCTTCCTGACCGACCCGGCCAGTCAGTTCCTGTCCCAGCGCCTGGGGCTGCGCCTGCCCGAGGACCTGGCAGACGCCGACGATGTCGAGCCGTTGGTGATGGCGGCCCGTGGCACCGACAAACTGCTGCTGCAGCAGGCAGTGGTGGAGGCCACCCTGGCGGAGGACGACGCACCGCTGTACCCGCGGCTGCGCGCGCGTGCGCTGCTGCCGTCCGGCGCGCTGGGCCAGCGCCAGTTCGACGTGCTGCAGGCGCAGACCCGACCCTACGCGCAGGCCCTGGCGCAGTGGCAGGCCGGCAGCCAGGGCGGCAGCCGCCGCTACGAGGTGGAGATCGATGGCGTGCGTGTGCATGGCCGGGTGGATGGCGTGCACCCCCAGGCGCTGGTGCGGCTGCGCCCGGGTCCGCTCAACGGCCGTGCCGCAATCCGCCACGGACTGGACTGGCTGCTGGCCAATGTCGCCGGCGACGCATTGGCGCTGGTGCAGTTCCACGATGCCGGCGACGACGGGCTGGGGCCACACGTGTTGCCGCCACTGCCCGCCGGGCAGGCCCGGCAGGTGCTGCGCGGCCTGCTGCAGCTCCGCAGCGAAGGACTGCGCGCGCCGCTGCTGTATGCCCCTTCCACCGGCTGGACGCTGTACACCGCCGCGGCGGCCAAGCGCGAAACCGAAGGCTGGAACCAATGGCACGGCAGCGACCGCCGATGGGGCGAGTCCACCGGCGCAGCCTACCAGCTGGCCCTGCGCGGCCGCGATCCGTTCGCCAGTGCCGACAGCTACCAACAGTTGCTGCACAACAGCTTTGTGGTGTTCACCGCAGTACGCGAGGGCCGGGTGTTCGCCGGTTTTGATGACACCGGAGCACTGCGATGACCGACCCCATCTTGCCGATCGACCCCTACCTGTCGCTGCCGCTGGACGGGGTGCGCCTGATCGAGGCCAGTGCTGGCACCGGCAAGACCTTCACCCTGGCCACGCTGTTCACCCGGCTGGTGGTGGAGAAGGGCTGGCGCATCGGCCAGATCCTGGCAGTGACCTTCACCGATGCGGCTACCCAGGAGCTGCGCAAACGCATCCGCGAGCGCCTGGCGCTGGCTGCCCAACTGGTTGAACGCGCGCCCGGCGCTGACGACAGCCCCGAGGTGCTGCTGACCCGCCTGATCCTGCAGCGCCAGCTCGCATTGGGCGAGGAAACCGCGACCGCGCTGGCGCGCCGGTTGCAGACCGCCGCCGATGAGATCGACCTGGCATCGATCTTCACCATCCACGGCTTCTGCACCCGGGTGCTGCGCGAACACGCACTGGAAAGCGGCCACACCTTCGATCCGCCCACCCTGCTGCCCAGCGAACGCGCGCTGCACGATGAACTGGCCGCCGACCTGTGGCGCGTGCATGCCAACGATGCGGACACCGTCGATGCGCTCACCCGGCTGTGGTCCAGCCCCGAAGCGCTGGCCGCCGACCTGGCCACGCTGATCAAGCCGCTGCCGCTGCTGCCACCGGTACCGGCGGCGCAGCAACACGATCCACGCCCGGCCCACGCAGCGGCCGCACGCCACTTCGCCGCCGAATACCGCCAGCACGGCAATGCGTTCCTGGGCCAGGTCTGCGCCGCGGTGGAGAACAAGGTGCTCAACGGCGGCAGCTACAAACTGGCCTGGCTGGAGCCGTTGAGCGTGGCGCTGCACCGTTGGGCGAACGCCGACGACCCGGCCGTGCCGCTGGACGTGGACCCCGAACGGCTACGCCGGCTGACCCACGAAGAACTCAGCGCACGCACCAACAAGGCGCACGCCGGCAAGGCGCCGCAGTCGCCACTGCAGCACGCGCTGGCGGCGTACCTGGCCGCCACCGACGCGCTGGCGCAGTGGCAGCGTGGCCAGGCCATCGCCTTCCTGCACGCCTTGCGTGAGCAGGCACGCACGCGCCTGGCCGAACTCAAGCGGATTGGCCGCGTGCAGACCTACGACGACCTCATCGACGGCGTTGCCGACGCGCTCGACGGCCCACACCGCGCGCTGCTGGTGCAGCAGCTGCGCGCGCAGTACACGATGGCGCTGGTGGATGAGTTCCAGGACACCGACGACCGCCAGTGGGGCATTTTCCAGCGCGTGTTCGGCGACTCGGCCGAAACCCGCGCGGCCGGCCTGGCCCCGGCACTGTTCCTGATCGGTGACCCGAAGCAGGCGATCTACGGCTTCCGCGGTGGCGACATCCACACCTACCTCAAGGCCAAGCGCCACGCCGAGGCCGCACCCCGGCTGGACCGCAACTTCCGCTCGCGCCCGGCCGTACTGCAGGCCATCCAGGCGCTGTACGCCAACGCGGGCGAGGCGGCCTTCCTCGACGCCGACATCCGCTTTGAACCGGTGTATCCCGGCAGCACCCGCACCGACCAGGACTTCCTGCGCGATGGAGTGCCGGCCCCCGGCCTGACCCTGCGCGTGCTGCACAACCCCGACGGTGGCGCGCTGAAGGCCGACCCGTCGCGGCAGCAGGCCAGTGACGCCTGCGTGGCGGCCATCCACCAGCTGCTCAGCGAGGCCCGGCAGGGCCGCGCGATGCTGCGTGGGCAGCCGCTGCAGCCCGGTGACATTGCCGTACTGGTGCGCTCGCACCGGGAAGCCACGCGTATCCAGCATGCGCTGGGCGCGGTGGGCATTCCGGCCGTGGCTGCCGGCAAACAAAGCCTGTATGCCACCGCCGAGGCGCACGAGCTGCGCGTGCTGCTGCTGGCCCTGCTGCAACCGGCCGATGAAGGCCGCCTGCGCGCCGCCTTGTCCACCGTGCTGCTGGGTGAAGATGCTGCCGCCATCGATGCCATGGAGCGCGAAGGCGATACCCAGCGCGGGTTCCAGATCCGCCTGCTGCTGTGGCGCGAGCGCTGGCAACGGGGCGGGCCGTTTGCGGTGATCGCCGACCTGTGCGCCGAGCACGCCGAACGCCTGCTTGGCCTGATCGACGGCGAGCGCCGCCTCACCAACTACCTGCAGCTGGGCGAACTGCTGCAGCAGGCCGCCGCGCAGACCCTGGGCATGCACGGCCTGCTGGACTGGCTGCAGGTGCAGATGGCCCATGCCGACCAGAACGATGAGCAGCAGCTGCTGCGGCTGGAGTCCGATGCGCGCCGGGTACAGATCATCACCCTGCACAAGAGCAAGGGCCTGGAGTACCCGCTGGTGTTCCTGCCGTTCGTGGGCATTGGCGGCGGCGCGCCCAATACCGACAGCCACTGCACCGTGTATGCCGATGGCCGCCGCGAGCTGCACTGGAAACTGGACAAGGACGAGGCCTGGAGCGTGGCCAGCAGCTGCAGCGCGCAGGAGCAGGAGGCCGAAGACGCGCGCCTGCTGTATGTCGGCCTGACCCGCGCCGAGCACGCGCTGTGGATCGCCGCCGGCGACCTGGCCGGGCTGGCCAAGACCCGGCTGGCGCCGATGCTGTCGGATCTGGATGCGCTGCGTGCGCACCCGGGCATCGCCGTGGTCGAAGGACCGCTGGACGCCCGCCCGCCCCAGCTGGCCTTCGAACGCGACGGCGAGCTGCCGCCGGTGCGCGCATTGACCCGGCGCATCCCGCACGACTGGTGGGTGTACAGCTTCACCCAGCTGGCGCACGCCGATGCCGGCCACGACACCGACGCGGCCGCCACCGAAATCCCTGCGCCCGCCGCCGACGAACCCGGCGGCGTGGATCTCAGCCTGGAGACCGAGCTGGCCGAGCAGCCGGCCGATATGGTGATCGACCCGCGTTTCATGGGCAGCCGCTTCGGCAACGTGCTGCACGACGCGCTGGAGAACACCGACTTCGCGCGCTGGGCGCAGTGGCAGGCCGGGCAACCGGCACCGGGCGACGAAGCGCAGGTGCTGCGCACCTCGCTGGGTGAGGAAGGCTATGCCGATGAAGACCTGGACGATGGCGTGGCGGTACTGACTGCGTTGGTTGGCCAAACCCTGACCGTGGCGCTGCCCGAAGGCGGCGCGCTGCACGATCTGCCGGCCGCCGACCGGCGTGCGGAAATCGAATTCCACTTTGCCATGCAGCCCACCGCGGTGCCGCAGCTGCTGGACCTGCTGCACGCGCACGGGCTGGTGCGCGAACGGCGTGGCTTCGGGGCGCGGCGCAAGCTGGAAGGCCTGATGACCGGCAAGATCGATCTCACCTACGTGCGTGGCGGGCGCTGGTACGTGCTGGATTACAAGTCCAACCGCCTGCCCGGCTACGACCCGGCGCGCCTGGAAAGCGCCATGCAACACAGCGAATATGACCTGCAGGCGCTGATCTACACCGTGGCGCTGCACCGCTGGCTGCGCTTCCGGCTGGGGGTGCAGTACGACTACACGGCCGACATGGGCGGTATCCGCTATCTGTTCTGCCGTGGGCTGGACGCCACCCGCAGCGACAGCCCCGGCGTGTACGCGCACCGGTTCGATCCGGCGCTGGTGGACGCCCTGGATGCCTTGTTCGCCGGTGGCGAGCACGCCCAGGCGCGCATGGCCGCGCGCGCGCGGGGTGAGGCATGAGCCTGCTCACCGCGCTGATGCGCAGCGGTGCACTGCGCACCCTTGACCACGCACTGGCCCAGAGCCTGCGCCGGCTGCGCCCGGACACCCCCGATGCGGTACTGGCCGCAGCTGCGCTGGCCTCGCTGGCGGTGTCGCAGGGGCATGCCGGGCTGGACCCGCACCAGCCGCAGCGGATGGTGGAGGTCGACGCCGATTGGCCTGACGCGCACACCTGGCTGGCACAGCTGCATGCCTCGCCGTGGGTGCACGTCCCCGATACCGACAGCACCCTTGCCACCGACGTGCCGCTGGTGCTGGAAAACGGCCTGCTCTACCTGCGCCGCTACCGCGAGTACGAGCGCCGCCTGGCCGGCGGCCTGCAGCGCATCGCCACCCATCCGTTGGAGCAGCGCGATCCGGCCGCGCTGGCGCCCCTGTTCGGCCAGCTGTTCCCGCAGGCGCGCGAGGGCATCGACCACCAGGCCCGCGCGGCTGGCGTGGCCTTGCGCCACCCGCTGGTGCTGGTCACCGGCGGTCCGGGTACCGGCAAGACCACCACCATCGCGCGGCTGCTGGTACTGCTGGCCGCCCAGGCGGTGCAGGCCGAACAACCGCTGCCACGGGTGGCCTTGGCCGCCCCCACCGGCCGCGCCGCCGAACGCATGGCCGAAAGCCTGCGCCTGGCCGTGCAGCGGCTGCGCCTGCTGGGCATCGCCCCGGCGTTGTGCGATGCCATGCCCAGCACCGGCACCACCCTGCACCGGCTGCTGGGGGTCATTCCCGATTCGCCGCGCTTCCGCCACCACGGCGACAACCCGCTGCCGTTCGAGGTGGTGGTGGTGGACGAAGCCTCGATGATCGACCTGCCGTTGATGACCAAACTGGTTGAGGCCGTGGCCTCGGGCACGCGGCTGGTGCTGCTGGGCGATCCGGACCAGCTGCCGTCGGTGGAAGCGGGCGACGTGCTCAGCGCGATCCTGCGTGCCAGCGGCGATGGCCTGGGCACCCAGGCCGATGACGCGGCGGCATTGCAGACGTTGCTGGCGCCGGCCGCGCTGCAGCCCCCGGCGGCGGCCAGCGGTTTCGGCGGCCGTCGCGTGCAGCTGCAGCGCGGCTACCGGCAGACCGATGCGCTGGACCTGGCACCGCTGGCCCATGCCGTGCGCGAAGGCGACAGTGGCGCGGCGCTGGCCTTGCTGCGCAGCGGTGACCTGGCCGGTGTGCGGTTCCATGAGGACCAGAGCGATCCGCTGCAGCAGCACCGCGACCACCTGCTGTCGCACTGGCGGGGGCTGGGCGAGGCCGCCGATCCAAGCATTGCCCTGGCCAACGCCGGCCGCATCCGCCTGCTTACCGCCGTGCGCGAAGGACCGCAGGGCGCGCGCGGACTCAACGCACGCATCGAGGCGATGTTGGCCGGCGTCCCGCGGCCGGGCATGGCACCGGGCTACTTCCACGGGCGCCTGCTGCTGGTCACCGAAAACAGCTACCGCCACCGCCTGTTCAACGGCGACATCGGCATCTGCCTGGCCGACCGCCACGGCGCGGTCACCGCGTGGTTCCCCGGCGATACGCCCGACCAGCCGCGCGGATTCCACCCCGGCGCGCTGCCCGCGCACGAAAGCGCCTTCGCCATGACCGTGCACAAGGCACAGGGCTCGGAGTTCGATGAGGTCTGGTTGCAGTTGCCGCGCCGCGACAACCGCGTGCTTTCGCGCGAGCTGGTCTACACCGGCATGACCCGCGCACGGCAATCGCTGCATGTGCTGGGAAGCGCGACGGTGCTGCAGGCCGCCCTGAAGCGGCACGCCAGCCGCGTATCGGGACTGGCAGCGCGGCTGCTTGGTACGGCTGCTGCATCGGCGGATGCAGCAGCGCCCGAGGGGACGGTCGCGGCGCCACAGCCAGCCCAGGGCCAGCTGTTCTAGCGCCACGCCAGGCTTGCTTACTCGGGGATCAGCACGGTGCCATCGGGGAACACGATGGCGCCATCGCCGCTGGCATCGAAGAAGCCCACCTGGTGCGCATTGGCCAGCACCTGCACCAGTTCATGCGCGTTCTCGGCCACCGTATCGGCGAACGAGGCATAGATCACGTGCTGGCCGACGCTGTAGTCGGTCACTTCCGGACGGTCGTCTTCGTCATCGGCCAGCGGACCGTTCATCGGCGGGAAATGCTCGACGATCGCGGCAAACCACGCCTGCAGCGCCGGCACCGACACGGCCGCATCGTCGTACTCGTGCTTCTCGCTCCACTCGGTCTGCGCGTCGTACCACTCCAGGAAAGCGGCCGCATCGCGCGGGGCCACGGCCGGGTCGAACACCATCATGTCGTAACTCATGAGATCACCTTGTTCCATGCAGAAATGCATGCGGCAGGATAGCGTTGATCGGTGCGCGCCGGCCGACCCGCGCCGCGGCGGTTCAGCGCGGCGCGGCGGGCGCGGTGGCCACTTCGGCCTGGACAGCCACCACCGGCGCGTCCGGGAACAGGGCAAAGCGCAGCCCCATCACGCCCATCAGCGCCTCATCGCGCGCCTTGCCGGCATCCACGGTCTGCACCCGGCGCAGCGAGGCCTCCAGCCGGGCCTGCAATCCGGTCGGGGCCGGCAGCGGCTGGCGTTGGGCCACCTGGGCCCGGTAATGCGCGGCCACCTCGTCCAGGATCGACTCGATCGCCGCCACGCTCGCCGGCGGCAGCCCATGCCGGGCGCGCCGCAATTGCAGGATGTTCAGCCCGATGCGCGCTTCGGTGAGCATGTCCACCGAGGCGATGTCGCTGCCCTGCGGCGCGGCGGCCAGGCGTGGCGCGAGCAGGCCCAGCAGGTCCAGCATGCGCGCGGCGAACTGCTGGCGGTCCTGCTGGCCGCGGCCTTCGGCGGCCTCGGCCAGGGTGGTCCAACCTTGCCGGACCAACCGGCGTGCGGTCCATTCGGCACCCACCGAGCGGAACAGGCGGGTCATCACCACCGCAAAGCCGATGCCGATGAACATCGCCACCGACGAATTGATGAAGCTTTGGATGTTGGCGTTGTAGGTGTTCTGTACGTTCAGCAGCGCCACCAGGTTCACCGTCAGCGGCAGCCCGATCAACGCGGTCTGCGGCTTGTGCAGCAACAGCCCCACCGGCAGGAACACCACCGCCAGCACCAGCGCCAGGCTGCCGAAGTCGTGCACGGCCGGGAACACGCCGAACAGATATACCCCGGCCACCAGGCTGGCCACGATCGCCCACAGCAGGAACGACAGCATGCTGGGCGCCGGGTCGTCCTGTGCGGCGAAGAATGCGGCGGCCACCGCGGCCATCATCGCGCCGTTGCCGCCCCCTTCCCAACCCAGGGTGATCCACAGGGCGCAGTAGGTCATCAGCGCGACCCCGGCACTGGCCGCCGAGAACAGCGCCATGCCGTAGTCCACGTGGCGTGCGTTGCTCACCGGCGTGGTGCGGATGCGGTAGTGCGCGGTATCGCGCGGTGCGCGGCCCTGTTCGATGGCGTCCTGCAAGGTGGCGCAGTCCTGCCACAGGTCCACCAGCTCTTCCAGGCGCAGCAGCAGGGTTACCAGCAGCAGGTGGTCCAGCTCGCCATCGACGGCCGGCTTCAGCGCCAGGATGCGCGCGCGCAGCGCGGCGTATTCGCTGGCACTGGACCGTCCGGGCGTTTCCAGCCACGCGGCGATATCGGCCACCAGTGGCTCCAGCCCGGGCGGCAGTTCGCGGCCGCCGGCGCGCAGCGCGCCCAACCGATCGGCTATGGAAGACAGCACCGGCAGCATCAGCAGCATGCGTTCGCGCAGCCGCTGCATCGACACCGCCGCGCCGGCATGGCGCGGATCATCGCGGCGCAGGAATTCGATCAGCGCCTCGAACTGCACCAGGTCGGCGGCCAGCCGGTTGCGCGGGCCGTGCGCCTGGCCACGCAGCAGGATCTGCCGGCACCATTGCGCGGCATCGTCCATCCAGTTGCCGATCCGCGCGCGCAGCATCGGCTGCACCGATGTCGGGAAGAACAGCGAGGCGAACAGCACGGCCACCACCGTGCCCAGGATGATTTCTTCGCTACGCGCCACCACCGTATCGAAAATGGTGTCTGGCGAGGTCACCGCCGGGAAACCGATGAAGGCGGTGGTGTAGCCGGCCAGCAGGAAGGCATAGCCCCGCGGGCCGCGGTTGAGCAGGGCGACGAACAGGCACGCCGACAACCACAGCGACATCGCCGCACTGAGCAGGAATGGGGTCTCCACCAGGTGCGGCAGCATCCACAGCGTGGCCGCCCCGGCGATGATCGTGCCGAGGATGCGGTACACGCCCTTGGCACGGGTGGGGCCGAGCATCGGCTGGGTCACGATGTACACGGTGGCCATCGCCCAGTACGGGCGCGACAGGTTGCCGGCCAGGCCGATGTACAGCGCGGCCAGCGCGGCCAGGAAGGTCTTCACCGAAAACAGCCACGCCTGGCGGTCCAGCAGCAACATGGGGTTACCTCGTGGCCGTGCCGGCGGCCACGGCATCGGCATTCCAGCCACCGCCGAGCGCCAGGAACAGCTGGATCTGGTCGCGCGATACCTGCGCCTGCGCGTCGGCCAGGGTGGCATCGGCCGACACCAGGGTGCGGTCGGCGTCCAGGCTGGCCAGGTAGGGCGTGCGCCCGCCCTGGTACAGGCGGCGGTTCTGGCTGGCGGCCAATGCGGCCTGCTGCTGGGCCAGTTGCAGCGACTGCAGCCGCTGCAGGTCCTGCGCGTAGCGGCTGAGTGCGGTCTGGGTCTCGCGCAGGGCCTGCAGCACGCTGTGGTCGAACTCGGCCAGCGCGGCATCGGCGCCGGCTTCGGTGGCGTGGATGCGCGCATGCGTGCCCGAGGACGGCAGCGTCCAGGAGATCAGCGGGCCGATCGACCACTGCTGGGTCAGCGGCTGACCGACGTCTGAAAGCAGGCCGGCGGCGCCGACCGAGGCGCCCAGGCGGATATCCGGGTACAGCTCGGCGGTGGCTACGCCGATCCGCGCGGTCGCCGCGGCCAGCCGACGTTCGGCCTGGCGCACGTCGGGGCGGCGCGCCAGCAGCGCGCGGCCATCGCCGACGGGGAGCGGCTGGGCCAGGGTCGGGGCCTGGCTGCAGTCGGCCACGCCCTCGGGCAATTGCCCCGGGGTGCGGCCGAGCAGGGCGGCCAGCTGGTACTCGGCGGCCTGGCGGTGCGCGTGCAGTGGCGGCAGCGCCGCTTGCAACATTGCCACCTGCGCATTGGCACGGGCCAGCTCCGGCGGGGTGCCGCGGCCGGCGTTGATCAGCCGTTGGGTGACCTCGCGGCTGCGCTGCTGCAACTGCAGCGAGTGCTCGGCCACGTGCAGCTCATGGTTGGCGTGGCAGATCTCCACGTAACTGCCGGCCACCTGGGCCACCAGCGAGACCCGCGCCAGGTCCAGTGCCGCCGCCACGCTCTGTTCGTCGGCATGGGCGGCCTCGGAGGCGCGCTTGAGCTTGCCGAACAGATCGAACTGGTAGGAGATGGCGAACTTGCCGTCGGCCAGGTTGATCGGCGGCAGTTCGTGTTCCAGCAGGAACGACTCGGCCGACAACTGCGCCCGGCTCACCCCGGCCTCGGCCTCGTACTCGACGCCACCGGCATCCAGCGCCTGTTCGTACATCGCCGCGGCGCGGCGCAGGTTGGCATCGGCCACCTTGAGTTCAACGTTGTCGCGCAGTGCCTGTTGCACCAGTGCGTTGAGCGTGTCGTCCTGGTACAGCTCCCACCAGCGCGCGGGCAGTTCCGCGCCGGCGGCCACCTGGGGGTTGCCGGTATCGATGAAGGCGGCGTTGGCCTCGGGGCGCTGGAACGCCGACCCGGCCGGCACTGCGTAGTCCGGGCCGACCGTGCGGCAGGCCGCCAGCGTGGTCAGCGCCAGCCCCAGCGCGATGCGGCACAGGGCAGGGCGGCTCACAGCGCCGCCTGTGCCGGGTGCACCGGCGCAGCCTTGGGCGCATCGGGCTGAATGGTCACGGTGGCGGTGCGCCCGGCAATCAGGTTCACACCCTCAGGCACCGCGTCGATATGGATGCGCACCGGGATGCGCTGGGCCAGCCGCACCCAGTCGAAGGCCGGGGTTACGTTCGGCAACAGGCTGCTGCCGTCGCTGCGGTAGCGGTCCTCGATGCCGGCGGCGATGCTCTGCACGTGGCCCTGCAGCGGCTGTGCCTCGCCCATCAGGCGGATGTCCACCTTCTGCCCCGCATGCACGCCGCGCAGGCGGGTTTCCTCGAAGTAGCCGTCCACGCGGAACGAACCGGTGTCCAGCACCGCCATCACCGCACGCCCGGCGGTGACATAGTCGCCAGCCCGCACGGTGCGGTCGTTGACGTGGCCATCGCTGGGGCTGCGTACCTCGGTACGGGCCAGGTTGAGCCGGGCCAGGTCCACCGCGGCCTGCGCGGTGGCCATCGAGGCCTGGGCGGCCTGCAGCTTGGCGCGGCGCACTTCGGCATCCTCGGCGGCCACCAGGTCGGACAGGCTGCGGTCGCGGGCGATCTCGCGGCGCAGCTGGTCCAGCGTGGCGCGGTGTTCGCCCAGGGCGGCCTGGGCCTGCTCCAGCGCGATCTGGTAACGCGCCCGGTCCACCACGAACAACACCTGCCCACGCCTCACCGGCTGGTTGTCGGCCACCTTCACCGCCTCCACCAGCCCGGACACGTCCGGGGCCACCTGCACCACGTCGGCGCTGACGTGCGCATCGCGCGTCCACGGCTCGTCCATGTAGTACGCCCACAGGTGGCGCAGCACCAGCACGGCGGCGATGACCGCCACGACGGTCAGCACGACCGGGAAAGCACGCTTGAAGGTCTTGTTCACGATTGCATCCAACGCATCAGGGAAAACAACCCGCCGAGCACGATCACGTACACGGCCAGGTTGAACAGGGCGGGGTGCCAGATGTGGCGGTAGGCGCCGGTGCGCTGCAGGACCAGGCGCAGCCCGCTCTTGAGCAGGTAGGCCAGCAGCATCAGCCCGAGCAGGGTCGGGACGAACACACCATAGAGACTGAATTCACCGTACATCGAGGCAAAGGGTTCACTGGAGGAGCGGAAAGGGGCGATCCCGGCGTCGCAGTACGGCACCGGGCGGTACAACAGGGAAACGGCTTACGTCACGCGGTCGGCGGCCTCGGCCAGCAGCTGCCACAGCTTCAGCACCGTGCGCAGTTCGTCCAGGGACAGCGCGCCGAACACGTCCTGGCGCAGGCCGATCAACTCGGTTTCCAGCGCGCTGACCAGGGCCTGGCCCTTGTCGGTCAGCCACAGCAGGTTGGCGCGGCGGTCGCTGGCATCGCATTCGCGGCGTACCAGGTCACTGGCCGACAGCTTGTCCAGCAGGCGCACCAGCGACGGCCCTTCCATGCCCAGCTGCTGGGCCAGCGTCACCTGGCGGATACCCCCGCCGGAACGCCCGATCATCAGCAGCGGCATGGTGCACGCCGCCGAAATGCCATAGCTGCCCAGGGCGTGGTCGGCCAGGCGCTGCCACTGCCGCCCTGCATAGAGCAGGCCGGAACTGAGCTGCATCTGCAGCTGGGTACGTTCGTCGAGGAGGCGTTTCATGGCAGATAGATAGGATACTACTAATTTCCATCCTATCAATACCCGTGGCCCAACCGTGGCACAACGCCGGGTCCGTCCTGGCAGGCCCGGGCCGCCCGGCGGGGGACGCCCGAGGGGTCTGTCGGGTACGATGCTCACCCCCCTTCGGGTGCTGTATGTAATGAGCAAGAAAGACAACGACGCCAGCCCGGTGACCCGCGACGATGCCGAATCGGCGGTGCGCACCCTGCTGCGCTGGGCCGGTGAAGATCCCACCCGCGAAGGCCTGCTGGATACCCCGCGGCGCGTGGCCGATGCCTACGGCGACTGGTTCAGCGGGTATCGCGATGACCCGCGCGCCTACATGGAGCGCACCTTCGAGGAAGTGGCCGGCTACGATGAACTGATCGTGCTGCGCGACATCGAGTACGAAAGCCACTGCGAACACCACATGGCGCCGATCATTGGCCGCGTGCACGTCGGCTACCTGCCGGCCGGCAAGGTGGTGGGCATCAGCAAGCTGGCCCGCGTGGTGGAAGCCTACGCACGCCGCTTCCAGGTGCAGGAAAAGATGACCGCGCAGATCGCCCAGTGCATCCAGGACGTCCTGCAGCCCATCGGCGTGGGCGTGGTGGTGGAAGGTGCGCACGAGTGCATGACCACCCGCGGCATCCACAAGCGCGGCGTCAGCATGGTCACCTCCAAGATGCTGGGCAGCTTCCGCGAGGATGCGCGCACCCGCGCCGAGTTCCTGCGCTTCATCGAAGTGGGCGGCAAGCGCTGAACCTGCCGCGCGCCCGGCACCGAGGTGCCGGGCCGGTACCCTTCCTGCTGCGCGGCATCTCGCCGCGCGGTGTTTTTCCGGATGTCCTGGCTGCATGAAGCACCGCGAACGCATCACCCGTTACCGCACCCTGCGCGAACAGCCCCAATGGAAGCTGCTGGCGGCGGCCAATGCCCCGGAGATCATCGGCCTGCTGCAGAGCCTGCTGATGGATGGCGAGCGGACCCTGCCGGCTGCGGCCCTGCATGAACGCCTGCAGCGCGCGCTGGACCAGCTCAATGGCGATGAACTGTCGCGCGAGTTGCCGCGCACCGCCCAGGCCTACATCGCCCATTGGCTGGCCCAGGGCTGGCTGGAGCGGCGGCTGCCCGACGGCGCCGACCAGGAGCAGTACGAACTGTCCACCCAGGCGCTGCAGGCGATCCGTTTCGCCGACAGCCTGGAGCAGAGCCGCGTGGCGGCCACCGAAAGCCGCTTGGCGCTGGTGATCGAGCAGCTCTCGCAGCTGGCCGCACAGACCGAAGCCAACCCCGACGCGCGCCTGTCGGCGCTGCGCGACGAACGCGACCGCATCGACGCCGAGATCGCGCGGGTAGGCCAGGGCCGCGTGGTGGCCCTGGACGGCAAGCGCGCGCTGGAACGCGCGCGCCAGATCATCGGGTTGGCCGATGACCTTACCGAAGACTTCCGGCGCGTGCGCGACGATTTCGAGCGTCTCAACCGCGAATTCCGCGAACGCATCATCGACGATGAAAGCGAACGCGGCGATGTGCTCTCCAAGCTGTTCGAGGGCGTCGATGTGATTGGCGACAGCGATGCCGGGCGCAGCTTCCAGGCGTTCTGGCGGTTGCTCAACGATGCCGAACAGAGCGCCCAGCTCGATGCCGCGCTGGAAGCCGTGCTGGCGCGTGGCTTTGCCCGCAAGCTGGATCGCGACGAACGCGCCTTCCTGCGCGGCTTCACCGGCACCATGCTCGACCGCGGCGGCCAGGTCCATGATGTGCTCCAGCACTTTGCACGCAGCCTGCGTGGCTTCGTGCAGAGTCGCGGCTACCTGGAGCAACGCCGGCTCAACCAGTTGCTCAAGCAGGCGCAATCGGAAGCCCTGGCGCTGCGCGATGATTTCGCCGCCCAGCGCCCGATCGGCCGCGACCTGCAGCTCACCACCAGCCGCCTGCGTTCATGGTCGCAGTGGAAGCTGCATGATCCGCGCAGCGCGCAGGTGGACGGCAGCGTGCAGCGCAACGACGCGGCCAGCATCAGCCTGGAGAGCGTTGGCGACCTGGTGGCATCGTCGGAGATCGATTTCCGCACCCTGCGCCGCGACCTGCACGAGCTGCTGGGCGCGCAACCAAGGTTGAGCATCGCCCAGGCCCTGTCGCAGCGCGATGCGCCGCAGGGGTTGGGCAGCGTGATCGGCTACCTGTCGCTGGGTACCCGCCACGGCACCGTGGTGGACGGCGAACAGGAAACCGCACATTGGCGTGGCGGCGATGGACAGTGGCGACGCGCCCGCATCCCGCTGGTTTGGTTCACCCAGGAGAAACGCCATGAGCTGGCATGAAGATTCCCACGATGCAGCCCCCATCGACGCGGCCGCCGACGACCAGGATGCCGAGCCGGTGGTGGTGACGCCGCTGCCCAGGCGCAGCAACGACGTGTTCTACCTGGGCGACACCGGGCGGCTGCCGCTGGATGGGCGCCGCGCGCTGTGCCAGCTGTTGATCGGCCCCAGCATCGACCAGCTGCGCCACGCCAAGCTGTGGCCGGCCCTGATCCGCAATGAAGCGGCGATCCGCTCGGCGCTGGCTGACCTGTTCCTGGAACTGGTACTGGACCGCGACAGCGGCGTGGCATTCACCCGCCAGGCCGATACCGAAGACATCGACGCGCCGGTGCTGTTGCGCAGCTCGCCGCTGACCTTCATCGACTCGGTGCTGCTGCTGTACCTGCGCCAGCAGCTGGCCGAGGCCGATGCACGCGGCAACCGCGCCGTGGTGGCCGATACCGAGATGGCCGAAGCGCTGGCCATCTACGAGAAGAACCTGTCGACCGACCGCGCCGGTTTCAACCGCCGCGTCGCTGCTGCCGTGCAGAAAATGAAAGAGAACCACATCCTGACCCGCCTGGCAGGCCAGGACGATCGCCACGAGGTGTCACCGGCACTGAAGCTGCTGTTCTCCGCCGAAGACGTCTCCGCGCTGTCCAACGTGTACCGCCAGTTGCGCGACACCCCCGCTGCCCAAGCCTGAACGGAAACACCGATAACGCATGGCCATTTCCAAGCACACCCCCGCCCTGTTCACCGAAGGGCTGCCTGACCCGCGCCTGCAGCAGTTCCGCATGCGCCGCCTGCAGGTACACAACTGGGGCACGTTCAACGGCTTGACCGAAGTGCCGATCGCCGAGCGTGGTTTCCTGTTCGTGGGGCGTTCGGGCTCGGGCAAATCCACCTTGCTCGATGCCATGTCGGCGATGCTGGTGCCGCCGTCGATCGTGGACTTCAATGCGGCCGCGCGTGAAGCCGAGCGCAGTGGGCGCGACCGCAATCTGGTGTCCTACGTGCGTGGCGCCTGGGCCGACCAGCAGGACCGGGGCACTGGCGAAATCGCCACCCAGTACCTGCGCAAGGGCGCTACCTGGACCGCGCTGGTGCTGGAGTACCGCGCCGGCGATGGCCGCGTGGTCAGCCTGGTGCGCCTGTTCTGGATCGCCGGCAATGGCGCGGCTGCCGCCGACGTGCGCAAGCACTACCTGATCGCCGAGCGGCCCTTCGACATCGCCAAGGACCTCGGCGGCTTCGACCTGGACCTGCGCAAGCTCAAGCAGCGCCTGGGCGATGTGCACCACTTCGACAGCTTCGTCGGCTACGCCGAGCGCTTCCGCCACCTGCTGGGCATCGACAATGAAATGGCGCTGCGCCTGCTGCACAAGACCCAGTCGGCCAAGAACCTGGGCGACCTGAACGTCTTCCTGCGTGACTTCATGCTCGATACGCCCAAGACCTTCGATGCCGCCGAACGTCTGGTCAGCGATTTCGCCGAACTGGATGGCGCGCACAAGTCGGTGGTCACCGCCAGGCGCCAGGTCGAAACCTTGCTGCCCGCGCGCGCGTTGCACGCCGAGTTGAAGGCGATGAACCTGCAACGCGCCGACGAGGAAACCCTCAAGCTCGGCCTGGACAGCTTCCGCGAATCGCGCCTGCAGCAGCTGCTGGAAAAGCGCCTGCAGGACATCGAGGTCCGTCACCGTGGGCTGCTTGGGGAAGAAACCCAGCGCCGCCAGGCGCTGGCCAACCACGAAGAGCATCTGGGCGAGCTGGAGCTGCAACGGCGGCAACAGGGCGGCGAGCGCATCGAGGAACTCGAGCGCGAACAAGGCCGCGCCCAGGCCGAGCACGACCGGCGCCAGTCAAAGCGTGGCCAGGCCCAGCAGGCCGCGGCAACGCTGCAGGACGATGTGCCCAACGACGCCCATGCGTTCGCCGAGCTGATCGCGCGCGCGCAGGGCGAGCTGGACAATCGCCAGCAGGCCGCCGCCGCAGTGGACGACGCCATCACCGAACGCCTGGCCGGCAAGCAGGACGATACGCGCCGCTTCGGCGATGTCCGTGCCGAACTGGACGCGATGGAGCGCAATCCATCGAGCATTTCCGCGCCGCTGCAGAAGCTGCGCAGTCGCCTGGCCGAGGAAACCGGCGTGCCCGAGGCGGCGCTGCCGTTCGTGGGCGAGCTGATCCAGGTTCGGCAGGAGCAGGGGGCCTGGCAGGGCGCGATCGAGCGGGTGCTGTTCGGCTTCGCGCAGTCCTTGCTGGTGGAAGACAAGCATTACAACGAGGTCAACGCATGGGTGAACAACACCCAGCTTGGCATGCGGCTTACCTACTACCGCGTGCGTCGCAATGACGATGCCATCGCCCGCGAACCGACGTCACGCTCCCTGCTGCACAAGCTGGAATTCCGCGACAGCGTGTTCGAGCCGTGGCTGCGTCGCGAGCTTGGCAAGCGCTACGACTACGAGTGCGTGGATGCAAAGCAGCTGCGCGATGTCGATCGCGGCATCTCCCGCGAAGGCCAGGTCAAGCACCCCGGCGATCGCTTCGAAAAGGATGACCGCAGCGCGATCAGCGATCGTCGCCGTTGGCTGCTGGGCTTCAGCAATACTGAAAAGCTGGCCCTGTTCCGCAAAGAGGCGCAGGCGCTGGCGCAGCGCATCGCCGAGTGCGACGAGGACGTCGCGCGGCTGCGCAGCCAGCGCGATCGCGACAACGACCGGCGCCTGGCCTGCAATCAGCTGGTGAACGTTGCCTGGGAAGAAGTGGATGTCGCCACGGCCGCCCAGCGCCTGCACGACATCGCCGCTTCGCTGCACGAACTGAAGGAAGGCAACGCCGACCTGGCCCGCCTGGCGCAGCAGGTCGACCAGGCGCGTGCGGATATCAACCAGGCGCGGCGCACCTATGAAGACACGCGCGTGGAGCTCATCCAGCTCTCCCGCGAGCGTGACAAACTCGATGCCCAGCGCCAGCGCAGCCGCGCCCTGGTGCTGCCGGCGCTTGGTGCCACCCAGGCGGCCGGGCTGCAACGGCGCCTGGACGCACTCGGCGGCCTGAGCCTGGAAACGCTCGAAGCGCACATGCGCGAGATCAGCAAGGGCATCAACGAAAGCCTCGCCGCCTCCCAGCAGGACGTGCACCGTGTGGAGACGCAGCTGGTGGCCTGTTTCCGCCGCTTCGCGCAGGCGTGGCCGGAAGAATCGGGTGACTTCACCGCGTCGGTGGCGTCGGCCGACGACTTCCTGGCACGCCTGCAGCGCCTGGAGCGCGATGGCTTGCCCCAGCACGAAGAGCGCTTCTTCGACCTGCTGCAGAACCAGAGCAAGAACAACCTGTTGGCGCTGCAGCGGCACAGCGCCGAGGCGCGCAAGTCGATCGGCCAGCGCCTGGATGAGGTCAACGCTTCACTGGAGCAGGTGCCGTTCAATCGCGGCACCTTGTTGACCATCGAACTCAGCGACCGGCGCCTGCCGGAGGTGTTGGAGTTCCACCAGCAGCTGCGTGAAGTGCTGTCGCACCACCAAACCGAAGAGCGCGAGCTGGCCGAGGCGCAGTTCGCCGTGTTGCGCGAACTGGTCAAACGCCTGGGTTCGCAGGAGGGTGAAGACCGGCGCTGGCGCGAGAACGTGCTCGACGTGCGCCTGCACGTGGAATTCATCGGTGTCGAACTGGATGCCGCCACCCGGCAGCAGGTGGAGATCTATCGCAGTGGCGCCGGCAAGTCCGGTGGCCAGCGGCAGAAGCTGGCCACCACCTGCCTGGCCGCTGCGCTTCGCTACCAGTTGGGTGGGGCCGAGAGCCAACTGCCCAGCTACGCCGCCGTGGTGCTGGATGAAGCCTTCGACAAGGCCGACAACGAGTTCACTGCCTTGGCGATGAACATCTTCGAGAACTTCGGCTTCCAGATGGTGGTGGCCACGCCGCTGAAGTCGGTGATGACGCTGGAGCCGTTCATCGGTGGCGCCTGCTTTGTCGAGATCAGCGGCCGCCACGACTCCGGCGTACTGCTCATCGAATACGACGAAGACGCCAAGCGCCTGAAGCTGCCCGAACGCAGCCGCCAGCAGGACGCCGAACCGGCCGCCTGACCGCACCCCCGGTAGCGCCGACCGTTGGTCGGCTGCTCTCCGGGCCAATGTTTGCACCAACCGCAGCGGGGCAGAGCCCCGCTCTACGCGATTCCCGCAACGCGCCGGTCACCCGGCGAACGTATCCCAGCCCATCCGCGCGATCAGCACCACCACCAGGCCCACGAACAGCTTGCGGATGAACGGCGTGCCGCCACGCAGGGCCAGCCGCGTGCCGACCACCGAGCCGACAATGTTCGCTGCGGCCATCGGCAGCGCGAACAGCCACAGGATGTTGCCGGTCGGCACGAAGAACGAGATCGCCGCCAGGTTGGTGGCCAGGTTCACCACCTTCGACGCCGCCGAGGCGCGCAGGAAATCCAGCCCGAAGAAGCGCACGAACAGGAAGATCAGGAAGCTGCCGGTGCCCGGGCCGAAGAAGCCATCGTAGAAGCCAATCACCGCCCCCATCGCCAGCGCCGTGGCCAACTCCCGGCGGCCAATCGCACGCGGGCGATGCAGCGCACCGAAATCCTTCTTCCACAGCGTGTACCCCAGCATCGCCACCAGCAGCACCAGCACCAGCGGGCGCACCGCGTCCTTGGGCAGCAGGCTGACCGCGGTGGCCCCGGCAAAGGAAAACACGAAGGCCGTGCCGGCCGCGAACAGTACCGGCCGCCAGGGGAAGCGCACGTTGCGCGCATAGCGCCATGCCGCCGCGCCAGTGCCGAACATCGAGCTGAACTTGTTGGTGCCAAACAGCATCGCCGGCGTGTGTTGCGGCAGCACCGTGAACAATCCCGGCAACTGCACCAGCCCGCCACCGCCAACCGCGGCATCGACCAACCCGGCGACGAAGGCGATCGCCACCAACCACAACAGCTCAGGGGGAACCAGCTCGAACACGGCAGGAAATCGAAGCGCAAGGCGCGCCAGCATACGCCGGGCCACCCACCCCCGGTAGAGTCGACCGCTGCTCGGCTGCGCTCTGACGGTGCACCCACCAAACGCGCGACAATGCCCCCATGAGCAAGACCACTTCCGATCCGTGCCCCTGCGGCCGCCCGCAGCCCTACAGTGCGTGCTGCGGCGTCTACCACGCCGGTACCGCCGCGCCCGATGCCCAGGCCCTGATGCGCTCGCGCTACAGCGCCTATGTCAGGCAGTTGCCGGACTACCTGCTGGCCAGCTGGCACCCCAGCACCCGTCCAGCCGAACTGTCACTGGACCAAGCACCCGGCCAGCGCACCCAGTGGCTGGGCCTGACCGTCCACGACCACACCGTCAGCGATGCCGGCCATGCCCAGGTCAGCTTCACCGCGCGCTACCGGATAGGCGGTGGCAGCGCGGTCAAGATGCGCGAACACAGCCGCTTCGTCCGCGAAGACGGCCGCTGGTTCTACCTCGACGCGTTGCCCTGAGCCGCCTCGCGGCTGCGGACCGCCACGGCCCGTTGCTGGCCGTGCGCGCGCACGCAGTTGCGCCCGGCATCCTTGGCCGCATAGAGCGCCTGATCGGCGGCCTTGAGCACCGCCTGCGGGCTGTCGCCCATGCGGCTGTCGGCGATGCCGATGCTCACCGTCACCTGCACCACCGTGCCGGCGCCCCCGCGGCCGCGCTGGAGGCGGCCCACGTCGTCATCACGGTCGCGCGCGGCACGATCGCGCAGCTGCAGCCGGGTAGCGTCCACCGTCGCCCGGATGGCCTCCACCGCCTCCACGCAGGCCGGGGCAGGGCGGTCCAGGAACACCAGTGCGAACTCCTCGCCGCCGTAGCGGAACGCCCGCCCGCCACCGCCCACTTCGGCCAGCCGCGCGGCCACCAGCTTGAGCACGTCATCGCCGTTGTCGTGGCCGTGCGTATCGTTGAAGCGTTTGAAGTGGTCCACGTCCACCATCGCAAGGGTGTAGGTGGCGCCCACCCGCTGCAGGCACTCGTTCAACGCGCGCCGCCCGGGCAGGCCGGTCAGCTCGTCGCGGTAGGCCATGTGGAAGGACTCCTGCAGCATCGCCGACACGATCAGCAGCAGCGCGGTGCTGGCCAATGCGGGCAGCAGCGCCGGGGCCAGGAACACCCGCGGCAGCATCGCCCATACCACCAGCAACGCCGCCAGCATCGCGGTGTGCAGTGGCCGCGGCTGGCGCAGCGCCTGCGCGGCCAGCCCGGCCAGCGCCCCGGTGAACACCAGCGTCGGCAGTTGCGCCAGCCGGCTCCAGCCGGTGGGCAGCCATGCCCAGTGATGGTTGGACAGCACATCGTGCATTGGCTGCGGTCCCTGCGCGGCCAGCAGCACGAACACGCCGATCGCCGTGCCACTGAGGACCGCGCGCAGCAGCAGGTCCTGGCGCAGCCGACCGCGTTCGGGCCACAGCCCATGCAGCGCAAACAGCAGCGGCAGCCACAGCGAGACCGAATGGAACAGCAACGGTGTCAGCGCGGTGACCGCGCCGGTATTGAGGAACCGGCCTACCAGCCCGTGCAGGATCGCGAACGCCAGCGCGATCGCCAGCAACAGGCACACCGCGCGTACCCGGGCGTAGATCAGGCCCAGCCCGATACCCAGGCAGGTAAGCACCAAGGGCAGGATGCGGTGCATGGGGCTGCCCACCTCGTCGGCCGGCGTGGCCCACCACACGCCCAGCCCCACCAGCACGGCGGGCAGCAGGAACAGGTAGTGGCCAGGCTGGCGTAACAGGTGATTCCGCAAGACGGTTCCACGAAAGCGGGCCGGCGCGCCTTGGCTGCACGTGCAAACCGGACCACACAGGCGATGGTCTACCGATAGCGGCCGGCGCGTATTCAACTTGAATGTGCAACACCGCGTGAGCCTTGCCATGACGTTCCGCTCACCACCGCTGGCCGATCCTGACCGCGATGACTACCGCCGTCGCCTCGCCACCGCCCGCTGCCACGTCGCCCGCCGCCGCACTGGCGGCCCGTTATGCCAGCATCCGCGCACGCAGCGTTGCATTGGCCTCCCCGCTCAGCGCCGAGGACGCGATGGTGCAGAGCATGCCCGACGCCAGCCCGGCCAAATGGCACCTGGCCCATACCACCTGGTTCTTCGAGCGCTTCGTACTGGCCAGCCAGGCCGGGTACCTGCCGTTCAACGCCGCCTGGCATTACCTGTTCAACAGTTACTACCAAAGCATCGGCCCGGCGCACGCGCGTCCGCAGCGTGGCCTGCTGTCGCGCCCCTCGCTGGACGAGGTGCTGCACTACCGCGCCGTGGTCGACCAGCAGGTCATCGCGCTGCTGCAGGCCGAGGCGCTCGATGAGCAGGCGTCCCGCTCGTTGCAGCTTGGCCTGCACCACGAGCAGCAGCACCAGGAGCTGCTGCTCACCGACATCAAGCACGCGCTGTGGTGCAATCCGCTGCAGCCGGCCTATCGCGACGATCTGACCCGCAGCGACGCAATCGCAGTGCCGCTGCGCTGGCAGCGCAGCCCCGAGCAGATCGTGGAGATTGGCGCACGCGCCTGGCCCGCACACGCCGACTTCGCCTACGACAACGAATCCCCCGTGCACCGCGTCCTGGTTCCCGCGCACGCCCTGGCCAATCGACCGGTCAGCAACGCCGAATATCGTCAGTTCATCCAGGCCGGCGGCTACGGCGATGTCGGCCTGTGGATGAGCGAAGGCTGGGCGTTGTGCCAGGCCGAGCAGTGGCAGCACCCGTTGTACTGGGATGACGCGCTGGAGCGCGAGTTCACCCTTGGTGGCTGGCGTGCGCTGGACCCACATGCGCCGGTCTGCCACCTGAGCTACTTCGAAGCCGACGCCTTCGCCCGCTGGCAGGGTGCCCGACTGCCCACCGAGTTCGAATGGGAAGCGGCCGCCGCCGACCACGCGCCGGCCGGCCACTTCGCCGATGCCGATCGCCTGCATCCTGCCGGGTTCGCCGCGAACGGGCAGGGCAGTGATGACGCGCTCCTGCAGCTGTTCGGTGATGTCTGGGAATGGACCAGCAGCGCTTACGGCGCCTATCCGGGCTTCCGCCCCTTCGCCGGCAACCTCGGCGAGTACAACGGTAAATTCATGAACGGCCAATGGATCCTGCGCGGCGGCAGCTGCGCTACACCGGACGGACACGTCCGCGCCAGCTACCGCAACTTCTTTGCGCCATCAGCGCGCTGGCAGTTTTCCGGCCTGCGCCTGGCCAGGGACCTGGCGTGAGCACCGTCAGCGATGCGCTCGAAGCGCTGACCGACCTGCAGCCGGATCGGGCCCGGATCACCGCCGATATCCTGCACGGCCTGTCCCTGCGCCCGCGCCAGCTGCCCTCCAAGTACTTCTACGATGCACGCGGCTCTGCGCTGTTCGAGCAGATCACCCGCCAGCCCGAGTACTACCCCACGCGCACCGAGCTGCAGTTGCTGCAGGACGTTGCCGGCGACATCGCCACCGTGGTCGGGCCACGCCTGCATGTGGTCGAACTGGGCAGCGGTAGTGGTCGCAAGACCGAGCTGCTGCTGCATGCGCTGACCGATCCGGTCGCCTACACGCCCATCGAAATCTCGCGCGCGGCGCTGCTGGCCAGCATCGCCCGGATGGCCCAAGCCCTGCCGGACATCGAAATGCTGCCGGTCTGCGCCGATTTCACCCGCCCCGTGCAGCTGCCCGAGCCGCAACGCGAGCCCGCGCGCCGGTTGCTGTTCTTCCCCGGCTCCACCCTGGGCAACTTTGCCCACACCGAAGCCGTCGCCCTGTTGCAGGCGATGCGCCAGACCATGCGGCGCGATGGCATGGCGCTGATCGGCATCGACCTGCACAAGGACCCGGCGCTGATCGAAGCGGCCTACAACGATGCGGCCGGGGTCACCGCCGAGTTCACCCTCAACCTGCTGCGCCGGCTCAACCGCGAGATCGGCAGCGACTTCGATCTCGACAGCTTCCAGCACCGCGCCCGCTACAGCGTGGCGCGCCTGCGCATCGAAACCGAGCTGGTCAGCACCCGCGCGCAGACCGTAAGCGTGGCCGGGCGCTCGTTCGACTTCGCCGATGGCGAAGCGATGACCGTCGAATACAGCCACAAGTACACCGACGCGTCGTTCGCGTCACTGGCTGCCGAAGCAGGGCTGCGCGTCACCGCCCAATGGAACGCCAGCGCGCCGGCCTTCGGCCTTCGACTGCTGCAACCGGCCTGATCGGTCGGCCCGATCGGTGCCGGCCGGCTATGATGCAAGTCCACTTGGCTGCAAGGATTCCCGCCAATGAGGCCCACCACCGCCTGGCTGCTCGGCGCGCTGTGCCTGGCCGGCACCCCGGCCACCGCCGCGCCGCAGGATGATTTCGACCGTTGCCTGGCCACGCTGCAGCCGCAGGCACTCAGACAGGGCGTCAGCGCCGCCGGCTTCACCGGCTTCACCGCCGGCCTCACCCCGGACCTGAGCGTGCTGCCGCTGCTCGACGCGCAGCCGGAATTCACCACGCCGCTGTGGGACTACCTGGCCGCCCTGGTCGACAGTCAACGCGTGGACGATGGCCGCGCGCGGCTGGTCCAGCACCGCGACCTGTTGAACAAGGTGTCCGCCCAGTACGGCGTCGATCCGGCCACCATCGTCGCGGTCTGGGGCGTGGAGAGCGATTACGGCCGCGTGTTCGGCAAGCGTCCGCTGCTGCAGTCATTGGCCACGTTGTCGTGCAATGGCCGTCGCCAGGCGTTCTTCCGCGGCGAACTGCTGGCCCTGCTCAAGCTGCTCGACGCCGGCGAGCTGCAGGCCGACGGCCTCACCGGCTCCTGGGCCGGTGCCTTCGGCCACACCCAGTTCATGCCATCCACCTACGCACGCATTGCCGTGGATGGCGACGGCGATGGCCGTCGCGATCTGGTGGCCAGCATTCCCGATGCACTGGCCTCTACCGCCAACTACCTGGCCAAGGCCGGTTGGCGCACCGGCCAGCCGTGGGGGATCGAGGTCAGGATCCCGGCCGGGTTCAACCCGGCCCTGGCCGGGCGTACCCAGCGCAAGCCACTGGCAAACTGGGGTGCACTGGGCATCGTCCCGGTTGGCGGCGGCGCGCTGGCCCCGGCGGGCCTGCCGGCCGACAGCAACGCCGCGCTGCTGCTGCCCACCGGCGCCAAGGGTCCGGCCTGGCTGGTGTTCCGCAACTACGATGCGATCTACGCCTACAACGCCGCCGAAAGCTATGCGCTGGCCATCGCCACCCTGGCCGACCGCCTGCGCGGTGGCAGCGGCACCGTCGCGGCCTGGCCCACCGACGACCCCGGCATCGGCCGCCGCGAGCGTCGTGAACTGCAGACCCTGCTGCTGGCCCGCGGCCACGACATCGGCAGCGCCGACGGCATGGTCGGCACCGCCACCCGCCGCGCCATCCAGGTCGAACAGCAGCGCCTGGGCTGGGCCAGCCCCGATGGCCGCGCCGGCCACCGCATCCTCACTGCGCTGCGCAGTGCGCCCCTCCCTCCTACGCAACCCACTGCCATGCCCACATCCACGGTGTTCACCCTGCCATCCAACCATACGCGCCTGGTGCAGTCCCCGGCTGCACCCGGCGCTGCCTTGCCCAGGGTCGAAGGCCTGAGCCTGGCCAACGTGCAGGGCTTCCCGGCCTGGAAGGTGGATACCCCCTTGGCCAGCGCGGCCATCTCGGTGTTCGGCGGCCAGTTGCTGTCCTACATTCCCAAGGGCGGCCAGGACGTGCTGTGGCTGTCACCCACGGCCCAGTCACTGCCCACCCCGATCCGCGGCGGCAGTCCGGTGTGCTGGCCGTACTTCGGCCGGCAGGGGCAGGGCGGCGACGTGCCCTCGCATGGGTTCGTCCGCAACCTGGCCTGGACGCTGCAGGAAGCGCACCGCGAGGCCGACGGCACGGTCGTGCTCACCCTGGCGCCGCCGGCGTTGGACAACCTCGGCCTGCGCCTGAGCATGCAGCTGCGCATCGGCCGCACCCTGGAGCAGCGCCTGGTCACCGAGAACACCAGCGGCCAGCCCATCAGCTTTACCCAGGCACTGCACAACTACTTCAAGGTCGGCGACGCCACCCGCGTCGACGTAGAGGGCGTGGACGGCCTGACCTATCTGGACAAGTTCGAGGACTACGCCACCCCGCGCGTCCAGCAGGGCGACTGGAACCTGCGCGATGCGCGCGACCCCGGCCGCAGTGATCGCATCTATACCCAGGCCGGTGGCCGCTACGTCCTCAAGGATCCCACCCTGAAGCGCCGCATCGAGATCAGCACCCAGGGCAGCCGCTCGCTGGTGGCCTGGAACCCGGGCGAGGCGGGCGCGGCAAAGATGCCCGACGTCGGTGCCGGGTGGCGCAACTACGTCTGCCTGGAGGCGGCCAACGCAGGCCCGGACGTGGTCACCCTGGCCCCGGGCGGCCGCCATGTCCTGCAGCAGACGTTCTCGGTGGCGCCCTTGTGAGGGCAGGCCCCCACGTCCCCTGCGCCGTGCACGATCGGCATCCGCGCCTGGCCCGGGCGGCAGGCGACAACGTCGGCCTGTACGTGCGCCGCTGGCACCGGGATGCCCCGGCCAGCCGACGCGCTGTACCTGTGGCACTGCCGGCGTCTGGTGGCCCGCCCCCAGGCCCGCCACCCCGACCCACCGGCCGGTACCAACACTGCGCTCGATCGCCGTGGCGGCGTGAGCAAGTGGGCATTGGGCATGGGGATCGTGCTGTATGTCCTGATCCGGGTACTGGCAGGCGACGGATGGCCGTCAGTGGGCAAGCCTGCGCGGCCGCAGCACCAGCAGGCAGATCCCACCGGCCACCAGCCCCCAGAAGGCCGAACCGATCCCGGCCAGCGACAACCCCGAGGCGGTGACCAGGAACGTCACCAGGGCCGCTTCGCGGTCGGCTTCCTCCCGCAGCGCCATCGACAGGCTGTTGGCGATCGTGCCGAACAGGGCAATGCCGGCCACACAGGCCACCAGTTCCTTGGGGAACGCGGCGAACACCGCCGCCACCGTCGCCCCGAACAGGCCCACCACGATATAGAAGCCACCGGCGGCCACCGCGGCGGTGTACCGGCGCGCGGGATCTTCGTGCGCCTCGCGGCCCATGCAGATCGCGGCGGTGATCGCCGCCAGGTTGAGTCCGAACGCGCCGAAGGGGGCCAGCAGGGTGTTGGCCACGCCGATCCAGCCAATCACCGGGGATACCGGTGTGTCGTAGCCGGAGGCACGGATCACCGCCACCCCGGGGATGTTCTGCGACGCCATGGTCACCACGAACAGGGGCAGGGCAACGCCGATCACCGCCGCCCACGACAACGTGGGCCAGGTGAACACCGGCGTGGCCAGTTGCAGGCGAACCTCCTGCATATGCAGCAGCCCCTGGCCGGCAGCCACGGCGATACCCACCAGTAGCGTGGCAATCACCGCGTAGCGTGGGAACAGCCGGCGTCCGATCAACCAGGTGGCGAACATCGCCAGTGCCATGCCCAGCTGCGTCTGCATGGACACAAACACATCCAGCCCGAAGCGCAGCAGCACCCCGGCCAGCATGCCGGCGGCCAACGCCATCGGTACCCGCTGCATCAGCCGCGCGAAGATCCCCGAGAAGCCGGCGATCATGCCCAGCACCGCGGCCAGCACGAACGCACCGATCGCATCGCTGTAGCCCACCGCGCCGGCGCCCACCACCAGCATGGCCGCGCCCGGGGTCGACCATGCCGTCACCACCGGCACGCGATAGCGCAGTGACAGGCCAATACAGGTGATACCCATGCCCAGCCCAAGCGCCCACATCCACGAGGCGATCTGCGCCTGCGATGCGCCCATCGCGCGTGCGGCCTGGAACACGATCACCGCCGAACTGGCAAAGCCAACCAACACGGTAATGAAGCCGGCCATCAACGAAGGCAATGACATATCCCGCAACAACGAACGCTTGGCTACTGCAGACATCGCATGCATCCCTGACGACAAGACATGCATTGTTAGCAAGCCTGCGGCAGCACGCGCAACGCGCGTGCTGCCGCACATGCAGATGAGCAGCACGCGTTGATGACGCGTCGATGAAAAAGATCGAAGAAAAGCCTTGACGAATTTTCAGAAGTCTTTAGTATTCGCTCCCTCGCTGCGACGCGGTCTTCACCCCGGTGAACACCCACCCGCAGCGACGGCAACAAGCTTCGAAAGAAGGTGTTGACGGAAACGAAAAGCCTGACATAATAGGCGGCTCGCAACGACGAAAGCCTCTCGAGGCAAACGACGAAGCGGCATCGGCAACAACGTTTCACTACGGTGAAACGGCCTTGAAAAAAGGTGTTGACGAAGCAGATAAGCCGGTCTACAATGGGCGGCTCGCAACGACGGAAACGTCGGGGCACACGGAGGAAGGCGCTGAGGCCGACTCCCAAGTTCTTTGACAGTATGCGCAGGTATCTTGTGAAGGCGCCTGCAGGAAGGATGTATGTCCAT
>JAHREJ010000033.1 GCA_021733645.1 Bacillus subtilis subsp. subtilis | reverse complement strand
TAGTGGTTCAAAAATGACGTCATCCGGTGATGGATGACCGTGGGATAGTGTAGTGGAAACCGGGGATGCCTTACATCGCTGCAAAACATCTTTCAGATCAACCACTTGCGGCGCAATCCTTGCGCCACATGCTTACGGCATGTACATGCCGCCGTTCACATGGAGGGTTTCGCCGGTGATGTAGCTGGCCGAAGGACCGGCCAGGAACGCCACCGCATTGGCGATATCGGACGCTTCACCCAGACGTTCCAGGGCGATCGTCTTGACCAGGCCGGTGCGCTGTTCTTCAGGCAGGGCACGGGTCATGTCGGTGTCGATGAAGCCGGGGGCGACCACATTGACGGTAATCCCGCGCGAGCCGATTTCCTTGGCCAGCGACTTGGAGAAGGCAATGATGCCGGCCTTGGCGGCGGCATAGTTGGCCTGGCCGGCATTGCCGGTCACGCCGATCACCGAGGCGATGTTGATGATGCGACCCTTGCGGGCCTTCATCATGCCGCGGATGACCGCCTTGGAGGTGCGGAAAACGCTGGTCAGGTTGGTGTCGAGGATGGCCTGCCAGTCCTCTTCCTTCATGCGCAGCAGCAGGTTGTCACGGGTGATGCCGGCATTGTTGACCAGGATGGAGATGGCGCCGAATTCCTTGGCGATACCGTCCAGCACGGCCTCCAGCGCGGCGGCGTCGGTGACGTTCAGCGCGCGGCCGTGGCCCCCCACGGCGGCCAGGCGCTCGCCGATGGCGGCGGCCCCGGCGTCGGTGGTGGCGGTGCCGATCACGGTCGCGCCCTGCGCGGCCAGTGCGTCGGCAATGGCTGCGCCAATGCCACGGCTGGCACCGGTGACCAGTGCGATTTCACCCTGAAGGGGCTTGCTCATCTGTGTTTCCTCGAACGGGACCGGTCCACGCGCCAGGCCGGGGGCCAGGCGACGCGAAGCCAGTCAAAGGATCAGGCGGCCCAGGTTTCGCGGGCTGCCTCGAAATCGGCGGGCGTGGACAGTGTGCGCGCGTCCAGCGATTTGTCGATGCGCTTGATCAATCCGGTCAGGACCTTGCCCGGGCCGCACTCGGCGACGCGGGTGACCCCACGCGCGGCCAGGGCCTGCACGCACCCGGTCCACTGCACCGGCAGGTAAAGCTGCTGCACGAGCGCCTGGGCGATGGCGTCGACGCCGTCATGGATACGCGCGTCAACATTCTGCACCACCGGCAGCGCGGGGGCGCGCCAGTCCAGGCCGGCCATGGTTTCGGCCAGACGGTTGGCGGCTTCGCGCATCAGCGGGGTGTGCGAGGGCACGCTGACGGCCAGCTTGACCGCCTTGCGCACGCCCTTTTCAGCCAGCAGCGCCAGGGCGCGGTCGACGGCGGCGGCATCGCCACCGATGACGATCTGGCCGGGCGAGTTGTAATTGGCGGGCACCACGACCTGGCTGCCGGCCGCCTGTTCGCAGACCTCTACCACCAGGGCATCCTCGGCGCCGAGCACGGCGGCCATGGCCCCCACGCCGGCGGGGGCGGCTTCCTGCATCAGCTGACCACGCAGGCGCACCAGGTGGGCGCCATCGCGCAGGGTCAGGGCGCCTGCGGCGACCAGGGCGGTGTACTCGCCCAGGCTGTGGCCGGCCAGCACGGCCGGCTTGGCACCGCCCACGGCGTTCCACACGCGCCACACGCCGATGCTGGCGGCCAGCAGGGCCGGCTGGGTGAATTCAGTGCGGTTGAGCATTTCCTCCGGGCCGCCCTGCGACAGTGCCCACAGGTCGACACCGGCCCCATCGGAGGCCTCGGTGAAGGCTTCGCGGACCTGCGGGTGCAGCTCGGCCAGTTCGGCCAGCATGCCCAGCGACTGCGAGCCCTGGCCGGGGAACACGAATGCGAGATTGGAATCGGTCACGCGGTCATCCGCCTGCAAAAATCGAACGGCGAATGATAAGGGGGAATACCGCCCTTCGTCTGTACTGGCGCGTATGTGGGGGTGGCGTTTCGGCCACTTTTTGAGCGTGAGCAAGAACCACGGCAGTCAGTCACTGCCGGGAAGAGGGCTGGGGTGGGTGAGGCCGCGGGGCACGCTGCAAGTACGTCCGTGTAAGCTCCGCCACCGCATCCATGCGGTGGAGGGCCCCGCAACCTCACCCACCCCAGCCCTTCCAGACATGGCTGGTGCGCAACGTAGATCAAGAGCGGTGCAGCGGCCTGCATTGGGTTTGAGAGGTGCCGAGCGTCGCTCGGCACTACCCACCCTCACCCATACGGGCAGGCTGCTCTGCTGAGACTCAGCAACGCTGAGACGAAGTGCCGTTGATTGCCCCTGCCCGCCCGGAAGCTGTCGGGGGTCGGCGTGGGTGGGTTGGCGGGACCGTTGGGCGCCATGTATGGCGCCCACGAGCCTCCAAGGGTGAGAGCGCATTGCCTGCAAGGCACTGCCTCGCAAGCGCTCGAACGCACAGCCGCCAGCGGCCGGGCCGGACCGCGGAGCGGGATTTACGGCGTGCCCGCCAACCCACTCACGTCGACCCGGCACGCCCCAAGCGAGCAACAACGCTCTGGCTCTTGAAGCTCTGGCTTCAAAAAAAGCCCCACCCGATCAAACCAACAACTGCAGGATGTCCAGGTCGCCGTCGGAGAAGAAGTCGTAGCAGATCACCGCCAGCATCAGCACGCCCAGCGTGGTGGCACCGTGCACTACCAGGATCGCATGGGCCAGCGCGCGCGCAGAGCGGCCCATTTTCAGGCTCGCCCGCGCCACGCCCTGCAACCGCCCCGACACCGCATGTGCATGCGCGATCACCGGCGCCTCCACACCGTCCATCGCCTGCGCCATCAGCGCCTGCAACTGCTGTGGCCGGTCCTCGTAGTACTTGGCCACGCCATAGCCGAACATCAGCCAATCGCGCGCCTGCGCCTGTGCCAGGTCCATCACTTCCAGCGGGTCTTCCTCGAAATCGATGAAGCCCACCTTCGCCCCGTCCCAGGTCAGGTTGCGCGGCAACGGCTGGCCGAAATAGGCCCCCTTGCCGTGCGCCACCGCAATCGCCTGCATCGCGGCCGCCACCAGTACATCGCGCCCGGCCGCATCGGCCTGGCGCAGGCAGGTATTGAAGGAACTGCCGTTGTCTTCCAGCACCAGCGCCGCGTGCCCGCTGCCAATCACATGCGGCACGTTCACCCCTTGTGCCTGCAGTTCGGCCAGCCGGCGGGCCTCGGTCGCGCGCGCCGCATCGCCTCCCCGGTGCGGCGGCGGGCGCAGCGCATCCAGCTGGAAACGGTGGGCAACAAAATTGAGCAGGCCCAAGGCTACCGCGCGGCTTCCTTCGCCGTACTGCTTCAGCCAGGCACGCTGCCCTTCAATGACGATGGGCTCAACCATGACAGGTCTCCTGAAATGCAAACGGCCCCAAATGGGGCCGTAATGAAAGCGTCACGTTGTCGTAACGAGCACTATCAATAGCGCAGCAGAGCCGAACCCCAGGTGAAGCCGCCGCCGAAGGCCTCCAGCAGCAGCAGCTGGCCACGCTCCACGCGGCCGGAACGGATCGCCACGTCCAGCGCCATCGGCACCGACGCCGACGACGTATTGCCGTGCTTGTCCACCGTCACCACGACCTGCTCCATCGGCATGTCCAGGCGCTTGGCGGTGGCTTCGATGATGCGCAGGTTGGCCTGGTGCGGAATCAGCCAATCCAGGTCGGCCTTGGTCAGCGCATTGGCCTCCAGGGTTTCGTCCACAACCGAGTCCAGCGCCTTCACGGCGTACTTGAACACGTCGTTGCCCTTCATCAGGATCGCACCGCGGGCGTTTTCGCCCTCGCCGAAGCCGGCCGACACGCCGACCGGATTCCACAGCAGCTCTTTCTTGCTGCCATCCGAATGCAGGTGGGTGCTGAGAATGCCGGTGTCTTCGTCAGCCTTGAGCACGACGGCGCCGGCACCATCGCCGAACAGCACGCAGGTGGTGCGCTCTTTCCAGTCCACGATGCGGGTCAGGGTTTCCGCGCCGATGACCAGCACATGGCGTGCATCACCGGAACGAATGAATTTGTCCGCCACGCTCAACGCGAACACGAAGCCCGAACAGGCCGCGTTGACGTCGAAGGCAGGGAAACCGCTCGCACCGAGCTTGGCCTGGATCAGGCACGCGGTGGAGGGGAAAATCAGATCGGGCGTGGTCGTACCCACCACGATCATGTCCAGCTGCGAAGCGTCGATACCGGCCGCTTCCAGCGCACGCACCGCGGCGTGGTAGCCGAGGTCGCTGGTGGTTTCGTTTTCCGCCGCAATGTGCCGCTCACGGATACCCGTTCGCGACTGGATCCACTCATCGGTGGTGTCGACCATTTTCTCCAGATCCTGGTTGGTCAACACTTTTTCGGGCAAATAGCTACCAGTGCCCGCGATCCTCGAGTAGATCCGCTTGCTCATTGCATGTCCTGTAGCACGGCCATCAACAGCGACAGCCGGGAAGAATGGGGTAAAGGCCGCTGCCCGACCGGGCAGCGGCCTTCACGGATCAATCTTCTTCGACGGCCGAATTCGACTTGGTCGCAATCACCTTCTTGCCACGGTAGAAACCGTCAGCGGTGATGTGGTGACGCAGATGCACTTCGCCGGTGGTCGGGTCGGTCGACAGCTGCTTGGCGCTCAGGGCGTCATGCGCACGGCGCATACCGCGGCGGGACGGGGTAACACGGGATTTCTGCACAGCCATGGGATTGCTCCAAACTTGGTTCGTTTTGCTTCGTCGTATCGTCGCGCAGGACGCCAGCGCCCAGCACAGTTTTCGCTTTCGCCGCAGCCGCCGACGACAATCCGGCTGCTATTGTTTTTTCAGTGCCGCCAATGCCGCGAACGGATTGGCCTTGCTGATTTCTTCTTCGGTCGGTGCCCAATCCTGATCGACAGCCTCTCCATCGGGAGACAGCGGCACGACGGGCACGGCCAGGACCAGTTCGTCCTCGACCAGCTCCAGCGGCCGCAGCATGCCGTCTTCAGGCACCAGCCACGGCTCGTACCCTTCCGGCAACGAGGATTCATCCTCTTCGCTGCGGATCAGGCCGAGCCGTTGCACCATCGAAACCGGCAGCAGGAAACGCTGCAGGCTGCGCTGACAGATCAGCGGCAGCTCGGTATCGATGGACAGTTCAACATAGGATACCCGCAGGATGTCGTCGTGCGCGAATTCCAGTGCATAACTGCACCGGCCTTCGGTATCGGCAACAAGCCCTTGCAGGCGGGTCAATTGAGCCAGATCGACTTGGCCGTCGAAGCGCCTGCGCGCTGCGACCATCCGCCAAGCATCCAGCAATTCGGGCACGTTCGCGGACATAAGCCGCTGAATGTTAAGGACCGACTGCCCGGCTGTCAAATCCTGCCGTTCCGGGCTTGCCCGACCCGCCCGCCGCGGCCAGACTGCCGACCCCACCGACCGGTATTTTCGCATGCTCCCGCCCGTACTGGCCTCTACCTCACGCTACCGCCTGGAACTGCTGCAACGGCTGGGCCTGACCCCGGAATGCGCACGCCCGGACGTGGACGAGACCCCGCAACCGGGCGAAGCACCGCGCGCGCTGGCGGTGCGCCTGGCCCGGGCCAAGGCCGCCGAGGTGGCCGCACGCCATCCCGGGCGCTGGGTGATCGGCTCGGACCAGGTCGCCGAACTGAACGGTTCCCCGCTGGGCAAGCCGGGGACACGCCCGGCCGCCCAGGCGCAGTTGGCGGCGATGTCCGGCCAGGTCGTGGACTTCCACACGGCGGTAAGCGTGCGCTGCGACGACCAGGTACTGGAGGCCTGCGACCTCACCCGGGTGCATTTCCGCGCCCTGGATGCCGCCACGATCGCGCGCTACGTCGCCGCCGAGCAACCGTTGGACTGCGCGGGCAGCTTCAAATGCGAAGGGCTGGGCATCGCCCTGTTCGAGGCCATCGAGAACCGCGACCCGACCGCCCTGATCGGGCTGCCCCTGATCGCCACCAGCCAGCTGCTGCGCCAGGCCGGCTACTCCCTGCCGTGATCCCCCGCGCTGCCGGCGCTCAGCGCGCCGGCACCACCAGCGCCTGTTCCTGCCAGGCTTCCACGCTGCCATCGCGCCCATGCAGGCGCAGACCCAGCCAATGCCGCCCGGGCGTCAGCGCGCGGGTGTCGATGCGTGCATCGAACCCGACGTTGGGGTGCTGCGGGTCGTTGGAGAGGGTCCAGAAGCTGGTGATGTCATATGCGCGGCCGTAGGCGGCCTCGGCCACCGGCTTGCCGTCCAGCAGCACCTCCACCCGCGACAGCCCCACCCCGTCCTTGAACGCCCAGCCACGCACCTGGACCACGCCGGTCGCGGTGGCGTCGGCCTGCGGCGTATCGATCCAGGCCATTGCCGGGGTCACGCAGGGACCCGACGCGCGCTCGGCGGGCAACTTGAACAGCAGGAAGCGCTGGTAGCCATGATCGTTGCTGACCACCCGCGGTGGCGGCAGCGGGCCCACCTGCGCGCAGACGTCGTGATAGCGCTGCAACAGGTCGCGGTAACGCTGGTCGCTGGGTGACAGCACCAGCAGCATCGGCGTGCTGCGTTGGCCGTCATGCAGCAACCCCCACAGCCCCAGCTGCGCGCTGCGGCCGTGCTTGTCGTTGAGCGGGTGGCGCAGCACTTCGATCGAGGCATCGCGCAGCTGGAAGCCCAGCTCGGCCCCCACCTTGAAATTGCCGGCCAACACCCGCGTGCCTGCGGGCATCTCGGCCAACGCTTCGCGCACGGCCCCGGCCAGCGGCTCCCAGCCGGCAAAGTTGCGTGGGTAGTATTTGTCGCCGGCCAGCTGCTCGCGCAGGCTGGGCGTGGATGCCATCAGGTAATAGCCGAACGCCAGGGCCAGCCCCGCCCCGGCAAGCCACCAGCCGGCCCGGCGCAACCAGCGCGGCCACCCGTTGAGCACCACCGGCACCGCCACCAGCAGGGCCAGGTAGCCGGGCAGCGGCCAGTGGAAGCTGATGCGCTCCACATCGGTGAAGAAGCCCAGCCCGAAGATCGCCGCAGTGGACACCGCACCCACCAGCCCGAAGTAGCGCCACTGCGCACGCGCGCCGCCCCCGCTGCGGGTGCCGGCCAGCGCCACCTTCCACATCGCCATGCACAGGATGGGGGTCACCAGCATCGGCTGGATCACCAGGAACCACAGCCCACTCCACTCGAACGCCCACGGGTGGCGCTCGACCACCTGGAATTTCAGCCCGGCATCATGGTTGTCGGCATTCCATGACAGCAGCGGCAACCACGCCAACACGCCCACCGCCAACGCCACCCACACGCGCGGATCGCGCAGCATGCGACGCCCCTGCGGCAGCAGCAGCAGCGCAATGAAGCCCACCACGATCACCCCGATGAAGCGGTAATGGCTGAGTGCGCCGATCACCAGGCCCAGCGCCAGCTTCACTGCCGAGGCCGCATCGACGTTGCGCAGCAGGCGTGCACCCGCGTCCAGGCACAGCACCGCAGCCAGCGCCATCGGCACATCCGGCACCGCCAGGATGCCCAACGTGCCCGACAGCGGCATCAGCAACGTCAGGCTGCCGGCCTGCCAGCCGGCCACCGCGCCAAACCAGCGCATGCCAATGCGTGAGACCAGCCACGGCAACGCCGCCCCAATGGCCAGGAACGGCAGGCGCTGGCCCAGCACATGCGCTCCACCCAGCTCCACGCCCAGCCGCGACAGCCAGGCGGTGAGACCGGGCAGGTCCGAATAGGCAGCGGCCAGATGCTGGCCCTCCTGCCAATAGAATGCTTCGTCCACGAACAACGGCAGACGCGCTGCGATCACCAGCTTCACCGCGGTGATCAGCGTCCACAACAGCAGAAATATCGTGCGTGCGCGTTGTTCGCCCTGCATTGCTCTATAGAATCGAAGGAATCATCGACACGAGACGGACATGGAAAATTCGCCCCACGTGCCTGCCATGCTAACCGATGTACTGCGACAGGCCCTTCGCAGCGCCCAGGACCAGGTCAACGGATTGGTGCTGGGCAAGGCGCATGAAGTGCGATTGGCGTTTGTCGCGCTGCTGTCCGGCGGCCACCTGTTGATCGAAGACCTGCCCGGCCTGGGCAAGACCACGCTGGCCCACGCGATGGCTTCCAGCCTTGGCCTGGGTTTCCAGCGCGTGCAGTTCACCTCGGACCTGCTGCCCGCAGATGTGCTCGGCGTCTCGGTTTACGATGCGGCCAGCCGGCAGTTCCAGTTCCATCCCGGCCCGGTGTTCACCCATGTGCTGCTGGCCGATGAAATCAATCGCGCACCGCCGCGCACGCAGAGCGCGCTGCTGGAAGCCATGGCCGAACAACAGGTCACCCTGGATGGCGTGACCCACCCGCTGCCGGATCCGTTCTTCGTGATTGCAACGCAGAACCCGGTGGACCTGTCCGGCACGTTCCCATTGCCCGATTCGCAACTGGACCGCTTCCTGCTGCGGCTGGCACTGGGCTACCCCAATGCCGAATCCGAGCGCGAGCTGCTGCGTGGCACCGATCGCCGCGCCCTGATCGCGCAGGCAACGCCGCGCCTGGACGATGCGCAGGTGCGCACGCTGCGCGAGGCCGCCAGCCAGGTGCATGCCAGCGACGCCTTGATCCACTACGTGCAGGCACTGCTCACCCGCAGCCGCCAGCACGCCGGGGTACGCGTGGGGCTGTCACCCCGCGCGGGACTGGCACTGCTGCGTGCGGCCAAGGCGCACGCGCTGCTGCTCGGCCGCGCGCACGTGGTGCCGGAAGATGTGCAGACCCTGTTCGTGGCCGTGGCCGGGCACCGTCTGGTGCCGGAGGCCGAAGCCAGCACCGGCCCCGCCCTTGCCCGCGCGATCCTCCAGACCGTGCCGGTGGATTGAGATGCGCCGCGGCTGGGGAGACCGCTTGAAGCAGGTGATGTTGCCGGCCAACGGCCGGCACTACACGCGCCCGCGCCAGCCGGAGGCAATGCCGCGCCGGCTCGACCGGCGCCGCATCTACGTGCTGCCCACCCGCTTCGGCATGTTCGTGGCCACGCTGCTGGCCGCGATGCTGCTGGGCGCACTGAACTACAACAACAATCCTGCCCTGCTGCTGGCCCTGCTGCTGGCCACGGTGGCCATCGCCAGCACCATCAGCGCGCATCTGCAGCTGTCGGGCCTGCAGGTCGATGCGGTGTCGGCCGAGCCGGTGCACGCCGGCCTGCCGATGCGCTTGCGCATCAGCCTGTCCCGACCCGATGCGCGTGCGCGCCGCGGGCTGGAACTGGCGCTGGACCAGGCCACGGGCGTGGGCCACCTGCTCGACACCGACCAGATCGAAGTAGATCTCACGCTGCCGACCGGGCGGCGTGGCTGGCTCGACCTGGCGCGCATCCGGATCTCCACCACCCAGCCACTGGGACTGGTGCGGGCCTGGTCGTGGGTCTGGCCCGATGCCCCCTTGCTGGTCTATGCCGCACCCGAACGGCAAGCGCCGCCCCTGCCAGAAAGCGGTGGCGATCCGCTTCACACCCGCGTGCATGCCAGTGGCGATGAGCTGCATCAACTGCGCCCCTATCGTGCCGGCGATCCGCCCCGCAGCATCGCCTGGAAGCACTCGGCACGGCGCGACACGCTGCTGGTGCGCGAATACGAGCAGCCGGTCGGCGTGGACGTGCTGCTGGACTGGCGGCAATTGTCGGCACTGCCGATCGAAGCCCGCGTGGCGCGGCTGGCACGCTGGGTGGACCTTGCCGAACGCGATGGCCGCCGTTACACCCTGCAACTGCCCGGGCAGCCGGTGCTGGGGCCCGGCAATGGCAGCGCCCACCACCACCTGTGCCAACGCGCCCTGGCGCTGATGCCGCATGGCTGAACCCACCTCCCCTGCCCTGCGCCGCAGCGCCCACGGCTGGACCCTGGCCAGTGCCGCGCTTGGCCTGGTGCCACTGCTGCTGCAGCTGCCCGGCCTGCTGGCCGCGATCATCGCGCTGGTGGCCGCGGTCACCGCGCTGGCGGCGCGCCAGCGCGTACTGCCGGCCGCCCTGCGCCTGCTGCTGGTGCTGGGCATGCTGGCGGCCATCTACTGGCAGATGGGCGCCCGCCCCGGCCGTGACACCGGCTGCGCGCTGCTGGCGGCGATGCTGGCGCTCAAATCCAGCGAACTGCGCAGCCTGCGCGACGCGCGCAGCCTGCTCGGGTTCGCCCTGTTCGCTCCGTTCGCCGCGTTCCTGCTCGACCAGGGGCCGCTGACCATGGGCCTGGCGATGCTGGCCGCGCTCACCGCACTGCTCGCTTTGCAGCGGCTGGCCCACGCCGAAGGCCAGGCGCCCACCCCGCGCCTGGGCGGCCAACTGCGCGGCGTCGGCCGCCTGGTCGCGCTGGGCCTGCCGTTGGCGCTGGCCGGTTTCTGGCTGTTTCCGCGCCTGAGCGAGCCGCTGTGGGGCATCCCGGACCGTGCGGTGGGCAAGCCGGGCCTGTCCGACCGGATGGAGCCCGGCCAGTGGCTGGACCTGATGGCCGACGACACGCCGGCCCTGCGCGTGCAGTTCTTCGGCGCGGTACCCGCGCCGGACCAGCGCTACTGGCGCGGCCCGGTGATGACCCGCTTCGACGGCCGCGCCTGGACCCAGGAACGCCATGCCCGACAGCGCCCGCCCGCCGCGGTCACCCCTGCCGCGCTGCGCTGGGATTACCAGATCGACTACGAGCCCACCGACCGTCGCCAGCTGGTGGCGCTGGACCTGCCACTGCAGGCACCGCCGGGCAGCGAGCTGGATGCCGACCACAGCCTGCGCAGCCGCGCGCCCCTGAGCGCGCTGACCCGCTGGCGCCTGCAGTCGGCGCCGGCCAGCCGCTATCGCGACGCACTGCAACCCTTCGAACGCCAGCAGGCGCTGCAGTTGCCGCAGGGCTTCAACCCGCGCACGGCCACACTGGCACGGCAGTGGCGCGCTGAAGCGGGCAACAACGACGCGCTGATCGTGGCGCGGGCACTGGACTGGATCCGCGCCCGCTTCGCCTACAGCCTGACCACCCCACTGCCCGGCCGCGATGGCGTGGACGAGTTCCTGTTCGACCAGCAGGTCGGCTTCTGCGAGCACTTCAGTTCGGCATTCGTGGTGCTGATGCGCAATGCCGGGATCCCGGCGCGGGTGGTGACCGGCTTTGCCGGCGGCGTGCGCAATCCCTACGGCGACTACTGGGTCGTGCGCCGCATGGACGCCCACGCATGGACCGAAGTGTGGCTGCCCGAGCGCGGCTGGGTACGCGTGGACCCGACCGCCGCGGTTGCCCCCGAGCGCGTCTATGACACCCTGGAAGACCGTCTGCAGGGCAACAGCGGGGCCACCCTGCAGAGCCGGTGGCTGCAGCTGGGCCAGGCCAGCGACTGGCTGCGGCGGGGCTGGAACGACCTGGTGCTGTCCTTCGACGCCGACCGCCAGCAGCGCATGCTCCGTCCGCTAGGCATCGACAAACTGGAACCAACCCAGCTGATCGCCGTTTTCGCGGTCTTCGCGCTGGCCACGCTAGGCTGGATGGGGTGGCTGCTGGCCCGTGGCGAACGCGAGCGCGACCCGCTGCTGCGTGCCTGGCACCGGTTGGGACGGCGCTACGCAAGGCTTGGCCTGGCCCGCGACAGTGCCGAACCCGCCGGCCGGTGGGCCACCCGCGTACACCAGCAGCGCCCCGACCCGGCACTGCTGTCACTCAGCAGCCGTTTCGTTCTCGCGCGCTACGCTGGCGCTGGCGTCGACCTCACTTCATTATTGCGCGACCTGCGCAGGCATCGCCCGTCCTCCGGAGCATCCCCATGAAGATCCAGATTCTGCTTCCCCTCGCCGCTTCGCTGGCGCTGGCCGCCTGCGCCACCGCGCCCAAGCCACTGCAAGGCCAGTTCAGCATGGTCAGCCCGCGCGATGCGGTGCCTACCCAGCAGGTGGGCACGCCCGTGCGCTGGGGCGGCCGCATCATCGAGACCAATCCGGCGCAGGGCCAGACCTGCTTCCAGATGATCTCGCGCCCGCTCAATGGCAGCGGCCGCCCGAGCACCACCTCGGCCGACGCCAGCGACGGCCGTTTCGTTGCCTGCCGCGCCGGCTTCTACGACCCGGCCGTGTTCGAGCCGGGCCGCGATGTCACCTTCATCGGCAAGATCGCCGGTTACGAGAACACCCGCATTGGCGAGTACGACTACCGCCTGCCCAAGCTGGACGCCGATGTCATCTACCTGTGGCCGGAACAGCGCCAGGTGGATGTGGTGCCGGCCTATCCTTACGGGCCGTGGGGTCCGGGCTGGGGCCCGGGCTGGGGTTACCGCGGCTGGGGCTGGTGGTGAGGTAGATACCGAGCGTCGGTCGGTACGCCTTGAAAAAAAGAGCCGCCCACGGGCGGCTTCTTTTTGCTCGTGCGGTCGGGCCAGGCTGCGATCCGATACGGCGCCGCGCGGCACCCGGCTCCCGTCGCCTGGCCCTTGGCCGATTCATCCGTTCGGCGTACCGAAGTGGCCCAGCGGCGCGCCGGCCAGCAGGTGCAGGTGGATGTGGAACACGGTCTGCCCGGCATGCTCGCGACAGTTCATGACGATGCGGTAGCCGTCCTGCGCGAAGCCTTCGCGGCGCGCGTACGCGGCGGCGGCCAGTGCCAGTTTGCCGATCAGGTGCGCCTGGGAGGGCTGCACGTCATCCAGGGTCGGGATGGCCTCGTTCTTCGGAATGAACAACACGTGCACCGGCGCCTGCGGGGCGATGTCCTTGAAGGCCAGCACCTCCTCGTCTTCGTAGACGATGGTGGCCGGGATTTCGCGGCGGATGATCTTGCCGAACAGGGTGTCTTGGCTCATGGGGCACCTCTTGGAACAGGGCCTCGGAGAGTAGCGCGGATGCGCATCCGGTTTCGATCGTTGCCGCGCGATGCGCGCCCAGCCGACCAACGGTTGGCGCTACGGTGTCGGTGCCGCGCGGTTGCGCGGGGTCATTCCTGGATGTCGGTGCGGGTGCCGAACGCGTGCGACAAGGTGCCGCGGTCCACGTATTCCAGTTCGCCGCCCAGCGGCAGGCCCTGCGCCAACCGGCTTGGACGCACCTTGTGCGCACGTGCCAGCTGCGCCAGGTAATGCGCCGTGGCTTCGCCTTCCACGGTGGCGCTGGTGGCGATGATCAACTCCTGCACTTCCCCCTGCTTCAGGCGTGCGTCGAGCTGGTCCAGGCCAAGCTCGCGCGGGCCCACCCCGTCCAACGGCGACAGCCGCCCCTGCAGCACGAAGTACACGCCGCGGAAGCCGGTGGCATGCTCGATGGCCAGCCGGTCGGCCGGCGATTCCACCGCACACAGCTGCTGGCGTTCGCGGCTGCCATTGGCACACACTGCGCAGATCTCGGTCTCGCTGAAATCGCGGCACTGCGCGCAATGGCCGATGCGTTCGATGGCCTTGGCCAGCACCTCGGCCAGCTTCTGGCCGCCCTCGCGCTCGCGTTCAAGCACGTGGTAGGCCATGCGCTGGGCGGTTTTCTGTCCCACGCCCGGCAGCACACGGAAGGCCTCGATCAATTGTTCGAGCAGGGGCAGGCTCATGGCGATGTGCTCATCTCAAAAACAAGCGCGCGAAGCCGGCAAGGCTTCGCGGCGCGGTCACCCGTACGGCACCGGGCAGGCCCGGCGCGTGCCGGTTCAGAACGGCAGTTTCATGCCCGGCGGCAGCTGCATGCCGGCCGTGGCCGACCCCATGCGGTTCTTCGACTCGGCATCGATCTTGTTGGACGCGTCGTTGAACGCGGCCGCCACCAGGTCTTCGGTCATTTCCGCATCGCCCAGGATCGACGGATCGATGCGTACCTTGCGGCACTCCTTGGTGCCGGTCAGGGTCACGCTGACCATGCCGCCGCCGGCGCTGCCGGTGACTTCCAGCTTGGCGAGATCTTCCTGGGCCTTCTGCAGGTTTTCCTGCATCTTCTGGGCCTGCTGCATCAGTTGGGCGATGTTGCCGCGCATGTTTCTTTACTCATCAAAAGGACGGATGGAATCGGTCACGACCCGCGCGCCGTGCTGCTGCATCAGCAGCTGCACCGCCGGGTCGGCCATGAAGGCAGCTTCGGCCGCCTGTTGCCGCTCGCTTCGCTGGCGGTCCGAACGCTGGTGCAGCGTTTCGGCCTGGGCGTTGCCATGTTCGATCACGATCCGCGGGGTCTGCCCCAGCGGCCCGGACAGCGCATCGGTCAGGGCTGCCAGCGAACGATCCGAACACAGGTACTCAAATCCGGGCGATACGGCCAGTTTCAAGATGCCCTGTTGAAAACCGATGAACGCCGCGTTGGCGGCCAGCTGCCGCGACGGGCCACTGAGCTGGCTCTGGGTGACCAGTTCCAGCCAGGCTTCGGGCGAGGCCAGGGTGATCGGCGTGCCGGTGGCAGCGGCCTGCGCCAGCGGCGCGGACGGCGCGATGGCGATGCCCTGCGGGCGTGACGGCGCTACCGCGGCCGTGACCGGGGCTGTCGCTGCGGGCGACGGGCGTTCCGCCGGCGCGTCCCACGGGGCCACCGTGGCCGCATCGGGGCTGGCCATTTCCGCGGCCAACGCCTCGTCACGGTCGGCGGCGCCGGCCGGGTGCCACGGTGGCGGATCGTCGGCCGGTACCGGCTCGGCACGCGGCGCCGGCGTGGGCGTGGGCGGCACCGGGTCAACCGCCGGGGCCGGCGTGGCAACGGCGGCGGCCGGGGGCGCCGCCGTCGCAGGGGCCGCTGCGATGCCACTGCCCCGCGTACTGCCGCCGGTGGCAGGGGCCACGTCGGTGCCGGTCCCCGGATCGCGCGGGACCGGCGGCACGGCGGCGGCCGGACGGAAGGCCAGCATGCGCAGTACGGCCATTTCAAAGCCCGCGCGCGGGCTGGGCGCCAGGTACAGGTCGCGACGGCCACTGAGCGCCATCTGGTACCAGAGCTGCACCACTTCCGGGCGCAGACGCTGGGCGAAGGCACCCGCATCGATGCCCTCGCCGTCGGCCGGCGCACCCGGCACCAGCTGCTGCACCTGGATGCGGTGCAGCGCCTCGGCCAGCGCTTCCAGCACCCCGCTCCAATCTGGCGAGAACTCGGCCAGTGCGGCTACCACCTGCAACAGGCGAACACCATCACCGTCGGCCAAGGCCTCCAGCATGGCCGCCACCTGGGTGCGATCCACGGTCCCCAGCATGGTGCGCACCACGTCTTCACGCAGCGCGCCGCCGGCATAGGCGATGGCCTGGTCCAGCAGCGACAGGCCGTCACGCAGGCTGCCGTCGGCCGCCTTGGCCAGCTGCACGATCGCGGTCGGGTCCGATTCGATTTCCTCGGCCGCCAGGATCCGGGTCATCTGGCCCTGGATCTGGTCTTCGTCCAGCCGCTTCAGGTTGAACTGCAGGCAGCGCGACAGCACCGTCACCGGCAGCTTCTGCGGGTCGGTGGTGGCCAGCAGGAACTTCACATGCTCCGGCGGCTCTTCCAGGGTTTTCAGCAGCGCATTGAACGCCGCCTTGGACAGCATGTGCACTTCGTCGATCAGGTAGACCTTGTACTTGCCACGCGAGGGCATGTACTGGGCGTTCTCGATCACCTCGCGCACATCGTCCACGCCGGTATTGGACGCGGCATCGATTTCGAGCAGGTCGATGTAACGGCCAGAATCGATGTCCAGGCAGGCCGGGCACTGGCCGCACGGGTCGGCGCTGGTGCCCTGCTCGCAGTTCAGCGACTTGGCGAAGATACGCGCGATGGTGGTCTTGCCCACCCCGCGGGTACCGGTAAACAGGAATGCATGGTGCACCCGGCCGCTGTCCAGCGCATTGCTGAGCGCACGGACCACGTGTTCCTGGCCCACCAGCTCGGCAAAACGCTTCGGACGCCACTTGCGGGCAAGGACGAGATAGGACATCAGGCCACCGTCTTCATCGGGACGTCCATTGTGCCACGCCTGTCCAGCCCCCCCGCCCCGGCGACCTGCCGCTTGTGCGATTGCAATTCCCCCGCTAGAATCTGCGCCCCTGCAGCGGGTTATCGCAGCAGGTCCGGAGAGGTGTCCGAGCGGTTGAAGGAGCACGCCTGGAAAGTGTGTAAGCGTCTAAACCGCGCTTCGGGGGTTCGAATCCCCCTCTCTCCGCCAGGTTCTGCAGACCCCCTGATTTATCAGGGGGTTTTGCTTTTCCGGGGTGGCAGAAGCAGGACCCGGACCGGGACCCATCGCTCGATGCGTATCGCACGCCTTCCTGCCCCGCCCTCCGGGGCGCTGGTCGTTTCGGCAGCGGGCTCCCATCAACTTCCAACGCCTGATCGGCCGACCCAACTTCAAACGCATCCTGCGCACGTCCGGACTGGCCCTGGCCCTGCGGCGCGCCTCCGGTTGTGCGGCGCGTCCTGCGCCGGCCGTCAACGACCCCCTCGGTCATCCGGAAGGTGCGCATGGCCAGAACGCCACGCCTTTGAGACCTGCCGCCTGGATTGATTTGACTACACCCGCACTGACGATAATCTCGCGCGAAGATTGATGATCCGAACCGAAATATTGTCCACTGCGGAATATCGGCGCAGCAGGACACCCAAGGGGTGATGGAAAGAAGCCCCGTTCGTGCCAGCGAAAACGCTCTCTTCCACAGACACCGCATACCTCGCCATCAATGTCGTTCATGACCAGGGGCATTTGATCATCGGCCCGCAACTGAACCACCTCATCCAGTTCAATGCCCTTCACATCCTGGACGGGGAGAATCTCGACGCCCAACGGTGCCAGACAACGCTTCCACGCCGCGCGCTGTGCCAGGAAGACATCGTCGACCCAGAATAGTTTCAGAAAACTGTTCCTGCCCCACTTCAATGATCGCCGAACGCGGAAAGGTGCTTTTTGCACCAACCCTGTTCCGCACCGGGGACAATAGCTGCTCGTATCGTAGGTCTGCTCGCGATAGAGGAAGTCGTCCTCTGGTTGCGGATAGCCGTTCGCGTGCGTCAGCCTGAGCGCGCAAAACGCAGCGTTGGCTATGTCCGATGCAGAGAACTCGGTTTCCACCCAGATCCCGCCTCCCCACGCCCTGATCAGACCGGAAACCTGGAGCCATTCGGGCGCGCCTTCTTCAACATGACAAACGGCAATGCCACCGCCGAGCACAGACGGCGTTGGCGCTTGAAACCTGACGCCGATCCTGGCCAGTTGTTTCCCGCGCGCCGCCTGCCAGGCGAACGTATAGCGATAAATGATCTTCATACCAGACCTCATCCTCCCAATACACTGTGGATAGCTGGAGCAATCTGCGTGGATACGTCGCGCTGCCTGGGCGATGCCTGCGGCGGCCACTGTGTCCTGCATGCTATTTCAGCTTTCCAGGCGTTTGTGCATATTCGATGGTGCCCGCGATCGAGCACACGTTGACGGCTGCCGCCGGATCACGGAATTGGAGCGTCTGGAAAATGCGCGGATCGCCACCAAGGTATTGATCGATGGTGTACCGGCACCCCCTGTGGCAGGATCGGGCGCTCGGTCAACCACAGGGAATGCTCAATGGCAGGGATGATCCACCGATATGTACTCGTACTGGCCTGCGTGGCCAGCATGGCCGCATGCACGCAACCGGCAGCACCGGTTGCACCGGCCACGCCTGAACCACCGACCGCCGAGGCAGGCGCTCCGGAAGCAGGCGCCCCTGCAGCGGCGGCCCACGATGCACCACCCCAGGTGCCGCAGACCCAGGCCTGCATCATTGCGGGGGAGTTCAACGTGCTCGGGAAGACCATCCGCTCCCGCGATTGCGTGCAGTCCACCGGTACATCGAGCGACACGGAACTGAAGAAGATCTGCGAGGGGCTGGCGAACACCTCGGCGCAGATGGGCGGCACGGCTGGGCAGGTCACCTACATGAAGGCGTGTCCGTCGCCATCGCAGGGGAGCTGCAAGCGGCTGTTCGGCCTTGCATTCGACGGCTACTACTACGCGCGTTCCGCTGAAGACCTGGCCGGACTGCCGGACAGTTGCACCCAGGGCGGCGGCAGCTGGTCCGCGGGCTGAACCTGCCGAAGGGGCCGGCACGCCCGGCCCCTGTCACCGGGATCACCTGCGCGCCGCCAGGGAATGAGGGCCTCCGATCAGCCCCCTCCCTGCCCGATGGCCCCTGGTTGCTCCCACCACCGCCCTCCCGCCAGAATTGCCCATCCCCCACGCGTTGAGCGCCCCGATGTCCGATTGCTGTGGCTGCGGCACGATCGTCGATATGGCTGCCCTGCAGGCGCGGCAGCGGCGTGCGCTGCTGGTCGTGCTGGCCATCAACGCGGCCACGTTCCTGATGATGGCCGCCGCCGCGTGGTGGACCCACTCCTCCTCGCTGCTGTCAGGCAGCCTGGACAACCTCGGCGATGCGTTGACCTACGCAGTGAGCCTGGCGGTGATCGGCGCCTCGGCACGGGCCAAGGGCCGGGTGGCCTTCCTGAAGGGAATGCTGATTCTCGGCGCGGCGGTGGCCGTGGCGGTGCAGATCGGCTGGCGCCTGGTCCACCCGGCCCTGCCGCTGTTTGAAGGCATGGGCATTGCCGGCGCGCTGAATCTGGTCGCCAACGGCATCTGCCTGTGGCTGCTGTCGCCGTTCCGGCACGGCGACGTCAACATGGCCTCGGCATGGGAATGCTCGCGCAACGATATTTTCGAAGGCATCGCGGTGTTGTTGGCTGCGGCCGCGGTCGGGCTGTTCGGGGCCGGCTGGCCGGACCTGCTGATCGCCGCGGCGCTGCTGGTGATGTTCCTGCGCTCGGCCCTGCGGGTGTTGCGCGCGGCGTGGCGGGAGATGCGGCCGCAGGCCCGATGATGCGCCTGTTCACGCCCCCCGATGCCGACGCCTGCCTGGCGCTGTTCGACGGCAACGTGCCGCACTTCTTCGGTACGCATGAGCGCGCGGATTTTGCCGCCTACCTGCAGCAGCCAGGCCGGCAGATGGACTACCTGGTGATCGAACGCCACGGCCGCGTGGTGGCCTGTGGCGGGTGGGCGATGGACGATGCGCGGACCGCCGCCTTCTGCTGGGGCATGGTGGAGCGCGCGCTGCACCGGCAAGGGCTGGGCAGCGAACTGGCGCAGGCGCGACTGCAGCAGGCATGCGCACGTGGCGCACACCGCGTGGTCCTGAGCACGAGCCAGCACACGCGTGACTTTTACGCGGCGCTCGGGTTCGGGGTAACAAGGGTCGTGGCCGACGGCCACGGCCCCGGCCTGGACGCGGTGGAGATGGTGCTGGAGATGGGGACGCGCTGAGCAACCCTCAGCGCGCCGTTGCCGATCCAGCCACGCATGGCATGACGCCAGGCGGGGGATCAGGTACTGGACAGCTTCATCAGCACCAGTCCGCTGACGATCAACACCGCTGCGCCGATTCGCATCGCGCTGATCTGCTCGCCCAGGAAGGTAATGCCGATGACGAACGCACCGACCGCGCCGATGCCGGTCCAGATGGTGTAGGCGGTGCCCAGCGGCAGTGTGCGCATGGCCAGCGACAACAGCCAGAAGCTGGCGATCATGGTGGTGATGGTGATGATCGACGGAGTGAGTTTGCTGAAACCGTCGGACTGCTTCATCGCGAACGCCCAGACGATTTCCAGTACACCGGCTGCCAACAGATAGATCCAGGCCATACGGCCCTCCTTGATAGGGGCCAGGTCGTCCTGGTCAATGCGTCCCGTTGCGGGGGAGGTCGTTCCTCCTGGCGGCAATTCTAGCAACCCCGCACCGTGCGGCGCACGCCTGCCGCCGCGGCTTTGCGCACGATTCAGCCGCCGGAGGCGATCGATTCAGGCCGCCGCCCGCGCCTGGCATGGCATGCTGTCCGCCCCTGTTGCAGGCATTCCGCATGGCGCTCGACCCGACCTTGACCGCGTGGCTGGACCACGCGCTGCAGGCACCGCTGCCCAGAGAGGTGGTGGGTCTGTCGTTCAATCTCAGCGAGGGTGCTGCCAGCGATGCATGCGGGTTTTGCATCGAACTGGTCGGCACCGACCGTTTCGATGCCCAGGATCCGGACTGGCCCTGCGACGAGGTCTGGGAACCCCCCGTGCGGGACATCGAACTGCCGTACACCCTCACCGGCCAGACCTGGCAAAGCTGCCTGCAGCAGCTGCGAGCGCAGCTTCAGACGGTGTTGGACACCCCGCCTTTCGGCCCGCGCCTGAAGCAACAGGTGCACGGCATCGGGCTGGGTTTCGTTGATGGCGACCTGGAACTGCTGTGGCAGCGCGCGCCCTGAACGGTCGGGCCGCTGGCGCGGCAACCTGCGCATGCGCTAGAATGCGCGGCGCACTGCAGGATTCGTCCTTGCCCGTGCTGGCCACCGCAAGGTAGCCAACGTTTCTATGGTGGCCCCGTCGGCCCCTCGCGACGCTAGGTCGAAAATCCCGCCAGGGCCGGAAGGCAGCAACGGTATCGATCGACGCGGGCGCCGAGGTCAGCCGGCGGGGCCGCCACCTTTTCAGGCCGCGCAAACGCCGCCCGCCCCATCGCACACGACCACCGGAAGCCGGCTGGCTCCCGGTGGCGCATGCTGGCTTAGAAGCCGACCCGCAGGTTGATCTGGCCACCGACATCGCGGCCACCATCCCCATGCAGGCCCTGTACGAACATCGACAGCTGGCTGCTGCGTCCCACGCCAACCGCTACGCCCACCTGGCCGACCATCGCATTGCGCGCCAGCGCGGTGGCGTACACATCGAACGCAGCACCGCCAACGGCAAACTGATTGCGGCTGGCCACGTCAGTATCGCCGCTGGCATGCTGCCAGCCCAGGTCGGCAGTCAGCTGCGCGGGGTAGCGCGCGCCGCTGCCGATGTCCCAGCGACCACGCACGCCCACCGTGGTGGTGTTGAGCGTGTCCTTGCCACCGTGGACAACCAGGGCCGCATTGCCGCCCTGCTCGGTGACCGCATCGCTGTCCAGCCAATGCCGGGTGAAGCGGGCATATGGCTGCACCTGCACCGGCCCGCGCCCCCACACCCAACCCAGCTCGGCCTGGGCAATGGTCACATCGGCGTCCTGGTCGCTGTACAACGTCTGCTGCAGCAACGGTACCGTGCGCGTGGTGCGGGTGCTGTAATTGCCTCGCGAGACGCTGCCTGCGGCAGTGAAGCCATTCCACTCGCCCTGCGCGTAGACCCCGTAGGTGGTGCCGCGGATGCGCGCGCGCGCGTCACGGTCGAACAGCCGCTGGTCCATCCTGTCGCTGCCACCGGCCACGCCCAGCACCACGTGTTCGCCCAGTTGCCAGTCAACACCGGCCATCAACGCATTGCGATTGAGCCGGATTTCATCGCCATTGCCGTCGGCATCCTGCCTGAACACCTTGCCGCTGCCGGCAATCCACGCCGAGGCGTGCTCGCCCCGCATGCCCGGCAACGCACTGCCCAGGCGCTGGCGAATGCCCTCTTCCAGGTAGGTGTCCTGCAGTAGCATCGAACGGGTGGCGGCGTGGGTCTCGCCGGAGAGCTGGTCGAAGGCCAGCCGTGCGGTCGCCGCGTCGTACAGCAACACGGTGTTGTACAGGCCCAACGCGGCGCCGGACTGCGGCAGGCTGTCCAACGCCGCCGCCGTACCGAACTGATTGCGGGTCTGGGCGACGGTCACGAATGCGGCGGTCTGCGCGGCATTGACCTGCACCTGCGCGGCGGTGTTGGTGTACAGCAGGGACAAGGTCAGGAAGGCCGAGGTGTTTTCGGGTGGTGCGAACTGGCCACTGAGACCGCCGCTGGCCGTCAACACCGTGTACTGCTGGCCCTGCTGATAACTGGCCTGCGGATCGAGCGCGGTCACCTGCACTTGCGCGCCCTGCACAGTGGCCTGGCCGCTGACCTGCACCCCATCGCCGCCACCGGCACCCAGGCCCACCGCCAGCACACTGCCACCGGCCAGGGTGAGATTGCCGCCCACGTTCAACGTACCGGTGCCACTGCCCCCAGGCGACAGCACGCCGCCGGCGGCAACCGTGGTGGTCCCGATGGAACCATTGCCGGACAACGTGGCGCCACTGCCCACCTGCCAGGTGCCGCCGATGCTGCCGGTTACATCCAGCGTGCCGCCATTGACCTGGCCGGTGCCGGTAAAGCCACCACTCGCGCCGCCAAGGGTGACCGTCCCCGGGCCGGTCTGCACGATGCTGCCGCCGCCACTGATGCTGCCGCCCAGGGTGGTGTTGCCCCCCACGTTGAGCACCAGGCCGCCGTCGTTGACGATATTGCCGACAATCGAAGCGCCAGCAGCGCCGTTACCCACCTGCAGCGTGCCGCCGGCATTGATCGTGGTGCCGCCGGTGTAGGTGTTGGCGCCGGTCAGGACCAGCGTGCCGCTGCCGGCCTGGGTCAGCCCACCACTGCCGCTGATGCTGCCGCCCACACCGGTGTTGCCGCCCACGTTGAAGACCAGGCTGCCGTTGTTGCTCACACTGCCCGCGATGGCCCCGTTCGCACCGCCATTGCCCACCTGCAGCGTGCCGCCGGCATTGATGGTGGTACCGCCGGTGTAGGTGTTGTTGCCGGTCAGCACCAGCGTGCCGCTGCCGGCCTGGGTCACCGCACCGCTGCCACTGATGGTGCCGCCCAGCGCGGTACTGCCGCCCACGTTGAACACCAGGCTGCCGTTGTTGGTCACGTCACCACCGATGGCCGCGTTGGCACCCCCGTTGCCCACCTGCAACGTACCGCCACTGTTGATGGTGGTGCCGCCGCTGTAGCTGTTGCTGCCGGTCAGGGTCAGGGTGCCGCTGCCAGCCTGCAGCAACGCGCCAGTGCCACTGATGGCACCGGCCACGGTGAGTGCATCGCTGCGGTTGAACACCAGCATGCCATCGTTGCCGACATCGCCAACGATCGCCCCGGTGGTCCCTCCGGCGCCCACCTGCAGGGTGCTGCCACCGTTGATGGTGGTGCCGCCGGTATAGCTGTTGTTGCCGGTCAGGGTCAGCGTACCGGTACCGGCCTGCACCAGTCCCCCACTGCCGCCAACGGCGCCGGCGAAGGTCGTGCTGGTGTTGTCGTTGCCGGTGGTCAATGTGGACCCGCCAAGCACTACGTTGCCGCCACCGGCCAGCGAGCCGATGCTCTGGTCGCCACCGGCGGCGATATCCAGCGTGCCGTTGCCGGTGATGTTCACCGCGCCGGTAGACGCCAGGCTGCCGCCGGCGCCGATCGCCAGGGTGCCATCGTTGAGCATGGTGCCGCCGGTATAGCCGTTGGCACCGGTCAAGGTCAGGGTGGCGGCACCGTTCTTGGTCAGCCCGCCCGCACCGGCGATGACCCCGGATACAGTCAGCGCATTGCTGCCCAGCAGGGTCAGCTGGCTCCCGGCCGACAGATCCACCGCATTGGCCAGCACCAGCACCGCACTGTTGTCCAACGTCGCACTGCCGCCCACGCTGAGCGTACCGCTGCCCAGCGCAGCATCGTTGCCCAGCACCAGGCCGCCGGCATTGAGTGCGACGCCGCCGCTGAAGCTGTTTGCCGCGCCGAGGGTCTGGATGCCTGCGCCGTTCTTGACCAGGCCACCGCTGCCCTCCAGGGTGCCGTCGAAACTGCCATTGCCCACGCCCCCCAAGGTGAGCGTATTGGCCCCCAGGTTGACCGTGCTGCCGGCTACGCCGGACAACGCACCAATGCCCTGCGCACCAGCGCCGGCGATGTCGAAACCGGTTCCGGCCGACGCCAGGGTCACCGCGCCGGTCGCCGCCAGGCTGCCGCCGGCACCGATGGCCAGGACGCCGGCATTGATCGTGGTACCGCCGGTGTAGCTGTTGCTGCCGGTCAGGGTTTCAGTGCCGGTGCCTTCCTTGATCAGGCCACCGGTGCCACCGATCGAACCACTGAAGGTACCGTCGGTGGGACCGCCAACCACCAGCGTATTGGCCCCCAAATTGACCGTTCCGTTGCCGATCAGCGTGCCGAAGGTCTGCGTGCCATTGCCGGCCGACAGATCGAAGGTCGCCCCGGTGGCGAGGTTGACGATGCCACTGGCCGACAGGCTGGCGCCAGCCCCCAGCGCCAGCGTGCCGGCATTGATGTTGGTGCCACCGGTGTAGGTGTTGGTGCCGTTCAAGGTCAACGTTGCAAGACCTTCCTTGGTCAACCCGCCTGCACCGGACAGGCTGCCGTTGAGGATCAGGTCGTTGCTGCCCAGCACGGTCAGTCCGGCGTTGAGCACCAGGTTGTTGGCCAGGGTCACCGCACTGCTGGCATCCAGCGTGGCGGCGCCGCCCACCGTCAATGCACCGCTACCCAGCGCAGCGTTGTTACCCACCACCAGGCCGCCGGCGTTGAGCGTGACCCCACCACTGAAGGTGTTGGCCCCGGCGAGGGTCTGCACGCCGGCCCCGTTCTTCACCAGCCCACCGCTCCCGCCGATGCTGCCGTTGAAAGTGGCATCGCTGGCACCGCCAAGGGTGAGGGTATTGCCGCCGAGCGCAACGCTGCTGCCCGCCACACCCGCCAGTGAGCCGATGCCCTGGTTGCCGCCCGCGGAAATATCCAGGCTGCCGGTGCCGGACAGGTTGACCGCCCCGGTGGCCGCCAGGCTGCCGCCTGCGCCGATGGCCAGGGTGCCGCTGTTGATGGTGGTGATGCCGGTGTAGGTATTGGCACCGGTCAGGGTCAGGGTGCTGTTGCCGTTCTTGGTCAGAGCGCCCGCCCCGGACACGGTGCCTCCCAGGGTCAGCGCGTTGCTGCCCAGTACGTCCAGGGTGAAGCCGCTGGCCAGGTTGAACGCGTTGCCAAGGTTCAACGCCGCCGTCGTATCCAGCGTTGCGTCCCCGCCCACGCTCACCGCACCGGTCCCCAGCGCACCACTGTTGCCCAGCACCAGGCCGCCGGCATTGAGCGCGACCCCGCCACTGAAGGTGTTGGCACCGCCCAGCGTCTGGCTGCCGGCACCGTTCTTCACCAGCGCGCCGGTGCCGGCGATCACACCGTCGAAGATCCCGTTGCCGATCCCGCCCAGCGTCAGTGTGTTGGCCCCCAGTGTGAGCGTACTGCCGGCAACGCCGGACAACACGCCGATCGACTGGTTGCCGCCGGCAGCGATGTCGAACCCGCTGCCAGGCCCAGCAAGGTTGACCGCACCGGTGGCGGCCAGGCTGCCGCCGGCACCGATGGCCAAGGTGCCTGCACTGATGAGGGTGCCGCCGGTGTAGGTATTGGTACCGGTGAGGGTTTCGGTACCGGTGCCTTCCTTGATGAGGCCACCGGTGCCGGCGATCGAACCACTGAAGATCCCATCGGTCGGCCCACCCACGGTGATCGAGTTGGCACCAAGATTGACCGTGCCGCCGCCCATCAGCGTGCCGAAGGTCTGGGTGCCGTTGCCGGCCGACAGGTCCAGGGTGGCACCGGTGGCAAGGTTGACGATGCCGCTGCTGGCCAGGCTGGCCCCCGCACCGAGCGCAAGCGTTCCGGCGTTGACGTTGGTGCCGCCGGTGTAGGTATTGACCCCGTTCAAGGTCAACCGCGCGCTACCGTCCTTGCTCAGTCCACCCGTGCCCGAGAGCGCACCGTTGAGCGTGATGTCGTTGTTGCCCAGCACGTTCAGCCCGGCATTGAGCACCACGTTGTTGACCAGGGTGACCGCGGTGCTGGCATCCAGCGTTGCCGCGCCGCCCACGGTCAGGGTTCCGGTGCCAAGCGCCGCATCATTGCCAACCAGCAGGCCACCGGCATTCACCACGGTGCCGCCGCTGTAGGTGCTGGCACCGCCCAGCGTCTGCACGCCTGCCCCCACCTTGATCAGCCCGCCGTTGCCGGAGAGGGCACCGTCGAAGGTCTGGTTGGATGCGGTGCCGAAGGTGAGGCTGTTACCCCCCAGCGTGATCGTGCTGCCGGCCACGCCGGTCAGCGCACCAATGGTCTGGTTGGACCCCGCCCCGGAGAGGTCGAAGGTTGCCCCCGCCCCGGCCAGTGCCAGGCTGCCGGTTGCCGCCAGGCTGCCGCCGGCCCCCAGTGCCAGCGTGCCCGCGTTGACGGTCGTGCCGCCGGTGTAGGTATTGGCTGCGGTCAAGGACAGCGTGGCGGCCCCGTTCTTCATCAGCCCACCTGCCCCATACACCGTGCCGGACAGGGACAACGCGTTGCTGCCAAGCAGGGTCAGCGTGGCACCGGCCGACAGGCCGACGATGTTGCCGACAGCGAAGCTGCCGGTGGTATCCAGCGCTGCGTTGCCGCCCACATCCAGTGCGCCGGTCCCCAGGCCGCTGGCGTTGCCCAGTTGCAACACGCCCGCGTTCAAGCCAACGCCACCACTGAAGGTGTTGGCGCCATACAGCCCCAGCACCGCAGTGCCGTTCTTGACCAGTTCGCCACTGCCTGACACCACCCCACCCAGGGTGATGCCGTTGCTGCCGGCAACGTTGAGCACCGCGCCTGCCCCAAGCGCGACGTTGTTGCCCAGGTTGAGCGCGCTGCTGCCCTCCAGGCCGACCGTGCCGCCCACGTTGAGCGCGCCGGTACCCAGCGCGCCGTTGTTGCCCAGCATCAGGGCGCCGCCGGTGATGCCCAGCCCGCCAACGAACGTATTGGCACCGTTGAGGGTCAACGTCGAGGCACCATTCTTCAGCAGCGCGCCACTGCCTGACACCACCCCATCGAGCGTGACATCGTGGGAGCCCAACAGGTTCAGCGAGGCGCCGGCGGCCAGGCCCACCGCGTTGCCCAATTGCAGCGCGGCCGCGCTGTCCAGCGTAACGGTGCCACCTACAGCCAGGGCACCCGAACCCAGCCCGGCGCTGCTGCCCAGCCGCAACCCGCCCGCGTTCAACGCGAGCCCACCGCTGAAGGTATTGGCACCATTCAAGGTCAGCAGCGACGCGCCGTCCTTGGTCAGGCTGCCACCGCCGGAAATCGTGCCATCCAGGGTGAGGTTCTGGCCGCCACTGAGCGTCAGCGCGGCGTTGAGCACAACGTTGTTGCCCAGGGTGAGCGCACTGGTGCCATCAAGCGTACCGGCGCCGCTGACGGTGAGCGTGCCGGTGCCGATGGCCCCGTTGTTGCCGAGCAGCAGGCCACCGTTTGCCAGGTTCACCCCACCGCTGAAGAGATTGGCGCCACTCAGCGTCTGGATCCCCGCGCCCTGCTTGAGCAGCCCGCCGCTGCCACCGATGACACCGGCAAAGGTCTGGTTGCCAGCGCCGCCGAAGGTCAGCGTATTACCCCCCAGCGAGATGGTCGAGCCGACCACCCCGGACAGCGCCCCGATGGTCTGGTTGCCTGCGGCAGAGATATCGAAGCCTGCGCCAACCCCGCCCAGGGTTACGCTGCCGTTGGCAGCCAGGCTGCCGCCGCTGCCCAGTGCGAGGATGCCGGCATTGACGTTCACCCCGCCGCTGAAGGTGTTGGCGCCGGTGAGAATCAGCGTGGATGCACCACTCTTGGTCAGCCCACCCGCCCCGGAGATCGCCCCGCCCAGGGTGAGTGACTGGCCGCCCAGCACATTCAATCCGCCGCCGAGGGCCAGGTTGATGTTGTTGCCCAGCGTGAGGGCCGTACTGCCATCCAGCGTGGCGAGGTTGTTCACGTTGAGCAGGCCGGTGCCCAACGCGGCGTTGTTGCCCAGCAGCAGGCCACCGGCGTTGACGGTGATACCGCCGCCGAACGTGTTGGCACCATTCAAGGTCAACAGCGAGGCGCCGTTCTTGGTCAACCCGCCCACGCCGGAAATGGTTCCATTGAGCACCAGCGGCTGCCCCCCCAGCAGGTCCAACGAGCCGCCGGTGCCGAGGTTGATCGCATTGCCAAGCGCCAGCGGCGCGCTGCCATCCAAGGTGACCTCGCCCCCCACGCCAAGCGCGCCGGTGCCCAGTGCATTGGCATGGCCAAGGATCAGGCCACCGCCGTTCAGCGCAACCCCGCCGCCGAACGTGTTGTTGCCCGACAGCGTCTGCACGCCGGTACCCCGTTTGATCAGCCCGCCGGTTCCGGCCAGCACGCCGGCGTAACTGGTGTCGCCCAGCCCTGCCAGGGTCAAGGTGGTGCTGCCCAGATTCACGGTGCCGCCAACGCCGGCAAGCGAACCCACCGTCTGGTTGGCGGCAGCGGACAGGTCCACCGTAGTGCTGGCTGCCAGCGACAGTGCGGCCGTGGGCGACAGGCTGCCGCCAGCTCCCAGCGCCAGCGCGCCGCCGGCAACGGTCAGCCCGCCGCTCAACGTGCTTGCACCGCCCAGGGTGAGCGTGCCGGCGCCGTTCTTGACTACGTTGCCCGCGCCGGACAGCGCACCATTGAGCACAAGGGACTGGCTGCCGAGCAGGTTGAGCGTGGCGCCACCGTTGACCACGATCGCGTTGTTCACGTTGAATGCCGCACTGGTATCCAGCGCGACCGCACCACCCACGGTCAGCGCGCCCGTGCCCAGTGCGCCGGCATTGCCCAGGGTCAGGCCGCCGGCATCAAGGTTGACTCCGCCACTGAACAGGTTTGCGCCGGTCAGGGTAATCCCGCCGGTGTTGTTCACGGTCAGCCCGCCGCTGCCCGACAGCACACCGCCCAACGCCAGCGCGTTGGTTCCGCCCAGGGTGAGCCGCCCGGTATTGAGTGCCACATTGTTGCCCAGCGTCAGCCCCGCCACCGACGCCGCGATGGCCCCGCCGTTGACTGTCAGCAGCCCGTTGCCCAAGGCGCTGGCATTGTTGAAATTGACCAGCCCGTCGTTGAGTGTGGCATCGGTGCCGGCCACCGCGCCCTGCAGGTTCCAGGTGCCGCTGTTGACCGTCAGGTGCTGGAAACCCTGGTAGGTGGCGGCGCTGATGGTCGTGAGAGGCCCACTGGTACCACTGCCGGGACCGGCGGCCGAGTTCTGCAGCACCAGGGTGTTGTTGCTGCCGGTGCCGGCATTGACGGTGCCGGCAGCCGCCAGCTTCACCCCGACCACACCACTGACCGTGCCGGCGGCGGCGACGCCGCTGGAGCTCACGCTGGAGCCGGACACCGCAGTGAACGTATTGCCGGTCGGGGTGTCGCCCAGGTGTACGCTGCCCAGCACGGTACCGGCGTTGAGGAACGTATTGCCCACGCCCGGCGTGCCCGATGCGCCCAGGCCGACCCGCCCGGTGATGCTGTTGCGGTTGGTGAAACGGGTCTGGCCGCCGCCGGAGGTGATGACCGCGGTTGCGTCATCCAACTGCCCGATCCCAAGCAGCGACATCCCGATGACACCGGCATTGTCGATGGTGGTCACCCCGCCGGTGGCGTTCTGCACGATGAGCGCCTGGCCGCCCAGGCCAAACAGCGAGCCGACATCGAACACGCCTTTGAGCACGCCGGTGGACTGGTTGTTGACCGTGATGCTGTTGCCGCCTGCGGTGGCATTGCCCAGCACGGCGCCCGACGCGATCAGGCCGATACCGGCATTGATCGAGGGATCGATGCTGCCGGCGTTGTTGAGGGTGATGCCGTTGCCCTGCAGGGTCAGTGCATTGCCGCCCAGCAGCGGCGGCGCACTGAGCACCGCGCCCACGCCCACGTTGACCGTGACGCCATTGATGCTGTTGGACACGTTGTTGGTGTTGGACCCGGGCGCGCAGGTCACCACGGTACCGGCGGTGGTGCAGGCAGCCTGGGCGGTACTGCTGAAGAAGGGGCTGATACTGGCCAATGCCAACGCCAACGCCAACGGGGTCATGGCCGGGCGCATGGTTGCTGCTGCCTGCGGACCGCTACCACCGTGGGTTCGCGTGGTTATTTCCGAAGCCACCTGCATCACGCCAAGGCGATGATTGAAAACGAGACGGTAAATACGATTCATCGATACATCTCCCTGAAGTAACCGATGGCAAACACGGAGGGCTGCGCCGAATGACGGGTAATGAATGCCCGCCCTGCTCTGCGCGAGAGCAAGGAAACCTGCACGACCTGGAAATTGGTGCCATTGACACTTTCACGGAGAACCGGACGGCGTCGCACCGGAAACACCTCATTCAACCGATCGCCCCGCCGTGGCATCGCACCGTGAATGTCGCGACTTTGCATAAACCTTCGCCAGTGCTGCGTGAATGTTTGCGACGTGAACACGTGAAGCAATCCACATTTTCGGGATTTGATTTTTCGACCCCGATAACCCGTGGTGCCGCGTCAAGATTCTGGCGTTCGGGATACGTGTTTTCTGCCGACATTCACCGGCCTGCATTGACGCAATCAACGCGAAATAGAAACCAACGCGCAGCGCAAGCAGGCAAGGACCGCGTGCTGCAGGGGCGGCAAGGGCCGGGCCGCGCTCAGCCTGCGGCCGCTGTTCCCTGGTGAAACAGCATGCGCCAGGTGTCGCCGTGCAGCCGCCACAGCGAACTGCGCAGCACCTCGCGCTGGCGTACGCCGTCGATCACATACCAGCTTCGATAACGCACCTGGGCCACGTGCGGCGCGAGGAGAACCACGCCGTAATCGTCGGAGACAATCTCAACCTGGGCGCGTTGCCCGGGCAACGCGGCCAGCGCATCGGCACGATCGAAACAGATGCCGGAGCTGCCGATTTCACTGAACGCTTCATCCAGCAGTTCCGCCAGGCGCACCGCATCAGCGCGCACCTGCGGGTCATGCAGCGCGCGCTCAAGCTGTTCAAGGTGAGCGGCAAGGACGGCAGGCACCGGCCCGGTCGCGCGGTTCAGGGGGGATCCTGGGCCAGCACGTGCAGCGCCGTGGGTGCGGCCAGCGCCACGCACTGACCCGGCAACGCTACCCGATGCCCACGTGCCGCCAGCGCTGCACCCTCGGCCTCACTGGCGTAGTGGTAGAGCAGCATCCGCGCCTGCAGCCCGGCGCTGTACTCACGCTCCAGGTCATCCACGCCGGTGTGCGACGGATTGCCATGCAGGCCGCAGTCGTGCGCGATCAACTCGTTGTCATCGGCAAAACGGGCCAGCATTTCCGGAATCGGCCGTGTATCGCCGCTCCACACCAACGCGCCCTTCAGGCGCAGCCCATAGGCGGTTTCGGGCCAGTGGTGGCGCACCGGGAACACCTCCAGGCGCACCCCGTCATGCCAGAACGCATCGCCCACCACGATCAGCTGGAAGGCATCCCAAAAGTTGGCACCGCCTTCGGCCAGCACGTTGGGGTAGTCGGCCACGCGCCTGTGCAGCAGCGGCACCACGGTGGCCGGCACGTACACGCGGATGCGCCCACGCCGGTGCGGGGAGAAGAACGCATCCACGAACAGCCGCTCGAAGCCGGCCACGTGGTCCAGGTGCACATGGGTAACAAACAGTGCCTGCGGCACGTGCCCGTAGTGGGCCTGGAACGCGGTCAGGCCTTCACCGCCGCAGTCGATGGTCAGCCACGGCCGCCCATCGCGCTCGATCACCGCCATCGGCGAGCCCAGCTGTACGGCCGAGGCACTGCCAACGCCCATGAAACGCAACGCCCAATCCATCAGTAACCCCGGTTCCAGGCCAGGTCGTAGGCACGGCGCAGCCGCGCATAGTCTTTTTCCACGTCTTCGTGGCTGCGCTCGCCGCGCAGCTTGATCAGCGAACGCAGCAGGCGCTTGAGGTTGCGCTCGCGCCAGCGGGTGGCGGGGATGCGCTGCACGCCGCGATCGAAATCGATCAGCCAGCCGTGGCCATTGGCGTCAAACAGGATGTTGTGGGCATTGAGGTCGGCGTGGTCCAGCCCGGCCCGGTGGAAGCGCGCGATCAGCCGGCCGGTCTCTTCCCACGGCGCACCACGCCCGGCCACCAGGGCGCGGTCGGCCAGCGAGCGCACCCCTTCCAGGCGCTCCATCAGGATGGCCGCGCGGTAGCGCATGCCCTCGCGCATGTAGAACGCGGCGATCGGGCGCGGCACCGGCAACTTCAGCGCACGCAGCGCGCGCATCAGGCGGAACTCGGCGAAACTGCGGGTGCGGTCGGCCCCGCGCCACAGGTAGGCATCACGACTCAGCTTGGCCGCCATGCCCCCGCGCAGGTACTGGCGCAGCACGCATTGGCCGAACGGCGCATCGACAAACCAGGCCCCGCCCCGGCCGCCGTCGCCGACCGGCCGCGCGCGCTCGGCCCAGTGGGCCGGCGAGAACAGTTCGATCTCGGCTTGCCGCAGCCGTTCGCGGTCGAACAGAATGGCACCCAGTCCGCGTCCATCACGGCAGGGCGTCAGCGCTTCATTGGCGTCGAATGCGACCATTCCTTCGAGTCTAACAACACCATGGCACCAACGTCCTCTTCCTTGTGTCTTTTGCGTTTGTCCGCCTTGGGCGATGTCACCCACGTGGTGCCGCTGGTGCGGACCCTGCAGCAGGCCAGGCCCGGCGTGGCGCTGCACTGGATCATCGACAAGGCCGGCCAGAAACTGCTCGACGGACTGCCCGGCGTGGTGTTCCACCCCTACGACAAGAAGACCGGCCTGGCCGGCATGCGGGCACTGCGCGCCACCTTCCCGCCGGGCCGATTCGAAGCGCTGCTGCAGATGCAGGTCGCGTTCCGCGCCAACGTATTGTCGGCGTTCGTGCCGGCCAGGCGCCGAATCGGCTACGACAAGGCGCGCTCCAAAGACCTTCACGGACTTTTCATCAACGAGCGCATCCCCGACCGCCCCGGCATCCACGTCCTGGATGCGATCGGCAGCTTCTGCGAGCCGCTGGGCCTGGAGCAGACGCAGGTCAGCTGGGATCTGGCCGTGCCGCCGGCGGCGGTGGACTGGGCGCAGGCACAGTGGCAGGACGATGGCCGCCCGGTGCTGATGATCTCGCCGTGTTCCAGCCACGTCCGTCGCAACTGGTATGCCGACCGTTATGCCGCGGTGGCCAACCATGCCAGCGCACGCGGCTGGCAGGTGGTGCTGTGCGGTGGGCGCAGCGATCTGGAACGCGGCATGGCCGACGCCATCCTGGCCCAGTTGCACACCCCGGCGCTGGACCTGGTGGGCAAGGACACGCTGAAGCAGCTGCCGGCCCTGCTGGCCCGCGCCGCGCTGGTGATGACCCCCGATTCGGGCCCGATGCACATCGCCAACGCGATGGGGACCAAGGTGCTTGGCCTGCACGCGGCCAGCAACCCCCACCGCAGCGGGCCCTATTCGGACCGCCGCTACTGCGTGGACCGCTACGACGATGCCGCACGCAGGTACCTGCACAGGCCGGCGGCTGAACTGAAATGGGGTGCCAAGGTCGAATTCGACGACGTGATGCAGCTGATCACCGTTGACGACGGCATCGCCGCCTTCGAGCGGTATGTGGCCGATCATCGGCCAGCCTGAGCGCCAGGGCCGGCCGCTGGCCGGCACCGTCGGGCGCCATCCGGGCACCTGCCCGACGTTGCGATGGCGCCAGGGTCATGCGCCCTTGGGCGCGTAATCCTTGTATGACTTCTCTTCCACGTAGCCCGAGCCCAGTGCCAGGTTGATGGCCTTCTTGATGCGGGCGCGCTCGTCGTTCTGCAGGTACACACTGCGCGCCAGGGCGACAAAATCCGCGTCGAAGGCCTGCGCCTTGTCCTGCAGGCGGATGTTGTCCTCGATGTCCCACAGGCGTTCGTTGACCGCCTTCAGCTCGGCGCGCAGGCGGGCAATGTCCTTGACCGCGGCCGGATGCGCCATCCAGGTCTTCTCCAGCGCGCTCAACTCGGCGTGGATGTTGGCCAGCTTGGCCGCATCGTCGATACGCTCGGATTTGATCTGCAGGATCGAGATCTTGTCCAGCAGCTCGCCGAAGGACACGGGAACGAGGATTTCAGCGGTCATGGGGGCCATCCGTTACAGGTGGCTGCCAGTTTAACGGACGTGGCGTGGAACGCAGGTGGGCGGTTGTTGCGCCTGTCTTCGCGTTCGGCAGTGTCTGCGGTGGCGCGCAACCCCAACCAAGGCACAAGCCCCTCTGTTGAGGGGCTGCCCCGACAGGGGCGGGGAGAGGCAGGCAAAGGGACGGGCCCAAACGCTGCACAGCAGCGTTTGGGGCGACGGCGCGCAGCGCTGTCGCATCCCGCGCCAGACACAAAGAAAAAGGACCACCCACCGGGCAGCCCTTTTTCTTTGTGTCTGGCGGAGAGGGGGGGATTCGAACCCCCGAGGCGCTATAAACGCCTGCCTGATTTCGAGTCAGGTACATTCAACCGCTCTGCCACCTCTCCAGATGGTCCCGGCGAACCGGGACGCGAATAATACGGGCAGGAGGCGCTGGCGACAAGTCATTGCGCGTACAAGACGTGAATTTCTTCTGTATGGATGCCTTGCCGGATGTCCGGCGGGCCGCGATCATGCCGTTATTCCCCGCAACGTCCCCTGGCTGCAGCCCACCCATGATCGAATTCGGACACCTCACCCACCCCGGCCTGCGCCGTGACCTCAACGAGGACACCTACTACGGCGATGGCGAACTGGCGTTGTGGCTGGTGGCCGACGGCATGGGCGGACACGCCTGCGGCGAGGTCGCCAGCGCGCTGGCGCGCGAGACCATCGTGCGCGAGATCCGCCACGGCGCCACCCTGGCCCACGCCATCCGCGTGGCCGATGAAGAAATCATCCGCACCTCGCGGCGGCGCAACGACAGCCTGCCGATGGGCACCACCGTGGTGGCCGCGCGCGTCCAGGGCAACCGCTACGAAGTGGCCTGGGTCGGCGACAGCCGCGCCTACCTGTGGCGCGACGGCAAGCTGGCCCAGCTCAGCCAGGACCACAGCGTGGTCCAGGAGATGGTCGCCCAGGGCAACCTGACCGCTGAACAGGCGCGCGCCCACCCGCACCGCAACGTGGTGACCCAGGCGCTGGGCGTGACCGACCCGGCCCATCTGAACGTGGCCACCACCACCGGTGAACTGCGCCCGGGCATGCAGCTGCTGCTGTGCAGCGACGGCCTGACCGAGGAAGTGGAGGACAACGGCATCGCCCGCACCCTGGCCTACGACGACGCCAGCGCGCAGGAATGCGTGGATACGCTGGTGGCCGCCGCCCTGGATGGCGGCGGGTCGGACAACATCACCGTGATTCTGGTGCGTTGCCACTGAGTGAACAGGGTCACGACCAACGGTCGTGACCTGCCGATCTGCAAGGCCGCTACGCCACCGCCTCTTCGACCTTCGGGCCATCCCAGATGGCATGGCCGGCCTTCTTGCGCAGCTTTTCCAGGCGCGCCTGGTGTGCGTCCCGCTCCGAGGCGGTGGCCACCACCCGCGGACGCGGCAGCAGGCGCGAGGTATCGAAGGCCTGGGCATGCGCGCTGCCGCGCTGGGCGTCGTCGGCCGAACCGAAGCCGATTTCTTCCTGGCCCGACGTCAGCGCAATGTAGACATCGCCCAGGATCTGCGCATCGAGCAGGCCGCCGTGCAGCTGGCGGTGCGCGTTGTCCACGCCCAGCCGCTTGCACAGCGCGTCCAGCGAATTGCGCTGGCCCGGGAAGCGCTCGCGCGCCATCTTCAGCGTATCGATCACCGTGCAGCGATCGGTGATCTTCCCGTAATGGTCGCCCAGCAACGACAGTTCGTTGTCGAGGAAACCCAGATCGAAGGCGGCGTTGTGGATGATCAGCTCGGCGCCGTCGATGAACGCCAGGAACTCCTCGGCGATCTGCGCGAACACCGGTTTGTCCGCCAGGAACTCCAGGGTGAGCCCAGTGACTTCCTGGGCGCCCTGCTCGAACTCGCAGTCCGGCTTGAGGTACTGGTGGTAGTTGTTGCCGCTGGGCCGGCGCTCAAGGAGCTCCACACAGCCGATTTCGACGATGCGGTTGCCCTTTCGCCATTCCAGGCCGGTGGTTTCGGTATCCAGGATGATCTGACGCATGGCTCAGTGTACCGGGCCGGCGGCGCGGATCCGGACCGCCGCGTCGCGGGCCAGCTGGTCCACCCGCTCGTTGTCCGGGTCGCCGGAGTGGCCCTTTACCCAGCGCCAGTCGATGGTATGCATCAGGGTGGCCGCGTGCAGACGCTCCCACAGCTCACGGTTCTTGACCGGGTCGCCGCCGGCGGTCTTCCAGTTCTTGCGGATCCAGCCGGGCATCCATTGGGTCAGGCCCTGGCGCACGTACTGCGAATCGGTGAACAGCACGATGTTGCACGGCTCGTTCAGTGCTTCCAGCCCGGAAATGGCCGCCATCAGCTCCATCCGGTTGTTGGTGGTGTGCGCTTCACCGCCGCTCAACTCACGCTCGTGCGCGTTGTAGCGCAGCAACGCCGCCCAGCCGCCGGGGCCGGGATTGCCAAGGCAGGAACCGTCGGTGTGTATTTCTATGGTCTTCATTGCATTCCAGATCAGGTCGCCACGGTGCCGTGCCAACGGCGTACCGGCAGTGGCGTAGGTCCTGGCAGGGCCAGGGTGCGTTTCTCGGCGGTGAACAGGCAGGCCGCGCGCAGCGCTGCCAGGCTGCGCTGACCGGGCGCGCGGTCGCGCCACATCGGCCCCAGGTAATCAATGCGCTGGCACGCCAGCCCGGCGCGCTCCAGGGTGTGGCGCAGCCGCTGCGGACTGCGCACCACCAGCCCATGCTGGCGCCATTGGCGGCGGTAGGGGCTGAACGGATTGAGCGTGGACAGCCACAGCCGCCCCCCCGGCATCAGCACCCGCGCGCATTCGGCGATCAGCTGTTCGGCGTCGCGGGCGGTCACGTGCTGCAGCACGATGGCGTTGACGCTTTCATCGGGCAACGGCAGCGGCAGCCCGCAGCGGGTGTCGCCGGCATAGCCGGTGGCGTCCCGATGCAGGCGCAGGCCGCGCCCGGGCAGGTCCGGCAACGCCGCCCACGAGGCCGTCGGGGCCAGCCACAGCCACGGGGTCACCGGGTGTTCGGCCAGCAGTGGCATCAGGCGCTGGAACTCCAACTGGCGCAGTACCTGCGCCGGTTCAGTATCAAACCAGGATGCGACTACAACTTGACGGGGGCTCGGCGCGGGGGGCATGGTCCAATTCTATGCGACTCACTGCCTTACCCGCATTTGCGGACAACTACATCTGGGTGCTGGTCGCCGACGACGGGCAGGCCGTGGTGGTCGATCCGGGCCAGGCAGCGCCGGTCCTGGCTGCCGCAGCGCAGCAGGGATGGACCCCGACAGCGATCCTGCTCACCCATCACCATGACGATCATATCGGCGGTGTCGCCGGGCTGCAGGCCCGTTTCCCGGGGCTTGCGGTGTATGCGCCGGCCGATCCGCGGATCCCGTTGGCCACCCATCGGGTGTCCGAAGGTGAATCCATTCAGGCATTGGGCCAAAGGTTCCACGTAGTATCCGTGCCCGGCCACACCCGGTTCCACATCGCGTTTCACACCGCTGAATACCTTTTCAGCGGAGACGCGTTGTTCAGCCTGGGCTGTGGCCGCATGTTCGAAGGTACGCCGTCCCAGCTTCTGGCTTCCCTGCACAAGCTGGCGTCCCTGCCGCCGCACCTGCTGTTGTGCTGCGGGCACGAATACACCGTGTCAAATGCCGTCTTCGCGCGGCACGTCGACCCCACCAACGCTGCGTTGCTGCAGCGCCATGAGGAGGCCCTGGCCATGCGCCGCGATGACCGCCCCACGCTGCCCGTGTCACTGGCCAGCGAGCTTCACTGCAATCCGTTCCTGCGCACCGGAACGCCCTCGATCCAGCAGGCCGTCAGTGCCTACCTGGGTCGCCCCGTCACCGATGAAGTCGATGTCGTCGCAGGTCTGCGCGGCTGGAAAGACGGATTCCGTACATGAGCCGGCGATTGTTGCCGCTCGCGCTCGGCCTGGCGCTGTCCACGGCCGGCGGCGCGAGCGCCCAGTCGTTGAGTGCGGGAATGTCGCAGAACGTGGCCGGGCTCTCACAGCTGCCACTGGACCCCGCCGCCCTGCCGCCGGCATCGGTGCGCAACGGGCAGGAGATTTTCGCCAGCTTCCGCGATGGCCTGGCCGAGCCCACCTGCAATGCAGAGGCCACCAGCCCGCGCTGGCAGAAGCAGTTCGCGCACGCCCCGTCGCGGCTGGCCAACACCGATGACGATGCCCTGGTGCTGTTCGGCTATGTGGTCGAAGAACTGCGCCGTTCCAACCTGCCGACCGAGTTCGCGCTGATTCCCTTCGTGGAAAGTGGCTACCGGCCCAACGCCCGCAATGGCAGCGGCCCGGCCGGGCTGTGGCAGTTCATTGCCACCACCGCCAAGAACCACCGGGTGCAGATGACCGCCGGGTACGACGGCCGCCTCTCCGCGGTGGACTCCACCCAGGCGGCGGTGCGCTACCTCAAGACCCTGCACGGCATGTTCGGCGGCGACTGGCGACTGGCCACGATGGCGTACAACGCCGGTGAGTACCGGGTGCTGCAATCGCTGCGCAAGGCCGGCATGAATGCGCAGAACGCGCGCCCGGCCGAACTGCCGGGGCTGTCGCCGATCACCTATGCCTACGTCGAGAAGCTGCACGCCCTGGCCTGCGTGCTGGAAAACGCCGAAACCAAGCCGGCCGTGATGGCCTCGCTGGACCGCACCGTGCCGGTACTGAAGGGGCACACCCTGCCGGCCGGCACCAGCGTCCAGCAGTGGGCCGCACAACGCTCGCTGGACCCGGCGCGGATCGCCCGGCTCAACCCGGCCCTGGCCAGCGGCAAGGGCCGTCCCAGCGGTCAGGTGACCGTGTTGGCCCCGGCCAGCCATGCCCCGGTGGATGCCAGCGTGTTGGTCGCGGCCGTGGACACCGCCGCGACCTCGCCCGAGGCCACCCCCGCCAGCACCACCGCACGCACGCCCAGCGTGGCTCGCACGGTGGCCAGCAGCGCCGATCGCCCGCGCAGCCGCCGCCACACCGTGCGTGACGGCGAATCGGCCTGGACCATCGCGCGCCGCTATGGCATGCCGCTCAAGGCGCTGCTGTCGCTCAATGGGCTCAGTGGCAGCAGCGTGCTGAAACCCGGTGCAGTCCTGCGCGTGGAAGACTGACGCAGCGCGGGGCGCTGCCCCGCTGCACTTGCCCGATCCGATGCCCGGCAATGCCGGGCATCGTTGTTTCCGGGGGCGTGGGGGCATGTGCGATGCCTTCGACGAAGGTCATGCCGGCATTGCGCTGAACGGTACGGTCGGCGTTCGGCTGGGGGGCAACCCCACCGGAGGGGCTGGCCCCTGCCCCATCACGCAGAAAGCCCGGCATTGCCGGGCTTTCTGTGTGAAGCGTGTTCAACCGGTTACAGGTTGCCTTCCTCGGTCTGCACCTTGTAATGCTTGCGCATCGCGTCGATGTAGGCCTTGGCCGCTGCCATGCCATCGATCTGGTTGAGCTGATCGGTGAAAGCCTTCTTCTGGTCAGGCTGAATCTCGTCCAGGTTGCCCGGGTTCACCTTGTTCACCGCAAACACCAGGTAATGGCCCTGCATGGCGACCTTGCCGTAGCTCGGTTTGCCTTCTGCCGGCAACGGAGCGCTGAACACGGCGCGATTGATTTCCGGGGTCGGCACCGGCTGCGTACGCGGCAGGCCCGGCATCGGGCTCACCTGCAGCTTCTCGCTGGCGGCAAGGGTCTGCAGCGTCTGGCCAGCCTTGAGCTTGGCCAGCACCGCATCGGCAGCCTTCTCCGACGCGGCGCGGACGCGTTCGGCACGGATTGCGGCGATCACCAGGTCACGCGCCTTGGCCAGCGGCATGGCCTGCTCGGGGCTGTGGTCGGTCACGCGGATCATCACGGTGTGGTTGGGCTCCAGTTCGATCGGGTCGCTGACCGTCCCGTCCTGGGTGAGCACGTCGGAGAACGCCGCGCGCAGCACTGCCGGGTTGGCGGCGATGCCGCTGGCGGTGGTGCGGGTGAACGGGCCCACCGTCTGCACCGGCAAGCCCATTTCCTTGGCCGGGCCTTCCAGCGAGGTCGGGTTCTTGTAGACCAGATCGACCAGGCGGCCGCTCAGGTCGGTGATGGCACGTTCGTTGTCAGCCTTGAGCTGTTCGGCGGCGAGCTGGTCACGCACTGCTTCGAACGGCCGGCCTTCGCCGCCCTTCTTCTCGCGCAGCAGCAGCACGTGGTAGCCGAAGTCGGTCTTGACCGGCCCGGTCACTTCACCGGCCTGCATGTTGAACAACGCGTCCTCGAACGGCTTCACCATCGCGCCACGCTCGACCCAGCCCAGATCGCCACCGTGTTCCTTGGAACCGGGGTCTTCGGAGTTGGCCTTGGCCAGGGCGGCGAAATCGGCACCGGGCTTCTTCGCGTCGGCGGCGATGCGGGCCGCCTTTTCTTCGGCGGCCTTGAGCTTGGCCGGATCGCTGCCATCGGCGGCGATCAGGATGTGCGAGGCCAGGCGCTGTTCGGGCGTGGCAAAGCGCGCCTTTTCGTCTTCGTAGCGCTTGCGCAGCGTGGCCTCGTCGGCAGCGGGGGCCGCCGGCAGGCTGGCGCCGTTGATTTCCACGTATTCCAGCGACACGGTTTCCGGCTGGCGGAACGCCTTGGTGTGGCTGTCATACCACTGCTTGATCTGCGCGTCGGTCACCTCGGCGGTGTCGGCCGGCAGTTCCGGCAACGCGGCCAGTTCGACGTCACGGGTTTCGCCCAGCAGCTTGAGCAGGCGTTCGGTTTCCGCCGGGGTCACAAAGCCGGACACCTGCAGCGCCGACGGAATCACCGACTGCTGGATGCTATCGCGCACCAGCGCCTCGAACTGGGTCGGGGTCCGCGGCGGATTGCCACCGGCCAGCGCAAGCCGGTACTGGCTGTCGCTGAACTTGCCATCAGCGCCGATGAAGGCCGGGATTGCGGCGATGTACTCGCGTACGGCGTTGTCACCGATCACGATGCCGGACTGTTCGCCGGCCAGGCGCACGACCTGTTCGTCGATCATCTGGTCGAGCACGGCCAGCTTGTTCTCGGTGCTTTCGAACTCGCGCGGGTCGAAGTTCTCGCCCTGCTCCTGGCGCGCCTGCTGGCGGGCCTGTTCGAAACGCACCCGGAAGTCCTGCGAGCTGATCTCGTGGTGCTGCCACAGGAACGACATCGGCCACCACGACGGCGCCGAGCGCCACCAGGTCGGCGGTGCCGCCACCTTGGCCACGTTCTGCGCACCCACGCCACCGAGGTAGCTGGAGTCGATCACGAACAGGAACGGAATCATCAGCAGCCCCAGGATCACGGTAACGATCCAGCCCGAGGTCTTGTCGCGAAGTTTCTGCAGCATGGGAAAAATCATGGCCTGAGTGGCGAGCCGGGCAGTGTAACCCGCTTCCGGCGTGGCTCCAAAATTGGCTCGGGCGAGCGTCGCGCCCGCGTTTGCAGGTGGCCACCGAAGGGGCAAATGCGTCGTCGCGGCGTTGGACGTGTGCCTGAATGCAGGTCGCGCTGTGAGAAGAGAAGACAGAAAAGGGGCCTTCCCGAGGGCGGGAGCATCGCATTGCAACGGCCGTAGCAGACGGTGCACGGCGGCCAGTGGCCGGGTAGTCGTCGAAGCGCTTGGTGGGTCGTGGTGGTTTCCTCGCCCGCTTCGCAAGCCAAGGCCCTTGCGGGCGAAGTAAAGGAGGAGGGGGCGGCCGCAGGCCGACGCCGGGGGACATTCGCCGGCAAGGGCCTGGCGGCCCAGCGCTTGACCCACCGGCCGCCGCGCCTGCAGAGGTTCAGCACGCGCTTCGAGCTTGCGACGCGGAGGGGAGAAAAACCAAAAAAAAAAGCCCCTGGTTTGCACCAGGGGCTCTTCAAAGATTGGCGGAGCGGACGGGACTCGAACCCGCGACCTCCGGCGTGACAGGCCAGCATTCTAACCAGCTGAACTACCGCTCCAAATCTCTAACGTCTACTGCGGTGCTGTGGTGGGTGCTGAGGGTTTCGAACCCCCGACCCTCTCCGTGTAAAGGAGACGCTCTACCGCTGAGCTAAGCACCCCAGCAAGCCGCTTAGTTTACGGCATCCTTCAGGGCTTTGCCAGCCTTGAACGACGGATTGTTCGATGCAGCGATCTTGATGGTGTCGCCGGTCTTCGGGTTGCGGCCGGTGCGGGCAGCACGCGCGCGAACCTGGAACGTACCGAAGCCCACCAGCGTCACTGCGTCACCGCCCTTCAGGGCCTTGGTGATGGAAGCGATGACGGCATCGACGGCGCGGTTGGACTCGGCCTTGGTCAGGTCGGCGGCCTCGGCAACGGCGTCGATCAATTCGGTCTTGTTCATTCTGTACAGCTCCTTTGGCGGGGATTCCGCATGTTCGACAGTGAAGCATCCGACCCAGGTTGCGGCCGGATGCCAGTGAAGTTCTCGATTCGCCGATGTCAGTGCGTGCTGACTCGCGAGTGGTGCTTTTATACCAGTGCACCCCTACCCGCGCAAGCTGAAAAGCCAATAACGACGCGGGTTTCGGGCATTTCGACAGCACATGTCAATGCTTGACGCGCGTGTTGGAAGCTGTCTTGCTCTTGCCACGCACTGTGACGCGCGCCCCATCCTTCTTCGCCTTCTTCGGGGTGAGCGGGGTCTCCAGGGCCAGGTCCAGCACTTCTTCGATCCACTTCACCGGGATGATCTTCAGATCACGGGTCACGTTGGCCGGGATGTCGGCCAGATCCTTGCGGTTCTCTTCGGGGATGATCACCGTGGTGATGCCGCCGCGCAGCGCGGCCAACAGCTTCTCCTTGAGCCCACCGATGGCGGTGACCCGGCCGCGCAGGGTGATCTCGCCGGTCATCGCCACCTCGGCACGGATCGGCACCTTGGTCAGCGTGGACACCAGCGAGGTCACCATCGCAATACCGGCGCTGGGGCCGTCCTTGGGCGTGCTGCCATCGGGCACGTGCACGTGCACGTCGTGCTTCTGCAGGAACTCGTTGTCGATGCCCAGCCGCTCGGCGCGCGAGCGCACCACCGACAGGGCGGCCGAGGCCGACTCCTTCATCACGTTGCCGAGCTGGCCGGTCAGGATCAGCTGGCCCTTGCCCGGCACCAGGGTCGATTCGATCTGCAGCAGATCGCCCCCCACTTCGGTCCAGGCCAGCCCGGTGACCAGGCCGATTTCGTTCTGTTCCTCGGCACGGCCGAAATCCACCCGGCGCACGCCCAGGTACTTGTCCAGGTTCTTGCCGTTGACCACCACCAGTGCCTTCTTTTTGGCACCGGCCTTCTTGCCGGCCTTGGCCGGCTTGGCAGGCTTGACCGCGGCGGTGGGTCCGGCGAGCGCGATTTCCTTGACCACCTTGCGGCAGATCTTGGCCACTTCGCGCTCAAGGTTGCGCACACCCGATTCGCGCGTGTAGTAGCGCACGATGTCCTGGATGGCGTCAGCCTCGATCTCCAGTTCCTCCGGCTTGAGGCCGTTGGCCTTGAGCTGCTTGGGCACCAGGTAGCGCATGGCGATGTTGAGCTTCTCATCCTCGGTATAGCCGGGGATGCGGATCACTTCCATGCGGTCCAGCAGCGGCCCGGGGATATTGAGCGAGTTGGAGGTCGCCACGAACATCACTTCGGACAGGTCCAGGTCCACTTCCAGGTAATGGTCGTTGAAGGCGTTGTTCTGCTCGGGGTCAAGCACTTCCAGCAGCGCCGAGGACGGATCGCCCCGGAAGTCCATCGACATCTTGTCGATCTCGTCCAGCACGAACAGCGCGTTCTTGCTGCCCACCTTGTTGAGGTTCTGCACGATGCGGCCCGGCATGGAGCCCACGTAGGTGCGACGGTGCCCGCGGATCTCGGCCTCGTCGCGCACCCCGCCCAGGCTCATGCGCACGAACTTGCGGTTGGTCGCCTTGGCGATCGATTGGCCCAGCGAGGTCTTGCCCACGCCGGGCGGCCCGACCAGGCACAGGATCGGGCCCTTCATCTGCTTCACCCGGGTCTGTACCGCCAGGTATTCCAGGATGCGGTCCTTGACCTTGTCCAGGCCGAAGTGATCGGCGTCCAGGGTGTCCTGCGCGGCCTTGAGGTCCTTGCGCACCTTGGTGCGCTTCTTCCACGGCACGCCCAGCAGCCAGTCCAGGTAGTTGCGCACCACGGCCGCTTCGGCCGACATCGGCGACATCTGCTTGAGCTTGTTGAGCTCGGACTTGGCCTTGGTCTCCACCGGCTTGGGCATGCCCGCCTCGGCGATCTTGCGCGCCAGCTCGTCCAGCTCGCCCGGCGCGTCATCCAGATCGCCCAGCTCCTTCTGGATGGCCTTCATCTGTTCGTTGAGGTAGTACTCGCGCTGGCTCTTTTCCATCTGCGACTTCACGCGGCCGCGGATGCGCTTTTCCATCTGCTGCACGTCGATTTCGCCGTCGACCAGGCCCACCAGCATTTCCAGCCGGTCGCCGATCTGCAGGGTTTCCAGCAGGCGCTGCTTGTCGGCCAGGCGCACGCTGATATGCGCGGCAATGGTGTCGGCCAGGCGCGCCGGTTCGTCGATACCGGCCAGGGTCTGCAACAGCTCCGGCGGCAGCTTGCGGTTGGTCTTGACGTACTGCTCGAACAGCGACATCAGCGAACGCGCAATGGCTTCGATCTCGCGCGGCTCGCGCGATTCGTCCGATTCGATTTCGGTGGCGATGCCCTGCAGCGCGCCATCGCGCTCGGTGACCTGGGTAACGTTGACCCGCGACAGGCCTTCGACCAGCACTTTGATGGTGCCGTCGGGCAGCTTCAGCAGCTGCAGCACCTGGGCCAGCGTGCCCACCTGGTAGAGGTCGGCGGCGGTGGGGTCATCGGTCTCGGCCGACTTCTGTGCCAGCAGCAGGATGCGCTTGTCCGCCGCCATCGCCTGTTCCAGCGCGTGCATGGACTTGTCGCGGCCGACGAACAGCGGAATGACCATGTGCGGGAACACCACCACGTCACGCAGCGGCAGTACCGGCAGGTCGAGAGTCTCAGTTGGGGAACGGGCCATGTGGGCTCCAGTGGAACAGTGGGGATGGCCTCCGGGCGGCCTCGCCCGGATACAAAAAAAGCCGATGGCCTCGTTATGGGGCCATCGGCTTCTAGATGCAAGCTGTTCTGAAAAACTTCTACCAATTCAATTACTTGAATCGATTATTCAGCACCCGCGGCCTTCTGTTCAGGCGCCGGCGGGGTCTGGTAGATCAGGTACGGCTCGGACTTGTGTTCGATCACCGATTCATCCACCACCACCTTGCTGACGTTCTCTGCCGAAGGCAGGTCGTACATGGTGTCCAGCAGCACCGATTCGACGATGGTTCGCAGGCCACGGGCACCGGTCTTGCGCTTGAGCGCCTTGCGGGCAATGGCCGACAACGCGTCCGGGCGGAACTCCAGTTCCACGTGCTCCATCTCGAACAGCTTCTTGAACTGCTTGGTGATGGCGTTCTTGGGTTCGGTCAGGATCCGCACCAGGGCCGCTTCATCCAGCTCTTCCAGGGTGGCCACGACCGGCAGGCGACCGACGAATTCGGGGATCAGGCCGAACTTGATCAGGTCTTCCGGCTCCACTTCGGCCAGCACCTTGCCAATTTCCTGCTTGCGCTCGGCACTCTTCACCTTGGCACCGAAACCGATGCCGCCCGAATCGTTGGAGCGCGCCTGGATCACCTTGTCCAGCCCGGCAAACGCGCCGCCGCAGATGAACAGGATGTTCTTGGTGTCCACCTGCAGGAATTCCTGCTGCGGATGCTTGCGCCCGCCCTGCGGCGGCACGCTGGCCACGGTGCCTTCGATCAGCTTCAGCAGGGCCTGCTGAACGCCTTCGCCTGACACATCGCGGGTGATCGACGGGTTCTCGCTCTTGCGCGAGATCTTGTCGATTTCATCGATATAGACGATGCCCTGCTGTGCCTTCTCGACGTCGTAGTCGCACTTCTGCAGCAACTTCTGGATGATGTTTTCCACGTCCTCGCCCACGTAACCGGCTTCAGTCAGCGTGGTGGCGTCGGCCATGGTGAACGGCACGTTGAGCAGGCGGGCCAGGGTTTCGGCCAGCAGCGTCTTGCCCGAACCGGTCGGACCGACCAGCAGGATGTTCGACTTGGCCAGTTCGACTTCGTCGTTCTTCTGGCGGCTCTCGATGCGCTTGTAGTGGTTGTACACGGCCACAGCCAGCGTGCGCTTGGCGCGGTTCTGGCCGATCACGTACTGGTCAAGTACCTCGAGGATCTCGCGCGGCTTGGGCAGCGAACTGCGCGCCGACTGCGCCTTTTCCTCAAGTTCTTCACGGATGATGTCGTTGCACAGCTCCACGCACTCATCGCAGATGAACACGCTCGGCCCCGCAATCAGCTTGCGCACCTCATGCTGGCTCTTTCCGCAGAAAGAGCAGTAGAGGATCTTGCCGGTGTCCGTGGAACGACCTTGGCGGTCTTCGCTCATGCTTCGCTTACCCAGTTACCCCACCCGCTGAACGGGGGTTCGATTCGAGAATAGCACAGGGTCGGGAGGACACCAGTCCAGCCCGACCCCGCGGAAACAAGCCGGATTGCCGGCCTGGCTGCATCATCACGCCGGGGTGATCGACTCTTCCGGACGGCGTTCCAGCACCTGGTCCACCAGGCCGTAAGCCACCGCATCGACGGCGCTCTTGAAGTTGTCGCGCTCGGTATCGCGCGCGATGGTCTCCAGCGACTGGCCGGTGTGCTTGGCCAGCACCTCGTTCAGGCGCGAACGCAGGGTCAGGATTTCACGGGCATGGATGTCGATATCCGTGGCCTGGCCCTGGAAGCCGCCCAGCGGCTGGTGGATCATCACCCGCGAGTTGGGCAGCGCGTAGCGCTTGCCGGCCGCGCCGGACGCCAGCAGCAGCGCGCCCATCGAGGCGGCCTGGCCGACGCAGATGGTGCTCACGTCGGGCTTGATGTACTGCATGGTGTCGTAGATCGCCATACCGGCGGTGACCACGCCACCGGGCGAGTTGATGTAGATGCTGATGTCCTTTTCCGGATTGTCCGCTTCCAGGAACAGCAGCTGCGCCACCACCACGTTGGCCATGTGATCGTCGATCGGGCCAACCAGGAAGATCAGGCGCTCTTTCAACAGGCGCGAATAGATGTCATAGGCGCGCTCGCCGCGGCTGGTCTGTTCGACCACCATCGGAACCATGTTCAGGGCTGTGGTTCGGTTGTCCATTAGTGAGGCACCTATTTTGGGGGGAACAACCCCGCGCCGGGGCGCGGGGCGTAAAACGCGGGCCGCTTACTGGCGGATCGCGTCCTGGAACGACAGCGGCTCTTCGGTGTGCTGGGCACGCTCGGCGATCCAGTCGATCACCTGCTCTTCCATCACACGGTTCTGCAGCCCACTCATCAGCTGGGGGTCGTTGCGGTACATCTCAATGACCTGCTCGGGCTCTTCGTAGGTCGAGGCGATCAGGCGCATGGTTTCATTCAGGCGCTTGGGATCCAGGCGCAGGTCGTTCTTGCGGGCCACCTCACCCACCAGCAGGCCCACCAGCACGCGCTTGGCAGCGGCGTCCTGGAAGCCTTCATGGGCGTCAGCCGGGACATCGCCCGGGTTGCGGCCGCTGCGGCGGATCTGCTCGACCTGCTGGGCCAGCATGGCGCGGGCTTCGTTCTCGACCAGGCGCGGCGGCATTTCCACCGAGGCGTAGGCGGCAATCAGCTGCTCGCCCACTTCGCGGCGCAGGCGGTTCATCAGCGCGCCCTTCAGTTCGCGCTCCAGGTTGGCGCGGATGTCCTTGCGGAACTGTTCTTCATCGCCGGCCTTCACGCCGAAGCTCTTGATGAAGTCGGCATCCACGTCCGGCACCACCGGCTCGGACACGTCCACCGCCTTCACGGTGACCTTGACCTGCTTGCCCGCCAGCGCCGGCACGCGCCAGTCGGCCGGGAATTCAACGTCCAGGGTCTTTTCTTCACCCTTGGCCAGGCCGATCAGGCCCTGCTCGATCTGCTCGAACATCATGCCCTGGCCCACGATCACACTGCCCTTTTCGCTGCCTTCTGCCGGCAGGCGCTCATCGCCGGCCTGGGAGAAGGTTTCCAGCGCGACCAGATCGCCTTCCTGCGCGCCACGGGCAACCGGGCTCCAGCTGCGGCGCTGTTCGCGCAGGTTGGTGATCATCTGGTCGATGTCGGCATCGGTGATCTCGGCGGTGTGGCGCACCACGGTCAGCTTGCTGACATCGACATCGCCGAAGTCCGGGATCAGCTCGACGGTAGCCACGAAGGAGAATTCACCCTCCTCGCCCTTGTCGATGCGCGGGGTGCCGGCAATACGCAGCTCATGCTCGCGCAGGGCGGCGTCGAAGGTCTCGCGCAGCAGGCCATCGACGGCTTCGCTGCGGACCTGCTGGCCGAAGCGCTGCTCGATCACCTTGGCCGGGATCTTGCCCGGGCGGAAGCCCTTGATGCGCGCGGTGCGGGCAATTTCGCCCAGACGGCCACTGATGTGGGTCTGCAGGCGGTCTTCCGGCAGCGAGAAGGTCAGGCGGCGTTCCAGATTGCCAGTGGATTCGATCGAAGCTTGCATGTTGACTCCTGCCACCGGCGGCAACGCCCCCGGCACGATGTGATGGATGGAACGGGTTTTGAACGCGGGGTCGTTGACGCGCATGCCCGCCGCAGCCCTGTAGTTTCGCCGATAACGGCCAGCGCCGCCAGCGCAGGGCCGGGGGCGGCCGTGAAGGCGCCCGGGGCAGCATGCAGCCGCCCGCCAGGTCGGGAACGTGCCCATGGTCATGGTGCCGGCACTGAACCGGGGTGACTGGTGCGAAAGGGGGGACTCGAACCCCCACGCCTTGCGGCACTGGAACCTAAATCCAGGGCGTCTACCAATTCCGCCACTTTCGCGAGGTTTGCGCGAGCAGGGCCGCGCAGGCGCTTATTGTTGCAGGCGGGGCAACAAAGCGGAAGCCACCGCCGCGCCCGGGATGCGCCCCGGCTCGGGGCCGGAGGTGCAAAGCGGCGCCCGCACGGCGGCGGCGGCCTCGGCAGGCCCCCTGCCCCACCGGCCGCTCAGTCGTGCGGCCACTGCTGCGCCGGCTGGAATCCCTCGGCCGCGACCGCCCTGCGGAACTCGGTCATGGCAAACCGATCCTGCCGCGCGGCCAGTATCTCGTTGGCCTGCTGCAAGGCGTACCGGTCTGCCGCCGTTTCCACCCGCACCCCGGGCAGGAACGCCAGTTCGTGCTCCAGGCCGAATACGCCAAGGGCCTGGTAGGCATCGGCGGCGGCGAAGAACGGCAGCAGGATCTCGTAGTCGTAATTGGTCAGCGCGCCGTCGCGGAACACCAGCGACCGCGAGAATGCGGCCTGCCGTTGCGGATCCATCTGCGCAAATGGCGAGGTGGCCGAGGCCGGCGAGGCCAACCACTGCTGCCACTGGGACCGCGTCTGCACCACCAGGCGGCGAACCATCAGATCGCCGTTGTCGGCCTTGCGCAGTTCGATGCCCCGTCCCGGCGGCGGGGTCTCGGCCACGACCGTCAGTGCGGTGGCGAAGCCTGCGACCAGCAGTGCCGCGCAGCCCAGAACGGTTGATTTGCCCAACATGATGCGTCTCCACAGGGGCGCCGCTTGGCGCGGGAGTGTGCATTGGGCAGAAGGTTGCGCCGGCAAACCGGGATGAAGTGGGCAGGATTGAAGATGGCTATGACGGTAATGCCCCGGGTTTCAGGGAAGACGGGGATACACGCCATTGCAGGGCCCGGAAAAGAAAAAAGCCGCCTGGTGGACCAGGCGGCTTCTGTCTTGGTGGGCTGTCAAGGATTCGAACCTTGGACCTATTGATTAAGAGTCAACTGCTCTACCAACTGAGCTAACAGCCCGAAAATGGGGAGGCGAATTATGCAGGCATTTCGCCGGTTGGTGCAAGTGTTTTTTTAACGACCGCCAACGCGCCAATGGCCGACACGGAAGCGTTGCGCAAGAAAAAAGCCGCCTGGCGAACCAGGCGGCTTCTG
>JAHREJ010000032.1 GCA_021733645.1 Bacillus subtilis subsp. subtilis | reverse complement strand
GCCTTGCGATGGTGGCTTCGCAGTACGGCGATCGGATCGGTCTGCGTGAGCTTCGCAGCCGCCACGGGCTGTCACTCAAGGGCACCACGCTTGCCCAGGTGATGAAGATCGCCGAGCAGATGGGGTTCAACTGCCGTCCGCTGCGGTTGGACCTGGAACACCTTGGTCAGCTCCAGCTGCCCTGCATCCTGCACTGGGATCTCAATCACTTTGTGGTGCTCAACCGCGTTCGCAAACGCGCCGTCACCGTGCTCGACCCTGCATTCGGTGAGCGCAGCTTGTCGCTGCAGGAGCTATCCCGGTATTTCACGGGGATAGCGTTGGAGTTGAGCCCGGGTGCCGACTTCCGCGCCGCCCCGTCTGCACCGGCAGTCGCCATCTCCCAGCTCACCGGTAGGGTGAGCGGGTTGTGGCGTGCACTGGGCATGATCGTGATGTTGTCGCTGGCGCTGCAGGTGTTCGTTCTGCTGGCGCCGTTCTTCATGCAGTGGATTGTCGATCAGGTGTTGATTGCCGCAGATCGTGACCTGCTCACGGTGTTAGGGCTTGGGTTTGGCCTTGCGCTGCTGCTGCAGGTCGCCATCGGAATGGTCCGTGGCTGGGCAGTCATCCATTTATCCAGTCGGCTGGGTCTGCAGTGGCTCGGGAACGTGTTCAGCCATCTGATCAAGCTGCCGCTGGACTTCTACGAGAAGCGTCACCTGGGCGATATCACCTCGCGCATGGGCAGCGTGCAGGCCATTCAGCGTACCTTGACCACCAGCTTCGTGGAGGCGCTCATCGATGGGGTCATGGCCATCGTGACCCTGGGCATGATGCTGTTGTACAGCTGGAAGTTGGCGCTGGTGACCTTGCTCGCGGTCGGGCTGTATATGGTCATGCGGGCGATATCGTTCCGTGCATTGCGCAACGGTACAGAGCGCCAACTCATCGCGGCAGCCCATCAGCAGAGCCACCTGCTGGAGTCCATCCGCGGCATTCAGTCGATCAAGGTGGCAGGCCGGGAAATGTTGCGCCGCTCCGGGTACTTCAATCTGATGAACGACACCGTCAACCGTGATGTATGGCTCGCCCGCTTCGGCGTCGTCTTTGGCAGCGCCAATCAGCTGATCTTCGGGATCGAGCGTGTCGCGGTCATCTGGATCGGTGCGGTGCTGGCAATGCAGAACGTGTTCTCGGTGGGCATGCTCATTGCCTACCTTGCATACAAGGACCAGTTCGCTCAGCGTATCGGTGGGCTGATCGACAAGTGGATGGAGTTCCGCATGTTGCGCCTGCATGGTGAGCGTCTGTCGGACATCGTATTGGCCGAGCCTGAGATGCCTCTGGTCGATGCCATGACGAAGGAGCTACCGGAAACGCTGCGCATTGAGGTGGACGGAGTCGGGTTCCGCTACGCGTCAAGCGAGCCGTGGGTGTTGCGGCACTGCAATATGGTCATCGAACCGGGCGAGTCGGTGGCCATTGTCGGCGCTTCAGGCTGCGGCAAAACGACGCTTTTGAAGCTGTTGCTCGGCCTGCTGACGCCTATCGAAGGTGAAATCCGGATTGGTGGCGTGCCGTTGGCCAGGATCGGGATGGAACAATACCGCCGCATCATTGGCGCGGTGATGCAGGATGATCAGCTCTTCGCGGGCAGCCTTCGCGACAACATCGCCTTCGAGGACGACGGCGTCGATGACGCGCGCGTGCAGGAAGCGGCGACGCTGGCCGCCGTGCATGACGACATCGTCGCTATGCCGATGGGCTACAACAGTCTGATCGGCGACATGGGTACCGCCTTATCTGGTGGTCAGAAGCAGCGCGTGATTCTGGCGCGCGCACTTTACCGCCAGCCGCAATTGCTGTTCCTTGACGAGGCCACCAGTCATCTCGATGTAGAGCGTGAGCGACTGGTCAATGACGCGGTACGCCGACTGGATCTCACGCGCGTCATTATTGCCCACCGGCCTGAAACCATCGCCAGTGCCGATCGGGTGCTGGTGATGCATGGCGGTGCGATTGTTGCCGAGCACCGGCCGCCGGTGCAACAAGCGCAAAGCGCTGCAGACGAGGCGAGTGCATGAGCGGGTTGTTCCGCCCGGAGGTACTTGAGGCGAAGCGGGGCAGCTGGTTGGGAAGCATCTCGCTTGCGCAGCCTGTCCGGCTGTGGGTGCTGGCTATCCTTGGCGCGCTCTCGGCGGCGTTGGTGCTGGGCATGCTGATTCTTGGGGACTACACGCGTCGTTCTCGTGTTGCGGGCGAGCTCGTGCCCGACCTGGGTCTGTCCACCGTGGTGGCGCCTTCGTCGGGTGTGGTCGCTGTGATGCACGCCGATGAAGGCGATCGGGTTGCGCGACAAGCGCCTTTGTTGCTGATAAATGTTCCCCGGGTCACCGCCGCCGGCGATGATGCTCTGAAGGTGTTGCGCGAGGGCCATCATGTGCGTCTGAAAAGTCTCGGCACCCTGCAAGCATCGCAGGACGCGCAATTGCTGGCGCAGCAACGGGGTGGCCGCCAGCAGCGGGACGCGTTGCGGCGCGAGCTGGTCCAGATCGAGGACGAGATCCAAACGCGTAGCGAGCAGGTGCGCATCGGCCGCGAGACCGTTCAACGCTATAGACAGGTCGCCGACCAGCGCTATGTAAGCCTGGTGCAGCTCAACCAGCAGGAGCAATCGATGCTTGATCTGCTCAACGCGCAGCAGGCGCTGCAGCGACAGGCGACTTCACTACGCCGCGCGCTGGCGCAGTTGGAGCAGACGCTCGCCGAGATCCCCCCACAGCGCCTCGCCGCACAGGCATCTGCGGAGCGCGATGGCGCCGCACTGCGCCAAGAGGCTGTGCGGATGGAAGCAGACGGCGAGTTGCTGTTGCGTGCACCGGTGCCCGGAATGGTCGCGAGCCGCTTGGTTGAGGCCGGGCAGGCGGTGCACTCTGGCCAGCCCCTGGTCAGTCTGTTGCCACAAGGTTCAACGCTGCGTGCCCAGTTGCTGGTGCGCAGCGCGGCGATCGGTTTCATCAAGGCCGGTGATCGGGTGCTGCTGCGCTACGAGGCGTACCCCTACCAGAAATTCGGCAGCCATCATGGCGTGGTCACCCATATATCGCGCAGTGCAATTGCGGGTCGGGAGTCATCGAGTGAACCGGTGTATCGGGTGCTTGTCGCGCTGGATCGACAAAGCGTATCGGCCTATGGCGTGCCCGAGCCGTTACGTCCCGGGATGCGATTGGAAGCCGATATCCTGGGGGAGCGGCGCCAGTTGTATGAATGGTTGCTCGAGCCGCTGTACTCGGTCACAGGCAAGGTGGGAAGTTGAGTCCCCACTCATGGCGGGTACGGCTTCGGCACGCGCGCGATCGAAGCGTGGATTTCCGTCCTTCGGCTGGTGGCCGAGGCGCCGGTCATCGTGCTCAAGGACCAGCCCCTCCCATTGCGTTGATGTCGCATCTGCATCTGGAGATTGCCCCGCCCTTGCGCCACGATCCGACCGGGAAGCAGCGCACGATGCGGATGCTGTACGGAAGGATCAGGATGGAGCGCGAACCACGGATGATGCTCTGGCTGATGAAGCGGCTACGCTTTGATGTGCCGGCCGATGGGCAACGGCGCGCGATCTGGCTCAACGCCGTGTTGTACGGCCTCGAGTTCGCGCTGGTGTTCGGTGCACTGAAATGGGTCCTCGATAGGGCAACTGGCGTGCCTTTCGATGCCGGGGACATCGGACGCAGCATGGCGTTCTGCGGCAGCTTTTTCGGCGTGTTGATGGCGTGGATGCCCTCACGTGCGCGGTAGCGCTCCCCGCACTGCCGCTCGCAAGGGGCGTTGCTGCGACGCGTCAACAGTGCCCAGCCTGCTCAGGTAAGCTCCGGAGGTGATGGTTCCCGGCCCATGGCCGGACGCCGTGCGCTGGGGATACGGGGCGCAGGCGGCACCGGCGGTGAAGCGCAGCCGGGAATCGTCGCAAGGGGGCGCCTGCGTACCAGCCAACCGCTGCGTGCCGGGCGTGGCAATGCAGCGGGTTACAGGGGAAGCACATGGCCTATATCCATGCCAAGACGGCGGCTGGCCGTCAGGAAATCGAAGACCGTGCACGGCGCCTGCCGCCGGGGTTGCGGTCCATTCTGCTGATGGTGGATGGTCAGCGCGATGACGATGCGTTGACCGCGTTGTTGCCGGGCCTGCGGGCGCCGGACGACGCGCTGGCACAACTGGCGCAGATGGGCTTGATCGAGGTCGTTGGGGGTGCGGTGGCGCCGCCCGCCGTGCGTGCGCTCACCGCCGGCCGCGAGCAGGACCCGGACCTCTACAAGCGGTTGTATGACTGGATGAGCGAATCGGTACGCCGCCATCTGGGGCTCAAGGGCTACTTCATACAGCTCAAGATCGAGCGCTGCACCGACGCGGCCGGGCTGGAAAAGTTGTGGCCGGACATGGCCGCTGCGGTAGCCAAGGCCAAGAGCCCCGCGCTGGCCACGCGCTGGCTCAGCGATACCCATGCACTGCTGCAGCCCGAGCCTGCGCTGGAGTGATGGCAGCGCTGCCGGTGTCGCGACCGGCGCTGGCCCGCGCGGCAGCCGCGCAGTACCGTGTACTGCCTTGATGCAGGAACACCGCGATGGCGCAGCACGCCGACACCTCCGACACGCCCGGCTGGGACGCGCTCAACGCCGCACTGGCCGCGCTGTACCCGGGGCAGGAGCCGAAACACTTCGGCACGGCGATGCCATGGACGCTGGGCGGGCAGGACCCGCTGGACGGCATCAGCGTGTTCTGGAGCGACACGCCCGAACCGCACTGGCACTACGTGACCTACGGCTTCTCGGAGTTGTATGACAAGCAGAGTGACGATGCGCAGGAGAGTGGCTTCGGCTTCGAGTTGACGTTTCGCCTGGCCGCGCCGGCCGATGCGGGGCCGGACAGCACGCCGCCCACCTGGCCGATGAGCCTCCTGCAGAACCTGGCGCGCTATGTATTCAAGAGTGGCAATGCCTTCGAGCCGGGCCACCACCTGGATGCAAACGGTCCGATTGCGCTGGACACGGGCACCGCGCTGCGCCATCTGGCCTTCATCGAAGACCCGCAGCTGCCCGCCCTGGCCACCGCGAACGGGCGGGTGCGCCTGCTGCAGGTGGTGGGCCTGACCGACGAGGAGATGGCGGCGGTCAAACGGTGGTCCACCACTGCGCTGCTGGAACTGCTGGAGCCGGCCATGCCGTTGTGGATCACCCATCTGGAGCGCGGGTCGCTGCTGGCCGATCCGGCGTTGGCCGCACAGGTAGAGGCCGGCAGCGCCAAGGACGGGTCCACCACCGCGATGCTGTTCATGGACGCCCTGCAGTGGGAGCGCGACGGCGAGGCGTTTGAACTGGTGCTGGGCGCGGGCAAGGTGGCCAGCGTGCTGGAACTGCTGCCGTTGAGGCTGGGGCATGGGCGCGCGCTGACCCTGCTGGATCGGGAGCGCTCATGGCAATTTGAGGCCGGCGCCGAGGACGCCGTGCAGCTGGAGAATGAGACCAGCGTGCGCTGCACACTCAGCCCGGCCAGCCTGCAGGCGGTGCTGGCGCAGCTGAAGCCTGCGCGTGGGCAGTACGCGCTGCCGGGCGGCTGGCTGCGTATCCGGGTGGAACCGACCGAGTTGCGCGACGCGCAGGGCAAGGTGGTGCGTACGATCGGGTAGCACCAGCCCATGCGTGGCGGGTGTCCAGGCAGACCGCGTGCCGCCACCCAGGGGGGCGCTCCGGGTACCCGGCAGCGCCCCCCAAAAAAGAGGTTCTTCGCGCAACGCCGGGAGGCGCCTCCTGGTGGATCGTAGCGCTGACTCCGCTCGGGCCTGCCGCGAGCGTGAGGGCCCCTTGGCGGCCGGCAGGCCCCTGCGCAAATGTCCCCCGGCCGACGCCTGCGGCGACGGCCTCCTCCTTTACTTTGCCAGGAGCCTGCCGGCCGCGAAGGGGCTCGGCTTGCGGAAGCGGGCGGTAAACCCGCTCTTCTGCGAGCCGCCGGCGGACAGTCGTCGGCAAGGGCATCGCGGCCCGGCGCCCGACTTACCGACCACCGTCAAAAAAGCGTGGTGTCCACCTGCGCACCGCAAGCCGAGCCCGGTAGCAGCCGGTAGCTCCCTGGGCAAAGTAAAGGAGGAGGCCGCCACGCGGCCGGGGGACATTTGCACCAGGGGCCTATCGGCTGCTACCGGGCCCTCACGCTCGCGACTGGCCCGATCGAAGACGCCAGCCGATCCAAACGGCGCCTGCACACCCGGCCACCCGCGTAGGGTCGTGCTCACTCTGCGACAGCCCTTGCAAACAGCCCTTGCAACAGGACGCTCGCCTCAGATGGGCGAAGAACAAAAAAAGAGCCCGGCAATGCCGGGCTCTCTTCTTATTAATGCAGGCGGCGTTGTATGCCTCAGCTCAGACCTTCGGCCTTGAGTGTGGCCTGCACGCCTGCGTCGGCCTCCATGCGCGCCTTGAACGCGGCGATGTTGTCCAGACCGCCCAGGTCGACCTTGGCGCCGGCGGCCCAGCGCAGGGTGATATACAAGTAGGGATCGGCGAAGCTGCGGAAGCCGGCCAGCCACGGGCGGTCGGCGAGCTGCTGGTCGGCGCGCTCGAACAGGCCGCGCAGGCGCTTGCGTGCGGTGGCGCGGAGGGCGTCGTACTGGGTGTCGTCTTCAAGGAAGTTGCCCGGGCCGAACAACGGCTTGAACGCCGGGTGCAGGTCCGAGTTGACGAAGGACAGCCAGCGGGTGGCTTCGGCGCGCTGCTGGGCGCTGCCGTCACCGGCCAGGCCCGCCTGCGGGTAGGTGTCGGCGATGTAGCCCATGATGGCCGCGTTCTGGGTCAGGATGAAATCGCCATCGACCACCGCGGGCACCGAACCGGCCGGGTTGATCTTCAGGAATGCAGGCGCCTTCAGCGTGTCCTTGTCGAGCAGTTCCACCTCGAACGGCTGGCCGGTCCACTGCAGGGCGATATGGTCGGCGGTGGAGCAGGCACCGGGCTTGCTGTACAGCTTCATGGAAACTCCGTTGACGGATGGGTGGAAGGTCAGCTGCCCACTATTCCAGAGCAGGCCCCGCATCCTCAACGGTATGGCCGTAACAGACCGTTACGACGCGCGTGGCTTGAGTTTCTGCACGCGATAGAACGTGTGGTCGCCGATCGTGGCCACCTGGTAGGCATTGCGCCAGCTGGGGTTGGCAATGGCCAGCGCGGCGAAGTGACTCGCCCCGGGCACGATCTCCTTGCGCTCGCCCACCGGCAGCGCCCAGTTGCGCTCGGCATCGAAGGCCACGGTCATCGCTTCCTGCCAGGCGTCGGCGTTGCCCAGTTGGGTTCCGGGGGCCACGATGGTCGGGGCGAACTGCTTGCGCGCGGTCACCACCTTGCACATCGAGTCGCCCCACAGCCCGCTGTCCAGGCGGCGCAGCGCCACTTCGGCAACGGCCTGCTGGCCGCGCAGGGTCTGGTCACGCGCTTCGAGGTAGACCGTCGTGCTCAGGCACAACGAATCGGCCGCCGGCTGCGGCAACAACTGAGACAGCCAGAGAATCCAGGCCAGTTTCATAAATCTCCTTGCTCCGTGTAGGCCGCACCTGGCTGGTCCCTCCGATCATGCGGACGGGGCGGGGATACGACTTGGCGTCATGGGGAGGCGGCCATCGGGGCCGCCCGGGAGCGGACCCGAACAAGACGTGGGGTCCGCGCGCTCACTCGAACTGGGTGGTGAGCGGGAAAGTTGGCGCACGATAGGGGCCCATTTCCCAATGCATCCTGAACCTTGAAGCTTGACATTCAGGTTCGGAGCCGGGCCGGGAATGCGTTCACCGGCCCGTATTCAGGTTCAAATCGGGTGGCGTCAGAGGCGGGCGGCCAGCTCGCTGCCCTGGCGGATGGCGCGCTTGGCGTCCAGTTCGGCGGCCACATCGGCACCGCCAATCAGGTGCGCCTGGATGCCTGCCGCCTGCAGGGCGGCGTGCAGGTCGCGGCGCGGCTCCTGGCCGGCGCACACCACCACATGGTCCACCGGCAGGGTCTGTTCCTGGCCGTCCACACGGAGGCGCAGGCCGGTGTCGTCCACCCCCAGGTAGTCCACGCCGCCGAGCATTTTCACGCCCTTGGCCTTGAGCGTGGCGCGATGGATCCAGCCGGTGGTCTTGCCCAGGCGTGCGCCGGGCTTGCCGGGGCTGCGCTGCAGCAGCCACACCTTGCGGGCGGCGGCTTCCGGCACGGGCCTGACCAGCGCACCGCGGCCTTCGAAGCTGGCGTCCACGCCCCATTCGGCCATCCAGCGCGCCGGATCCAGGGCGCTGGACGGGCCGTCGTGGACCAGAAACTCGCCCACGTCGAAACCAATGCCGCCCGCGCCGATGATGGCCACCTGCGCGCCGGCCTGCACCCGTCCCAACAGCACGTCCAGGTAATTGACCACCTTGGGGTGGTCGGCGCCGGGGAAGTCGACCCGGCGTGGGGTGATGCCGGTGGCGACCACCACCTCGTCGAAGCCGACCAGCGTGGCCACGTCGGCAACGGTGTCCAGTTTCACCGTCACCCGGGTCTGTTCCAGCATGTGGCCGAAGTAGCGCAGCGTTTCGTGGAATTCTTCCTTCCCCGGAATCCGCTTGGCCACGTTGAATTGGCCGCCAATCTCGCTGCCGGCATCGAACAGCGTCACCTGGTGGCCGCGCTCGGCGGCCACGGTGGCGCAGGCCAGCCCGGCCGGGCCGGCACCCACCACCGCCACGCGTTTGGCCGCAGTGACCGGGCGGTACACCAGCTCGGTCTCGTGCACCGCGCGCGGGTTCACCAGGCAACTGGCGGTCTTGTTCTCGAACACGTGGTCCAGGCAGGCCTGGTTGCAGGCGATGCAGGTGTTGATCGCGTCGGGGCGGCCTTCACGGGCCTTGTTGGCCCATTCCGGGTCGGCCAGCAGCGGCCGCGCCAGCGACACCATATCCGCGCCGCCGCCGGCCAGGATGCGCTCGGCCACGTCGGGCATGTTGATCCGGTTGGTGGCGATCACCGGTACCTGCACGTGCGGCTTGAGCTTGGCGGTCACCCCGGCGAACGCGGCGCGCGGCACCGAGGTGGCGATGGTGGGAATGCGCGCCTCGTGCCAGCCGATGCCGGTGTTGATGAGCGTGGCGCCGGCCGCTTCGATGGCCTTGGCCTGCTGCACGATTTCCTCCCAGTTGCTGCCGTCTTCCACCAGGTCCACCAGCGACAACCGGTAGATGATGATGAAGTCCGGCCCGCACGCCTCGCGGATGCGACGTACGATTTCCACCGCAAAGCGCATGCGTTGGCTTGCATCGCCGCCCCAACGGTCGGTGCGTTTGTTGGTGCGCGGGGCGATGAACTCGTTGATCAGATAGCCTTCCGAGCCCATCACTTCCACGCCGTCGTAACCGGCCTCGCGGGCCAGCCGCGCGCTGCGTGCGTAGTCGGCGATATGCCGCTCCACGCCGCTGGACGACAGCGCGCGGGGGGTGAACGGGTTGATCGGTGCCTTCCGTTTCGACGGCGCCACCGACAAGGGGTGGTAGGCATAGCGGCCGGCATGCAGCAGCTGCAGGCAGATCTTGCCGCCGTTGTCGTGTACCGCCGCAGTGAGCTGGCGATGCGGGCGCACTTCCCACGGCCAGGACAGCTTGCCGCCAAAGGGCTTGAGCCAGCCGACCACGTTGGGCGCAAAGCCGCCGGTGACGATCAGTCCGACCCCACCGGCGGCGCGCTCGGCGAAGTAGGCGGCCAGGCGTGGGAAATCGCGGGTGCGATCCTCCAGGCCGGTGTGCATGGAACCCATCAGGATGCGGTTGCGCAGCTGGGTGAAGCCCAGGTCCAGTGGCGTGAACAGATGGGGATAAGCAACGGATTCGGCGGCTGGCGACATGTCGATACGCTTGCGTACGGAAGCGTGAAGCGTGCCGCGAAAGGCCCCCACACGCAAGGGGGGAAGCGCCATCGCATCCGCACTGTCGCCCCACGCTTTGCTGCGCAAACCGCGGCCCCCGTCCCACCATCACCCCATCCCCCGCGCTTTCGGCGCGGCCCCTGTCTCAGGGGGCTCCTTTCTTCGGATGGATCGTGGTTTGGCCGGTCCTTGGTCCGGCCGGTATCAGATGCGTTTACGGGGTGGCTGCGGCCGGGGCGGGCTTGGCGTTGTGGATCCCGAACAGGGGCAGCGTCACCCCGCACAGCGGCCCGATCAGCAGGGCGAAGGCGAGGGTGCCGACGCCGACGTTGCCGCCGAGCCACCAGCCGATCAGCAGGACGGTGCCTTCGATCGCGCTGCGCACGATCCAGATCGGCCAGCCGGTGCGGGCATGCAGGCCGGTCATCAGGCCATCGCGCGGGCCGGGACCGAAGCGCGCGCCGATGTACAGGCCCGTGGCCAAGGCCACCAGCAGCAGGCCGCACAGAAACATCGGCACCTGCCAGGCCAGCCCATGCGCCTGGGGTAGCAGCCACAACCCGAACTGGGCGCTGGGGCCGATCAGCAGCACGTTGAGCACGGTGCCCAGCCCGGGCTTCTGCCGGATCGGCCACCACAGCAGCAGCACCAGCGCGCCGATCACATTGGTTGCCAGCCCGAACGACAGCGGCGTCTGCAGCGCGATGCCCTGCGACAGCACGTCCCAGGGCGCCACCCCGATCGCGGCGCGGATCATCACCGCCGCGCCCATGCCGTAAAGGAACAGGCCCGACAACAGTTGCAGCAGGCGAAGGGGCAGCGAGGTCGGCATGGCGGGGTTACCTGGTGGGCCCTCGAATGTAGGCTGCGCCCGCCCGCGGCGACAGATACAGATGCACGCCAAAATGCGCAGACACACCCGCTGCGATTTTCGCGCGGTCCCGGCGCGCGGCCGCTACCAGCCCGACAACACCAGCTTGCCGATCACCCCGCCGCCTTCCAGCTGGCGGTGTGCGTTGCGCAGATTGGCGGCGGTGATCGGACCAAGGTGCGCACTGCGCGTGCAGCGCAGCTCGCCGGCATCGACGAGGCTGGCCACGCGGTTGAGGATGCGGTGTTGTTCGATCCTGTCGGCGGTGCGGAATTTCGCCCGAGCGAACATGAATTCCCAGTGGATGCCGATGCACTTGGCCTTGTAGGGGTCGCCGATACGCAGCGCATCACGCGGCTCCACGATCAGGCCCACATGACCCTGCGGTGCCAGCAGCTCGCCAAGCACGTCCCAGTACCGGTCGGTGTCGGCCAGGTTCAGCGCCGCCTGCACCTGCGCGATGCCCAGTGCCTGCAACTGCGGGGGCAGGGGCTGGTGGTGATCGATCACGTGGTGGGCGCCCATCTGCAGGCACCACTGCACCGACGCGGTGCGCGAGGCGGTGGCCACCACGGTGAATCCGGCATGCCGGGCCAGCTGGATCGCGATCGAGCCGACCCCGCCGGCCCCGCCGATGATCAGCAGAACCTGGCCGGCATGACGGCGGTCATCAAACTGCAATGGCATGCGCTGGAACAGCAGTTCCCAGGCGGTCAGGGTGGTCAACGGGAGTGCTGCGGCATCGGCGAAATCCAGCGTGGTCGGCTTGCGCCCGACCAGCCGCTCGTCCACGCAGTGCCACTGCGCATTGCAACCGGGGCGGGTCACGTCACCGGCGTAATAGACCTCATCGCCGGGGACGAAGGCGGTCACCTCCGGGCCGATGGCCTCGACGATGCCGGACGCGTCGTAGCCGAGAATGCGCGGCGGATCTTCGTGCTGCGCACGCGGCGCGCGCTGCTTGGTATCGACCGGATTGACGGAAACAGCCTGTACCCGCACCAGCAGGTCGGCCCCCCCGGGCGGGCCGGGGGGCGGCAGCGTCAGATCGAGCAGCGCGGCGGGATCGTCGATCGGCAGGTAATGGCGCAAACCCACGGCTTTCATGGCAGCTCCCGTGCAGGACGTGGTTCATCATACGTCCGCCATGAAGGCTGTTCTTGCGCTGAATCAAGGCAGGGGCGCATTTTTCACGCAATACTGCGCCGGCGCAGCCGAAACACCGGGCAATATGCCCAAATCCCTTGTCATTGCTGGGTCTTGCGCAATTTCATCAACCTGTATAGGGTGCCACCAGCTGGGCCGGTAGAGGTCTGGCAGTCGTCTTCACATGTTACGGGACTGTTAACATCACCTTCACCCGCCTGAGCATAATGTTCGCGGCGGTGGCGTGCTGAATCGGCAGTCTGAAAACGACGCAGGTGCTGGCCCATGCCTCTACCGGTTTCATACCCCCGAAATAGGAGCTGTACTCAATGAACAAGAAGATCCTCACTGCCGCGCTGCTGGGCGGTCTGGCTTTCGCCCAGGCTGCATCGGCGCAGGATTTTGACGACCGCTGGTACCTGACCGGTTCGGCCGGCTTCAATTTCCAGGATAACGACCGTCTGACCAACGACGCTCCGTTCGTGACCCTGGGCCTCGGTAAGTTCATCAGCCCCAACTGGTCGCTGGACGGTGAACTGAACTACCAGAACCCGAACTTCGACGCCAACCAGGATCTGAACTGGAGCCAGTACGGCGTGTCGCTGGACATGCGTCGCCACTTCATCGCTGAAGGCCGCGGCTGGAACCCCTACCTGCTGATGGGTCTGGGCTACCAGAAGTCGGAAGAAGAGTACGCTGGCAACAGCCTGAACGGTCCGCGTGAGCGCAAGGACGGCAACTTCGCCGCCAAGCTCGGCGTTGGTCTGCAGACCACCTTCGAGAAGCGCGTTGCTGTGCGCGCCGAAGTGGCCTACCGCGCTGACTTCGACGACCAGAGCATCGCTGCACGCGACGAAAGCTGGTTCGGCGATGTGCTGGCTTCGGTCGGCGTCGTGATCCCGCTCGGCCCGGCTCCGACCGCCGCTGTGGTTGCCCCGGCTCCGGTTGCGCCGAGCTGCGCCGACCTGGATGACGACGGTGACGGCGTCAACAACTGCGACGACAAGTGCCCGGATTCGCAGCCGGGTCAGACCATCGGTCCGGACGGTTGCCCGGTCCCGGTCTCCATCGATCTGAAGGGCGTGAACTTCGACTTCGACAAGGCGACCCTGCGTCCGGACGCCGTGGCGATCCTGAGCGAAGCCACCGAGATCCTGAAGCGTTACCCGGATCTGCGTGTTGAAGTTGCCGGTCACACCGATTCCAAGGGTACCGACGCTTACAACCAGAAGCTGTCGGAGCGTCGCGCCACCACCGTGTATGACTACCTGACCAAGAACGGCGTGTCCGCTTCGCGTCTGGTGGGTCCGATCGGCTACGGCGAGAGCCGTCCGATTGCGCCGAACACCAACCCGGATGGCTCGGACAACCCGGAAGGTCGTGCAAAGAACCGTCGTACCGAGCTGAACGTCCAGAACTAATCCTTCTGGTAGTACAGCCTCAGAAGAGGGCCCGGCATTGCCGGGCCCTTTTTTTGTTCTTTTTTCATCCGCGTGGCAAGCACTTTGCGCGCTTGGATCTTTAGTGACGCGGCCGTTGGTGGGTCGGGCGCTGGGCCCCCATACCCTTTCCGGCGAATGTCCCCCGGCGTCGGCCTGCGGCCGCCCCCTCCTCCTTTACTTCGCCTCCAAGGGTATGGGGGCCCAGCGCCCGACCCACCAACGGAAGTCAGAAAAGCCAGGCCTCCACCTGCCTACCGGCCGCTACGGGGCCCAAACGCTCGCGGTTGACCGAGGCGGAGACGGATTTCCGCGAATCAGACAAGAAATCAGCAATAAATCCAACAAGTTGCCGTATTCATTGAATGTGGGATCTTGAAAGCCGTTGTGGCGCTGTTAAACTCGGCGCGTCGCCCCTTTCCCTGGATGCATCCCATGCTGCGTATCGCACTGGCCGCCGTGCTCGGCCTGGCCTTGGTTCCCACCGCCTACGCAGCCGTGGATTGCTCGGCCCATGCCATCAGCGCCTCGCCGCTGCCGCTGCCGGCCACCGCCATCGCGCCGGTGGCCGAAGAGCTCTACATCCGCAACGTGCAGTTGGGCATGCCCGCAGGCGTGCTGACGTCCAATTTTGATCAGCAGCAGTCGCTGGACCGCGTGCTGCAGCGCCTGCGCATCGATGGTTGCCAGAACATCGCCAAGGCGATGCCCGGTGCACCGGCGATCAAGGCCAACGATCCGGCGGCGTACAAGCCGGCGACCGAGTTCGACAATACGCCGTGGCGTTTTGACATGAGCCAGAACGGCAAGCGCATGACCGCCGAGGAGTTCGACGCCTGGATGAAGGCGCGCGGCGTGCGCGTGGTCAAGGCGCGTCCGGTCCCGGCCGCCGCGCCGGCGGCGGCTGAAGCACCGGCTGATACCAAGCCGGGCGAGAAGAAGTAAGCCGCCTGCGCGGCGCACGATGAGCACACGCCGGCCGCCTGCCGTGCCTGCCTCTCGACCACGCCGCCCCGAGCGGCGTGCGTCACCGGCAAGCACCTCGCGCAGCGACGGCGCCCCGCGTCATGGGTTGGCGCGGGTCTTGTCCAAGGCCGGCCTGTGCTCACGCACCGAAGCGGCCCGCTGGATCGAAGCCGGCCGGGTCACCGTCGATGGCCGCGTGATCAACAATCCCGAATTTCCAATTGTCGACGGACGCCACCACGTGCGCGTCGATGGTCAGCCGCTGGATGCGCCGCGGCGCATCCACCTGATGCTCAACAAGCCGCGTGGCCTGGTCACCACCGCGCAGGACGAGCAGGGGCGTGACACCGTCTACCGCTGCTTCGACGGCGCCGGCTTGCCCTGGATCGCGCCGGCCGGGCGCCTGGACAAGGCCAGCGAAGGCCTGTTGTTGTTCAGCAACGACCCCCAGTGGGCCGCTCGCCTGACCGATCCGGCCACCGGCCCGGACAAGACCTACCACGTACAGATCGACGCCATCCCCGATGCGGCACAGCTGCAGGCGCTGTGCACCGGTGTGGAAGACGAAGGCGAGCTGCTGCGTGCGCGCCGCGCCACGCTGCTGCGCAGTGGCGACAAGACGGCCTGGCTGGAAGTGGTGCTGGAAGAGGGCCGCAACCGGCATATCCGGCGGCTGCTGGCGGCGTTGGACATCAACGTGCTGCGACTGGTGCGCGTAGCGATCGGGCAGTTGCCGATGGGGCCGCTTGGCAAGGGTGCCTGGCGCGAACTCACCCCGCACGAGCTGGACCTGCTGTATGCCGCGGCCGATGGCGCCGTGGCCCCGCCGTGATTTCCCGGCCTGCCCGTGCGTGGCAGGCCAGCCGAACCGGGCAATGGATGGCCTTGTACCCGACGTTCCATTCACTCCCGGGAGATTCCCCCATGCACGCCAGAATTCTCAATCGCTCCTTGCTCCGTGGCGCCTGCCTGCTGTTGCCGGCCGCGCTGCTGACCGCCTGTGGCGGACACAAGCACGCCGCCAAGGCCGACGCGCCGGTGACGGACAAGGTGGTGGAAGTCACGACCCCTGACCTGGATGGCCGCGGCAGCTACCGTTTCATGATGAGCAACGGCGACAAGAAGATGTCCGCCGATGAGTTCGATGCCTGGATGAAGGCCAACGGCATCCGCGTGGCCAAGGGCAATGGCCAGGACCGCCCGGTGGCCGCACCGGTGGTGGTGGCCAGCAAGGAAAAGGCCAAAAAGAAAAAGAAGTAGAGCCAACCGTTGGTCGGCAGGGCACGCACGCGTGCCCTGTCTCAGAGGGTCATGACCTGCACCGGAGCAGCCGACCAACGGTCGGCTCTACCGGGGGAAGGGCCTCAGCCCTTGATCACACCCAGTTCCACACCAATGCGGATGAACGCGTCGATCGCGCGGTCCAGATGGGCGCGGGTGTGCGCAGCGCTGATCTGGGTGCGGATACGGGCCTGGCCCTTGGGCACCACCGGGAAGAAGAAGCCGATGGCGTAGATGCCTTCTTCCAGCAGGCGCTCGGCGAACTTCTGTGCCAGTGGTGCGTCGTACAGCATCACCGGGCTGATCGGGTGCACGCCCGGCTTCACGTCGAACCCGGCGGCGGTCATCTTTTCGCGGAAATAGGCGGTGTTCTGCGCCAGGGTGCTGCGCAGGTCGTCGGCGGCGGCCAGCATTTCGAAGGCCTTGATGCCGGCCGCCACTACGTGCGGCGGCAGCGAGTTGGAGAACAGGTAGGGGCGCGAGCGCTGGCGCAGCAGTTCGACCACTTCGGCGCTGGCGCAGGTGAAACCGCCCAGCGCACCGCCCAAGGCCTTGCCCAGGGTGCCGGTGATGATGTCGATCTTGTCCAGCACGCCCTTCACCTCGGCCGACCCGCGGCCGGTGGCGCCCAGGAAGCCGGTGGCATGGCATTCGTCGATGTGCACCAGCGCGTTGTACTTCCTGGCCAGCGCGGTGATTTCATCCAGCGGGGCGATGAAGCCGTCCATCGAGAACACGCCGTCGGTGGTGATCAGCTTGGTCTTGCAGCCGGCGGCGTCGGCGGCCTGCAACTGGGCTTCCAGGTCGGCCATGTCGCAGTTGGCGTAGCGGAAGCGCTTGGCCTTGCACAGGCGCACGCCGTCGATGATGGAGGCATGGTTGAGTGCGTCGGAAATGATCGCGTCGTGCTCGCCCAGCAGCGGCTCGAACAGACCGCCGTTGGCGTCGAAACAGGCCGCGTACAGAATGGTGTCCTGCTTGCCGAAGAACGTGGCGATCTGCTTTTCCAGCTGCTTGTGCAGGTCCTGGGTGCCGCAGATGAAGCGCACCGAGGCCATGCCGAAGCCGTGGCTGTCCAGCGCGTCCTTGGCCGCCTGGATCAGGTCGGGATGGTCGGCCAGGCCCAGGTAGTTGTTGGCGCAGAAGTTCAGCACCGTGCGGCCGTCGTCCAGGGTGATTTCGGCCGACTGCGGGCTGGTGATGATGCGTTCGGACTTGAACAAGCCCTGGGCGCGGATCGCCTCCAGTTCTTCAACGTAGTGCTGGGTCAGCGGGGCGGTGGTGGCAGCGCTCATGGCAGGCAGTCTTCGGCACGGGAAACCCTGGATTTTACCTGTCACCGCCGGTTGGCGGGGGCCGGGCCACGGGGCAGGGCGGGGCACCGGGCCACGACAGTTGCACTCGTGATTGTTGCATCGCAATATCAATCAGGTTAAAAAACTGTAAACCCGCCGCACCCCCCACGTCTGGAGAGACCCCGCATGAACCACGCCACGCGCTGTACCACCGCCGCTGTGCTCTGCGCCGCCCTGTTTGCCCCGTTTGCCGCCAGTGCCCAGGACGAGGCCGACTCTCCATTCAGCTGGAACATCACCGGCGTGTCCGATTACGTCTTCCGTGGCGTGTCCCAGACCGATGAGAACCCCACCGGCCAGGCCGGCTTTACCTACACCTCGCCGGTGGGCCTGTATGCGGGCGTATGGGGGTCCGGCGTGGACTTCGGCGATGGCAGCCCGGACGTCGAAGTCGACTACTTTGTCGGCTACGGCGTGGATGTCAGCGAGAACGTCAATTTCGATGTGATGGTCAACCATTACAGCTATCCCGGTGCCAGCGACCTGGCCTACACCGAGCTGATCACCAAGACCACCTTCGCCAAGCATTACAACCTGACCGTGGCCTACAGCAACGATGTCTGGAACACCGACACCGATGGCTGGTACTACGCGGTGGGCGGTGAGTGGGCGCTGCCGCAGGAATTCAACCTGACCGCCAGCGTGGGCCGCAGCACCTTCGAAGACGGCATTGCCAAGGATTACACCGACTGGAACGTGGGGGTGAACCGCAGCTTCGGCATGGTCACGCTGGGCCTGGGCTATTACGGCACCGACGGCAACGGTCGCGACAACTCGGGCAAGCTGGCCGACAACCGCGTGGTGTTCAGCGTGGCCGTGGGCAAATGACCTGATGCTGCGATGGGCATGAAAAAGGCGCCGAAAGGCGCCTTTTTCGTTTGCGGTCAGGGGCCGACCAACGGTGGGCATCCACCGCCGCCGCGCCGCAGCCATCGGCCTTGGCGCGCTGGCTCAATTCCAGCTCAACACCACCTTGCCGGCCTTGCCCTGTTCCATCAGGTCGAAGCCCTTCTGGAATTCATCGATCGGCAGCTGGTGGGTGAGCACCTTGCCAAGCGGGAAGCCGGACAGCACCAACTGGGTCATCTTGTACCAGGTCTCATACATCTTGCGGCCGTAGATGCCCTGCACGGTGAGACCCTTGAAGATGATCTTGTCCCAGTCGCAGCCTGCGCCCCTGGGCATGATGCCAAGCATGGCGATCTTGCCGCCGTGGTACATGCAGTCGAGCATGTCGTTGAACGCACGCGGGTTGCCGCTCATTTCCAGGCCCACGTCGAAGCCCTCCATGTGCAGGTCCTTCATGACGTCCTTGAGCGAGGTATTGGAGACGTTGACCACGCGGGTGGCGCCCATGTCGGCGGCCAGTTTCAGGCGGAAATCGTTGACGTCGGTGACCACCACGTTGCGCGCACCGATGTGCTTGCAGATGCCGGCTGCGATGATCCCGATCGGACCGGCGCCGGTGATCAGCACGTCTTCGCCGATCACGTTGAACTCCAGCGCGCAGTGCGCGGCGTTGCCGTAGGGGTCGAAGAAGGCGGCCAGTTCGGAGGGGATCTGGTCGGGGATGGGCCACAGGTTGCTGGCCGGCATCACCATGTATTCGGCGAAGGCGCCGTTGACATTGACGCCGATGCCCACGGTGTTGGGGCACAGGTGCGGGCGGCCGCCACGGCAGTTGCGGCAATGGCCGCAGACGATGTGGCCTTCGGCCGAGACGCGCTGGCCGAGTTCATAGCCGGTCACCCCGGGGCCGATCTCGGCGATGCGGCCAACGAACTCGTGGCCGATGGTGAGGCCGGGCTTGATGGTGCGCTGGCTCCATTCGTCCCACAGGTAGATGTGCAGGTCGGTGCCGCAGATGGCGGTCTTTTCGAGCTTGATCAGGACCTCGTTCGGGCCCGGGGTGGGGACCGGAACCTCTTCCAGCCAGATACCCTTGGCGGCTTCGCGCTTGACCAGGGCCTTCATTGTTTGCTGCGCCATCGGGGTGGAACTCGTCTGGGGGAAAACGCGGATTATAGAGCCGCTGGCGGGTTTCCCATGTTGCGCTGCGGGTGGTTTGGGGCGACGGCAGCGCCTTCCTCCGGCCCGCCCGGCAGCTCCAGCCGGCGGACCTTGCGCGCAGAGGGCTAGCGCAGGGCTGTGCCCTGCCGGGATGCCGCCCGGTGGCTGTCTGGCTGCCCATGACTTCCGGGCATCGGCCCCGCGCCGGGCGCGGGCTACACTCGGGGGTTCTTCAACCAGGGGCTGCTCAATGCGCTCGAACCTGCTCGCTTTCTCCGTCGTTGCCAGCCTTGGGCTGGTCCAGGTCGCCCATGCCGCCGAAGGCATGTGGGTGCCGCAGCAGCTGCCGGAGATCGCCGGCCCGCTCAAGCAGGCGGGCCTGAAGCTGTCCCCGGAGCAGATCTCCAACCTCACCGGTGACCCGATGGGCGCGGTGGTGGCGCTGGGTGGCTGCACGGCCAGCTTCGTCTCCCCGCAGGGCCTGGTGGTCACCAACCACCACTGTGCCTACGGTGCGATCCAGCTGAACTCCACTGCCGAGAAGAACCTGATCAAGGACGGCTTCAACGCGCCCACCTTGAAGGACGAACTGAGCGCCGGCCCGAATGCGCGCGTTTACGTGCTTGACCAGATCACCGATGTGACCGGGCAGGCCAAGGCGGCGATCGCCGCGGCCGGCAAGGATCCGCTGGCTCGCACCCGCGCGCTGGAAGCCTTCGACAAGGCCCAGACCGCCGCCTGCGAAGCCGATGCCGGTTTCCGCTGCCGCCTCTTCAGCTTCTCCGGCGGCAACACCTACCGCCTGTTCCGCAACATGGAAATCAAGGACGTGCGCCTGGTCTACGCGCCCCCGGGCAGCGTGGGCAAGTTCGGTGGCGACATCGACAACTGGATGTGGCCGCGCCACACCGGTGACTTCTCGTTCTACCGCGCCTACGTGGGCAAGGACGGCAAGCCGGCCGCCTTCGCCGCCGACAACGTGCCTTACCAGCCCAAGCACTTCCTGAAGTTTGCCGACCAGCCGCTGGGCGCTGACGACTTTGTGATGGTGGCCGGTTACCCGGGCCGCACCAACCGCTACGCGCTGGCCGGTGAGTTCAACGAAACCGCCGACTGGACCTACCCGACCATCGCCCGCCACTACAACGCGGTGCTGAAGATGATCGACGAGGCCGGCAAGGCCGACGCCGACGTCAAGGTGAAGTACGCCGCTACCGCCGCCAGCATGAACAACGTGGCCAAGAACTACGCCGGTCAGCTGGAGGGCTTCAAGCGCATTGACGCGGCCGGCCAGAAGCAGGCTGAAGAAGCGGCCGTGCTGGCCTGGCTGAAGCAGCAGGGCACCGCCGGCAAGCCGGCGCTGGCCGCGCATGCGCAGCTGATCAAGCACCTGGACACCAGCAAGGCCACGCGCGAGCGCGACCTGTTCGTGGGCCAGTTCAACAACACTTCGGCGGTGAGTGCGGCCATCACGCTGTACCGCCTGTCCATCGAGCGCAGCAAGGCCGACGCCGCGCGCGAAGCTGGCTACCAGGACCGCGACCTGCCGACCATTGAAGGCAGCCTGCGCCAGATGGACCGCCGTTACGTGGCAAAGATGGACCAGCAGTTGCAGCAGTACTGGTTGAACCAATACGTGGCCCTGCCGGCCGCGCAGCGCAGCAACGAGGTGCTCAACCAGTGGCTGGCCGGCAGTGACAAGGCCGCCGTCGATGGCCTGGTCGGCAAGCTGGCCGGCACGCAGCTGGGCAGCCTGGATGCGCGCCTGACGTGGTTCAAGGCCGACCGCGCCGCTTTTGAAGCCAGCACCGATCCGGCCATCCAGTACGCGGTGGCGGTGATGCCGGCGCTGCTCAAGCAGGAAGAGCAGAAGAAGACCCGCGAAGGCGAGTCGCTGCTGGCCCGTCCGCTGTACCTGCAGGCCCTGGCCGACTACAAGAAGAGCAAGGGCGAGTTCGTCTATCCCGACGCCAACCTGTCGCTGCGCATCACCTTCGGCAACGTGATGGGCTACGCGCCCAAGGACGGCGTGGCCTACACCCCGTTCACCACGCTGGAAGGCATCGTGGCCAAGGAAACCGGTGCTGATCCGTTCGACTCGCCCAAGGCGCTGCTCGAGGCGGTCAAGGCCAAGCGCTATGGCGGGCTGGAAGACAAGCGCGTGGGTTCGGTGCCGGTGAACTTCCTGTCCAACCTGGACATCACCGGCGGCAACTCCGGTTCGCCGGTGCTGGACGCCCACGGCAAGCTGGTGGGCCTGGCCTTCGACGGCAACTGGGAGTCGGTCAGCTCCAACTGGGTGTTCGACCCGGTGATGACCCGCATGATCGCGGTGGACAGCCGCTACATGCAGTGGATCATGCAGGAAGTGGCGCCGGCCCCGCAGCTGCTGAAAGAGCTGAACCTGGCCAGGTAACCCTTGCAACCCCGCGGCCAACGCCGCGGGGTTTTTCGTTGGGCAGTGCCGGCCGCTGGCCGGCCACCCTGCGATGCAATGGCCTGCGATGCCACGCCACGCCAAGCACCGGCCACCGGATGTTCGCCACGGCGGCAGCCGGGCAGGGCACGGGGTATCATGCGAGTCCCTCCCGATCATTCACATCATGTGAAAGATTGCGACCGCATTCCTCCCCCCAAGGACTCCCAGTACGCATGCGCATCCTGCTTGCCCGCCACGGTGAAACGCCGTGGAATGCCGAAGGCCGTTACCAGGGCCAGATCGATATTCCGTTGTCGCCGATTGGCGAAGCCCAGGCACAGGCCCTCGGGGAGCGCCTGAAATCGGTGGATATCGCCCGTGCGGTGGCCTCGCCGCTGTCGCGTGCGCAGCGCACCGCGCAACTGGCGCTTGGCGCCGAACGCGCGTCGATGCTGCTGACCGAACCGGACCTGCAGGAAATCGCCCACGGCGAGTGGGAAGGCCTGTTGGCCAGCGAAATCAACGACAAGGACCCTTCGCGCCTGCAAGCCTGGCGCGACGAGCCCGATACCGTGCTGATGCCGGGCGGCGAATCGCTGCGGCTGGTACTGGAGCGCAGCTGGCGCGGCCTGGCGCGCGCGGCGGAAGGCCTGGGCGAGCACGACACGCTGCTGGTGGTTGCGCACGACGCGGTCAACCGGGTGATCCTGTGCCGCATCCTGGGCCTGCCGCTGTCGCGTCTGTGGACCTTCCGCCAGGCTCCCACCACGCTCAACCTGCTGGAAGGTTCGGACATCGACCAGCTCGAGGTGGTGCGCCTGAACGACTGCGCCCACCACACCCCGTTCTTCGGCGAAGCCAAGCACCGCGCGCTGTAACCGTCCCGCGTTCCATTCCGTCGTCCGCCCCATTGATCCAAATGCCCATGACCACCGCCCGTCCGCAGACCCTCTCCGCCTGGCTTGCCTACATCGAGCAGCAGCATCCGGCCACCATCGACATGGGCCTGGAACGCGTGCGCAGCGTCGCCCAGGCGCTGGGGCTGGAACCGCCGGGCCAGTACACCGTCGTGGTCGGTGGCACCAATGGCAAGGGCTCCACGGTGGCCTTCATCGAGGCCATCGCGCGCGCGGCCGGCTGGAAAGTGGGGGCGTACACCTCCCCGCATCTGCTGCGCTACAACGAGCGCGTGCGGATCGACGGGCAGGACGTTGAGGACGATGCGCTGATGGCCGCCTTCAACACCATCGAAGACGCACGGGGCAGCACCACGCTGACCTACTTCGAATACGGCACGCTGGCGGCGCTGCTGCTGTTCGGGCAGGCCGAATTGGACCTGGCCGTGCTTGAAGTCGGACTTGGCGGGCGGCTGGATGCGGTCAACATCGTCGACGCCGACGTGGCGGTGATCACCACCGTGGACATCGACCACAGCGAGTGGTTGGGCGAAGACCGCGAAGCGATCGGCGTTGAGAAGGCCGGCATCATCCGCGGTTGGAAGCCGGTGATCCTGGGGGAAACCGACCCGCCGTCCAGCGTGCTGGCGCGTGCCTACCTGCTGGGTGCCAACGCCATCCGCGGCGGCAGCGATTTCTTCGCCGACGTGATCGATGCGCAGCACTGGCAGTGGCGCGACGTGGGCTTCAGCATCGAGTTGCCGACCCCGCTGCTGCGGGGGCCGATCCAGTTGCGCAATGCCGCCTCGGCCATTGCCGCGCTGCGCACCCTGGACAAGCCGCTGCCGCGCGCCGCCATCGTGGACGGCGTGGCCAACGCGCGCATCCGCGGCCGCCTGCAGGGCGTGGTGCGTGAGGGGGTGGAGGTGTTGGTGGATGTGGGCCACAACCCGCAGGCCGCACGCGAACTGGCCGCCGCCCTGAAGGCCGCGCCGGTGCCGGGGCGCACCGTGGCGGTGTTTGCCGCGCTGCAGGACAAAGACGCCGCCGGCGTGGTGGATGCACTGGGCGACCAGGTCCAGGCCTGGCACCTGGCCGGCCTGGACGGCGCGCGTGCGCAAAGTGCCGATGCCTTGCAGGCGCGGCTGCAGCACACCGTGGCCGCCACTGCCCGCTGCCATGCCAGCGTTGCGCAGGCCCTGCACGCCGCCGTGGCCGCAGCCGCGGCGGGTGACCGCGTGCTGGTATTCGGTTCGTTCCATACCGCTGCGCAGGCGTTGCAGTGGTTGGATGCCGCCGATTGAGCAGGGCCTTGCGTCCTGCTGGCGCCGTTCAGCCGCACCCGCCGCCGCTCACGCCGACACCCGTATAATCGCCGTGGCATTCCGCCGCGCCGCCCTGCCTGACTTCCGTGGATACTCCTCTGAAACAGCGACTGATTGGTGCCATCGTCCTGGTGGCTTTGGCTGTGATTTTCCTGCCCATGCTGGTCAAAGGCCCTGCGCCTGACAGTGGCGTGGCCAGTGTCCCGATCAGTGCACCGGCTGCGCCGTCGGATGGCCAGTTCGAAACCCGCGAGTTGCCGCTGGTAACCCCCACCGGGGGGGCCACCGGGTTGCAGGGGGCTGCCGGCGCTGCGCCCTTGCAGGATGCGGCCACGGTTGCCGCTGCCGCCGCCGACACCTCGCCGGCCGTGGCGGCCGGCAACTTCGCCGTCAGCTTCGGTGCCTATGGCAGCCAGGCCGATGCCGATGCGGTGATTGCCTACCTGAAGAAATCCCAGCTGCCCGGTTTCAGCGAAGCGGCCACCATCAACGGTCGCCAGGCGTGGCGGGTGCGCGTGGGCCCCTATGCCGACCGCGCCCAGGCCGAAGCGGCCCGCCTGCAGGCGGTCAAGGTGCGCAACGACGTCAAGGCCGAAGTAGTGACCCTGGACGCGCGCGCCGACACGGCCGTTGCGTCGGCGCCGACCGCGGCACCGGCTGCAGCAAGCGCATCCAGTGCATCCAGCGCGGCGGCCGCGCCGTCGACCAGCGCGGTGCGAACCGAATCGTTGCCGCCCGAACCGGTGGCGGCCACCCGGCCGGCACCGCCCAAACCTGAGCCCAAGCCGGCCGCGCCCAAGCCCGAACCGGCCACCACTGTCGCCGCCAAGCCGGTGGCAACGCCGGCGGCACCGGCCGCCAGCAGCGTCGGGTTTGCCGTCCAGTTGGGCGCCTTCGGCCAGCCCGCCGAGGCCAACGCGCTGCGCGACAAGGTCCGCGCCGCCGGCTTCAGCGCCTTCGTGGAACAGGTACGCACCGACAAGGGCACGCTCAACCGCGTGCGTGTCGGGCCGGTAGCCGACCGCGCCGAGGCGGAAAACCTCAAAGCGCAGGTAGCGTCCAAGGTCGGCGTGGCCGGCATGGTCCGGCCGCATCCCTGATGCCGGCCATGCGCCCGCGGCTTGAGGCCGGACCGTTCCCCACCGGGGAAGGCGCGTGATCGATATCGTACTGCTGGCCGTGATTGTCCTCTCGGCCCTGCTCGGGGTGATGCGGGGTTTCGTCAGCATCGTCATCAGCCTGGCGTCCTGGGTGCTCGGCGCCTGGGCGGCGCTGACCTTCGGCGAGGCTGCGGCCCGCTGGTGGGCCGCACCCAGTGCACCGGCGACGGGCCATTACCTGGCCGGGTACGTATCGGTGTTCGTGGCGGTGATCGTGACGGTCTGGGCGATCGGCCTGGTCATCCGCCAAGTGGTGCGTGCCACCAGCCTGAACGGGGCCGATCGCCTGCTGGGCGGGGTGCTGGGAGTGGCGCGCGGTGCCCTGATTGGCTGTGTCCTGCTGCTGGCGGCCTCCTACACCCCGATGACGGCCGAGGGCAGCTGGCGCGACTCGCAGCTGCGTGCCGTGCTTGACCCTGGCGTAGCCTGGATGCAGGCCAGGATGCCGGAGATGCCGGACATGCCCCGGATTCCCCAGCTGCCTGGCCTGGACGGCATGCCGGGCTTGCCGATGGCGCTGCCAGAGGTGAACACGGCGCAACTTCCCGGCACCGAGTTGGGCAAGCCGGGCCTGACAGGCGATAATGGCGTGCTTGGTGGATTGCTGGCAGCGCGCGGATGGCCGCGAGCGCTGGATGAAACCCCGCGCCAGGCGGGAGACCCCGCCCCGGTGGGGGCGCGCAGCGGCATGCCAGGTTCCTCGCAGAACAACGATCCGGCGCTCCCGCGCCCGGATCAGCCCGCTCCGGCACGGAACGGGTCCCCCGGCCAGGCACGGCCACCTTCACTGTAGATGGGCGCAGCCCAGCGGAGATTCGCACCATGTGTGGCATCGTCGGAATCGTCGGCAACCAGAACGTCGCCGGGCAGTTGTATGACGGCCTGACCGTCCTCCAGCATCGTGGCCAGGATGCGGCCGGCATCGCCACGGCCGACGGCACCCGCCTGCGCGTGCAGAAGGCCAACGGGTTGGTGCGCGATGTGTTCGACGCCAAGCGGATGTCGACCCTGGAAGGCCGCGTCGGCATCGCCCACGTGCGCTACCCCACGGCCGGCTCGGAAGGCATGGACGAGGCGCAGCCGTTCTACGTGAACTCGCCCTACGGCATCGCGCTGGCCCACAACGGCAACCTGATCAATACCGAGGCCCTGCGCCAGCAGGTGTTCGAGCAGGACCGCCGCAACGTCAACACCGATTCGGACAGCGAAGTGCTGTTGAACGTGTTCGCCTACGAACTGGACGCGCAGCGCCAGCTCACCCCGGAAGCGGCGATCCGCGCCGTGGCCGGCGTGCACCGCCGGGTCAAGGGCGGTTATGCGGTGATCAGCGTGGTGCTGGGCCTGGGCCTGGTGGCCTTCCGCGATCCGCACGGCATCCGCCCGCTGGTGCTGGGCAAGCGCGCCCACGCTGAAGGCGATGAGTACATTGTGGCCTCCGAATCGGCGGCGCTGGACGTGCTGGGCTTCCAGCGCGTGCGCGACGTGCGCCCGGGCGAAGCACTGGTCATCACCGCACGCGGCGAACTGTTCTCCGAAGTGTGCGCCGAGCCGGCCGAGCACAGTCCGTGCATCTTCGAGTACGTGTACTTCGCGCGCCCGGATTCGATGATCGACAACGTGTCGGTGCACAAGGCGCGCATGCGCATGGGTATCAAGCTGGGCGAGAAGATCCTGCGCCTGCGCCCGGACCATGACATCGACACCATCATCCCGATCCCGGACACCTCGCGCGACGCCGCGCTGGAGATCTCCAACACGCTCGGGGTGAAGTACCGCGAAGGCTTCATCAAGAACCGTTACATCGGCCGCACCTTCATCATGCCGGGGCAGGGCGAGCGGGTGAAATCGGTGCGCCGCAAGCTCAACCCGATCCACCTGGAATTCCGCAACCGCGTGGTGCTGCTGGTGGACGATTCGATCGTGCGCGGCACCACCAGCCAGCAGATCGTGCAGATGGCGCGCGACGCCGGCGCGCGCAAGGTGTACCTGGCCAGTGCCGCGCCGCCGGTGCGCTACCCCAACATCTACGGCATCGACATGCCGGCTGCCGAAGAGCTGGTGGCGCACAACCGCAGCATCGAGGACATCGAAAAGCACCTGGGCTGCGACTGGCTGATCTACCAGGACATCGAAGACATGGAAGCAGCGGTGCGCGAAGGCAATCCGGAGTTGAAGGCCTTCGATTCGTCATGCTTCAACGGTGTCTACCCGACCGGTATCGAGCCGGGCTACTTCGAGCGCATCCAGCAGTTGCGCTCGGATGATGCCAAGCACAAGCGCCGCGCCTGAGGTTGCACCGATGGCAGAGCAGTTGCCGCTGGAGGCGGCCGGTGACCTGCTGCGTGCCGCGCAGCAGTGCCTGGCCGCCACCGACCCGCTGCGCAAGGTCGCGCTGACCCAGGCCTACGCCGTGCAGTTCCGCGCGGGCCAGCTCAAGGCCCGCGCCGACGCCGCGCCGCCGGACCCGATCCGCATGCCCGGCCGTCCATCCCGGCCGACATTGGTGCACCCGCGCGATCTGCCCAAGCGTGGCCTGGGCGGTGCGGAGGGGCGTGCGGCCTTCATCCATGCCATCGCGCATATCGAACTCAATGCCATCGACCTGGCCTGGGACGCGGTGTACCGCTTTCGCGGACTGCCCGGGTCGTTCCATGCCGACTGGGTGAGCGTGGCCGACGACGAATCGCGCCATTTCATGCTGCTGCACGGGCGGCTGCAGGCGCTGGGCTTTGACTACGGCGATTTCGACGCGCACAACGGCCTGTGGGAAATGTGCGAAAAAACCGCGCACGACGGGCTGTCACGGATGGCACTGGTGCCGCGCGTGCTTGAAGCGCGCGGGCTGGATGTCACCCCCGGCATGATCAACAAGCTGCGTTCGGCCAACGACCACGCCACCGCCGACGTGCTGGAGATCATCCTGCGCGAGGAAGTGGCGCACGTGGCTGCCGGGTCGCGCTGGTACCACTGGTACTGCCACCGCGCCGGGGTCGAGCCGCGCGAACGTTTCATCGCGCTGTTGAACGAATACGCCGGCGGATTCCTGTACGGCCCATTCAACCTGGAAGCGCGCCTACTGGCCGGTTTCGATGAAGAAGAACTGGCCAACCTGATCGAACAGGCCGGCCGCACCAGCGGCCCGTCGCGGTAACCCGGCACGGCGTGCAGCCGCCCCTGCGGTGGCGCTGCGTTTGGCTGCGGGCAGGGCGCCAGGACCCGTAGCACCAGGACATGCGTGGCTGCGGTTCGATCAGGTGTTCGGCAACACCACCCGTTTGCCATCCTCGGTGGGCCGGTTGATGTAAAACAGCCCCGGACCCGGCCGATACGGCAACTCCCGGGTGGTCTCATCGGCGGCGTACAACAACGCGGTATCGCCAAGCGCATCGAAATTCCAGTGCGCCGACTGCATCAGGTAGCGCTGCCGCAGCAGCCGTTCCTGCGCCGCGTCCAGGGCCTGGCCCGACAGCAGCCGTGCTGCGATCGGCTGCAATGCATCGGGCAGCGCCAGCTCGGCGAGGTCCTCGGCACGGGCTGCCCAGCGCACGCCGGCGGCGGCGGCGCGGCGCTGCATCAACCGCAGCGCCACCCACTGGTAGCGCCCATCGATGTCGCGTTTGAGCACCACGGCCGCATGCGCATACAGCACCCATTGCGGCAGCACGCTGGTGCTGCCGGCCACCCGTTGGGCCTGCCAGCGGTGCCACACATCCACCCACACCGCCGCATCACCCAGGCCCAGGTCGGCCTGCCATCGCTGGCACGCCGCCAGTGCCTGCCGGTAAACCTGCGTGCTCTGCAGCAACTGCAGCGGCGGCACCGCGGTGTCGGCCAGGCCGTGCCGGACAACGCGCTGGCCGAGCGGGCGGGTGAGCAGTTTCGGTCCTTCGATGCGCTGGTCGTAGCCGCCGCCGATGTTGGCATGCACGCCGGGCAGGGCTATTTCTTCATGCTGCGGCGCTACCGTGGTCAGTGCGAAGTAATGGCGGTGTTCGTCGCGCGCGGCGATCTGCACCACCTTGTCGGCGCAGCCGGCAGGCAGGCCAACGACGGGCTGTTGGTCGCGCTGCTGCGGGCTGATGGCCACCACCGTATCCAACAACCCCACAAAGCGCGCCGGCCGGGCCGGCACCACGGCATCGCCGGCAAGCTGCCAGCCCGTGCGATGCAATTGTTCGCGCAGCCACGCGCGCCCGTCGGCGCGGTTGAGCCGGTTGAGCGCATCGCGTGCCGACGCGGCACCGCGTGAGAACCCGAACAGGTCGATGCGCAGTGTGCCCAGCACCGCCAGCGGGTGGGTACGAGCCAGCGCCCGCAGTGCGTCGGGCAGCAGTTCGTCCAGTGCCCGCCGCGATTTGGCGCACACGCCGGTGCGGCCGATGCCGAATGCCAGCCCCATCAGGTCGTCATCGGCGCCGGTGCGGGTGCCAGCGCCTTCGATGTAGATCGCCAGCGACAGCACATCGCTGCCTGCAGGCTGCGCGCGGTCGTCGGGATACAGCGCATGCAGCCGCGCGATGTTGGTCAGGCCATTGCTGTAGCTGCTGGTCAGGCGGCTCTGGTACGGCGAGGCGTCATCGGCCACCAGCGGCGCCGGTGGCCGCGCGGTAGGCGTGGTACTGCCGTGCGGACGCGATGCGTGCAGCAGGTTGCCGGCGTTGTTGCGGGTGCCGTCGAAGAACAGGCCGATCTGCAGCGAAAGCGTCGCCGTGGGTGGCGGAGGGGGCTGTCCTGCCATGGCCGTCTGTTCGGGGTGGATGCGCCGAAGGTAGCGCGAAAACGACATGAACGCGACGTGGCTGAACCAGCCTGTCGGCGGTCACAGTTCGGAACAGCGATCGGCATGGTCTATTGAATTCACAGGATCAATTGGCGCCAGATGGGCGAGCCCGCTCGCAGGGGCAGCACCGCAACCACGACTTCCACCCGTTTTTCACTCAGAGAGAGATGACACGATGTCCAGATCGATGAGCAAGGCCGCAGGTGTGATCACGTTGTGCCTGGCCGCGGCAGGCGCTGCCAACGCCGCCCCGTTGTTCGAACCGGTCACGGTACTCAGCCGCGCCAGCGCCGCCCAGCAGCCGGCTGCGCAAGCGGTGTTGTCAGCCGCCTCCACGGCGGCGGTGCAGGAAGTGCGAATCGATGCGGCCGCCGTCAACGCCGGCCAGCGCCAACTCGAGTTCGAGCTGCTCGGCGTGCCGGTGCAGGCATTGCAGCAGCGCGTGGAGGCGCTGCCGGATGGCGGCAGCATCTGGTACGGCCAGCTGCAGGCACGCAGCGCGAAGCTGGGCGCACGTGCGCCGGTCAATGATCCGGCCAATTCGGTCATTCTGGTGCGCTCGGGCGCTACCGTGACCGGCACCATCCGCAAGGAGGGCCAGTTGTACCGCCTGCGCCCACTCAGTGATGGCCGTCACGTGCTGGTGGAGGTGGACGAATCGCGGATGCCGGCCGACCACCCAGCCGATTACAACAGCCTGCCGCAGTTGGCGATGCCGATCAGCGACCGTGCCGGCATTGCCGCGGCATCATCGGGCACGCCGGCCACCATCCGCGTGCTGGTGGTGGCCACCAACGGCGCGGTGGCCGCTTACGGCGGCAACATGCAGTCGCTGGTGCAGCTGGCCGTGGCCGAATCCAACCAGGGCTACATCAACAGCAATGTTGGCATCACCTTGGAGCTGGCCGGGTATGAGACCACCAGCTATGCCGAATCCAGCAGTTTCTCCACCGACCTGTCGCGCTTCCGCAGCACCACCGACGGGGTGATGGACAGCATCCATACCAGCCGCAACAACACCCGCGCCGACGTTGCGGTGCTGGTCATCAACAACGCCAGTTCGTGTGGGTTGGCCTCGGGCATCGGTTCGACCGCAGCCACCGCGTTTGCGGCAGTGCATTGGGACTGCGCCACCGGCTATTACTCCTTCGCCCATGAAATTGGCCACCTGCAGAGTGCACGCCACGACATCGCCACCGATTCGACCACCTCGCCATATGCCTATGGCCACGGTTACCGCTACGAGCCGGCGACGGGCGCACGCTGGCGCACGATCATGGCCTACGCCTGCACGGCCGGCTGCCCGCGCCTGAACTTCTGGTCCAACCCGAACATCAACTACAACGGCGTGCCGATGGGCATTGCCAGCAGCGCAGACAACCAGCGCGTGCTGGTCAATACCAAGGCCACGGTGGCCGCGTTCCGCTGACCCTGTTTGTCTGCCTGCCCGCGACTGCATGCCACGGTCGCGGGTGGGTACATCCGATCAGGCGCTGCCGGCCGCATCCTCGCGGCAGCGCCGTAGCGCGGTCCGGCCATCCCCGGCCTCGATCCGTGGTGCGGACGGGGCGCCACCGGCCGAGGTGCTGTCGGCGTCGAGGAAGATCAACAGATCCACGATCGCACTGGTGGCCACGTAGGCGGTGTCGCCGTGCGCGTTGGTGACACCGCGATACAAGCGCGGGGTCTTGCCACAGACCACCAGTTCATAGGCCATCGCGCCGATGCCCTCGCCATCGCCGGCCTGCAGGCGCATGCGCTCGCCATAGGGCCCACTGCCGAAACGCTCCAGCAACACCCAGCCCTGCGCCGGGGGCGCGCGTTCGAAGGCGAACACCGGGGTACGCCCCTGTGCGTCGGTCATACCCTGGTAGACATCTTTCTGCGCCTTTACGAAGGGCAGATCGAACGCACTGTGCGACAGTGCGAACGGACGCAGCGCGGCGGGCGCGGCGCTGACCGTATCGCGCAGCACGAACTGGTAACGGTGCGGCCCGCTGCCGACCTGCGCGGACCCCCGGACCGGGACGATCTGCTCAGGGGGTGTCGATGGCGTGGCGTCGTCGGCAGCGGCCGGGGCCGCCGGGCAGACGCCGAGCGCCGTGGCCAATGCGATCGGCCAGGCAAGGCGGTTGCGCATGCCGCTCAGCGTTTCAGCGCGTCCAGCGTCCAGCCCTGCGGAGTTACCCGCAGCACCGACCCCTGCTCGTACCAGTCGCCGAGTACGATGCGCGTGCAGTCGCGGCCGCCCACCTGCAGTGCATGGATCGCCGGGCGATGCGTATGCCCGTGGATCAGGGTGTCCACGCCGTAGCGCGCGAAGGTGACCTCCACTTCTGCCGGCGCCACATCGGTGACGGTCTCAAAGGTGGCGCGATCACCCTGTTTCATTTCCGACTGGCGCGCCTGACTGGCATCGCGTGCCTTCTGTGCGAAGGCGATACGAGCCGGCAGCGGCTGCGCCAGGAACTGCGCCTGGAACACCGGGTCGCGGGTCTGCGCGCGGAACTGCTGGTAGGCCACATCGTCGGTGCACAGCAGGTCGCCGTGCTGCAGCAGCACCGGTCGGCCGTACAGATCGATGACGCTGGGATCGGGCAGGATGCGGAAGCCGGCACGGCGCGCGTAATCGTTGCCGACCAGGAAATCGCGGTTGCCGCGGATGAAGTACACCGGCACGCCGGCCGCGGCCACGGCATGCAGCGCCTCGGCCACGGCATCGGCAGCGGCCGACGGCGTGTCATCGCCGATCCAGGCTTCGAACAGGTCGCCCAGGATGTACAGCGCGTCGGCCCGCATCGCTTCATCGCGCAGGAACGCCAGGAACAGCTCGGTGATGGCTGGACGACTCGGGTCCAGGTGCAGATCGGAAATGAACAGCGTGGTCATGGGCGCATTGTAAAACGGGACGCCCGGGTACGCCTCACCCTGATGGAGCCACGCCATGCGGGGCTGCTGTGGGCGCGTGCTGTCGGCCATCGGCCGACACGACCCGGTTACACCGGCAGCGGCAGCCAACGCAGGCTAGCCCCGGCCAGTGCCGTGGCAATGGCGGTGGCCGCCAGCACGTCGCTGGGGTAGTGCAGCCCCAACACCACCCGCGACAGGCCCACGGCCACTGTGAACGGCACCAGCAGCGGTGCCAGCCAGGGGTAATAGGCCAGTGCGACGATGGTGAACGACACCGCGTGCAGGGTATGCCCGGACGGGAAACTGAACTCGTCCAGCGGCGCCACCCAGGCGCGGATGCGCAGGTCGGCCGCATATGGGCGTGGCCGCCGGGTCCAGCGTTTGAGGCCCTTGTACAGCAGCAGGGCCATCAAGCCGGTGGCGGCCATGTGCAGCGAGGCGAGCATGCCTTCAACACCATCCAGCAGGATCAGCGCAGCCATCAGCGCATACCAGAACACGCCATCGCCCAGCCGGCTGACCGCCGCGAACCCCTGGCGCACGCGCCGCCGCCGGCAATAGTGGTTGGCACGCCGGCACCAGCGGGTTTCGCGCCCGCGCAGGGCTTCAAGCGGCGTGGTCGGCATGCGGCCTCCGGGCGTTGGCCAGTTCAGCCAGCAGCGCATCGAATTCGGCCACCACCCGCTGCGGATGCAGCCGCTTCATCGCGGTGGCCGCGTTGCGCCCCAGGCGTGCGCGCAGCACGTCGTCGCCGGCCAGCTGCAGCGCCGCCTCGACAAACTCACTGTCCTGGTTCACCGCAATGCCGTTCTCGTCGGTACGCAGGTACTCGCGCGCGGCGCCGTAATCGAAGGCGACGGTGGCCACGCCACTGGCCATCGCTTCCAGGGTGACATTGCCGAAGGTCTCGCTGCGGCTGGGAAACAGGAACAGGTCACCACTGGCAAAGTGGCGGGCCAGTGCATCGCCGCGCTGCACGCCGCAGAAAATGAAATCAGGGTTGTCATGGGCCAGCTTTTCACGCGAGGGGCCATCGCCTACCCAGATGAAGCGCGCCTTGGGGCGGATCTGCTGCAGCCGTCGGAACGCTTTGACTGCCAGACCAAGGTTCTTTTCCGGCGCGATACGGCCGACGTAGATCGCCGCGAAGCCGTTGCCGTCGATGCCCCATTCCTCGCGCAGCGCCGGGTCGCGCCGCTGCGGCTCGAACTGGCTGCTGTCCACCGCGCGCGACAGCAGTCGTACGCGCTTGAAGCCCTGTTCGCCAAGAAACTGCTGCAGCTCCTGGGTGGGTACCAGGGTGGCATCGGCCTGGTTGTGGAAGCGCCGCATCCAGCGCAGCGCCGCCGCCTGCAGCCACGCCACGCCGTAGTCGGGCAGGTATTCGTCAAAGCGGGTATGGAAGCCGCTGGCGACCGGGATGCCCAGCCGGCGTGCGGTGCGCAGCGCCGACCAGCCCAATGGGCCTTCGGTAGCGATGTAGATCGCATCGGGGCGTTGCTGTTGCCATTGCCGTGCCAGCCGCTTGGGTGCTGGCAGGCCGAAGCGCAGGCCGGGGTAGCGCGGCAGCCCCGCACCGGCCACCAGCAGGGTGCCTTCGCTGTCCTCCGGCTCGGTGGTCTGGCGCGGGCGCACCAGGTCGACCTGGTGGCCGGCCGCGCGCAGTCCCTGTTCCAGCCCCTGCACGGTCAGGGCCACGCCGTTGACTTCAGGGGGGTACGTTTCGGTGACGATGGCATAGCGCATGGCGGGCCTCCGGTATGCGGCCATGCTGGCTGCGGGCGATGTAGCGCCCATGACGCGCGTATGACCGCCCGGTGACGCCCGGTTTCCCCCGCGCTTCCGCAAGCCGATTCCCTTGGCGGCCGCCAGGCCCCTGGGCAAAGTAAAGGAGGAGGCCGTCGCCACAGGCGGCGGCCGGGGGACATTTGCCGAGGGGTCTGGCGGCCGCCAAGGGAATCGGCTTGCGGAAGCGGGGGGAAACCGGGCGTTTCTGTGGGACGCCGGTGGGGCGAGCGCTGGGCTGCCACGCGCTTGCAGGCGAAGTAAAGGAGGAGGGGGCGGCCGCAGGCCGGCCCCGGGGGACATTCGCCAGCAAGCGCGTGGCGGCCCAGCGCTCGACCCGCCGGTGCGCCGCGCCAGGAAAAACAGGAAGAACAAAAAAACCACGGCCCCGAAGGGCCGTGGTCAGGGTGCTGCGGTGTTACCCGGCAACGATCAGAAACGCTGCTGGTACTTCATGTAGACGAAGCGACCGATGTCATACCCGCCGTAGTACGAGAAGGCCGAGTTCGGCTTGCTGTACATGACCGGGCCCAGCTTGTCGAACACGTTGTTGGCGCCAACCGACACGGTGGCATCCCACGGCAGGTTGTAGCGGAACTGCAGGTCGTGGAAGGTGACCGAACCACGCTCGTTGTAGTTGCGCGCGCCCTTGTACCACGGTGCATACACGCCCGGATCGGAGCACTCACCCGGATACTTGCTGATATCCACGCACTGCTCCTTCACCCCGGAGTAGTAACGCGCGGTCCAGGTGATGCCGAAGTTTTCCAGGTCCCAGCCAACCGACAGGTTGGAACGGATGCGGAAGCCGCTGCCGATGCCGTTGGTCGGGGTCGGAACCACCTTGCTGTCGTTGGTCGAACGGTAGATGTTCTCGCTGACGTAGGTGCTGGCCCAGTTGGCGCTCAGCTTGCCGTAGCCGGTGTCCACGCGGTAGCTCAGGTCCAGATCGTAACCTTCGGTCTGCAGGAAGCCGGCGTTGCGGTTGCCGAACTGCAGGTCGGTGACGATGCCGTTGCCCGGGTCACGCTTGAAGCGGGAGCAACGCGCGTCAATGCCCTGCTCGTAGCAGTCGATCAGGATCTGCGTCGGGGTGTCGGCAATGATGGTGTTGTCGATGCGGATCTTCCACCAGTCCAGCGACACATTGAAGTTGCTGATGAAGGTGGGGCTCCACACCACGCCCAGGGTCTTGCTGGTCGAGGTTTCCGGGGTCAGCAGCGGGTTGGAGCCGCTGGTGAACGGCACCGGGGTGGCGTCGGTCGCGGTGGCCACCGGCTGGTTGCCCTGGCGCAGCTGGCGGAAGGTAGCGGCGTTGGCGATGTCGCGGGCGCAACGCGCGCGCACTTCGGCGCTGGTCTTGGAGGCACCGAACTGGGTGTCGCACGGATCGCTGAACTGCGCGAAGGTCTGCGAACCGCCACCGTACAGATCGTTGATGGTCGGGGCGCGGAAGCCCTCAGCCCAGGTACCACGCACCAGCAGCTGGTCGATCGGCTTCCACTTGAAGCCGAACTTGCTGTTGAGCGTGTTGCCGAAGGTGTCGTAATCCGAGAAGCGGGTTGCCGCATTCAAGGTCAGTTCCTTGGCGCCCGGCAGGTCGGCCAGCACCGGCACATTCACTTCCAGATAGGCTTCGTTGACCTGGTAGTCGCCACCGGTCGGGCCAGCGGCCAGGTTGGTGGTGGCACCGGTCTGGGCCAGCGGATCGGGCACGTACTTGCCGATTTCCTTGCGGCTTTCCACGCCGAACGCGAAGCCCAGGTCGCCCGCCGGCAGGGTGACGATGGAGCCGGCGATGTTGGCGAAGAAGTTCTTCGTGGTGGTCTGGCCCTTGGTCAGCTCCGCCGGGAACAGCCATGCCTGCAGGTCGGCATTGCCGTCCAGGCCGTTCGGATCGATGGTGCCATACGGCACCAGCGGGTTCCACGGCTTGCAGGTGGCCGCGTCGATCGGCGCGGCCTGGGTACCGCACTGCACCTTGCCGGTGGCCGCGTTGTAGAACGACGGGCCAACACCGGCGGCGACACGGCCCTTGTGCAGGTTGCCGGTGGCAACCGATTCCAGCTCGTTGCGGTTGTACTGGTAGCCCACTTCCCAATCGAAGTAGCGCTCGCCGATGTCGAACGAACCATCAAACGAGGCCACCGCACGGTAGGTCTTCAGTTCGCTGGTGGTAACGCGCGGCACTTCCCAGGTACGGCGGTTCCACGCAATGGCGGTCGGCGCGGCGTAACCGTGCTGGTTGCCGAACGGGTTGAAGTAGCTGTCGATCGACATCGAACCAACGCCGGCGGTGCTGGACTGCAGCGGGTAGCCGGCGATCTGGCGGACCGAGTTACGCTTGTTGTAGCCCAGCTCGGTGCGGAAGTTGATGCTGTCGGTGATCGCAAAGCGACCGTCGAAGTACACCGAGTCGCGCTTGACCGGATAGCTCACATGCATCTGGTCGTTGGCGTTGCTGACATCACCGGTGAACCCGGTCGGGTCGGTCAGGTGGTAGTTGGCCGGGTTGGTCGGGTCGGCACCGCGGTTGAGCGAGTAGTTGCAACCGTCCTTGGTGTTGGTGCAGCCCGGGCGACCCTTCAGGCCGGTGAACTGGCCGTACTGGCTGATGGTGGACCAGTTGGTCACGTTGTCGGCGTGGCGGTCGGTCAGGCCGTAGGCGCTGAAGCCGCGGTCACGGGCCCAGACGGCCTTTTCTTCCGAATGCTCGGCCGACAGCGTCAGCGAGATGCGGTCGTTGCTCCAGCCGGCAACCACGTCGAAGCGGTCACGCGCGCCGTCGCCTTCGCTGTACTGGCCGTGGTAGACGTTGGCGGTGACGCCGGTAACGTTGCTGCGGGTGATGATGTTGACCACGCCGGCCATGGCATCGGAGCCATAGATCGCCGACGCGCCGTCCTTCAGCACCTCGATACGCTCCACTGCCGAAACCGGCAGCGTGGAGACGTCCTGGTAACCGGAGGTGCTGATACCCAGACGCTTGCCGTTGACCAGCACCAGCGTGCGCTGGGTGCCCAGGTTGCGCATGTCGATGTAGGTGCCGCCGGCATTCTCACCGGCGGTCAACGCATTGGCGCGGCTGATCGTCGGGCTGCCCATCGCGGTGACGTTCTGCAGGATGTCGGCCACCGAGCTGAAGCCCTGGCGTTCGATATCGTTGCGGCTGATCGCGAACACCGGCTGCGCGGTTTCCACGTCCACCTGGCGGATACGCGAACCGGTGATCTCGATGCGGTCAAGGTTGGTTGCTGCCGGCGCGTCCTGTGCCATCGCCGGGGCGGCCATCAGGCCGGCGGTACCGGCGACCAGGGCATAGCGGATCGCCTGCCCCAGTGCGTTGGTGCGTGAATTCATGTGGCTCTCTCTCTCGGTTGTAACTGGATCAAAAAGAGTCGGCGGGCCCAAGTTCCCGCCTTCCCAAAAATCCGACCCTGTGAAGGCCGGTTCCCTGATCATAGTCTCGGTCGTTAATAGTTTGTAAATAGTCCGCGAAGAAATTCTCACGGCCTTCTAACGAGCGAGACAAAACTTCAAGAGAAGCAATGACTTGTCTTGGCGGTTCGGCCATCGTTCTGTATCGAGATGTATCGAAATGTAGCGTTTTGATGCGCCGCCGCATCGATTTGGCGCAGATCGGGCCAGGCAAGGCCGCCAAATCGGCATGTGCGAAGCGCCCACGGCAACGCCGCCGCCGGCGAACGGGGCCAAACAGGGCAACGCGGGGGGCGGGGGATGCCCGGCCGGCCACGGGGGCCGGCAAGCACGGCAGAGACGGTCCGCGCCGGGGCGCGGACCGGCGGGATCAGGCCACGAACGGCCGGAACTGCACGCCCAGCCCGGCCATGCCTTCGGTTTCGCCGATCAGGTCGGCGCGCAGCAGCGGCCGTGCATCGATGAAGGCCTGCGGCAGGATCAGCGACAGGCGGGTGTCGTCGGCGGTCAGTTCCAACGCCGGCATCGGGGTGTCTTCATGGGCGCGGTTGAGCAGTACCGCCAGCCGCAGCAGGGCGGTCATGCGCCGCGCCGGCTGCAGCAGGCGTTCGGGCAACGCCTCGAACGCCGACTTGGAGATGTTGCGGCGGTGGCTGCGCACCAGCGCGGCCAGCAGCTGCTGTTCCTGCCGCGAGAAGCCGGCGATGTCCGAGTTTTCAAGCACATAGCTGCCGTGCACGTGGTAACCGCTGTGGGCGATCATCAGGCCCAGCTCGTGCAGGCGCGCGGCCCAGCCGAGCATGCGCGCATCATCGGGATCCAGCGCCCAGCTTTCTTCGACCTGGGCCAGCAGGTTCATCGCGGTGCGCTCGACCCGGTCGGCCTGCACGATGTCGATGCCATAGCGCAGGGTCAACGCGGCCACCGATTCATCGCGCAGGTCGTTCTCGCTGGCGCGGCCGAGAATGTCGTAGAGGATGCCTTCGCGCATGGCCGCCTTGCTGACCAGCAGCTTCTGCAGCCCCAGCGCCTGGAAGGCCGCCTCCAGCACCAGGATGCCGCCGGCGATGATCGGCCGGCGGTCGGCCGACAACCCGGGCAGGTTGATGTCTTCTATGCGCTTGGCCTTGAGCAGCTCGTCGCGCAGTTGCGGCAGGGCCTCGGCGGTGATCGCGCCCTTGCTCAGTTTCATGGTCGCGCAGATTTCGCTGATCGCTTTGTGGGTGCCCGATGACCCCAGTGCTTCGTGCCAGCCCAGTGCACGGTACTTGGTGGCAAATTGCTGGAACTCGGCACCGATCTCGGTCAGCGCATCTTTCCAGCGTTTTCGACTGAGCTTGCCGCCGGGGAAGAAGCGCCGCGTGCTGGCGATGCACCCGGCCTGCAGGCTTTCGCGCTCCAGGGTCTGCATGCCCTGGCCGATGATGAACTCGGTGGAGCCGCCGCCAATGTCGATCACCAGCCGGCGCTGGTCCGGCTTGGGGGGCTGGGCGTGGGCTACGCCGAGGTAGATCAGGCGCGCTTCTTCGCGGCCGCTGACCACTTCGATGGCATGCCCGAGTGCGGTTTCGGCCGGCATCAGGAAGGCCTGCGGTGATCGCAACTGACGCACGGTATTGGTGGCCAGTGCGCGGACCCGCACCGTGGGGATCGCGCGGATGCGCTGGCCGAACCGCGCCAGGCATTCCAGCGCGCGCTGGCGCGCCTCGGCGGACAAGCCACCCTTGCCATCCAGGCCATCGGCCATGCGCACCGTTTCGCGCAGGCGGTCGACCACCCGCAGCTGCCCGAGCGTGTAACGCGCGATGACCATGTGGAAACTGTTGGAACCCAGGTCGATGGCGGCGAGCAGGTCGCCATCCTGCAGGGCGGGCGGAGTCGTGGAGGTATGCGGCATGGGCGAATGTTAGCCGAAGGGTGGGGTACGGCGTCACCGCACGGCCTTCACATGGCATGCGACGTGGGGTCGCAGCGGTTCATGATGCTGGCGATCAACGGCCAGCACTACCGCCATGCATCTGGAGGCATAGCCCCTGAGTCAGGGGGCGCGCCAACAGGCGCGGGGTGTGGGTGGTGGCAAGAGGGGCCCACGGCCTGCGTTGCAAGCCGTGGTGCGGCAGCGCGATTGCGATGACGCGTACACCTACAGGCCTTGCATCAAGGCCATCTGCGCCGAGTGCGGTGGCTCGTCATGGCCGGGGGTGCACTTGCTGTACTCGCCGTTGGCGTGCAGCTCCCAGGCATTGAGGTTGTCATCCAGGTAGTTCTGCAGCACGTCGCGGTACACCTTGCGCGACAGTTCCGGGTCCAGGATCGGGAAGCAGGTTTCCACCCGGCGCAACAGATTGCGTTCCAGCCAGTCGGCGCTGGCGCAGTACAGCTCGGCCGCCCCGTCGTTGCCGAACCAGTACACCCGGCTGTGTTCCAGGAACCGGCCGACGATCGAGCGTACCCGGATGTTGTCCGACACCCCCGGCACGCCGGGCCGCAGCGTGCAGGCGCCGCGCACGATCAGGTCGATCTGCACGCCGGCCTGCGAGGCGGTATACAGCGCACGGATCATCTGCGGTTCGTTGAGCGCGTTCATCTTGGCGATGATCCGGCCCGGCCGACCGCTGGCGGCCAGCCGGGTTTCACGCTCGATCCGCTGCAGCAGGCCCGGGTGCAGGGTGAACGGCGATTGCAGCAGGCGCTTGAGTTTGGTCCGCGGCGCCAGTCCGGACAACTGCTGGAACAGCAGGTGCACGTCGTTGCCGATGTCCGGATCGGCGGTGATCAGGCTCAGGTCGGTGTAGGCGCGCGCGGTGCCGCTGTGGTAATTGCCCGTGCCCAGGTGCACGTAGCGGCGCAGCTTGCGGCCCTCGCGGCGCACGATCAGCAGCATCTTGGCGTGGGTCTTGTAGCCGACCACGCCATACACCACCTGTACCCCGGCTTCCTGCAGGCGGTCGGCCAGGCCCAGGTTGGCTTCCTCGTCGAAGCGCGCGCGCAGTTCGACCACCACGGTAACGTCCTTGCCGTTGCGCGCGGCCTGGATCAGGGCATCGACAATCTGCGAGTCCTTGCCGGTGCGGTACAGCGTCTGTTTGATCGCCAGCGCGTTGGGATCCACCGCGGCCTGCTTGATCAGGTCCAGCACGGCGGTGAAGGCATCAAAGGGATGGTGCAGCAGGACGTCCTTGCGCGCGACCACCTCGAAGATGCCGTCGCCATCGCGCAGCACGCGCGGGTTGAGCGTGGGGTACTTCAGTTCCGGGCGGGCCAGCAGGTCGTACAGCTGGATGACGCGGTTGAGGTTGACCGGGCCGTCGATGCGGTACACCGCGTTTTCAGTCAGACCGAAGTTCTGCAGCAGGGTGCGCACGATGTCGCGCGGGCAATCCTGGGCGATCTCCAGCCGCACCGCCGGCCGGTAGCCGCGGTCGACCAGTTCATCGCGCAGTGCCAGCGCCAGGTTCTCCACTTCTTCCTCGTCCACCACCAGTTCGGAATTGCGGGTGACGCGGAACTGGTAGGCCCCCTGGACTTCCATGCCCGGAAACAGCTCGTCCACGAAGGTGGACAGCACCGAGGACAGGAACACGTAGGTCTGCGGCCCGCCGAGTTTCTCCGGCAGCTGGATGATGCGTGGCAGCGAGCGTGGCGCGCGCACGATGGCCAGGTGGCCAGCGCGGCCGAACGCATCGGTGCCCTTGAGCACCACCACGATGTTCAGTGATTTGTTGAGGATCTTCGGGAACGGGTGCGAGGGATCCAGGCCCAGCGGCGACAGCACCGGCATGATCTCGTTGCGGAAGTACGCCCGCAGCCAGCGCTTCTGGCGATGATTCCAGGAGTGCCGGCCCAGTACGTCGATGCCGGCCTCGTGCAGTGCCGGGCGCAGGGTTTCGTTCCAGCAACGGTACTGCTGGTCCACCAGCTGCGCGGCGCGGTCATGGATGGAATTCAGGATCGTCTGCGGGGTCATGCCATCGGGCGCAGGCGGCAGCCCGAACTCCTGCGCATGGCGTACCGCCGCGGCGCGGATCTCAAAGAATTCGTCCAGGTTGGTGCAGGAAATGCACATGAAGCGCAGCCGCTCCAGCAGCGGCACCTGGGTATCCATGGCCTGGGCCAGCACGCGGAAGTTGAAATCCAGCTGGGACAGCTCGCGGTTGATGTACAACGCCGGGTCGCGCAGCGGATCGTTGTCCACAGGCACGGCGATGGGAACGAGAGTGCTCATGCGGAAAAGTCTTCAGAAGAGGAAAGGGAGGCCGGTTCACTGCGCTCGCGCACGTGCTCGGCATCGAAGTGGCACGAGAACACGCTGCCCTTGCCAACCTCGCTCTGGATGTCCAGGCGCGCGTGGTGCAGGCCGAGAATGTGCTTGACGATCGACAGACCCAGCCCGGTGCCCCCGCTTTCACGCGACCGGCTGCTGGACACACGGTAGAAACGTTCGGTCAGGCGCGGCAGGTGGGTGGCCGGAATGCCATAGCCGGTGTCGCGCACGCTGAGGACCACGCCCTGGCCTTCGCGCGCCAGTTCCACTTCGACGCGGCCGCCGGCCGGGGTGTAGCGCACTGCATTGGTGACCAGGTTGGAGAAGGCGCTGTGCAGTTCCTTGTTGGAGCCCTGCAGATCCACCCCGGCACTGTCGATGACGTTGATCTGGTGGCGGCCCTGGCTGTGGGCCTCGGCCTCCCGGCGCAGCGTGGCCAGCATCGGCGCCATCGCCACGGCTTCTTCCTCGGTATGTTCCTGCGACTCCAGCCGCGACAGGGTCAGCAGGTCCTCGACCAGCTGTGCCATGCGCTGGGACTGCTTGCGCATTTCCTCCAGCATCGGCCCGGTGCCGGGGAAATCCTCCGGCTCCATCATGTCCAGGTAACCGTGCACCACCGTCAGCGGCGTGCGCAGTTCATGCGATACGTTGGCCACGAAGTCACGCCGCACCTGCTCCAGTCGCAGCAGCTTGCTCACATCGCGGGCGATCAGCAGCCAATAGTCGGGCGAGTAGGGAATCAGCCGCAGGTTGAGCCGGATCGCCGCGTCTACCGGCGAGGGGACGTCCAGGATCGGCTCGGCGTTGCGCCCGCCGGCCAGCCAGTGGGCCAGCGGCATCGGTTGCAGGCGCTCGACCAGCGCCTCGCCCAGGTCACCAGGATGGTGCAGGCCGAGCAGCGAGGTGGCCGCTTCGTTGAACCACTGCACGCGCTGGCTGTTGCGGTCCACCACCACCACCGCGTCGGGCAGGGCGGCAGCGGCGGCGCGGTAACTGCGCAGCATGTCCAGCAGGCGCCGCTTGCGCGTACGCATTTCCACCTGGTTGCGGTACAGCAGGCGGTCCAGCTCGTTCCACACGCCGGTGCCATCGCCCATGTCCCAGCGGTGCCGGGCGGTCAGCCGGCGCAGCACGCGGCGCAGCCGCCAGTAATGCCAGGCCAGCGCGCCGGTCGAGGCCAGCGCGATGCACATCCACATATGCCCGGTGAACAGGCCCAGCGCGACGGCCGCCACCAGCAGGGCGGCGAGAGTGGCCAGAGTTTTCAACCAGGCAGAACGGATGTGGCGCGGCATTGCGGTCTCGCGGAAGTTACGGCGGTCCCCGGAATCGATCCAGGGTTATAGCAGGCATTGCCGGTGCCCGACGGCAGGGCGGTCAGGTCGACGTTGAAAAACGATAGCCCGCACCGCGCACCGTCTGCACCATGTTTTCCGCGGCGAACGGCTCCAGCGTCTTGCGCAGGCGGCGGATATGCACATCGATGGTGCGCTCCTCCACATACACACTGCCGCCCCAGACATGGTCGAGCAGCTGGGCGCGGGTGTAGACGCGCTCGGGATGGGTCATGAAGAAGTGCAGCAGGCGGTACTCGGTGGGGCCGATCGGCACCGGCTGGTCGCCGGCGAACACCCGGTGCGCGGCACCGTCGATCCGGATCGAACCCACTGCCACGCTGCCATCCTCGTCGTCGTCACGGGCGCGGCGCATCACCGCACGGATGCGGGCCAGCAGTTCGCGCGCCGAGAACGGCTTGACCACGTAGTCGTCCACGCCGGCTTCCAGGCCGCCCACGCGGTCGTTCTCTTCGCCGCGCGCGGTGAGCATGATGATCGGCACCTCGCGGGTGAGGGCCTCTTTGCGCCAGCGTCGGGCCAGGTCCAGGCCGCTGGTGCCCGGAAGCATCCAGTCCAGCAGGATCAGGTCGGGGACGCGGTCGGCAATGGCCGTCTGCGCCTCGCGGGCGTCGCCGGCATGGATGGGGTCGTAATCCCCCTTGCGGAGGGCGAAGGCGACCATTTCGCGGATCGCGGGTTCGTCATCGACGATCAGAATGCGTTTCTGCACGTGCGCACCGTATTGCTTATCAGACCGGGATTGAGCCCAGTAGACTACGGTTTCATGACATGTTTGTGACGACCCGGGCGGCGATTGGCTGCCATTGCCATCCGGCGGTCATCTGCCGGTGCCGCCTCAGCGCCGCTCCAGCTCCGGGTCGCGGATGCCCTGGCGGCGCATTTCCAGCACCGTGGGGGTGATGCTCTCTATGCGGGCATCCACCCGGGCGCGACCCACATAGTCCAGTGCAGGCTGCTTCTTCAGTGCCTGCAGCTGGATCAGCGCCTGCTCCGGCCGGCCGTTCAGGAAGGCGGCTTCGGCATAGGCCTCGCTGGCGCGCACGGTATCGCCGGCCAGTTCACTGGCGCGGGCGTAGCGCAGCTGGAACACCGGATCGTTGCCGCTTTGCGACAGTAGCGGGCGCAGCATCGCCTGCGCGCGCTGGCCGGCGTCGCGGCCGCCCTGTTCGTTGAGGATCTCGGCGTAGGTCAGTGCCACCGGGCGGCTGCCGGGGTGCTGGCGCAGCAGGGCTTCAAAGCGGGTGTTGGCCTGGGCGGCCTGGCCCGAGCGCGATTCGGCCTGGCCCAGTGCCACGGCGATCCACAGGTTGTCCGGGTGGTCGCGCAGCAGCGTGCCCAGGTCGCCGCGCGCCTGCGCGGCACCGCTGTTGCGCAGCCGCGCCAGGGCCAGGCCGTAGCGCTGCGCCTCGGTCAGGCCGTTTTTCTGCGCGCGCTGCAGGTTCTCGTACTCGCGCACCACGTCGCCAGGGGTATCGGCGCTGAGCACACGCAGGCGCTCGCGCGCCCACTCGAACTGGCCGCTGGCCCCCCGGCTGAGACTGTTCACCGAAATCTGCATCGAGGCCGGCAGCAGCGGATTGCCGCGCCGTATGATCGGATCGGACAGCGCCGGGTCGGTCGGGTTCACCCGCTCCTGGCGGATTCCGCCGGGCACCTCGGTGGTGAGCAGCACGGTGTCTTTCTTCATCTGCTCGGCGCGTGCCTTGGCCTCGCTGATGCGGGTGGTGTTGACCGGGTGGGTCTGCAGGAAGTCCGGCACCGAAAAGCCGCCGGCATTGCCGCGCATCGAGGCGGACATGCGTTCGAAAAAGCCGGCCATCGCATCCACGTCGTAGCCGCTGCGGGCCAGGGTGCGGATGCCCAGCCGGTCGGCTTCGGATTCGTTGCTGCGGGTGTAGTTGATCTGGCGTTGCTGCATCAGGCCCATGCCCGAGGTGATCGCGGCCATCGTCGCATCGCCTGAGGAATTGCCGCCGGCCTGCTGCGCGGCAATCACCGCCGCCAGCATGCCCAGCAGGATCGGAATCTGGTCGCGCTGCGCGCGTTCCACCCCGCGCAGGACATGCTGCTGGGTAACGTGGGCGATTTCGTGGGACAACACCGCGGCCACTTCATCCTCGCGTTCGGCGGTGAGCACCAGGCCCGCGTTGACCCCCACGTAACCGCCCAGCGTGGCGAAGGCGTTGATCTGGCGGTCCTTGAGCATGAAGAACGTATAGGACTGGCGCGGCTGGGCGCTGTTGGACCCCAGCCGGGTGCCGATGTCCTGCAACCAGTCGTCCACCAGCGGGTCATCCAGCAGGTACCCGTAGTTGCGCAGTTCGCGCAGCATCATGCCGCCGTACTCGGCCTGGCGCGCCGGGGTCAGCAGCTCGCCGGCCGAGGAGCCGATGTCCGGCAGCTTGGCGTCCTGGGCCAAGGCCAACGGCGCGGCCAGGGCCAGGGCCAGGGTAAGTGCGGCGGAGAGCAGCAGAAGGCGCAATCGGGGCTCCAGGACGGGTGGGGCAGGGACCAGGGCGGCAGCGTGACAGGGGGTGTGCAAATCTGCGGTTAATCCACAGTGTTGCGGTGATGACATGGAAAAACCAGCCGCCAGCTACCATATACAGACACTCGTTTGTCCGTGGAGTTTCCCGTGAGCCAAGATGTTGCGTCCAACCCGGGTGGGGCCCCCGCCATCACCCTTTATTCCACCGCCATCTGCCCCTACTGCGTGGCCGCCAAGAACTTCCTGAAGAGCAAGGGGCGCGACTGGACCGAAGTACGCATCGACCTGGATCCGGTCGAGCGCGACAAGATGATGGCCAAGACCCGCCGCACCAGCGTGCCGCAGATCTTCGTCGGCGATGTCCACGTGGGCGGCTATGACGACATGATGGCGCTGCACCGCGCCGGCAAGCTGGAACCACTGCTGGCCGGGAAGGACCCGGCGTGAGCGCGGCCGACGACGGCAGCAAGGACCGCATCGCCGAGTTCACCGAGTTCCGCCAGCGCATGAACCAGCGCATCCTGGGCGAACCCAACCAGGTGGTGCGGCGCTTCTTCGCGCTGGACACCCAGACCTACCAGGCCGGCGCGTTGGATGTGAAGACCAAGGAACTGCTGGGCCTGGTCGCCTCGATGGTGCTGCGCTGCGATGACTGCATCAGCTACCACGTGGCCCAGTGCAAGGACGCCGGGGTCACCCGTGAGGAGTTCTTCGAGACCTTCTCGGTGGGCCTGGTGGTCGGCGGCTCCATCGTCATTCCGCACCTGCGCCGTGCGGTGGACTTCCTGGACCAGCTGGAAGGCGGTGCCGAAGCGCCGGCCGTTCACGAGCATTGAGCCCCGGGGGCGGCACGCCCCCCGCGTAGAGCCGACCGTTGGTCGGCTGCTTTCCGTTCAGGTTCGACGCAGCCCCACCACCGACCAACGGTGGGGGGCTACGGAGGGTTGGGCGTCGCCTGGTTGTCGGCCAGTGGTCGGCACCCCCGCCATACATCCGGGGGAAAGCCCCTTCAGTTGAAGGGGCGCGTCGAAGGTGGGGTAGGGGTGGCATGCAGGGGCAAACCGCAACGCGGTTTGCAGGGGCGCGTTGAAGGCGGGGGGAGAGGCGGCATGCGCGGGCACTTCCGCCTTACCCGCCTCCGACCAATTGCTGATTTGGGTCGTCCGGCCCGGCTAAGGCATAATTGCCGATGAAACTTCCCTTGCGCCCGCGCTCTGCGCAGCTGGCAGACGGCGCTCCCCCTCGGTTCGGAATACACATCAATGACGCAGAAAATCACGGTCATCCGCGGTGACGGCATCGGCCCGGAGATCATGGACGCTACCCTGTTCGTGCTCGGCAAGCTGGACACCGGCTTTGAATACGAAGACGCCGACGCCGGCCTGGTCGCACTGGAAAAGCACGGCGACCTGATGCCTGCATCCACCCTGGAATCCATCGCGCGCAACAAGATCGCCCTGAAGAGCCCGCTGACCACGCCGGTCGGTGGCGGCTTCACCTCGATCAACGTCAGCCTGCGTCGTCATTTCGACCTGTACGCCAACGTGCGCCCGGCTGTGTCCTTCCCCAATACCAAGTCGCGTTTCGGCGACGGGGTGGACCTCATCACCGTGCGTGAGAACACCGAAGGCGCCTACCTGGCCGAAGGCCAGGAAGTGTCGGCCGATGGCGAGACCGCGTTTTCCGGCACCCGCATCACCCGCAAGGGCTCCGAGCGCATCGTGCGCTACGCCTTCGAGCTGGCCCGCAGCACCGGCCGCAAGAAGGTCACCGCCGTGCACAAGGCCAACATCATCAAGTCGACCTCGGGCCTGTTCCTGGCCGTGGCGCGTGAAGTGGCGGCCAAGTACCCGGACATCGAGTTCCAGGAAATGATCGTCGACAACTGCTGCATGCAGCTGGTGATGCGCCCGGAACAGTTCGACATCATCGTCACCACCAACCTGTTCGGCGACATCATCTCCGACCTGTGCGCCGGTCTGGTGGGCGGCCTGGGCCTGGCCCCGGGTGCCAACATCGGCGAGAACGCGGCGATCTTCGAAGCCGTGCACGGCACCGCGCCGGACATCGCCGGGCAGGGCAAGGCCAATCCGTGCGCGCTGCTGCTGGCCGCTGCACAGATGCTGGACCACGTCGGCCAGACCGACAACGCCGAGCGCCTGCGCAAGGCCATTGTCGCCACCCTGGAAGCCAAGGATTCGCTGACCGGCGACCTCGGCGGCACCGGCAACACCATGGGCTTTGCCCAGGCCATCGCCAGCCGCCTGTAAGCGCGCGGTCAACAACGATGACGGCCACAGCGGGGCGCCTTCGGGCGCCCCGCTGCGTTTGCAGGCCATACACATCGAGCGCATCGGGCAGGCTGCAGCGCTTGATAAGCTTGCCCGGCTCGCACTCGGCGGGCCTGCCAACCGGAGCTGGCTGCCGATGGATCATTTCGCCGCCCTGCGTGCGCTGCGCGCCATCGTGGAGGCGGGCAGTTTCAGCGCGGCCGCCGAGCAACTCGGCACCACGCATTCGGCCATGTCGCGGCAGTTGCGTCAGCTGGAGGAGCACCTGCAAGTCAGGTTGCTGGACCGCAACAGCCGGCGTCTGTCGTTGACCGAAGCCGGACGCGACTACCACCGCGAGGCGGTGGTGCTGCTGGACCGCCTGCGCGACGCCGATGACAGCGCCCGCGCCGGCCAGGCGCAGCCCAGCGGACGCCTGCGCATCAGCGTGCCGCAGGTGGTGGCCAGCCAGGAACTGCCGCATTGGTTACCTGGCTTCCTCGCCCGTTATCCGCAGGTGTCCCTGGACCTGTCGGCCGATGACCAGTGGGTGGACGTGGTTGGCGGCGGGTTCGATCTGGCCCTGCGTATCGCCGATGCGTTGCCGGACAGCCAGCTGGTTGCGCGCGAACTGGCCCGTTCCCCGCGCATCCTGGTGGCCGCGCCGGCGTATCTGGCGCGGCATGGCCTGCCCAGGCAGCCGTCGGATCTGAACACCCACGCGCTGTTGGCGTTCAGTGCGGCCCTGTCCATCACGCAGTGGCCGCTGCATGGGCCGCGTGGCGCCAGTGCCAGCGTGGCGGCAGGGCAGCGCCTGTGCGTGGACGCCACGCCGGCGTTGTATGCCGCGGCGGTGGCGGGCATGGGCATCGGCCTGTTCACCGCCTTGACGGCGCGCGAAGACCTGCGTGCCGGTCGCCTGATCCGTGTGTTGCCGGGCTGGCATGGTGGGCAGCGCCGATACATCGCGCTGTATCCACATGCCCGTTCGCTGGCGCCCAAGGTGCGCGCGCTGGTGGACCACCTGGCCGCGCATTACGCTGGCCAGGTCAGCACGGCGGAGTAGCCGGCGTGCAGCAGCGAGGGCGATGAATGGATTCGGTGTATCTGGTGGTCGCGCTGGGCGCGATCGTGGCGGGATTCGTGCAGGGCCTGTCGGGGTTTGCGTTCGGCATGGTGGCGATGTCGTTCTGGGCATGGACGCTGGATCCGCGGCTGGCGGCCACGCTGTCGGTGTTCGGTGCGCTGGTGGGCCAGTTGCTGGCGGTCTTCACCGTGCGCCGTGGCTTCAATCTGCGGCGGCTGCTGCCGTTCGTGCTCGGTGGACTGGCTGGCATTCCGTTGGGCGTGGCGGTGCTGCCACATCTGGACATGGTCTGGTTCAAGGCTCTGCTGGGCGGGTTCCTGGCGCTGTGGTGCCCGGTGATGCTGATGGCCCGGTCCTTGCCGCCCATCACCGTCGGTGGGCGCCTGGGCGACACCGTGGCCGGCATGGCCGGTGGCGTGCTCAGCGGCATAGGTGGCTTTGCCGGGCCGGTGCCCACGCTGTGGAGCACCCTGCGGGGCTTTGGCAAGGACGAACAGCGCGCGGTCATCCAGAATTTCAACCTGGCGATGCTGCTGGTCACGATGGGGGTGTATCTGGGCAGCGGCGTGGTGACCCGGTCGATGCTGCCGTACTTCGCCATCGTCGCACCGGCCATGCTGGTGCCGACGCTGCTGGGGGCCAGGCTCTACATCGGCATCAGCGAAGCGCGCTTCCGCCAGATCGTGCTGGGCCTGCTCACCGCCTCCGGCATCGCACTGCTGGCCTCGGCACTGCCCACGCTGCTGGCCCGCCACGCCAGCTGAAGCAGCCCCAACCCCATCAGCCGGTAGTGCCGAGCCATGCTCGGCAGCCCCAGCCGCGGTAGTGCCAAGCCATGCTCGGCAGCCTTAAGCCGCGGTAGTGCCGAGCCATGCTCGGCAGCCCCAGCCAGCGGTAGTGCCGAGCCATGCTCGGCAGCCCCAGCGGCCGGTGGGTCGGGCGCTGGACCGCGATGCCCTTGCCGGCGAATGTCCCCCGGCGTCGGCCTGCGGCCGCCCCCTCCTCCTTTACTTCGCCCGCAAGGGCGTCGCGTCCCACGTGTCCAGACCACGGGGCCCACAGAAACGCCCGATTTTCCAAGCACGTACCGCAAGCCGGTCGCTACCCGGCGGCCACGCTCGCGGCAGCCCCGAACCGCCATCCACAATCGGCCTGAGCTGGCGGGCCACACGCGGACCGCCTGCGCCATCTGCGACGGAGGCGCTCCTCCTCCATTGGGAGAAGCGCCAAAAAAAGGGCGCCCGCAGGCGCCCTCGAAAAAACTTGCTGGCCGCAGCCTCAGCGCTGCTGGATCTTCGACAGCAGGCGCAGGAATTCCACGTACAGCCACACCAGCGTGACCATCAGGCCGAACGCGCCGTACCACTCCATGTACTTCGGTGCGCGAGCCTCTGCACCGGTTTCGATGAAGTCGAAGTCCAACACCAGGTTCAGTGCGGCCACCACCACCACAAACAGGCTGAAGGCGATGCCCAGCCAGCCGCCCTGGTGGATCATCGGAATGTTGATGTTGAAAAAACTCAGTACGAACGAGGCCAGGTACAGCAGCGCGATGCCGCCGGTGGCAGCGACCACGCCCAGCTTGAAGTTCTCGGTGACCTTGATCAGGCCGCTGCGATACACCGCCAGCATCACAAACAGGGTGCCGAAGGTCAGCATCACCGCCTGCATCACGATGCCGTCGAACCGGGCATTGAACACGGCTGAGATGGCGCCCAGGAACAGGCCTTCCACCAGCGCATACATCGGTGCGGTGATCGGCGACCACGTCTTCTTGAACACCGTCACCAGCGCCAGCACCAGGCCGCCGATTGCGCCGACCCAGGTGTACAGCATGGCCGCGCCGGTGGGGACGCCGCTGGCATCCACCGACTGGCTCCACGCAAAAGCGGCGGTAAGCACGGTCAGCAGCAGCAGCACGCCGGTCTTGTTGACCGTGCCGTTGATGGTCATCACCTGATCGGGCGAGGTGACCACCGAGCCGCTGGCCAGATCGAGGAACGTCGATTCGGCAAGTGCGGGATTGCCGCTGCGCTTCGTCGAGTTCCGTCGTCATCGAGTGGCTCATGGTCGAACTCCGTTGTCTCTTATTTCAGGCTGATCGTGGTGTTGA
>JAHREJ010000031.1 GCA_021733645.1 Bacillus subtilis subsp. subtilis | reverse complement strand
CGGCCCGCTCGATCACCGATACCGACTGCGGCGTTTCGGCGATGCTGGTGCTGGTCTTGGTCGCCCCGCTGGTGCTGTTGGCGGCCCGGCAGGCGTATCAGGACGGCCTGTCTGCATCCGACAAGGCAGCGTTGGCGCATCTGGCTACAGCAGCAGAGGAAGACGTGTCGGCGATTGCATTGCTGTTAGCGCGCGCCCCCCCTGCTTGCCAATCGGATCGATCCTGCCAGCGGAGGCACGCAGTCTTCGAGGCGATCCGGCTGGACAAGCCGCGCGCGTTGCAGGCACTACTCCAGAACGGGCCGCCGCCGCCAATGCCGAAAGAACTGTATCCGCGCACGGTAATCAGCTATCGGCAGTATGCGCACCGACTCAAGACCCCGCGCAGTGCGGCATTGTGGGCGCGCTTGTTCGGTCGGTAATGCGGGAAAGCCGGCCGGGCAGTGCCCGGCGCTATGTCGCAACACTCAGCGGTGTGCGGGCCTCAGCCCGCATCCACCGCCAACGCACCCAACGCACTGGCCTTGATCTTCTCCTTGGCCCGCTCACACGCGCCATCACAATGCAGGCGCGAGGCCTCCAGCTGCGGCGGCAGGTGTTCGGCCAGGAAGTCGATGAACACGCGCACCGCCGGCAGCAGGCCGCGGCGCGAGGCGAACACGGCGTGGCACACGCCCTGCGGCAGCGACCATTCCGGCAGCACCACTTCCAGCTCGCCGCTGCGCACGGCGTCGGCGCAGACGGTTTCGGGCAGCATGGTGATGCCGAAACCGTCCTTGACCATGCTCTGCAGCAGCGGGAAATCGAAGCCGGCCACGCGCGGCTGCAGGTCCACCCGGCGCACCGCGCCTTCGGGCCCGTGCAGTTCCCAGCGCTGGCGGGCTTCGTCTTCGCTGATGCTCAGGGTGACGTGGTTGGCCAGTTCATCCGGGTCCTTGGGGCGGCCGGCGCGGTCGAGGTATTTCGGGCTGGCCACCAGCAGTTCCTGCACCTGGCCGAAGCTGCGCATGACCAGGCTGCCATCGTCATCCAGCCGCGAGCGCACACGCAGAGCGACGTCGTAGCCTTCGTTGATGATGTCCACGCGGCGGTTGCTGATGTTCAGCTGCAACCGCACCTTGGGGTACTGGGCCAGGAATTTGGGCAGCAGCTTGGGCAGCTGCATCTGCGCCAGGGAGACCGGCACGCTGGCGCGCACCAGGCCGCGTGGCTCGGCGCTGAGGCGGTCCACCACCTCGCGCGCGGCCTGGGCCTCGGCCAGCATGGTCTGGGCATGGCGATGCACGCTGGTGCCCACGTCAGTCACCGCGAAGCGGCGCGTGGAGCGCTGCAGCAGGCGCACGCCCAGATCGGTTTCCAGCTGGCTGATGCGGCGGCTCAAGCGCGATTTGGGGATGCCCAGGGCGCGTTCGGCGGCGGCGAAACCACCGTGGTCGACCACCATGGCGAAGTAGTAGAGATCGTTGAGGTCTTGCATACCGAAGTTCCAGATATAGAACAATACGTGGTATTCAACCACCTTTATCCCAGCCAAGCAACAACCTAATCTGTTTTCCGTCGGCGGCGCCTTGCCCGCCCCTCCCCAGATAACAGGTGATTGCCATGAAGCTTCTTCACATCGATGCCAGCGTCCTTGGCGACAACTCGGTTTCCCGCCAGCTTTCGGCGGCCGTGGTCCAGCAGTGGCGCGACCAGGTGCCGGGGCTGGATGTGGCCTACCGCGACCTGGACGCGCAGCCGGTGGCCCATTTGCGCAGCAGTTCGCTGGCCCAGTCCGACCCGGCCGAAGTGGCCGATGCCGAGCAGGTGCTGTCCCAGTTCCTGGACGCCGACGTGGTTGTCATCGGCTCGCCAATGTACAACTTCAGCGTGGCGTCCACCCTCAAGGCGTGGATTGACCGTTTGGCCGTGGCCGGCCGCACCTTCAAGTACACCGACACCGGCCCGGTGGGCCTGGCCGGCGGCAAGCGGGTGATCGTGGCCAGCAGCCGCGGCGGCCTGCACACCGGCGCGCCCACCGACTTCCAGGACCCGTACCTGCGCCAGGTGTTCGCGTTCTTCGGCATCGACGATGTGGAGTTTGTGCGCGCCGAGGGCATTGCCTACTCGCCGCAGCATCGCACCGATGCCATTGCCCAGGCGCTGGCCGCGTTGCCGCAGCCGCGTGAGCTGGCTGCCGCCTAAGGGGTCATCCCACGCCACTCCCTCCCCTCGTCGTGGTGGCGTGGTGCGCGGCACCGGTTTTCTCTCCCCCGCCGGTGTTGCGCCTGATGGCCCCTTCTGGGGCCATCTTTTTGTCGGTAAGCGAAGGGCCATGCAGCGGCGGTAGAGCCGAGCCATGCGCGGCAGCCAGGCGGTCATTCCCCGCGCCAAGCGCAGCCGGGCATGGCTCGGCTCTACCGGGTTTCCCGTGGGGACCCGGCCACCTGTAACGGGTCGTGCCCAGAAACAAAAAACCCGCCGTTCGGCGGGTTTTTCGTGCATCAGGCGATGGTGTCCAGGCCGCCCATGTAGGGCTTGAGCGCGTCCGGCACGGTGATGCTGCCGTCGGCATTCTGGTAGTTCTCCATCACCGCGATCATCGCCCGGCCCACGGCCACGCCGGAGCCGTTGAGGGTATGCAGCAGCTCGGGCTTGCCGGTTTCCGGGTTGCGCCAGCGGGCCTGCATGCGACGCGCCTGGAAATCGCCGCAGTTGGAGCACGACGAAATTTCGCGGTAGGTGTCCTGCGAGGGCAGCCACACTTCCAGGTCGTAGGTCTTCACTGCGGCAAAGCCCATGTCACCGGTGCACAGCAGCACCTTGCGGTACGGCAGGCCCAGGGTTTCCAGCACCACTTCGGCGCAGCGGGTCATGCGCTGGTGTTCGTCTTCGCTCTGCGCGGCGGTGCACGCGGCCACCAGTTCCACTTTTTCGAACTGGTGCTGGCGGATCATGCCGCGCACGTCACGGCCGCCGCTGCCGGCTTCGGCGCGGAAGCACAGCGAATGGGCGGTCATGCGCAGCGGCAGATCGTCGGCGTCGATGATCTCGTCGCGCACGATATTGGTCAGCGGCACTTCCGAGGTCGGGATCAGGTAGCGGGTGGACTCGCCCACGGCGGTCTTGAACAGGTCGTCTTCAAACTTGGGCAACTGGCTGGTGCCGCGCAGCGAATCGGCGTTGACCAGCGCCGGGACGTTGGTTTCCTGGTAACCGTGGGTGTCGGTGTGCAGGTCCAGCATGAACTGGGCCAGCGCGCGGTGCAGGCGGGCCAGCGGGCCACGCAGCACGGTGAAGCGCGAGCCGGACAACTTGGCGGCGGTTTCGGCGTCCAGCCAGCGGTTGCGGGCGCCCAGCTCCACGTGGTCCAGCACCGGGAAGTCGAAGCTGCGCGGGGTGCCCCAGCGCTTCTGCTCGACATTGTCGGCTTCGTCCGCGCCGGCCGGCACGTCGGCGGCGGGCAGGTTGGGAATGCCCAGCGCGATGGCTTCGATCTTGTCGCGCAGCTCATCCAGGGCGACTTCCGACGCCTTGAGCTCGTCGGCGAAGGCCGCCACTTCGGCCATGATCGCCGAGACGTCTTCGCCCTTGGCCTTGGCCTGGCCGATCGCCTTGGAGCGGCTGTTGCGCAGGCTCTGCAGTTCCTGGGTACGCACCTGGATGCGCTTGCGGTCCGCCTCCAACGACTCCAGCCCGGACACATCCAGCTCGAAACCGCGCGCGTTGCGCAGGCGTTCGGCAAGGTCGGCGGGGTGTTGGCGAAGCAGGGCTGGATCAAGCATGGCGTAGGCGGTGGGTTCGGGTCTGGAGGGGGATTATCGCCTGTTACGCGGATTTCTGCCGCCCGCCGAGGGCGTAGCGCCCTCCAGTCATCCCCGGCGTGGCAGAATCGAGTTGTTCACAACGGTATGGCTCATGTCCGCTTCCCGCTCTTCTACTGGCAAGAACATCACTTTCCACCTGCCCCGGCGCAGCCTGATGATTGCCGGCATCGCCTTCGGCGTCGGCATCCTGCTGTTTGTGCTGGTGTGGTTGAGCAGCCGCAACGACGACTTCTACAAGGCCGGGCCGGCACAGACGCCGCAGCAGGTGGCCGACGTCGAACCGCTGCCCGAGCCGCTGGCCGCCGCCGCCGGGTCCAGCGACATGCCCGATGCCAAGGCCCCACCCGCCGATGCGGAGAAGCCGCAGCTGGTGGAAACCGCGCCTCCCCCGCCGCCGGCCGCCGTGGCCGCAGCCACCCCGGACAGCGCGCCCGCTGCGGCGGTCCCCAGCGATCGTCCGCAGCCGATCACCGACCAGTCGCCTCCGCCGGCCTACCCGCCGGCGGCCTTGCGTCGTGGCGAGTCCGGCAGCGTGGTGGTACGCGTGGATGTGGATGCGACCGGTTATCCGTCCAATGTCACGGTGATCCAGCGCAGCGGTTCACGCGAGCTTGATCGCGCCGCCTCTGATGCCGTGCGTCGTTGGCGCTTCCATCCGGCGCAAAGCAACGGCCAGCCGGTGCCGGGCACCATTGAAGTGCCGTTCGACTTCAAACCGCAGTAACGCGCAGAGTCCGATCATCACGCAGCGATGATTGGGCAACGGCTCATCAAGCTGAACCTCGCTGGCAATGCAATCGCCGCGTTGACGCATCGCTGACACACTCGCAACCAGGGCCGGGCAAGACTGCAGCTGTCAAAACGACATCAGGAGTCCGCCATGAGTGTTACCCATGCCCATGACATGCATACTTCGCCGCAGCACCAGCGCGACGTGACCGATGAACCCGCGCGTCGCGGCACTTCGCCGTGGTTGTGGATGGCGCTGATCGTGGCGATGTTCGCCGCTGCGCTGGTGTGGTTGCGCTATGCCAACCCCGATGACGCCAGCACGGCCCCGGTCGGGGAGCGCATGTTGCCGGCGACCCAGACGCCGGTTGCCACCACGCCCGCGCCCGCCGCCCGCCAGGCGGCGCCGGCCACCGGCGGTGAGCGCAAAGCGCCGGTGGCGGTACGCAATCGTGAGGCACGCCCGCTGGCCAGCAACGCCAAGCCGAACTACCCCGCCTCGGCGCTGCGCAGCGGCGTGCAGGGCAGTGTGGTGGCCAGCCTGAGCGTGGATCCGCGTGGCCAGGTGACCGATGCCAACATCGTGCAGCGCAGCGGTTCGCGCGATCGCGACCTGGACCGGGCCGTGCTCAACACCGTTCGCGATTGGCAGTTCGAACCGGCCCTGCACAATGGCCGTGCCGTGGCCAGCGTGGTGCGTGTGCCGGTGGATTTCCGTACCGAGCGGTAAGCGCGCAGGTAGCATGTAACGAAAAGGGAGGCCCAAGGCCTCCCTTTTCCGTGGGTAGTGCCGAGCCATGCTCGGCCACCAGGCCCGCCTCTTTGTCGGTAGTGCCGAGCCATGCTCGGCAACCAGGTGGTGTAACACCGCGCGAACAGCAGCCGAGCATGGCTCGGCTCTACCGGGCTATTTGTGGGTCGTGCCGCGCCGTGCGCGGCCACCAGGCCCGCTTTTTGTGGGTTGTGGCGCGCCGTGTTTGGCCACCAGGCCCGCCTCTTTGTCGGTAGTGCCGAGCCATGCTCGGCAACCAGGCGGTGTAACACCGCGCGAAGAGCAGCCGAGCATGGCTCGGCTCTACCGGGCTATTTGTGCCGTGCGCGGCCACCAGGCCCGCCTTTTGTGGGTTGTTGCGCGCCGTGTTTGGCCACCAGGCCGGCCTTTTTGTCGGTAGTGCCGAGCCATGCTCGGCAACCAGGCGGTGTAACACCGCGCGAACAGCAGCCGAGCATGGCTCGGCTCTACCGGGCTATTTGTGGATCGTGCCGCGCCGCGCGCGGCCACCAGGCCCGCTTTTTGTGGGTTGTGGCGCGCCGTGTTTGGCTACCAGGCCGGCCTTTTTGTCGGTAGTGCCGAGCCATGCTCGGCAACCAGGCGGTGTAACACCGCGCGAAGAGCAGCCGAGCATGGCTCGGCTCTACGGGGCTTGGCGCAGGCCGAAACCGGCGCCGCTGGCCAGGCCGTCGAAATCCGGGAAGGAGGTGGCGACGTTGGCGATGTCGTTGACCCGCACCTGGCCACTGCTGAGCTGGCCGGCAATGGCAAAGGCCATCGCAATGCGATGGTCGCCGTGGCTTTCGATGGTGCCGCTGCCCAGCACGCTGCCGCCGTGGATGGTGGCACCGTCGTCGGTTTCATCCACCTGCACGCCCAGCGTGCGCAGGCCGGTGGCCATTGCCGCCAGGCGGTCGGACTCCTTCACCCGCAGTTCGGCTGCGCCGCGCACCACGGTGTTGCCCTGCGCGGCGGCAGCGGCCACGAACAGCGCCGGGAACTCATCGATCATGTCCGGCACCAACGCTTCGGGAATTTCCGCGCCATGCAGCGGGGCGTAGCGCACCACCAGGTCAGCCACGGCCTCACCGCCCTGCTCGGCATGGTTTTCTTCGGTGATGTCCGCGCCCATCAGCCGCAGCGCGGCCAGCAGGCCGGTGCGGCGCGGGTTGAGGCCCACCGCGCGCAGGCGCAGTGCCGAGCCGGGAATGATGCTGGCGGCCACCAGGAAGAAGGCAGCCGAGGAAAAATCGGCCGGCACCACGATGTTGGTGGCGCGCAGGCGCTGGCCGCCGCGCAGGCGCGCCTGGCCGGGCGAAAAGTCGATGTCCACGCCGAACGCGCGCAGCATGCGCTCGCTGTAATCGCGGGTGGGGTGCGGTTCGGTCACGGCGGTTTCGCCGTCGGCATACAGGCCGGCCAGCAGTACCGCCGATTTGACCTGGGCGCTGGCCACCGGCGAGGCGAATTCGATGCCTTTCAATGCCTGGCCACCGTGCACGCGCAGTGGCGGGGTGCCATCGGATTCGGTCTCGATCCGGGCGCCCATCAGTGCCAGCGGGCCGGTCACCCGGCGCATCGGGCGGCGCGACAGCGACTCATCGCCCACCATCACCGAATCGAACGGCTGCGCGGCCAGCAGGCCGGCCAGCAGGCGCATGCCGGTGCCGGCGTTGCCGCAGTCCAGCGGTGCGGACGGGGCCTGCAGGCCATCCACGCCCACGCCATGCACGATGCGCTGCGACGGCGACGGCGTCTCGATGCGCACGCCCATCTGGCTGAAGATCGCAGCGGTGGCGCGGGTGTCTTCGCCTTCCAGGAAGCCGTCGATGTGCGAGACGCCGTCGGCCAGCGCGGCAAACATCACCGAACGGTGCGAGACGGATTTGTCACCGGGAATGGTCAGGCTGCCCTGCAGGGGCTGGCCCTTGTGGGCGATCCAGTACGGCGTAGCGGTCATCGGAATTCCTGTCGGGCGGCCGCGCGGGCGGCCATGCAACGTTGTGCGGGGAGGATCACTGCACCGGCATGGCGCAGGTCCGGAGCGCAGCGCGGCAACGCGGCTGCGCTGGTTGGATCAGGGCACGGCCACCGGATAGGAGCCGAGGATCTTGATCTGTGCCGAGTGCGCTTCCAGTTCGGCCAGGGCGGCCTGCATCGACGGATCTTCGACATGGCCGGCCAGGTCGATGAAGAACCCGTATTCCCACTTGGCATTGTGCGAGGGCCGCGATTCGATGCGGTTCATGCTGATGCCGTGGCGGGCGAACGGGCTGAGTACGTCGAACAGCGCGCCGGGCTTGTCATGGATGAACACCAGCACCGAAGTGCGGTCGTGGCCGGAGGTGGGGAAGATGTTGCGGCCCACCACCAGGAAACGGGTGGTGTTGTCGGCATCGTTCTGGATCGGCTTGGTGACCACCTTTTTCAGGCCGTACACGTGCCCGGCACTTTCGCCACCGATGGCGGCCGCGTCGTCGGCGTTGCGCGCGCGGCGGGCGCCTTCGGCATTGCTGGAGACCGGGATCTTCTCGGCCTTGGGCAGGTGGGCGCGCAGCCACGAAGAGGTCTGCATGAACGACTGCGGATGGCCATAGACGCGCTCGACATCCTCCAGCCGGCCGCTGCGCGACATCAGGTACTGCTGCACGCGCAGTTCCACTTCGCCGCAGATCTTCAGGTTGGAGGTGAGGAACATGTCCAGGGTGATCTGGATGGTGCCCTGCCCCGAGTTTTCCACCGGCACCACGCCGAAATCGGCGTTGCCCGCTTCCACTTCCTGGAACACTTCTTCAATGCTGGCCAGTGGCAGGCCCAGCGCCGAGCGGCCGAAATGCTTGAGCACCGCCTGCTGGCTGAAGGTGCCTTCCGGGCCAAGGTAGCCAATCTTCAGCGGCTCCTGCTGGGCCAGGCAGGCGGACATGATCTCGCGGTACACGTGCACCAGCACTTCATCGCTGAGCGGGCCTTCGTTGCGGTCCACCACCATCCGCAGCACCTGCGCTTCGCGCTCGGGGCGGTAGTAGTCCACGGCGGCGGCGAGCTTGCCCTTGGCCTTGCCGACCTGGTGGGCGAAGTTGGCGCGCTCGGCGATCAGGGCCTGGATGCTGCGGTCGATGTGGTCGATCTTGGCGCGCACGTCGGAGAGCACTGGCGCGGGCGGCGCGGCATCGGCCTTGGCGACGGCGGCCTTCGCAGGCTTGTTCGCTGCGGCGGGCGTGGTCGCGGCCGGCTTGGCGGCGCGGGCCTTGGGCGTGGGCTTGGCGGGTTGTTTGGCCATCAGGGATTCCAGGTGCAATGGGGCGGCGGGCGCCCCGGTCGAAACGAATGACTCAGCCGTGGCGCTGCTGGAAATCGGCCATGAAGGCCACCAGCGCCTGCGCGCCTTCCACCGGCAGGGCGTTGTACAGCGAGGCGCGGATGCCACCCACCGCAGCGTGCCCCTTCAGCGCCAGCAGGCCGGCGGCCTTGGACTCGCTGACGAAGCGCGCGTTGAGGGTGTCATCGGGGAGGAAGAACGGGATGTTCATGCGCGAGCGGGCGGCCGGAACCACCTGGTTGCGGTAGAAGCCGCCGGATGCGTCGATGGCGCCATACACCAGGGCGGCCTTGGTGGCATTGCGACGGGCAAATTCGGCCACGCCGCCTTCGGCCAGCATCCACTCGAACACCAGCCCGGCCAGGTACCAGTTCCAGGTGGGCGGGGTGTTGAGCATCGAATCGCGGGCCACGTGCGAGCGGTAATCGAAGATGTCCGCGCGCGGCTGGCCGCTGCGTTCAAGCAGGTCGCGGCGCACGATCACCACCGACACGCCGACCGGGCCGAGGTTCTTCTGCGCGCCGGCGTAGATCAGGCCGTACTTGCTGACATCCAGCGGTTCGCTGGCGATGGAGGAGCTGAAATCGGCGAACAGCGGCACCGGGCCGACATCCGGGGTGTCGCGGAACTCGACACCGTGGATGGTCTCGTTGGCGGTGATGTGCACATAGGCGGCATCGGCCGAGCACTGCCAGGTGTCGCGCGCGGGGATGTCGTGGAAGCCGTTGGCTTCGCTGCTGGCGGCGATGTTGACGTTGACGTAGGGCGCCACCTGCTTGATGGCGGTCTTGCCCCAGTGCCCGGTGAGCACGTAGTCCACGGTCTGGCCGGGCTGGGCGAAGTTGAGCGCCAGCAGGGCCTGCTGGGTGGTGGCGCCACCGGCCAGGAACAGCACGGCGTAGTCGTAGGGAATGCCGATCAGGCGGCGCAGGTCGGCGTCGGCCTTGGCGGCGACGGCCATGAACTCCGGGCCTCGATGGCTCATTTCGACAATGGAGGCGCCAGCGCCATTCCATTCCAACATCTCTTCCTGCGCCTTGCGCAGGACCGATTCCGGCAGGGTTGCGGGGCCGGCACTGAAGTTGAACGCGCGCGTCATGTCACACCTATGGGGCAAGACCCCTAGTATGCCGCAGCGCACCAGGCTTTAGGCCTTGCAGCACAAGGCCAATTTGGTTGCAAACGAATCTATTGCAGCCGGACAACGGCTCGCGGCGACCGGGCGAAATCCGCTTGCGCCGGCTGCTGGCCGGCGACGCGCGGCGGTTTACCGTGCCCCGAACCAGAGCAGGCCGCTGATGGCTGCGGCCAGCAGCAGCGAACTGGCCAGCAGCCACGGCCAGCGACTGACCCGCTGCGGCCTGGCCCCGACGTCGGCCGGGGCCGGCAGATCGAGCAGGTCATCCTCGTCTTCGCTGAAGATGCGCTTGCGGCCGTCATGCGGCACTTCCAGCACGAAACGGTGCTGGGTATCGAACACCAGCTGGTCGCCGGGCTGCAGCCAGCAATGGCGAACCACCACGCCGTTGACCCGGGTCGATTCCCCCGCGCCCAGGTCGCGCAGCAGCACGCGATCGCCGTGCAGCTCCAGCCGCGCATGCTGCTCGGCGAACGCCGGATCGTCGATGCCGATGTCGGCCTCGGCACTGCGGCCGATCAGGCGCGGCCGGTCCAGGGTGAAACCGCGGCCGTGGTGCTGGCCGCCCAACCCGCGCAGCAGGCGTTGCTCGTCGCTGCCCGCGTCACTGCGCGGCGGTGCCTGGGCAAGCACCTCGCACGGGCCCTGGATGAGCATTTCCACGCCGTCGACATAGACCGCATCGCCAGCGCGCAGCATCGCCATGCGCCGCACCGGCCGCCCGTTGACGTGGATGCCGCGGGTGCCGGTTGCCACCTGCAGCCACAGCCCTCGATCATCCAGGCAGAACTGGGCCAGCAGCAACGTGCCGGCCGCGTCGCCGCCGAGCCGCACGGTGCCCGATGCATGGCGCACGATGCGCTGCACCCCGGGCCGCAGCGGCTGGTCGGGGTGTTGGCGTTGGGTGAAGTGAACTAGCAGGTTCTGCACGCGGCGAAAGCCTAGCAGGTTGCATGTCATCGAAGAAGAAGTGTGATGCAGTCCTTGGAGTTGGACGCAAGGATGCGCACAATGCACGCCCTTCCCCGCTGCCGTCCGCCAGGAGTTCCCATGTCCAGCATCGATATCCGCCACGCCCACGCCCTGCCCGTCGACGGCGCCCGCCAGGCGATCGAAGAGGTGGCCGCCAAGCTGTCCGAGCGTTTCGGCCTGCAGAGCAGCTGGGTGGGCGATGTGCTGAATTTCAATGGCTCCGGCGTTGATGGCGCCATCCAACTGCAGCCCGGCCAGGTCCATGTCACCGCCAAGCTGGGGTTCCTGCTGTCGGCGATGAAGGGCATGGTGGAGAGCGAGATCCAGCGCGTGCTGAAGGAAAAGCTGGGCTGAACCCGGCGGATCGGACCGCGCGGGCCATCACATCGTGCAAAGCCGGCGCTGATTAGCATCCGGGGTGTCCATCCACAGGATCGCCCCATGACCGCACACGACGACTTCGACGACCGCGATACCCGCCGCCCCGACGACAAGCCCTCGCTGCAGGAACAGGCCGAGCGCTTTTCGCGCCGGCTGACCGGTTCGGCCCAACAGGTATGGCTGGCTGGCCTGGGAGCCTTCGGGCGTGCCCAGGCCGAAGGCAGCCGCGTGTTCGATACGCTGGTCAGGGAAGGCGAAACCATCGAGGCTCGCCAACGCGAACAGTCCGGCGACACCCCGCGCTGGCGCGACAACGTGGAAGAACACCTGGGCGAGGCCCGCGAGAAGGCAGCCGGCACCTGGGACAAGGTCGAAAAAGCCTTCGATGACCGGGTGCAAGGGGTGCTCAAGCGCCTGCACATCCCCACCGCCGAGGACGTGGCCGCGCTCAACGCACGGATCGATGCGCTCAATGCCCGGGTCAACCGTGCCGAGGCCCGCAATGCGGCGCCCCAAGCCGACCCCGCGCCGGGCACGCACCAGGCACCGGGCGGGTCGTGAGGGCCAGCCGGGCCGGCATGGCCGTGGCATGTTGCAAAGCAGCACCGCATTGATGACAATCCAGACAGACCCGCCAATCGCTTCTGCGCCGTTTGTTCCCTCCCCTCACGGCTAAGGATTGGCGGGTTTTCTGTGTCTGCGATTCAAAAGTGAGACATTCGTCGCCCGGCGCACGCCCGACGTCGCGTGGATCGCACTGACGACACCCCGCAGACACCTGCGAGCGCATATAAACTGTCCCCCGCACATCCGTGTTCATCTCTAGCGCCCCATGTTCTCCTGGATTCTGGCTTTACTGTTGGCCCTCATCGTCTGGTCGCTTGCCGCTGCCTGGTTCTGGCTGGTGAAGCGTCGCCGCAAGGAGACCCGGCTCGGGCTCAATGCCTTGGCCGGCATGCATTGGCGTGACTTTTCCGAGATCGTGCGCCGCGCGATGCGCGAGCAGCGTGGCCTGCAGGACGTGCCCGGCGAAGTGGATGACAGCCGCGAGCCGCGCAGCGACTTCCTCATGCAGGACGCCCAGCACCGCTGGCTGCTGTCGTGCAAGCACGGCCGTGCCTACCGCATCGGCACCGCTGCGGTGAACGAGCTGGGTGCCGCCGCGCGCCTGGCCGGCGCCCGCGGCGGCATCCTCATCACCGAAGGCAAGGTCGAGCGCGACGGTCGCGTGGCGGCCGAGAAGCAAGCCGTGGAGGTGCTCGACGGACACCTGCTGTGGCCCTTGCTGCAGCCTTACCTGCCCGGCGACATGGAAGCGCAGATCAAGAACGCGGCGCGCCGCGAGGCGATCCGACGGATCTCCATCGCAGCACTGGGCTCGCTGACCCTGGGGCTGCTGGTGGGCATGGGCTACCTGACCTCCCGACTGGAGCACGCGCCCGCCCCGGCCCCCTTGGCCGGCGCCCCTGACGTGGCGCCCGCCGCAGCGGCCACCGTGCCAGCGGCGGCGGCGGTAGACCCGGCAACCACCACGGACACAAGGCCCGCCAACCGGGCCGCCCCCGCCGCTGGCGGCGGTGCCGAGCAGAGCATTCTGGGTGACGACGCCGATCCCGACCCGGCCACGCTGGCCCGGTACCAGAAAGACCTCAGCCGCAGCCTGGCCACCCAGCCCGGCGTGGCCAGCGCGTTCTGGCTGACCCGGCAGACGTTGGCGGTGAACCGCAGCGACGAGATCGACGCGATCTGGCCGGGCGTATGCGCGGAGGTGAAGCGCTACCCGGCCCTGCGCACCGTGCGTATCCAGCTGAACCCGCGCCCGGGCGTGGACGAGCCGGTGCGCTGGCGGCAGTGCGCTACGCTTTGATCGTGCGCCGGTAGCGCAGCCGGCGAGCGGCCGGCATTACCTTGCGCCGGGGGCGAACTTCGCCACCAGGTCCCAGGCATCGCCCAGGAACATCTGGCGCACACAGGTGATGGGCTGTTCGCCACGCCAGGTGAGGCGGTCGATGACCAGGCACGCCGTGCCAGGCTTGACCTCCAACAGCACGGCCGCCGCCTCATCGGCGCCCCACGCGCTGATGCGGTGCTGGGCGCGCGTCCAGGACACGTTCTGCAGCAGCCAGCTACCCGGTGCGGTGGTGTCGAAATCCACTTCCAGCACCTCCGGCACCCCCACCGGGCTGATCAGGCGGTGCTCCAGCGCGAACGGCCGGCCATCGGCATGGTGCAGGCAGCGGATTGCCAGCAGCTTTTCGCCGCCGGCCAAGGCCACTTCCTCGGCCACCTGCGGACGCGGCGGCCGATAGGCGCGCTCCAGCAGTTGATATCCATAAACATGCCCGCGCGCGCCCACGGCCATCGCGATATCGGGGATTTCCAGCGCCACCTGTTCCAGATGTGGCGGTTGCCGCGCCACGAACGAACCCGCGCGGCGGCGGCGCTCGATCATGCCGCTTTCGGCCAGCGCGGTCAGCACCTTGTTCACGGTCATCCGCGAGCAGCCGTACTGCTCCATCAGCTCATGCTCGTAAGGAATGCGGAAACCCGGCGGCCATTCACCACTGAGGATGCGGCTTTCCAGATCGGCGCGGATGCGCTGGTTGAGGGTTTCTGCTTTCTTGCCCGTCACTCGGGAGTCCTGGATGGGGGCGACCGGCACTCAGCGGGCCGACAACAACGAATGCAATGCGCGGGCGAAACGGGCGGCCACGGCATCACGCTGCAGGTGGCGGCCCTGATGGACCAGCTGGCGACCCTGGCGCCACACCGAACGCACTGCACCATTACGTGCGGCGAACACCCAGCTGTCAAGCAAGGCATCGCCATCGCGGGCGATCAGCGCCGGGTGCGCCGGGTCCAGTTCGACCACATCGGCCGGGGCGCCCACCTGCAGCCCGGTGGCCACGCCCAGCGCCTGGCCGGCACCGCGCAGCGACTGCTCGAACAACCAGCGGCCTGTCGAGAGTCCGTCGCCGGGCGCCAGCACATTGCGCCCGCGCAGCTGCAGGCGTTGGCCGTATTCGAGCAGACGCAGCTCTTCTGCGGCATCGATCAGCACGTTGGAATCGCTGCCGACGCCGAACCGGCCGCCACCGCGTGCAAAAGCCTGCATCGGGAACAGGCCGTCGCCCAGGTTGGCCTCGGTGATCGGGCACAGCCCGACCACTGCGCGGCTGGCCAGCATGCGCTGCACTTCATCAGCGTCCACGTGGGTGGCGTGCACCAGGCACCAGCGTTCGTCCACGGCCGCGTGTTCGTACAGCCAGCGTACCGGGCGCAGCCCGCTCCAGGCCACGCAGGCGTCCACTTCGCGGGTCTGCTCGGCAATATGGATGTGCACCGGGCCGGCGGTCAGCGGCAGCAGCGCGGCCAGCTCCTCGCCGGTAACCGCGCGCAGGCTGTGCGGTGCGATGCCCAGCACCGCGTCGTCACTGCCCTGCAGTGCCCGGGTGCAGCCCTGCAGAAGCTCGGCAAACCCGTCCACGTCGTGGATCAGGCGGCGCTGCGCCGGGTTGGGCGCGGCCCCGCCGAAATCGGCATGCGCATAGAACACCGGCAACAGGGTCAGGCCGATGCCGCTGCCCTGGGCGGCGGCGGCGATGCGCTCGGCCATCTCGGCTCGGTTGGCATACGGGGTGCCATCGGCGGCGTGGTGCAGATAGTGGAACTCGCCTACCCGGGTGAAGCCGGATTCGAGCATTTCCACATAGGCCTGCTCGGCGATGGCCTGCACCGCGTCGGGCTGCAGGTGGGCCAGGAACCGGTACATCAGCTCACGCCAGCTCCAGAAGCTGTCGCCGCTGTTGCCGCCGATCTCGGTCAGCCCGGCCATGCCACGCTGGAAGGCGTGGCTGTGCAGGTTGCCCAGCCCCGGCAGCGCGATGGCCAGGGAGGTGTCGCCGGGTTCGGCGGCCACGCCTGCGGCGACCTCGGTCAGCGTGCCGCCCTGGCAGGCAATGCGCACATCGCGCGCCCAGCCCTGCGGCAGCAGTGCCTGGGTGGCATGGAAAACAAGCGTCGCGGCAGGGTTGGCTGGCATCACTGGACATCCCGGAAGTGGCGCCTATATTGTATAGACATATACACCGATGTGGTTGCTGCCATGCACTGTGACACCCTCTGGTACCACGCCCACCTGATCACCGTCGACGGCCCTGGCCTGGGGGTCATCGAAAACGGCGTCATCGCCGCCACCGACGGCCGTATCGTGCATGTGGGTGCGGCCGGATCAGAGACCCATCTGCAGCCGGCGCAGCGCATTGACGGCGGCGGGCGCTGGATCAGCCCCGGGCTGGTGGACTGCCACACCCACCTGGTCTATGCCGGCAACCGCGCCGGTGAGTTCGAGCAGCGCCTGCAGGGCGTGAGCTATGCCGATATTGCGCGCGCCGGCGGCGGCATTGTCTCCACCGTGCGCGCCACCCGCGCCGCCAGCGAGGCCGAGCTGATCGCCGCCAGCCTGCCGCGCCTGGATGCGATGCTGGCCGAAGGCATCACCACGGTCGAGATCAAGTCCGGTTATGGCCTGAGCCTGGACGACGAAACCAAACAGCTGCGCGTGGCACGCCAGCTGGGCCGTCTGCGCGCGGTCGAGATCGTGCCCACCTTCCTGGGCGCACATGCGATTCCGCCGGGCTGGGAAGCGCAGGCGTACATCGACCAGGTGTGCACCGTGATGATTCCTGCCGTTGCCGCTCAAGGCCTGGCCGAAGCGGTGGACGTGTTCTGCGAGAACATCGCCTTCAGTGCGGCCCAGGCCGAGCAGGTGTTCGTGGCGGCGCGGCAGCATGGGCTGGCGATCAAGATCCATGCCGAACAACTCAGCAACCAGCATGGCGCCGCGCTGGCCGCGCGCCACGGTGCATTGTCGGCCGACCACATCGAGCACCTTGATGCCGATGGCATTACCGCGATGGCCGCCGCCGGCACCGTGGCGGTGCTGTTGCCGGGCGCGTTCTATTTCACCCGCGACACCACCCTGCCCCCGATCGCCGCGCTGCGTGCAGCCGGGGTGCCATTGGCGCTGGCGACCGATTCCAATCCGGGCACCTCGCCGCTGACCAGCCCGCTGCTGGCGATGAACATGGCCGCCACCCTGTTCCGCATGACCGTGGACGAGTGCATCGCCGGCTTCACCCGTGAAGCGGCGCGGGCGCTCGGCCGCGCCGACCGCGTTGGCCGGCTCGCGGTTGGCCTGGACTGCAACCTGGCCCTGTGGAACATCGAGGCACCCGCCGACCTGGTGTACCGCATGGGCTTCAACCCCCTGCACGCGCGCGTGATGCGCGGCGTATCCGTCTGAACCTTGTGATGTCTGGAGATTCCATGAGCACTACCCTGACCCTGCAGCCCGGCGCGGTGACGCTGGCGCAATGGCGCGCGATTCACGACGGCGCGCGCGTGCGCCTGGACCCGGCCTCGGCCGCGGCCGTCCTGCGCAGCGCGCAGACCGTGGCCGATATCGTGGCCAAGGGCGCGCCGGTGTACGGCATCAACACCGGCTTCGGCAAGCTGGCCAGCGTGCGCATCGAACGCGAGGACCTGGAAACCCTGCAGCGCAATATCGTGCTGTCGCATGCCGCCGGCGTGGGCGAGCCGATGCCCGCCGCCGTGGTGCGGTTGATGATGGCACTGAAGCTGACCAGCCTGGCCCAGGGCGCGTCGGGTATCCGCCCGCAGACCCTGGCCTTGCTGGAAGCGTTCCTGCAGCACGACATCGTGCCGGTGATTCCGTGCCAGGGTTCGGTGGGCGCGTCGGGCGACCTGGCCCCGCTGTCGCACCTGGCCAGCGTGATGATCGGCGTGGGCGAGGCGTTCGTGGGCGGCGAGCGGCTGCCGGCCGCCGATGCCCTGGCCAGGCTTGGGCTGGCCCCGCTGGTGCTGGGCGCCAAGGAAGGCCTGGCGCTGCTCAACGGTACCCAGTACTCCACCGCGTATGCGCTGTCCGGCCTGTTTGCGATCACCACCGTGTTCCATGCCGCACTGGTGACCGGCGCACTCTCGGTGGAAGCAGCCAAGGGCTCGGACACCCCGTTTGATCCACGCATCCACAGCATCCGCGGCCAGCGCGGGCAGATCGCCACCGCCGCCACCCTGCGTACGCTGATGCAGGGCTCGGCGATCCGTGAATCGCACCGCGACAACGACGTGCGCGTGCAGGACCCGTACTGCCTGCGCTGCCAGCCGCAGGTGATGGGCGCGGCCTTTGACGTGATGCGCCAGGCCGCCACCACGCTGGCCATTGAAGCCAATGGCGTGTCCGACAACCCGCTGGTGTTCACCGACACCAACGAGGCCCTGAGCGGCGGCAACTTCCATGCCGAACCGGTGGCCTTTGCCGCGGACATGCTGGCCATGGCGATCTGCGAGATCGGCTCGATCAGCGAGCGCCGCACCGCGATGCTGGTCGATCCGGCGCTGTCCGGGCTGCCGGCCTTCCTCACCCCGAAGCCAGGCCTGAACTCGGGCTTCATGATTCCGCAGGTCACCGCCGCGGCGCTGGTGTCGGAAAACAAGCAGCGCGCCTACCCGGCCAGCGTCGATTCGATCCCGACCTCGGCCAACCAGGAAGACCACGTGTCGATGGCCGCGCACGGCGCGCGCCGCCTGCTGGCGATGGCCGAAAACGCGGCCAATGTCGTGGGCATCGAACTGCTGGCCGCCGCCCAGGGCTGCGATTTCCACGCCCCGCTGCGTTCCAGCGACGCGCTGGAGGCGGTGCGGGCATGCCTGCGCGCGCAGGTGCCCACCCTGCAGGACGACCGCTACTTCCATCCGGACATGGTGGCCGCCACCACGCTGGTGCGCAGCGGTGCGCTGGCACAGGGCCTGGCCGGCGTGCTGCCGCAGGTCGAGCCGCTGGCATGACCCTGCACCCGGAATGGCTGCAGGTGCATGAGGGCGAGGCGCCGCTGATCGTCAGCTTCCCGCACACCGGCAGCGAGCTGCCGCATGACCTGATCGACCGCTACCCGTCGCCCTGGCTGGCCCGTCGCGATGCCGACTGGTGGGTGCATGAGGTGTACGATTTCGCGCGCGGCATGGGTGCCACCACGGTGCGCTCGGCGATCTCGCGCTCGGTGATCGACCTCAACCGCGACCCCAGTGGGGTGTCGCTGTACCCGGGCCAGAACACGACCGGCCTGTGTCCGTTGACCACCTTCGACAACCAGCCGCTGTATCACCCGGGCATGGAACCGGACGTCGCCGAGATCGCGCGTCGCCGCGACACCTATTTCGCGCCCTATCACAACGCGCTGGCCGCACAGATCGCACGCGTGCGCGAACGCCACGGCACGGTGGTGGTGTATGACGCGCATTCCATCCGCTCGCATATCCCGCACCTGTTCGATGGCGAGCTGCCGCAGTTCAACCTGGGCACCGCCGGGCCGTCGGGCGCGGTCGATACGTCCTGCGACAACACACTCAGCGATGTGGTGGACAACCTGTGCCGGATCAGCGGCATGCCCCACGTGCGCAACGGACGCTTCAAAGGTGGCTGGATTACCCGCCACTACAGCAACATCCCCGGTGGCGTGCACAGCCTGCAGATGGAACTGGCCTGCCGTGGCTACATGCACGAGCCCGCCCCGGACCAGGTGGACGAGCACAGCTGGCCCACCCCGCTGGACCCCGACCACGCCGCACCGCTGCGTCACACCCTGGCGCAGGTGCTCAACGCCTGCCTTGAATTTGCAACCAACCGGAGCGCCGCATGACCCGCAACGACCCGTCCCGCACCATCATCGCGCCCACCGGCACCACGCTCACCGCCAAGAGTTGGCTGACCGAAGCGCCGCTGCGCATGCTGATGAACAACCTGCACCCGGACGTGGCCGAGCGCCCGCAGGAACTGGTGGTGTACGGCGGTATCGGCCGCGCCGCCCGCGATTGGGAAAGCTTCGATGCCATCGTGGAAACGCTCAAGCGGCTGGACGACGACCAGACCCTGCTGGTGCAGTCAGGCAAGCCGGTGGGCGTGTTCCGCACCCACGTGGACGCACCGCGCGTGCTGATCGCCAATTCCAACCTGGTGCCGCGCTGGGCCAACTGGGACCACTTCAACGAGCTGGATAAAAAGGGCCTGGCGATGTATGGCCAGATGACCGCCGGCAGCTGGATCTACATCGGCGCGCAGGGCATCGTGCAGGGCACCTATGAAACCTTCGTGGAAATGGGCCGCCAGCACTACAACGGCAGCCTGGCCGGCAAATGGCTGTTCACCGGTGGGCTGGGCGGCATGGGCGGCGCGCAGCCGCTGGCCGCGGTGATGGCCGGTGCCTCGTGCCTGGCGGTGGAGTGCCGCAAGAGCAGCATCGAGATGCGCCTGCGCACCGGCTACCTGGACACCTGGACCGACAACCTGGATGAGGCGCTGCGCCTGATCGAGGACTCCTGCACGGCCAAGAAACCGCTGTCGGTGGGCCTGCTCGGCAACGTCGCCGACGTGCTGGACGAACTGCTGCTGCGCGGGGTCAAGCCGGACCTGCTGACCGACCAGACCTCCGCGCACGACCCGGTCAACGGCTATCTGCCGCAGGGCTGGACCGTAGAGGAATGGGACGACAAGCGCGTGTCCGCGCCGAAGGTTGTGGAGAAGGCCGCGCGCGCCTCGATGGCTACCCATATCCGCGCCATGCTTGCCTTCCACGCGCTGGGCGTGCCGACGGTGGACTACGGCAACAACCTGCGCCAGATGGCGCTGGAAGAAGGCGTGGAAGATGCGTTCGATTTCCCCGGCTTCGTGCCCGCCTACATCCGCCCGCTGTTCTGCCGCGGCATCGGCCCGTTCCGCTGGGCCGCGCTGAGTGGCGACCCGGAAGACATCGCCAAGACCGACGCCAAGGTCAAGGAGCTGATTCCAGACAACCCGCACCTGCACCGCTGGCTGGACATGGCCGCCGAGAAGATCAAGTTCCAGGGCCTGCCCGCGCGCATCTGCTGGGTGGGCCTGGGCGACCGCGACCGGTTGGGCCTGGCGTTCAACGAGATGGTGGCCAACGGCGAACTGAAGGCGCCGGTGGTGATCGGCCGCGATCATCTGGACAGCGGCAGCGTGGCCTCGCCGAACCGCGAGACCGAAGCGATGGCCGATGGCTCCGATGCGGTGTCGGACTGGCCGTTGCTCAACGCCCTGCTCAACACCGCCAGCGGCGCCACCTGGGTGTCGCTGCACCACGGCGGCGGCGTCGGCATGGGCTTCTCGCAGCATTCGGGCATGGTGATCGTGTGCGATGGCACCGAAGCGGCGGCCAAGCGGATTGCACGGGTGCTGTGGAACGACCCGGCCACCGGCGTGATGCGGCATGCCGATGCCGGGTATGAGATCGCGGTGGAGTGCGCGAAGGAGAAGGGGCTGGATCTGCCGGGCATTCTGGGCTGATCCGGAGGTGTCCCGACCCACGGTCGGGACCTGCCGCGGCATGCCGTAGCGCCGGGCTCTGCCCGGCTGCCCTTGCGAGCTAACCGTCCAACGGCGCGTCGCCATCCGCGTTGAACGACGGCATCCACTGCGTCGCATCTTCCACCGGCTGCGGCAATCGCCCTTCCAGCCAACCCAGCAGATCATCCGGCGAGAATCCCGCGCCGTTGGAGTGAATCCGCCACGACAGGAATTCACTGGCCGGGCCATTGAGATACGGCGGCGGCGCCACGGGCATGAACGCCGTCGGCAGCGCTTCGGTCACAGACAATCCGTTGATCACATACGCAAGCTCCTGCACGGCGCTCCATGCCAGCGGATGCGCAAGATCCAGCGTGAACCCCACATACCAGGTGCTGTCCCCACCCCTGCCCCAGTGCATCGGCGACGTCGACATGGCCGGAATTTTCTGCAGGTAGTCCAGCAGTTTCTTGAATTCGCCTTGCTTGGCCAAGCGGTTCTCCTGTTGCGTGACTTCGTCTGACAGTATCGCGGAAACGTCCCCCGGCATCCCGCTGGTTCGGGGCTGAAATCCACGCGAACGCAACGGCTGGCTCGGCGCGAAGACGGTCCGCCCTCAACTGCGCGTGGGTCGCCACCCGCTGGCGTCGTGCCGGCCCGCCCTACAATGTGCATTCACCTGGGAGGAAGAACGCATGGGACGCGGGCGCACGCATTTTATAGACGTCATGGCCACATGGCCGTGGTACGTCAATGTTGGCGCAGGCGCGCTTGGCTTCGCTGCCTTGCGCATGCTCGCTCCGCAGTGGCACGAGCGCGCCGCTGGCACGGCAACTGCCTTGATTGCGGGCGTAGCTGCGCAGGCTGTGGTTGCATGGCTATGGCTGGGCCTCTGCCTGCTGGCAGCAATGGCGTCATGGGCCGGCGCGCGTCGGCGGCGCCGGTTACTGGACACCCGCACCGGGCTGGAGAGCCTTTCCAGCAACGGATGGCGTGACTTCGAACGACTCGTCGGCGAGGCCTACCGGCGACAGGGCTACACCGTCGAAGAAACCGGACTGGGCGGTGCCGACGGCGGCATCGACCTGGTCCTGCGCCGCGACGGCAAACGCACGCTGGTGCAGTGCAAGCAATGGCGGCGCCAGCAGGTCGGCGTGTCGGTGGTACGCGAGATGTATGGGCTGCTGGCCCATCACCGCGCAGACGCCGTGCTGGTTGTCAGCAGCGGGGGATTCACCCGCGACGCGCAGGCCTTCATTGTCGGAAAACCCATCACGCTGGCCGCCGGCGAAGACCTTCTGCGAATGATTCAGAAGGTACAGGCACCGTCGACGGCAATGGCTGCCACAAGGCCTGCGCCGGTGTTGACGGCCGCGCAGCCTGCCTCTGCGGGGTCGCCCTGCAAGCGCTGCAGCGCCCCGATGGTGGAACGTCGCAATCGCAGAACAGGCGACATCTTCGTGGGCTGCAGTCGCTTTCCGGCCTGTCGCGGCTGACCGCTGCAACCTCCGATCGATCGCATGCGCGGTCACGGGCGACGGCGCGAAGCGCCGCCGCGCAAGGCGCGGCTCTACCGACAGCGCGCGCCGACTGACACCCGTACGGCATTGACGGGTGACGCGCTGCGCCATACCTGTTAACTTGCGCGCCATCTTTTTGGTTTACAGCACGTCCACATGTCGCTCTCGTCGCACCGCCCCACCCGATCCCTGCTGTTCCTGGCCGTCACCCTCGGCATGGCCGCCACCGCCCACGCCGCCCCGCAAGCCACCACGCTCGACGCGGTCAACGTCACCGCCGCCAGCGAGACCGAGCAGGCCCGTGCAGCGCTCAAGCGCGTTCCCGGTGCGGGCAACGTGATTGACCTGGCCAGGGCCGACGGCCGGTTGTCCAGCAGTGCCGACGTGCTGGCTTACCAGCCTGGCATCAGCGCGCAATCGCCCGGTAACGAGGGCACCAAGGTGTCCATCCGTGGCTCGGGCATCAACCGCGGGCCGGGCGCGCATGCGTCGGGCATCTCGGTGTCGCTGGATGGCCTGCCACTGACCGGCCCGGGGGGTACGCCCTACGAACTGCTGGAACCGCTGTGGCTGAGTCGTGTGGAGGTACTGCGCGGTGCCAACGGCATCGAGCGTGGCGCGTTGGCACTGGGCGGTGCGATCAATTACATCAGCCGCAGTGGTCGTGATGCGGGCGGGCTGGAACTGCAGTACGAAGCAGGCAGTCGCGGCTACCAGAAGCGCAGCGTCGGCTATGGCGGGGTGAGCGGCGATGTCGACTACTACCTGGCCTACACCGATACCGAATCGAACGGCTACCAGCGCCATGCGCGCAGCGACGGCCAGGGCGTGATGGCCAACCTGGGCTGGCAGATCACCCCGAGCCTGGAAACGCGCTTCTTCGTGCGCTACCGCGAAACCAATCACGAAACGCCCGGGCGCCTCACCCGCGCGCAGATCCGCAACGATCCGCGCGCGGCCAATCCGGCCAATCTGGCCATCGACGCACGCCGCCCGCAACCGGGCAGCACCTTCATCGGCAACATGACCACCTGGCAGATCGACGAGGCGTCCTCGCTGCAGGTCGGGCTGGCGTACCACAAGTACCCGATGGACTTGAACGAAAGCCTGTACCGGCAGCAGCTGGACTACAGCAACCTCAACGCCAGCGTGGACTACCGCCATCGCCACGTGCTGTTCGGACGTGACAGCGTGACCACCCTGGGCCTGCGCGTGACCCACGACCTGGATGCGGACGTGCGCGAGTCCCTGCGCTTTGCCAACAACGGCTACGCCGCCGGCACGCACACGCGCGACTTCTCGCACCACGGGACCGACAGCACCCTGCATGCCAGCAACGACCTGGCCCTCACCGATGCGCTGCACCTGCAGACCGGGCTGGCACTGATCAACACCCGCCGCGATGTGCAGGTGACCTGGCCGGCCACGCCTGAACGCCTGCGCGAGCAGCACTGGGATTACGCGCCGCGCATCGGCGTTACGTGGCAGCAGACGCCGCAGCTGCAGTGGTTCGGCAACCTGAGCCGGTCGGTGGAACCGGCGCACCCGTGGTCGATGATCTGGGGGTCGAACCAGTACTTCGGTGCCGGCAACGGTGCCTCCACCGGCCGCCAGCGCGCGCCGCTACCCCTGGACAACCAGACCGCCACCACGCTGGAGCTGGGCGCACGCGGCGACAGCGCACTGGGCCGCTGGGAACTGACCGGCTACTACGCCCGCGTGCTGCACGAACTACTGAGCGTGGAAGTAATGCCCGTTCCGAACCTGTTCGTGGCCGAGAACAATGCCAGCCCCACCATGCATCGCGGCATCGAGGCCGGTCTGGACAGCACGATGTGGGAAGGTCGCGAGGGTCGGTTGTCGCTGCGCCAGGTTTACACCTTCAGCGATTTCCGCTATCGCCACGATGCGCGATTCGGCAGCAACCGCCTGCCCGGCCTGCCGCGCCATTCCTACCAGGCCCAGTTGCGCTACAACCATCCAACCGGCTTCTACGCCGCGCTCGACACCGAGTACGCCTCGTCGATGTTCGTGGACTACGCCAACAGCTTCCGTGCCGACAGTCACGCCATCATCGGCAGCCAGGTTGGCTTCGATGCGTCCAGCGGCCGCTGGCAGGCGTGGGCGGAGCTGCGCAACATCGGCAACCGCCACTACGCGGCGACGGTGACGCCCGGTTACAACGATGCCGGCAAGGACGTGGCGCGCTCTACCCCGGGCGAAGGGCGCGGGGTATATGCCGGCTTGCGCTGGCGCTTCGACTGAACTGCGCCCGCCAGGCCGCGCTACCGTCGCGGCCACTCACAAGGCGCAGGCCACAGGCAGATGACAGCACGCCGCCCAGCGGCGCCGATGCCCGGCGCTGCCAGGATGACGGCTGGACCGCATCGGGCCCTGACCGCGTCGGACCGCCCACGGCCGCCCTCCCGCTGCGGGGGGCCGGTCTCGACGGAGCCGTGCCGGGTGACAGCGCGGGTTCTGCCGCCCCTGAGCGCGTTGCTTCAGATCGCCGCCGCCTGCGAGAACAGCGCCAGGTACATCGCCATCACCGCAAAGCTCCCCCATAGCAGCATCGCGGCAACACCCAGCACGCCGGCCAGCCAGTAGCGCAGACGGCGGCCGAACACGGCGACCAAGACCACCAGCGCGGGGCCCAGCCACACCAGCGCGTAACTGCTGGCAAATGCACTGGACAGCGCCGGCGGTGCCATGCCCTGCTCCTGCAATGGCAGCAACAGGCGTGGCAGCAGCACCGCACCCATCACGGTCACCAGCACCGCCGTGATCCCGCTGCAGAGCAGGCCCAACACCAGTGCGCCCAGTCCTGCCACGCCACCGGTGGCACCTTTCAGCAATCGTTGGAGCATGCGCATGTCCCTCGCAGCGTCTGCACGACGTCGGCCAGGGAGGTGGCGTGCCGCCTTGTCTCCCGCACAACCCGGCCAGGGGCCGCCCAGAGCGCCCCCACCGGCAGTCGCGGCCAGCCACGCCATTGCAGCTGCCGGCGGGCATGGGCCATTTCACTGTCGCCGCGCAGTGGCCGCAGCGGCGTGGACGTCCACACCACCGGCCGGTTCATGCCTGCACCTGTTTGGTCACGGCCTCCAGGCGATGGCCATCCGGGTCGATCACGAAGGCAGCGTAGTAGTGATCGCCGTAGTCCAGGCGCAGGCCGGCCGCGCCGTTGTCCTGCCCACCGGTCTGCAGCGCGGCGCGATGGAAGTCGTGCACCGCCTCCCGCGTGGCGGCACTGAAGGCCAGGTGGAAGCCGGGCCCGGGCGCGGCGGCATCCTCGCGCAGCTTGAGGCACAGCATGTCCTGGTCATCGACCAGCCCGTAGCCGATCGCGGTGTCATCGTCGAAGACACGGCGATAACCCAGCGCGCCGAGCGCGGCGTCGTAGAACGCGCCGGCCGCGGCCAGGTCGCGGACCCCAAGGGACAGGTGATGCAACATGCGGACGTCCTTGCCGTGGAATGTGGAATGCCGCGCATTGTAGGCCCAGGCGCGGCGCGCCGCCGGGCTCTCGGCGGCGGCCCTGGCCGCGTTGGCATTGTGCCTGCGCGACTGGACCGGGCCGCGCCGACACGGCGGCCTGATCGAGGTGCTGTCGCTGCTGCTGTTTGGCACGTTGGCCGTCTACGCGCCGGCCCGATACCGAGCCGACAGGGGGATTGTCGCCCCGTTTCATCCGCCGCCGCCATCGCCACCTGGTGCCGGGGATGTGGACGGCGGCGCTGCTGGTGCTGGCCGGGGCGGTGGCCACGGTGCCCGCGCTGCTGACCGCCAGCCACGTCACCGGCCGCTATGCGGCTTCGCTGCGGGCCTGATCGGCACACGCCACGCGCGCCGGCTCGAGCGCCGCCAACGCCTGCAGGCGTTCGCGCCCGCGCACCTCCACCTCACGCCCGTCCACGCTGACCAGGCCTTCGGCCTGGAAGCGGCGCAACAGCCGGCTCAGGGTTTCCGGGGCCAGTCGCAGGTAGTTGGCGATATCCATGCGTGACATGGTCAGCTGCCAGCGACGTGAGGAATAGCCCTGTGCGGCCATGCGATCGGCCATGCCGATCAGGAACGCGGCCAGGCGCTCGTCGGCCGCGTTGTTGCACGACAACCGGGTGGCGCGCGCGATATCGCGGCTCATCAGGCGGAACAGCTTGGCCTGCAGCATCGGCATGCGCGCGGCCAGGTCGGCGGTGGCCCGGAACGGCAGCCTGCACAGGGTCACCGTATCCAACGCCACGGCGTTGCAGGGATGACGCCCGTCGTCGATGGCGCTCAGGCCGATGAAGTCCCCCGGCATGTGGAAGCCGGTGGTCTGTTCGCGACCTTCGCGGTCGATGGCATACGTCTTGACCGTGCCTAGCCGGATCACTGCGATGTGCTCGAAACGATCGCCCTGGCGGAACAGGAAGCTGCCGGCGTACGCAGGGGCGGTGTGTTCGATGAGCCCTTCCAGCTCACGCAGGTTGACCGCCTCCAGCGAGCCTGGGAAGCAGCCCGGGCCCAGCGGGCAGGAACAGCACTCCCGGCCGCGCGCCGGAGGCAGGCCAAAGGGGGTAACCATGCGGGTGGCTCTCCTGCGTGGTGCGTCGCCTGATACACAGGCACGTCTGGCAGGTCTGGAATCCCTGCCGCCTTGCCCCAGCCGATCCACACGAAAAGGCACGACGGCATTCGCCTTGCCGGTGCCTGCCGGGGCTGTGCGGGCTCCGCCGCTGCAGGCCATGCGTACGCCGCCTTGTTGAACATCCAGCAGGTAGCGCACGGTTCCAGTGTAGGGGTGGCAGCCGGCCATACAAGACGTAAGGCACCAGTATTTCTACTGGTTCAGTGCATTCCATGCGGCGCTGGAGCCCTGCTGCGGCGTGCACCTGGAGCCGGCCCACATCGCGTTGCACTTGACCCAGGTCAAGAGACCGCGGCGGCTGTCGCCTTACGCTGCTGCTGCGGCCGCCGTTGCTGCGCATTGCGGCCCCCCCCTTTCGCTTCGGAGCCGCTGCAATGAACCGCATCTCCCGCCTTGCCCCGTTCGCCTTGATCGGCGCGTTCATCCTTGCCGGCATTGCCCAGGCGCAGGCGCCGACCGTGAACATCGGGGAGCGCCACGGCAACCTGCGCAACGCGCAGGTGCATATCGTGCAGGCCTACCAATGGGTGGGCATGGCACAGCAGGACAACGACTCGCATCTGGGTGGCCACGCCGAGCGTGCACGCCAACTGTTGATCCAGGCTGACCAGGAACTGCGCCAGGCGGCCAACGCAGCCAACAACAACGGACGCCCGTAACCGCGCTCATCCAGGCCACGCCCGCCCCGGCAAGCGCAGGCGCATTGCGCGCGCGCCTTCCGCGGTCCGGGCATGCCGTGCACGGGCTTGGCCGGGATCAAGCGCCCTTCACGGCCGCGGCGTCATCGTGGTGCCGCCTTCCCCACCCGCGCCCTGGCGCCGCTTCAGCCTGCCATGTGGAATGACTTCAGCCACACCTTCCTGGTGATCTTCACCAGCCTGCTGCCAGTGATCAATCCGCCGGGCGCCGCGCTGATGGTGCTGGGCATCCTGCCCGACGCCAGCCCCGCCCAGCGCAGCCGGGTAGCGCGTGCGGTGGCGCTCAACAGCCTGGTGATGCTGGCCGCCTCGATCGCCATCGGTGCCTACGTGCTGTCCTTCTTCGGCATCTCGATCGCGGTACTGCGGCTGGCCGGCGGGCTGGTCATCGCCGCCACCGGGTGGCGCCTGCTGCAGGCACCGGCGCACAGCGAGCAAGGCTCATTGGCCGGCGCGGCGCAGGAAGAAGCCCGGGACGATGTGGACGCATCGGTGACTTCGCAGTTGTTCTATCCGTTCACGCTGCCACTGACGGTGGGCCCAGGTTCGATCGCGGTGGCCATCGCGGTGGGCACCACGTCGCCGGCCGAAGGGCCGGCCGCGGTGCACCTGGCGGCAGCCGCCAGCGCGCTGCTGGCACTGTGTGTGTTGATTTACCTGTGCATGCGCTATGCGTGCCGCCTGCAATCGCTGTTGGGGCGCACCGGCACGCAGGTGGTGGTGCGCCTGCTGGCGTTTGTGATCCTGTGCATCGGCGTGCAGATCGGCTGGCTGGGCTTGTCTGACCTGCTGTCGGCGCTGCCGGCGCGTTGAATCGCCGGCGGCCTTCCTCAGCCGGCTGGAGCGCGTTTCCCTGACCTGCGCGCCGGCCGGGCGCCGACCGCGTCGCCGCGCCCTGGCTGCGCGACCAGCGCCTGCAACTGCGCGGCTACCCGGTCGAACGGGCCGATGTCCTGCATCGCCCGGCACATCGCCACGGCCCCTTCCACGCTGGCGATGATCAATGTCGCCTGCGCGGCGGACTGTGCTGGCGCGTGGCCGGCGGCGGCCAGCGCGCTGCCCAGGCGCTGCTCCCACTGCGTAAAGACAGACGCCGCTGCACCCCGCGCCAGGCTGGCCACCGCATCCACCGGTTCTTCCACCGCTGCAGCCAGTACCGGACAGCCGGCGGCGAAGCCTGTGCGCAGCAGGCGCGCACGCCATCGCTGCAGAAACTGCTGCAGGCCCTGCCCTGCGCCGTCCTGCAACAGCTCGGCCAGCAGCGCATCGACCTTGTCGCCGGCCAGGGTGGTGGCACGCGCCAGCAGTTCCTGTTTGCCGCCCGGAAAATGGTGATACGTGGAGCCCAGTGGCGCGTCGGCGGCCTTGGTCACCTCGCGGATGCTGGTGGCATTGAGGCCCACCCGGGCCAGCATTTCCGCCGCCGCCGCGATCACGCGCTGCGGTGCATCGGTGGTGCGCGGACTCATGGCGCGGCTCCTTGCTAAGACAGTCGTCATAGATTAGCGTATTCGATCTATTACAGTCGTTATATTCCGCATGAATCTCTGGTTCCGCCTGCTTCATCTGCTGCTCTGCAGCTTCTTCCGGCCCCGCCTCGCCGCCCCGTTCGGGGTGTCGCGGCTGCCGTTCCGGGTGTGGCCCAACGATCTGGACAGCAACCTGCACATGACCAACGGGCGCTACTGGAACATCTTCGACCTGGGCCGGCTGGACCTGATCCTGCGCATGGGGCTGGGCCGGGTGGCGCTGCGCGAAAAATGGGCGCCGATCGTCGGCGCCGGCACCATCCAGTTCCGTCGCGAATTGAAGCCCTTCCAGCGCTTCACGCTGGAAACGCGGCTGGTGGGCTGGGTCGGGACGCGGGTGATCATGGAGCAGCGTGTGCTGCTGGGCGAAGAGAAAATCGCCACCCGTGCGCTGCTGGTCACCGGCATCTACGATCGCCGCCAGCGTCGCTTCGTGGACATGGCGCGCATGATGCAGTCCATCGGAGCCGACGATGCGCCCTCACCGCCCTTGAGCAAGGCCGCCGAGGCGCTTCTGGCCGCCGACGCCGCGCTGAAGCTGGACGACGCCTGAGCACACCGTTCAGCGCGGTTGCGACAGCGCCTGGGTGATCGCCGCCTCGGCCAGCGGCGTCATCCGCGCATAACCGGCTGCCGTGGGGTGCACGCCGTCGGCGGCCAGCGCCGTGTCCAGGCCACCGTCGCGGTTGGCCAGCGGCGTGTAGTAATCCAGATAGACCACGTTGTGCACGCTGGCGTAGCGCTCCAACGCCGCATTCAACGCGCGTACTTTCGGCGCCGGCTGCACGCCGCGCTGCCACGGGTAGTCGCTGACCGGCAACACCGAGCACAGCACCACGGCGATGCCGTGCGCGTTGGCCCGCTCCACCATCGCATGCAGGTTGTCTTCGATCATGGCCTGGCTGGCCGGACCGGTATTGCCGGCGATGTCGTTGGTGCCGGCCAGAATCACCACCACGGCCGGCTGCAGCGCGATCACGTCCTGGCCAAAGCGCAGCAGCATCTGCGCGGTGGTCTGTCCGCTGATACCGCGATTGAGGTAGCCCTTGCCGGCAAAGAACGTGGCGCTGCCGCTGGGGCCCCAGCCTTCGGTGATCGAATCGCCAAAGAACACCACGCGCTTCTGCCCTCGCAGCGGTGCGGCCAGCGCGGCATTTTCATCGCGATAGCGCTGCAACTGCGGCCAGTCGAGCAGGCGCTGCTGCATGGAGCGCACCGGGTCTTCGGGCAACGCCGGCGCGGACGTGGGCAACGGGGAAGTGGCCGGCGCATCCGCCGCGCAGGCACCCAGACCGAACACCGTAGCCAAGGTTAGATTGGGGATGACGCGTCGCATGCAGGTGCTCCGGTTGGGGTCAGGCGCGCCAGGCCAGCACGTCGGCCCGTACCGCCAGCGCGGCTTCCACCCGCCGCAGGCACGTCGCTTCGGGGCTGATCAGACACCAGCGTTCGCTGTTGCGCAGGAGCGGCAGGTCGGCAGTGCCAGCAGCAACAGCGCCAGCCGCGCTGGCTGGCGGCGCAGCAGGCCCTTGAAGAAGCGGCGTGCGGTCTCCCAACGGGTCAGGGTCAGGGTCAGGTCGAAATCGAACACCACCACTTTGCCTTGCTGCATCGGTCGCCCTCCAGGTTGGCCGCCTGCATTGTCACACCTGCGGCATGTTCTTGGTCACGCAGTGGATGCCGCCCCCGCCGCCGGCAATCGGGTCGATGTCCAGCATCTCGATCACCCGCCCCGGATAGAGCTGGGTGAGCAGGGTGCGGCAGTACGCATCGGCGGCGGCATCGCCGAACTCTGGCGCGATCACGGCCCCGTTGATGGGCAGGTAATTGAGGTAGCCCCGTGCCAGGTCCGGGTTGTTGCCGGTGTGCACATTGCGGCGGCCACCGCGCGGCGGCGGCAGGGTGTGTACCTGCAGCGCGCGGCCGTCGGCATCGGTGGCGCGCTTGAGGATGGCCAGGTGTTGGCGGGTGACCTCGTAGTCGTACGATTCCGGATCGTTGTCCAGGTTGGCCACCACCACCCCGGGGCGGACGAAGCGCGCGTAGAAATCCACGTGCGCGTCGGTGATGTCCTGGCCCCTGATGCCCGGCAGCCAGATCACCTTGCGCAGGCCGAGGCGCATCTTCAGCTCGGCTTCGACCTGCAGGCGGTTCATGCCCGGGTTGCGGTTGCGGTTGACCCAGCAGCTTTCGGTGAGGATGGCCGTGCCGTGGCCATCCACCTCGATGCCGCCACCCTCGCCTACCAGCGTGCTGCCGATCAGGTCTGCACCCATTTCCTCGGCCAGCACCTGGGCCACCAGGGTGTCGTTGCCGGCGTTCTGCTTGTTGCCCCAACCGTTGAAGTTGAAATCGACCAGGCCCAACCCACCGGCGCGGTCCACCACGAAACAGCCGCCGTAGTCGCGCACCCACACATCGTCCAGCGGCATCGGCAAATAGAGAACGCCCTGCGTGCCACAACGGCTGCGCGCCAGTGGCAGCTGTTCGGGGCGGCACAACACGGTAACCGGCTGGTAGCGGGCGAAGGTCCGCGCCAGGCTGCCGATGCAATCGTTGACCGCCGCGGCGCTGTCGCCCCACACCCGCGGGCTGGCGGCGAAGGCCACGATCACCCGCGCCTGGCGACCGTGCTCGTCGGGCATCTGCCAGCCGCGCGGCACCGCGGCCGCGGCCGAACGGGTCGGCCCGGCCAGCCCCAGCGTGGCGATGCCGCCCACGCTGGTGGCCAGGCCCAGGTGCTTGAGGAAATCGCGGCGGGAAGACATGGCGGAACTCCGAACGAACAGGGTGAATGAAGCCGGGCTTATCTAGTTTTACCGGCGCCGCGGCCGGTGATGACAAGCCTAGGCTTGCCTGCCGGCCACGACAAACGATAGATTCTGCGTATAACTGGTTAGCCAACCTTATCAATGACACTCAAGCACTGGCCGCCCCTGCACGCCCTGCGGGGCTTCGAAGCCGCCGCCCGGTTGGGGAGCTTCCACCGCGCCGCCGAAGAGCTGCACCTGACCCAGTCGGCAATCAGCCAGCAGATCCGCGGCCTGGAGAGCTACCTGGAACAACCCTTGTTCTTCCGCCAGGGGCGCAGCGTCAGCCTCACCGATGCCGGGGCCGATCTGCTCGGCACTACCCAGGCCATGCTTCGCAACCTCTCCAGTGGTATTCGCCGGCTGGATCAGTACCGCAAACCCAACCAGCTGATCGTCAACACCACGCCTGCCTTCGCGCGGCATTGGCTGGTGCCGCGCCTGGCCGACTTCCAGCGCCAGCAGCCCCAGGCCGATCTGTGGCTGCTGACCAGCGAGGCGGTGCCGGACATGGACAGCCAGACCATCGACATCGCCGTGCGTGACGATCTCGACCCGCAGGCCGCGTGCGCGCACCGCGTGCTCCTGCAGGATCGCTTGTACCCAGCCTGTCATCCGGACCTGCTGAAGCAGCCGGCCACCGCGCGCACCACCCTGCACGGCGAGCGCGACATGGACTGGAGCCAGTGGCAGGCACTAGGCGGCAGCGACGTGGGCCAGCAACGGCACGGCCTCAATTTCTCCGACCCGGGGCAACTGCTGGACGCAGCCGCGCAGGGCGTGGGGATCGGGCTGGTCAGCGAACTGCTGGCCGCACGCGCCTGCGCGCAGGGCGGCCTGCAACCGCTGGTGGCGCAGCGCGTGCAGGGTCCGCGCTGGAGCTGGCTGGTGCATCGCCACAGCGAGGATGATCCCCTGTTGGCGAGCTTCTGCACCTGGTTGCTGGGCGCACTGGAGGGCGCCGGCCGCGGGATGTCACCGCCCTGATCAACGTGGCAGACTGCCACGCGATTTCTTTTCTACGACAAGGACCGTCATGATCGTTCCCGAGTACTGGGCCCAAGCCCGGCGCGAAGTGCGCCACCAACGCAGACAGCTGATCGTGCGCCGCTTCGGCTGGTCCGATGAAAGCGTGGCGGCCGCCCAGGCGCATGCCGACGCGCGCGCGCAGGAAGCGCTGCATGCCATCGCGGACGGCCAACCGCTGCCGCGCAGCGAACGCCTGACCAACTACGGTGTGGACGGTGTCCCCATCCGCGAACAGATTGTCGAGCGCCACGGCGACATCGTCATCACCCGCAACAGCTACGGCGCGTTGTGCCTGAACAGCCCCGACGTGCTGTTTGCCGATATCGACCACCGCCCGGAGCCGGCCGGCTGCGTCCTGCCCACCCTGCTGGCCTGCGTGCTGTGGGTGGCCGTGGCCCTCGCCGCCGGCAACCACTGGAACTGGGTGGTTGGCGTTGGCATTGCCAGCGCCGTGCTGATCGCGGTCAACGCAGTTTTGCTGCGGGTAAAGCGCGCGCGCCACCGCGACGAACACCTGGAGGCCGGCGCACTGGCACGGGTGGAGCAGTTCGCCCGGCAGCACCCGGACTGGCACCTGCGCGCCTACCGCACCCCGGCCGGCATGCGCGTGTTGGCCATGCACGCCACCTTCTCGGCGCACGACCCCGCGGTGCAGGGCCTGTTCACCGCGTTGCAGACCGACGCGCTGTACGCGCGCATGTGCCGGGTGCAGCACTGCTTCCGCGCCCGCCTTACGCCCAAGCCGTGGCGGATCGGCATGCGCCGGCGCATTCGCCCGCCGGTGGCGGCGTGGTCGGCCGAGCAGGCCTTCCGCCCGGATCGCCTGCAGTGGATTGCCGATTACGAGCGCAAGGCGCAGGGTCACGCCGCATGCCGCTTCCTGCGCGCCTTCGGCGATGAGCGCCGCGTGGATCCCAAGGCCGAAGCGGTGCGCGCGCTGCACGATCGCATCGCCCGGGCGTATGAGGCGCTGCCGCTGGCCTGAGTGCGGCCGCCCCCTGCAGGGCGGCCGATCGGGTTCGGCGGCTGATGGACGCGATCGACCTTCGAAGGCAGTCGACCTTCGAAGGCAGTCGACCTTCGAAGGCAGTCGACCAACGGTCGACTCTACCGGGCGTTCTTCACGTAGGTGTCGAACCAGTTGAGCATTTCATACACCAGCTGCTCGTTGGACTCCAACGCGGTGTACCAGTGCGGTTCGTTGGGCAGCATCACCAGCCGGGTGGTGCCACCATTGCCGCGGATGGCCTGGTACAACTTGCGCGACTGGAACGGCTCGGTACCCGGGTTGGCATCGTCTTCGCCGTGGACCAGCAGCAGCGGCAGCTTGATCTTGTCGGCGTAGAAGAACGGGGAGGCCTTCAGGTACACGTCCTGCGCCTGCCACACCGAACGACGCTCGTTCTGGAAGCCGAACGGCGTAAAGGTCTTGTTGTACGAGCCACTGGTCGCCACGCCGGCCTTGAACAGGTGGGTATGGGCGATCAGGTTGGCGGTCATCAAGCCACCGTGGCTGTGCCCGGTGACACCAATGCGGTTGCGGTCGACCACACCCAGGTCGACCGCCTTGTCCACCGCCGCCTTGGCGTCGGCTTCCAGCTGCTCCAGGTAGGTGTCGTAGGCGTTCTTGGGATCGCCCACGATCGGGAACGAGGCGTTGTCGATGATCGCGTAGCCGGCCAGCAGCATCAGCCGGTACGGCGCCAACCGGGTGAAGGTCTGCTGCGAACCGGACACCTGGCCGGCCTGGGCGGCGTTGGCGAAGTCGGCCGGATAGGCGTACAGGATCGCCGGCACGCGCTGGCCTTCCTTGTAGCCGGGCGGCGTGTACAGGGTGAAGGACAGGTCCACGCCATCGGCGCGCTTGTAGGTCACCAGCCGCTTCTGGATCTGGCGCACTTCCGGGGTCGGGTCGGCCAGCCGGGTCAGCGCCGTGGCGGTGGAGGCGAACTGTGCCTCGCCGTCCTTCGCGTCGGCCGTGCGCTCGCCCTGCTGGCGCACGAAGGCGTTCGGCGGGTCCATCACCGACTGGTGCCAGGTGAGGTAACGGCCCGGCGTGGCGGTCAGGCCAAGCACCTGCTCATAGGCGTCGGCGCCGCTGCGGAACAGGCGCTCGGTCTTCAGCGAACCTAGATCCAGGCGGTCCAGGAACGGCCGGTCGCCTTGCGGTGAGGCGCCCTGCCCGCGCAGGAACACGAACGCGCCGTCCTGGCGCACCACCGACGCCCCGTTGGGCAGCCGCGTGAACACCAGGTTGCCCGGGTTGGCGTACTGCTCATCGCTGGACAGATCCCACAGCAGGCGCCTGTCCTTGTTCGGCTGGTCCACATCAACGATGCGGGTCTGGCGCCAATGCCGGTTCTCGTCGTTCTCGAACAGGAACGACACCGCCGGATCGGCACTCCAGGCGATGCCTTCGAAGCGCTGCGCGGTGCGTGCGATTTCCTGCGGCTTGCCGGTGAACGGCGCCTTCAGCGACAGCACGCGGTCACGATGCGGCACCGTCACTTTCCAGTCACCCTTGTCCAAGGCTTCGGCATAGACCAGCGTGGCCGGGTCGGTGGAACGCCAGTCGAACTCACGCGGGCCTTCGGGCACGCCGTGTACCGGCACCCGGTCGGCCAGCGGCAGGCTGGCGATCGGCGTGCTGCGGCCGCTGCCCAGGTCGAGCACGGCCACATCGTTGGCGAAGCGCTGGTAGGTCACGGCGTGCGAGAACGGCGGCTTGATGGTTTCGGTCAGCACATGCACGCCATCGGGCGCGGCATTGACGCCGTCATACAGTGCCGGCGCGCCCACGTTGCGCACGCTGCCGGCGGCCACATCCACCACCGCCAGCTGCGACTGCCCGTAGTAGGCAAACAGCTTTTCATCCTGCGCGCTGGTGAGCGTATCGCGCGCTTCATAGGTGCTGCTTTCCCCGCGGCTGCCCAGCGATTCCTGCACGTCCGGGCCACCGGGGCCATTGCCGCTGGACGGCGCGGCGCCCTGGTTGGCCGGCACCCGCTTGACCAGCAACTGTTGGCCACCGCCCAGCCACTGCAGGGTGTAGCCGAAGATCGGGTTGAGCTGCACATCCGGCACCTGCGTGACCTGGCCGGTGACTGCATCGCCCACCCACAGCTGCACCGAGGTATCCACCGCATTCTGGAACGCGAACCGCTGGCCATCGGTCGACCACTGCGCCGCGCTTGCGCAGCCCTGCGGCAACGCCACCTTGGTGTGCTTGGCGGTGCCCACCTCCACCAGGGTGAAGTCGGCCACACAGGCCGGAATGCCATAGCCGCCCTGGGTATCGTGGCGGCTGCGGTTCTTCGGCTCCAGGCGCACGCCGGCCAGCTTGAGGTAGGGCTGGGCCACGCGCTCGATCGACGGGTACGTCTGCGCCGTGGTCAACAACAAACGCTGGCCGCTCGGGTCCAGGCTCGGTGCCGGCGGCGGTGGCGCCTTGAGCACCTTGAGCAGGTGCTCCGGCGGCTTGGCGTAGTCGGCCAGGGCCGGTGCGGCGGCGAACAGGCTGAAGGTGGCTGCGGCAACGGCAGCGGCCAGGGTGGTACTACGGATCGGCATGTGGGTCCCCTTGCGATGGTAGGTGGCCGGCGGCAGGGACGTCGCCGGGCAAACCCCGAATCTAGCACTGGGCGCCCTGTCCGGAATGGGCCGAAAGCACTGGCCCGCCGCCGCAGACGCGGGCCGGCGGGCACGGCATGGCCACGCCGTCACTCCAGCGAGCGCGGGGTGCTGGTGAAGGTGTGCAGGCTGTCGCCATAGAACAAGAAGAACAGCTGCAGGGTCATCGGGTGGGTGGCGGTGCCGCCCTTGGCCTGCGGATCGTCGGCCAGGCACTCGGTGCTGTCCGAGCCTGCGGGCACCGCGTCGCACTGCAGCGCCAGGTGATGGCGTGCGGCAAACCGCTCGACGGCCGCGCGGGAGCCGCCCGCCAGGCCGGCGGACTGGACCTGATCGCGCCAGAAGGTTTCCCGAGCCTGCAGGTTGCTGCCCGCGCGGAATTCGTCCAGCCAGCCGCTGTGCCACAGCAGCAGCGCGCCCAGGACAACCAGCACCAGATATGCAACTCCCTTGCCCATGTTTCGTTCCTGCGCCGTCGCCTGCAGCCGGTGCCGTACCGGGCTGCCGGCCACGGTAAGATGGCGTGGCAACCTCGTCAATGGATGCTTCGTGCGTACCGTCCACGCCCTCCGCTACATCACTCCCCTTCGTGAGGGAGGCTCGCTGCCGGCCATCGTCGAAACCGACGACGACGGCATGGTGGTGCTCAAATTCCGTGGTGCCGGGCAAGGGCCGAAAGCATTGATCGCCGAATTGATTGCCGGGGAGATGGCGCGCAGCGTTGGCCTGCCGATTCCGGACATCGTGTTCGTCGAACTGGACCGCGAGTTCGCCCGCACCGAACCCGATCCTGAAATCCAGGATCTGATCCGCGCCAGCGAGGGCCTCAACCTGGGCAGCGATTACCTGCCCGGCGCGATCAACTACGATCCGGCCGCGATGCCGGTGGATGCCGACCTGGCCTCCCGCATCGTGTGGTTCGATGCATTGACCAGCAACGTGGACCGCACCGCACGCAACCCCAACCTGATGGTCTGGCACCGCAAGCTGTACCTGATCGACCACGGCGCGGCGATGTACTTCCACCACGACTGGGCCAACGCCGGCGAGGCCTGCGAAAAGCCATTCGTGCTGATCCGCGACCATGTGCTGCTGCCGTTCGCCACGCAGATTGCCGAGGTGGACGCGGCGTTGGCGGCGGCGCTGCCCGATGCGGAAATCGAACGCATCGTCGGCCTGGTGCCCGACAGCTGGCTGGTCGACGAGCCCGCCTTCGACAGCCCGGCAGAATATCGCCAGGCGTATATCGACTATCTCAAGCGCCGCCTGCAGGTGCGTGCCGTGTTCGTCCAGGAGGCCGTCCGTGCCCACGCTGCACACCTATGACTACGCGGTGATCCGCGTGGTGCCGCGGGTGGAACGCGAGGAGTTCATCAACGTCGGGGTGATCGTGTCCTGCCCGGGGGCCAGGCACCTGGAAGCGGCGATCGACATCGACCCGGCGCGCATGGCCGCGTTCGCCCCAACGCTGGATCTGGAGGCCCTGCAGCCGTGGCTGGAGGCCATCGTGGCGATCTGCCGCGGCGACGCCGACGCCGGCCCGATCGCACAGCTGCCAGCCCGGGCGCGCTTCCACTTTCTTACCGCCAAACGCAGTTCGGTGGTGCAGATGTCGAGCACACACGTGGGACGTACGGCTGACCCGGCAGGCGTGGTGGAGCATCTGCTCACCCGGATGGTGCGGGTGCCGTGACGGGTTGAAACGCCGGCCAGGCAGCGCTCGGCTCTACGCTGTTTCCCAACGGCAGCACGCAAACGGTAATCACCCACGTTGGCGACGAGTCCTGCACCTGCGGGGTTGGCCAGGATGTAGCCAGCTTCGGCCAGCCAGTGACGCTCGTTGCGTTGCAACTGATCGTAGTCGCCCGGTTGCCGGCGCGCGCCCTGCGTGCCGTTGCGCTGAAGGATGGCCTGGGCAGCACGCAAGGAGGGGGGCGGACACCGGTGGCCAGCGAGGTGCCCTTCAGCGTAAACATCGGCTGCATCGTGTGGGTTCGTAGACGCCCGCTGTAGCGGGCAACACCGTGGGTGCGCGTAGCAAAGGTTGCCGTGCGTGCGCATAGAGCGGCCGGGCGGAGCCCGGCGCTACCCTTCAGCGCGCGGCGCCGGCCGTCTTCGGCAGCGCATAGGCAATCACATAATCGCCCGCCGGGGTTTCCATGAAATGGTGGCCGCCGGCCATGATCACCACGTACTGCCGCCCGCCGTACTCATAGATCATCGGGTTGGCCTGTCCGCCGGCCGGCAGCTTGGCATGCCACAGCTCCTTGCCGGTCTTCAGGTCGATGGCGCGCAGCAGGTCGTCGGTGGCCGCGGCGATGAAGATCAGGCCGCTGGCAGTCACCACCGAGCCGCCATTGTTGGGCGTGCCGATCTCGATCGGCAGGCCGGAGCGGATACCGAACGGGCCGTTGCCGCGGGCGCTGCCGAACGGGCGGTCCCACAGCGTCTTGCCGGTCCGCATGTCCACCGCGCGGATGCCGCCATAGGGCGGCTGTTTGCACAGCAGCTTGGTGAACGGCAGGCGCCAGCCGGCGTTGACGTCGATGGCGTACGGCGTGCCGATCTGCGGGTCGCCGGCGCCTTCGGCCCCGCCCTTGTCGGCGCGCACGTCTTCGCGCGGTACCCAGCCAAGTTTGTCGGCGGTGGCACGCGGCACCAGCAGGTTGTAGTTGGGCATGTCGTTGTAGTTGGCCACGATCACGCCGCGACGTGGATCAACCGCCACGCTGCCCCAGTCCGAGCCGCCGTTGTAGCCGGGGTACTCGATCGAATGCCGGTCGGCGGTGGGCGGGGTGTAGAAGCCGTCGTAGCTGGCCTTGCGGAACTGGATGCGGCACACCAGCTGGTCGATCGGGGTGATGCCCCACATGTCACGTTCGGTCAGGTCCGGCTTGCGCAGCGTGTGGTACAGCGAGAACAGCTGGGTGGGCGAGCGCTGCTCGGGCTCCACGCCGCCGGTGGGCACCTTGCGCTCTTCGGCCGGGGTCAGCAATTGGCCGGTGCGGCGGTCCAGCACGTACATGTCGCCCTGCTTGGTCGGCAGCAGGATCGCCGGCACCTTGCCGGCTGCGGTGGGGTAATCCACCAGTGTGGCCTGCGAGCCCATGTCGTAGTCCCAGACATCCTTGCGCACTGCCTGGAAATGCCAGACCGGCTTGCCGGTGTTGACGTCGATGGCGACCAGCGAGGTGGCGTACTTGTTCTGGTTCTCGGTACGCGACCCGCTCCAGTAATCGCCCGCCGAATTGCCCATCGGCAGGTACACCAGGCCCAGCTGGTCATCACCGGTAGCGGTGGTCCACATGTTCGGCGTACCGCGCGTGTAGGTCTTGCCCTGCGCCGGCAAACCGGTCAGCTCGGGCTGGTCCATGTCCCAGGCCCAGCGCAGCTTGCCGGTGATGGCGTCGTAGGCCTGGATCACGCCGGACGGTGCATCGCGGCGCTGGCCGTCCAGCACCTGGTGGCCGGTGACGACCACCCCCTGCACGATCGCCGGTGGCGAGGTAATGGAGACATACCCGGCCGGGCTGTCGCCCATGCCCAGGGTGATGTCGACCTGCCCGTTGTTGCCGAAGCCGGCGCACGGCTTGCCGGTAGCGGCATCCACGGCGATGAGCCGGCCGTCCAACGTACCTTCGATGATGCGTGCTGCGCAGGCACTGCGGGGCAGCTGGGTCAGCACCGGCACCTGCGATTGCCCCGATGCCAGGTCTGCGGCCACATCGGCATCGGCCGCCTGCTGCGCGGTGGCCGGTACTTCGTAGTACGACACGCCACGGCAGGCGGCCGTGTAGGGAATCGACTTGTCCTTGATCTTCGGATCGAAGCGCCAGCGCTCTGTGCCATCGGCGGCATTGAGGGCCACCAACTGGTTGCGTGCGGTACACAGGTACAGCGTGTCACCCACCTTCAGCGGAGTGGTTTCGGCGCCCCAGCGCTTCTGCGGCAGGTCGCCGGTGCGGAACAGCCAGGCCTGCTGCAGCGTGCCGACGTTGTCCGGAGTGATCTGCTGCAGCGGCGAAAAGCGCGTGGCGGCATTGTTGCGGCCATAGGCGGCCCAGTCGCCGTCCCCGGGCTTATCAGCCGGCTGCAGCGGGGCCTCGGCGGTGGGCGCCAGCCCGGCACTGGTGATCGGTTCGGGGAAGGCCCCGCTGGCCGCGGTCACCCCGTGCGGTACGAAGGCCAGGCCGAAGGCGACCCCGAACACCAGCGCCAGCAGGCCGGCAATACTGCGCGAAACCCGCCGTGGGAATGGCCGGTCCAGGGTTGGCAGCAACAGCGACAGCACCAGGCCGATGCCGACGATCAAGCCCAGTCGCGGCACCCAACGCCAGTAGTCGCTGCCTGATTCCCACCCGGTCCACAGCAGCGTACCCAACAGCACCGCACCGAACCACAGCGCGCCAGCGCGCCGGTTACCCCACAACAGCACGCCGGAGACCAGCAGGCCCACGCCAGCCAGCACGTAGTACCAGGAGCCGCCCAGGCTGGCCAGCCACGCGCCCAGCCCGCCCAGCACCAGGCCCAGCAGCACCAGCACCAGGGACAACACGGTCACCAGCGCATGACGCGGACGCCGGGCGGTGGACGAAGCGGCGCGGGGGGCGGCGGACATTGGAGTCTCCATGCAGCGTGGCGCGAGCAGGGCTCGGCCACAGGTGGACTGCCATCACGGACGCAGATGTCCGCTGGTTCGGGAGCCGTTATCCCACCGTCGCCGTGAAGTGCATGCGTTCTTTCAGCGGCCCGCCACGATGGGCAAGGCGCGCGCCCACCGGCGCAGAAACAACGACGCCGGCACAAGGCCGGCGTCGTCGTGGTACTGCCTGTCAGCGCGATCAGCCCTGCGGCGTCTCGTCACCGGTGGGCGCAGCCACCCCGGCAGCCGCCGGGTCGGTCACCGGCGCCGCATCCACCACTACCACGTCGTCATCATCGATGGAGGCATCCATACGCTCCACCGCCTGCAGCTTTTCGTCCTTGGACAGGCGGATCAGGGTGACGCCCTGGGTGTTGCGGCCCACGCGGCTGATTTCCGAACCACGCGTACGCACCAGAGTGCCGCCATCGGAGATCAGCAGCACCTCATCGGCGGCGCCCATCAGCACCGCGCTGACCAGCTTGCCGTTGCGCTCGGTGGTCTGGATGCCGATCACGCCCTGGGTACCGCGGCCCTTGCGCGGGTAATCCGGCAGCGGGGTGCGCTTGCCGTAGCCGTTCTCGGTGGCGGTCAGGATGTAGCGCATGCTGTCGTCGTCGCCGATCTCGATCACGGCATCGCCGCTGTCGATCACGAGCTCTTCGACGCTGCCGTCGTCCTCGTTCTCGTCTTCGTTGCCGCCCGCGCTCTCGGCCACGATCAGGCTCACCACTTCTTCGCCCTTGGCCATCTTGATGCCGCGCACGCCGGTAGCGGTACGGCCCATCGAACGGACCTTGTCTTCACCGAAGCGCACGGTCTTGCCGTTGGAGGCGAACAGCAGGATGTCGCGCTCACCGTCGGTCAGGCCAACGCCCACCAGCGCATCGCCTTCGTCCAGGTTGATCGCGATCTTGCCGCGCGCCAGACGGAAGGCGAACTCGCTGAGCGGGGTCTTCTTGACCGTGCCGTTGCGGGTGGCAAAGAACACGAACTGGCGTTCGGCGTACTCGCGCACCGGCAGCACCGCCTGCACCCGCTCACCGGGTTCCAGCGGAATCCAGTTGATGATCGGGCGCCCGCGTGCGTTCGAACCGGCTTCGGGCAACTGGTGCACCGGCAACCAGAACACCTTGCCGGCGCTGGTGAAGGTCAACAGCGTGTCGTGCGTGTTGACCAGCCACAGCTGCTCGATGAAATCCTCTTCCTTGGTCGACGCCGCGCTGCGGCCACGGCCGCCGCGACGCTGCGCGCGGTAGGCACTGACCGGCTGGCGTTTGACGTAGCCGGCGTGCGACAGGGTGACCACCACGTCTTCCGGGGCGATCAGGTCCAGGATGTCCAGGTCTTCTTCGCTGTGGCGGATCTCGGTGCGGCGTTCGTCGCCGAACTCGGTGCGCACGTTGATCAACTCTTCGCGGATCACCTGCAGCAGGCGGTCCGGATCTTCCAGGATGTGAATCAGCCCGGCGATGGTTTCCAGCAGCAGCTTGTACTCTTCGGTCAGGCGGTCCTGCTCCAGCCCGGTCAGGCGGTGCAGGCGCATTTCCAGGATCTGTGTGGCCTGGATCTCGGTCAGCTGGTAGCCGCCGGTGATCAGGCCCACGCCCTTGGGCAGGTCTTCCGGACGCGAGGTTTCCGCGCCGGCCGCACCCAGCATCGACCCGACCAGGCCCGGTTCCCACAGGCGTGCCAGCATGCGTTCGCGGGCTTCACCGGGGTTGGGCGAGGTCTTGATCAGTTCGATCATCTCGTCGATGTTGGCCAGCGCAACGGTCAGGCCTTCCAGCACGTGGGCCCGGGCGCGCGCCTTGCGCAGCTCGAACACGGTGCGGCGGGTGACCACTTCGCGGCGATGGCGCACGAACGCCTCGAGCATCTGCTTGAGGTTCATCAGCTGCGGGCGGCCGTCCACCAGCGCCACCATGTTGATGCCGAACACCGACTCCATCTGGGTCTGCTGGTAGAGGTTGTTCAACACAACCTCGGCCGACTCGCCGCGCTTGATCTCGATGAAGATGCGCATGCCGTCCTTGTCGGACTCATCGCGCAGTTCGCTGATGCCTTCGAGCTTCTTTTCCTTCACCAGCTCGGCGATCTTCTCGATCAACCGGGCCTTGTTCACCTGGTACGGGATCTCGGTGACGATGATCGATTCGCGGCCGTTGTCGGCCACTTCGATATCGGCCTTGGCGCGGATGCGCACCCGGCCACGCCCGGTCCGGTAACCGGCGACGATGCCGGCGGTCCCGTTGATGATGCCGGCGGTGGGGAAATCCGGGCCGGGGATGAACTCCATCAAGCCGTCGACATCAATGTCCGGGTTGTCGATCAGCGCGATGCAGGCGTTGATCGATTCGGTCAGGTTGTGCGGCGGAATGTTGGTGGCCATACCCACCGCGATACCGGCCGAACCGTTGACCAGCAGGTTCGGGAACCGGGTCGGCATGACCGTGGGTTCCAGTTCCTTTTCGTCGTAGTTGGGCTGGAAATCGACCGTTTCCTTGTCCAGGTCGGCCATCAGCTCATGGGTGAGCTTGGACATGCGCGCTTCGGTGTATCGCATGGCCGCGGCGGAGTCGCCGTCGACCGAGCCGAAGTTACCCTGGCCATCGACCAGCATGTAGCGCAGCGAGAACGGCTGTGCCAGACGCACCAGCGTGTCGTACACCGACTGATCGCCATGCGGGTGGTACTTACCGATGACGTCACCGACGATACGGGCCGACTTGAAGTAAGGCTTGTTGCTGTGCGCGTTCAACTCGCTCATCGCGAACAGCACGCGGCGATGCACCGGCTTGAGGCCATCGCGCGCATCCGGGAGGGCGCGGCCCACGATCACGCTCATCGCGTAATCGAGGTAACTCTTGCGCATCTCGTCTTCCAGGTTGACCTGGATGATTTCCTTGGCGGTTTCTGCCATTCGGGTTCCGTTGTCTGGGAGCGGTCCAGTCCGTCGCGCCAGCCCTTTCGGGGCGGCCGCGCCGGAATCTCGATTAACCGTTGGATTCTATCACAACGGGCGGTCTCCCGCCTGCTTTTACGGGCGTTTTACCGGCAAGAATCAGGAACTTACGGGGGCATTGCGGGCGTGGCAGCCCCCGCAGCGGAGTGTCGCCAGTGCCGGCCGCTGGCCGGCTCCCGATCCACCCCATCGGGCGCGGCCCGGCGGCGCGTGGACCCGGCCAGCGGCCGGCGCTGCCGGAACGGCGTCTGGCGCCGCGCCCCCTTCCTGTTGAAGGGGGCGTATCAAAGGCGTGGGCGATCAGCCGAACGCGGCGAGCATGTTGGTCGTGTTCGGGCTCAGGATCACCCCACGCTCGGTCACGATGGCGTCGATCAGGCTGCCCGGGGTGACGTCGAACACCGGGTTCCAGGCCGCGATGCCCTCGGCCACGGTACGCACGCCCCCTACCCCGTACAACTCGCCCGGATCGCGCTGTTCGATCTCGATCTGCTCACCGTCGGCGGTGTCCATGTCCACCGTGGACGACGGCGCCACCACCATGAACTTCACCCCGTGGTGACGGGCCGCGATGGCCAACTGATAGGTGCCGATCTTGTTGGCGGTATCGCCATTGGCACAGATGCGGTCGGCACCCACGATCACCCATTGCACCGCGCCGGTCTTCATCAGGTGCGAGGCGGCCGAATCGGCGATCAGGGTGGCGTCGATGCCATCCTGCTGCAGCTCCCACACGGTCAGGCGCGCGCCCTGCAGCCACGGCCGGGTTTCGCCGGCAAACACCTTGGCGATGCGGTGCTGGGCCATGCCGGCGCGGATCACGCCCAGCGCGGTACCAAACCCGGCGGTGGCCAGCGAACCGGTGTTGCAATGGGTGAGCACGCCACTGCCCTGCTCGATCAGCCCAGCCCCCAGCGCGCCCATGTGGCGGTTGGCGGCCAGGTCCTCATCGGCGATGGCCTGGGCTTCGGCGGCCAGCACCTGCTGCCAGTCCGCGCCGGCCGCCACCAGCGCGCGGCGCATGCGCGCCAGCGCCCAGGCCAGGTTGACCGCGGTCGGGCGGGCGGCGTTGAGGCGTTGCAGGGCAGGCTCCAGCTTGGCCAGCGCAGCGGCGCCATCGTCGGCCTGCACCGTAGCGGCCGCCAGCACCACGCCCCAGGCAGCGGCAATGCCGATCGCCGGCGCGCCACGCACGGTCAGCGCGTGGATGGCCTCGGCGACCGCATCGCTGTCGCGGCATTCCACATGCTCCACCACGAACGGCAGCTTGCGCTGGTCGAGCAGTTGCAGGGCATCGCCGGTCCAGAGGATCGGGCGGATATGGTCGTAACGGGCGTAGTCGATGTCGATGGGTGCATTCATCGCCTCATTGTAGCGGCGCGCCGCGCCGCATCAACGTGCCGGGCCATCGCACGGAACGCTTTGCCCTGCCCCGGCATCCAGCCCGGTGCGAATCGGGACGGCAACCCGCCGGGGGCATGCCCGCCAAGCATCCGCGTGCCCGGTTCAGTTGACCTGGAATTCGGCCCGGCAGCCGTTGTCCACCCATACCCCGCGCGCGTCCCAGCCCCAGCTGCGGCCTTCCTCGCAGGGGCTGCCCGACAACTGCTTGGACAGGCGTGCGCCCTTGCCGATGGTCGCGCCGCAGAAGCGGCGCTGGCGCGATTTGGATTCGCACACCAGGGTGCGGGGCGCATCCAGGAAACCCGAGCCATCGGCCGCGCCCACTTCGAAGTCGCCCTGGCAACCGCGGGTGACCCACACTTCGTTGCGGCGCGCGCCCCAACTATGGCCTTCGCGGCACGGCATTGCCGAGAGCTGGCGCAGCAGGCGCACCGGCGCGCCCTGCAATGCCACCGGGCAGCTTTGCGGCCGCCCATTGGATTCACAGCGCAGCACCCGGCGCACCTGGCGGGCGCCGCCCTCCGACGCCCCCGGTGCCGGACGGCTGCGGAACTCGGCACGGCAGCCCAGCGTTACCCAGACCCCGGAACGATCGGTTCCCCATTCGGTACCGCGGATGCAGCTGTTGTCGGACAACTGGCGGATCAGATCCACGCCGTTGGCCACCGGCATGTCGCAGTGCACCCATTCCATGTCGCGCGATTGGCAGCGCACCACCTGCGCTTCGTACCCGGCCTGGCCGGCCATCGCGGTGGCCGGCAGCACGCTGCTCCACAGCACCAGCGTCCACCACGTCCACGTCCAGCGCGGCGCGCTCCATGCTGGCAGTTCGGCAACATCCCACAGCTTCATCAACCCATTCCCCGCCGCAACTGAACGATCACGCGCCTACCTTCGGGCATGCGCTGTGATCAGAGCATCATCGTGCAGGTCGCGCAAGACATGCACGCGACAATCACACCGGTTGTGGCTTCAGGCGTGCGCGAAATCAATTGCCAGCACATCTGCAATCCGGGTGGTGCGCATCATCGCCATCAACAGGCGGTCCACCCCGACGGCAACCCCGGCGCAATCGGGCAGGGCCGGCAGCGCGTCCAGCAAGGGCGCGTCCATCGGCGGCAGCACCGCCCCGCGCGCGGCGCGCACGGCGAGATCGCGGGTAAAGCGTGCGCGTTGTTCAGCCGCGTCGTTCAGCTCGTGATAGCCGTTGGCCAGCTCCACCGCGCCCAGGTACAACTCGAAGCGCTCGGCCAGCGGTGGCGACCCCGGGCGCACCCGGGCCAGGGCGGCCTGGCTGGCGGGCCAGTCGTGCACAACGGTCAGGGTGTCCTCATCGAACTGCGGCTGGATGCAGTGGGTCATCAGCAGGTCCAGCCAGTCGTCGCGGGTGAGGCCGTCGGCGTCGATGCGGATGGACGCCAGCGGCGCCTGCAACTGTGCCAGCGGCGCCTCGAACGGGTCCACCCCCAGGCGCTGCTGGTAGAGGCTGCGGTAGTCGATCACCCGCAGACCGGCCGTGCGGTGCACCAGGCCGAGCGCAGCACGCACCAGTGCGACGGTTTCCTCGATCAGCCGGTGGTGGTCCCAGCCCACGCGGTACCACTCCAGCATGGTGAATTCGGGATTGTGGCGGCCGCCGGCTTCGCCGTTGCGGAACACCCGGCCCAGCTCGTAACAGTCGCCCACCCCCGCAGCGAGCAGCCGCTTCAGCGGGTACTCCGGCGAGGTGCGCAACCAGCGCTGCGGGTTGCCGGCATCGACGTGGCCGCTGAAGCGGGTGTGGAAGCTGTCGATGTTCGGCTCGGTGTTGCCCGCCGCCGACAGGATCGGGGTTTCCACTTCCAGCACCTCGCGCGCGGCGAAGAACGCGCGGATCAGCGCATTGAGCGCGGCACGCTGGCGCAGCGCGGCGATCATGCGCGCGCGTCCTTGAGCCGTTGCGCCAACGGCAGGGTGAGCAGGTCGCGGGTGTCATCGACATAGCCGGTGGCCAGGTACAGTCGCCGGGCCAGTTCATTGTGATGGTTCACCTCCAGCCGCATGCGCTCCACACCGCGTGCGTTGGCGCGCTGCTCAAGCACGGCCAGCGCCTGCCTGCCACGGCCACGGCCGCGTGCGGCATGGCTGAGGTAAAGCTCGTCGAGCAGCGCGAAATGGCCGCCCTGCTCCAGGCTGAACCCCATCGCCAGCGCGGCATACCCGACCACGCTGGCGTCTTCGGCCAACCACAGCAGCACTTCACCGTTGCGTGGATCTTCCAGCAGCGCAGCCAGGGCACGACGCACGCGCGCGGCGTCGAAGTCCAGTTTGTCTTCGGCGTAGAAGTCGCGCATGAGCCCGATCAGCAGTTCGGTGTCGGCCACGGTGGCCAGGCGGAAATCGAGGGGGGCGGTGTGCATGGGGGCTCCTTAGTACTGGGCGAGGAAGGCGACCAGGCGGTCTTCGTTCCACACATCGATGCCGAGCTCTTCGGCCTTGGTCAATTTGGACCCGGCCTCCGTGCCGGCGACCACGAACGCGGTCTTCTTCGACACGCTGCCCGAGACCTTGGCACCCAGGGCCTCCAGACGCGCCTTGGCCTCATCGCGGGTCATCTGGGCCAGCGTGCCGGTCAGCACCACGGTCTGGCCGTCCAGCGGGCCGGCCACCTGTCGGGTCGGCTCGGCCGCCCGGGCCAGCAGCGTGCGGCGATAGTCATCGGCCTTGAGCAGCAGCTGCGCATGGCCGTTGCTGTCCAGCCACTGCGCCAGGCCGAGGGCGACGTCGTTGGGCAAGCCGGCCGCCACGAAGCGGACCGGCTCGGCATCCACCAGGGTGGCCGCGTCCGGCAACACCGCCGTCAGCTTTTCCGCGCGCAAACGGGTGATGCCGGGGATTTCGGCCTCCACCAGCACCTGGGCGAAATCCAGCCCGTCACGCAGCTTGGCCGACGGCGGGTGGGCATCGCCGATGCGCACCTGGCCCACCTGCAGCAACGCATCAATGGCGTCCTGGTTGCCGGCCTGTTCGAAGAAGTGACCGAGCGAGCGCGCCACTTCGCCGCCAATGTCCGGCACGCGCTTGAACAACGGCCACGGCAGGTGGCGAATGAGTTCGAGGTCGCCGAACCAGGTGGACAGCCCCTTGGAGGTATTCTCGCCGACGTTTTCAATGCCCAGCGCAAACAGCAGCCGCTCCAGCGTGGTCTCGCGGCTGGCATCGATGGCCGCAATCAGGTTGTCGGCCCACTTGGTGGCAATCTTGCGGGTGTTCCACACAAAGGCGGCCGGCATCGCCAGCGCCTTCGCGCGCCAGCCGGCATCGCCGCCATCCAGCTGCAGGATGCCACGCAGGTATTCGCCACTGCCTTCGGGCGGCAGGTGCAGGCCGATCTGCGCGGCCAGGGCTTCCGGCGATTCGGCATCCAGCACCAGCTTCAGCTGCAGCAACTGGTCGCGGGTAAGCCGGTACAGGTCGGCCACGCCGCGCACGATGCCGGCATCGACCAGGGTTTCGATGTACTTGCCGCCCAGCCCGTCGATATCCATCGCGCGCCGTGAGGCGAAGTGCGCGATGGCTTCCTTGCGCTGCGCCGGGCAGCTCAGTTCACCCGAACAGCGCCACACCGCTTCACCCTCTTCGCGCACGATCTCGGACCCACACACCGGGCAGTGGGTGGGCATCTGCCACGGTGTGGTGCCGGCTGGACGACGCTCGGCAATCACGCTGACCACCTCGGGAATCACATCGCCGGCCCGGCGCACGATCACCGTATCGCCCACGCGTACATCCAACCGTGCGATCTGGTCGGCGTTGTGCAGGGTCGCGTTGGACACCACCACCCCGGCCACGGCCACCGGATTCAGGCGTGCCACCGGCGTGGCCGCGCCCGTGCGGCCAATCTGGATCTCGATGGCCTCCACCGTGGTGGTCTGTTCCTGCGCCGGGAACTTGTGCGCGATCGCCCAGCGCGGGGCGCGCGACACATAGCCCATGATTTCCTGCCCGGCGCGATCATCGAGCTTGTAGACCACGCCATCGATGTCGAAGGCCAACCCATCGCGGCGATCGCCGATATCGCGGTAATAGGCCAGCAGACCGTCGCTGCCCTCCACCACCTGGCACAGGTCGCTGACCGGGAAGCCCCAGTCACGCAGCTGCGCCAGGGTGGCCGAATGCGTGGCCGGCAGCTCGCCGCCCTGCACCTGGCCGGTGCCGTAGGCGTAGAAACTGAGCTTGCGCCGGGCGCTCATCTTCGGGTCGAGCTGGCGCAGCGAACCGGCCGCGGCATTGCGCGGGTTGGCCAGCACCTTGCCCTCATGCAGGCGTGCATCGGCGTTGTAGGCTTCAAAATCCGCGCGGGCCATGTAGACCTCGCCGCGCACTTCCAGCACTTCCGGCCAGCCGACCCCCTGCAGCACCTGCGGAATCACCGCGATCTGGCGCAGGTTGGCGCTGACATCCTCACCGGTGCTGCCATCGCCGCGGGTGGCGCCCTGCACGAAGCGGCCATGCTCGTAGCGCAGGCTGATGGCCAGCCCGTCGAGCTTGGGTTCGGCGGAGAAATACAGCGCATCGCGGCGCAGGCGTTCGCTGATGCGGCGCACGAAATCCTGCACCTCCTCGTCGCTGAAGGCATTGCCCAACGACAGCATGGGTACCGCGTGGCGCACTTCGGCAAACCGCGACGACGCCTTGCCCCCCACCCGCTGGGTGGGCGAATCCTCCCGGGCCAGCGCCGGGTGAGCCTGCTCCAACGCCTCCAGCTCGCGCACCAGCGCGTCGTACTCGGCGTCCGGAATCAGCTGCTCGTCGCGCTCGTGGTAGGCGGTACCGGCGGCGTCGATGCGACGGCGCAGGACCTCGGCACGTTCAGCGGGGCTGGGGCTCATCCGGAAGACATCCTGAAAGGGCTGTTGATTTTATGGCCTGCCGCCCGGCGCAGCCAGCCTGATTGCAACGCGCAAGGCCGGAAGGGTGGCTTGTTCAAACCTGTTCACGGCGATAGCGTGCGCGGAGTCCTCTGCCATCGGTGCCCCATGACGCCTGCGACCGCTTCGCGCCGTTCGTTCCTGCAACTGGCCGGTGCCGGCCTGGCCCTGTCCAGCCTCGGCGTGCCGGTGGCGCCGGCAGGCGCCCGCCCCGTGCCGAGCACCGGCCCGGTGTTGCTGAACTTCAATGAATGCCCCTACGGCCCCGCGCCAGCCGCGCAGGCCGCCGCGCGCGCGATCGTGGCCGACAGTGGCCGCTACCTGTTCACACGGGCCGGTGAACTGCGCGACCTGTTCGCTGCGCAGGAAGGCATCGACAAGGATCGGGTGCGCCTGTATCCGGGGTCGAGCGAGCCGCTCAACCGCGCGGCGCTGCTGTGGACCTCGGCCAGCGCCGGGCTGGTGGTGGCCGACCCCACCTTCGAGGCGCTGGGCGACCTGGCCGCCGCGCGCGGCGCCGCGGTGACCAAAGTGCCGCTGCGCGAGGACGGCGCGCACGATGTGCGGGCGATGGTCAGCGCCGCGGCGCAGATCAACGCGGGGCTGCTGTACCTGTGCAACCCCAACAATCCCACCGGCTCGATCACCCCGGCGGCCGACATCGCCTGGCTGCTGGCCAACAAGCCCCGCCAGACCCGGGTGCTGGTGGACGAGGCCTACCTGCAATACAGCGCGCAGCGCTCGGTGATCGGCCAGGTGATGCAGCGCGATGATGTGATCGTGCTGCGCACCTTCTCCAAGCTGTACGGCATGGCCGGGCTGCGCCTGGGCGTGGCGGCCGCGCACCCGGACCGGCTGCGCGAGCTGGCCAGCCTGGGCGACAACCCGCTGCCGGTCACCGCCGTGGCCGCCGGCCTGGCCAGCCTGCGCGACCCGGGGCTGGTGGCCCGGCGCAAGGCCGAGAACGCGCAGGTGCGCCAGGCGACGGTGGATTGGCTGGGCGCACGCGGCTTTACCTGCGTGCCATCGGAAGCCAACTGTTTCGTGGTGGATGTGCAGCGCGACGGCAGCGCGTTCATCGCCGCGATGGCCGAACGCGGCGTGGTGATCGGCCGCAGCTGGCCGATCTGGCCACAGCGGGTGCGGGTAACGGTGGGGACTGCGGCGGAGATGGCGCGGTTCGGCGAGGCGTTCGCGGCGGTGGCGGGTGCGTCGCGCTGATGGGTGAAAGCGCCGCGCATGGGTTGGCGCTACCCTTGAATGGGGCGTGTCGATGGCAGAGCCGAGCCATGCTCGGCTGAACACCCAAGGCGTGTTGCGTCAGTTCCCGACGGCAGCTCGCGGAATCCGGCGACAGGGAACAGCGCGTGCCGTCGGCAAACTACACCGATGGCCAGCCCTCGCCTACAGATTGGCCGTCATTCCGAGATCGCCAATATCTACGTGGTGACCACGGTGACGCACAGCAGGTTGCGCGTTTTCGAGCACGCCAACGAGGCCGCCGTGATCGTGGAGACCTTGCACTTTGTCGAGCGTACCCAGCGCACCTGTTCGTTGGCGTGGGTAGTGATGCCCGACCACGTGCATTGGATGTTCCACTTGCGCACCGGAACATTGTCGTCCTGCGTGCAGCTGTTCAAATCACGCAGCAGTCGCCTGCTGAACGCGCAACGATCCAAGCGCACGCCGCTATGGCAAGCCGGTTACTTCGACCATGCCGTACGTTGCGATGAGTCATTGCGCAGGCAGGCAACGTATATCGCCGCCAACCCGGTGCGGGCCGGGCTCAGCAGGCGATTGGGCGAGTATCCGCACGCATGGTGTCGGTGGCCGTTCGACGGCTGAATCGGGGAGCAGCCGAGCATGGCTCGGCTCTACCCGGGGCGCTGCGCGCCTGATCGTCGGGATGGGCCGTCCCCCGCTCGCGCCGCGCGCGACAGACACGTAGAGCCGAGCCATGCTCGGCTGCTCTTCGTAGAGATACCTGGCCCGTCAGCCGAGCATGGCTCGGCTCTACCCGGGGCGCTGCGCGCCTGATCGCCGGGATGGGCCGTCCCCCGCTCGCGCCACGCGCGACGGACACGTAGAGCCGAGCCATGCTCGGCTGCTCTTCGTGGGGATACCTGGCCCGTCAGCCGAGCATGGCTCGGCTCTACCCGGGGCGCTGCGCGCCTGATCGTCGGGGTGGGCCTTCCCCCGCTCGCGCCACGCGCGACGGACACGTAGAGCCGAGCCATGCTCGGCTGCTCTTCGTGGGGATACCTGGCGCTTCAGCCGAGCATGGCTCGGCTCTACCCGGTGGCGCTACACGCCTGATCGTCGGGGTGGGCCGTCCCCCGCTCGCGCCACGCGCGACGGACACGTAGAGCCGAGCCATGCTCGGCTGCTCTTCGTGGAGATACCTGGCGCTTCAGCCGAGCATGGCTCGGCTCTACCCGGTGGCGCTACACGCCTGATCGTCGGGGTGGGCCGTCCCCCGCTC
>JAHREJ010000030.1 GCA_021733645.1 Bacillus subtilis subsp. subtilis | reverse complement strand
GGTGCCTTGCGTCAGCATGCTCATGAATGTCTCCCTGCGGGCATAAAAAAACCCCGCAGTGCGGGGTGTGGGTGGGTAAAGCGTCCCGGGCAAGTGGCAGGCGTTCGTCGAGATCTGCCTGGAGTTCGTTGACCGCCAGGCCAAGGACACCTACCACGGCACCAGCAAGCTGGTGACCCCGATCGCGATCACGATCTTCTTCTGGATCCTGTTGATGAACCTCATCAAGATGATCCCGGCCGATTTCATCGCCAAGCCGCTCGAACTGATGGGCGTGCCGTACTGGAAGCCGGTCCCCACCGCCGACGTGAATGCCACCCTGGGCATGTCGATCAGCGTGTTCTTCCTGATGCTGTTCTTCGCGCTGCGTGCCAAGGGCCTGGGTGGGTTCACCAAGGAATTCCTGACCGCACCGTTCGGCAAGTGGATGATGCCGTTCAACCTGATCCTCAACATCGTCGAGTGGCTCAGCAAGCCGATCTCGCTGGCGATGCGACTGTTCGGCAACATGTTCGGCGGCGAAATCGTGTTCCTGCTGATCTGGGTGCTGGGCAGCGCGGGTATCGCCGGCGCCATCGCAGGCGGTGCATTCGGCCTGGGCTGGATGCTGTTCCATCTGCTGGTGATTCCGCTGCAGGCCTTCATCTTCATGATGTTGTCCATCGTGTATCTGAGCCTGTCGGAAGACGCTCACTGAGTTTTCGCTTCACCCTTCATCCGTTTGTTTCTAAACCCTTAGCTATTCAAAGTTCCAGGAGAAAACCATGTACCTCGCCGTCCTGACCAACCTCGCCCAAGTCCAGAGCTCCACCGTCCTCGCCGTCGGCATCATGATCGGCCTGGCCGCGCTGGGTGCCGGTCTTGGTCTGGCCATCATGTCCGGTAAGTTCCTGGAATCGGCTGCCCGCCAGCCGGAACTGATTCCGGTCCTGCAGGTCCGCATGTTCATCACCGCCGGCCTGATCGATGCCGCGTTCATCATCTCGGTCGCCGTCGGCCTGCTGCTGGCCTTCGCCAACCCGACCATCGGCGAGTTCGTTGCACGCCTGCCGGCCGTTGCAGGCTGATCCAGCGAAAGCGAAACGATCAGGCGCCGTGTGCGCCTGATCGCGGATGAAGGAACGGCTGCGCCGCCCCGGGCGGCGCAACCACCCCATCTCCCCAGATTGAGCGAACCCCATGGATATCGGTTTTACCCTCGTTGCCCAGGCGCTGGCTTTTGCCGGTTTGATCTGGATCATCGCGACCAAGATCTGGCCGCCGCTGATGAACGCCATCGAAGAGCGCCAGCAGAAGATCGCTGAAGGCCTCGCCGCTGCCGACCGCAGCCAGAAGGATCTGGCCCAGACGCAGGAAAAGGTCAACGAAGCACTGAAGGAAGCACGCGGCAAGGCCAACGAGATCATCGACCAGGCCCACGCGCGCGCCAACCAGATTGTTGACGCTGCCAAGAATGAAGCCATCGTCGAAGCGAACCGCCAGAAAGACCTGGCCCACGCTGAAATCGAGGCTGCCGCCAACCGTGCCCGTGAAGATCTGCGCAAGCAGGTGTCCGCACTGGCCGTGAGCGGTGCCGAAAAGCTGCTCAAGCGCGAAATCGACGCCAACGCCCACAAGGCGCTGCTCGACGAGCTGGCATCGGAGATCTGATCGATGAGCCAGGCCCTCACGCTTGCACGCCCGTATGCCCGCGCTGCGTTCGCAACCGCGCGCGACGAAGGCACGTTCGCGCCGTGGTCGGACGCGCTTGCGTTCTCTGCCCACGTAGCTGCCGACCCGCGCGTGGCGGCCTTGCTGTCGAACCCGGAACTGGACCGCGGCGATGCCGTCGCGTTGCTGGCCCCGGAATCGCCCAGCGAGACCTTCGGACGCTTCCTGGCCATCCTGGCCGAAGCGCACCGTCTGCCGCTGCTGCCGGAAATCGCCGGCATGTACGACCAGCTGCGCGCTGACGCCGAACACGTGGTCAAGGCCACCGTGACCTCGGCCACGGCGCTGTCGGCCGCCGAACTGGACGCCATCAAGGCCGCGCTGCGCAAGCGCTTCGGTCGTGAGGTGGACGTCTCGACCGCAGTCGATGCTTCGTTGATCGGCGGTGCCGTCATCGACGCCGGTGATGTGGTCATCGATGGCTCGCTCAAGGGCAAGCTGTCGCGCCTGCAGACCGCGCTCGCTAACTGAATTCATTTAACGTCCGGCTTGACGGCCGGCACTAGGACTTGACGATGGCAACCACGCTCAACCCCTCCGAAATCAGCGACCTGATCAAGAACCGCATCGAGAAGGTCAAGCTGGCCGCGGAATCGCGCAACGAAGGCACCGTGACCAGCGTGTCCGACGGTATCGTGCGCATCTTCGGTCTGGCCGACGTGATGCAGGGCGAAATGATCGAACTGCCGCTCGCTCCGAACGGCCTGCCCACCTTCGCCCTTGCCCTGAACCTGGAGCGCGACTCGGTCGGCGCCGTGGTCCTGGGTGACTACCAGCACCTGCGCGAAGGCGACGTCGCCAAGACCACCGGGCGCATCCTGGAAGTGCCGGTGGGTCCGGAAATGCTCGGCCGCGTGGTCAACGCGCTGGGCGAGCCGATCGACGGCAAGGGTCCGATCCCCGCCAAGGCCACCGCGCCGGTGGAGCGCGTTGCCCCGGGCGTGATCTGGCGCAAGTCGGTCGACCAGCCGGTGCAGACCGGTTACAAGTCGGTCGACTCGATGATCCCGATCGGCCGTGGCCAGCGCGAGCTGGTCATCGGTGACCGCCAGACCGGCAAGACCGCCCTGGCCATCGATGCGGTGATCAACCAGAAGAGCACCGGCATCAAGTGCGTGTACGTCGCGATCGGCCAGAAGGCCTCGACCGTGGCCAACATCGTGCGCAAGCTGGAAGAAAACGGCGCGATGGCGCACACCGTGGTGGTGGCTGCCACCGCGTCCGAATCGGCTGCCATGCAGTACATCAGCGCCTACTCGGGCTGCACGATGGGTGAGTACTTCATGGACCGCGGCGAAGACGCGCTGATCGTGTACGACGATCTGTCCAAGCAGGCCGTGGCCTACCGCCAGATCTCGCTGCTGCTGAAGCGCCCGCCGGGTCGCGAAGCCTACCCGGGCGACGTGTTCTACCTGCACTCCCGCCTGCTCGAGCGCGCTGCCCGCGTGTCCGAAGCGTACGTGGAGAAGTTCACCAACGGCGCCGTCACGGGCAAGACCGGCTCGCTCACCGCGCTGCCGATCATCGAAACCCAGGCCGGTGACGTCTCGGCCTTCGTGCCGACCAACGTGATCTCCATCACCGACGGCCAGATCTTCCTGGAAACCGATCTGTTCAACTCGGGCATCCGCCCGGCCGTGAACGCCGGTATCTCGGTGTCGCGCGTCGGTGGTGCTGCCCAGACCAAGATCATCAAGAAGCTGTCGGGCGGCATCCGCATCTCGCTGGCCCAGTACCGCGAACTGGCTGCGTTCGCGCAGTTTGCCTCGGACCTGGACGAAGCTACCCGCAAGCAGCTTGAGCGCGGCCAGCGCGTGACCGAGCTGATGAAGCAGAAGCAGTACGCCCCGATGTCGATCGCCAACCAGGCGCTGACCATCTACGCCGTCAACGAGGGTTACCTCGACGACGTGCCGGTCAACAAGCTGCTGGCGCTGGAAGAGGGCCTGCACGCCCACTTCGCCAACACCCAGGGCGAGCTGATCGGCAAGATCAACGCCACCGGCGGTTGGGACAACGACATCGAAGCGGCCTTCAAGAAGGGCATCGCCGAGTTCAAGACCACCGGCAGCTGGTAAGCCGAACGTGTGGCGGGGTCCTGCCCCGCCACACCGTCGAATGCAGCGGGGCAGAGCCCCGCTCTACGGGAATCAAAGATGGCAAGCGGACGCGAAATCAAAACCAAGATCAAGAGCGTGCAGAACACCCGCAAGGTGACGCGCGCGCTCGAAATGGTCTCGGCCTCCAAGATCCGCAAGGCGCAGGAGCGGATGAAGACGTCGCGTCCGTATGCGCAGGCGATGAAGCAGGTGATCGGTCACCTGGCCCAGGCCAGCACCGACTACCAGCATCCGTTCCTGGTCCAGCGCGACGAGGTCAAGCGGGTCGGCTACATCGTGATCTCCTCCGACCGCGGCCTGGCCGGTGGCCTGAACAACAACCTGTTCCGCAAGATGCTGGGCGAAGTCCGCCAGTACCAGGATGCCGGTGCCGAGATCGACGTGGTGACCGTGGGCCAGAAGGCTTCCACCTTCTTCCGCCGCATCAAGGTCAACATGGTTGGCAGCGTCACCCACATGGGCGATGTGCCGCACCTGGAGCAGCTGATCGGCGTGATCAAGGTCATGCTCGATGCCTTCACCGAAGGCAAGGTCGACCGCGTGTACCTGGTCTACAACCGCTTCATCAACACGATGACGCAGAAGGCCAGCTTCGACCAGCTGCTGCCGTTGCCGGCCGCTGAGAAGCAGGTGGCGCACCACGACTGGGACTACCTGTACGAACCCGACGCTGCGACCGTGCTCGAGCACGTGATGACCCGTTACGTCGAGTCGCTGGTGTACCAGGCGGTTCTGGAAAACGTCGCGTCCGAGCATGCAGCCCGCATGGTCGCGATGAAGTCGGCAAGCGACAACGCGAACAAGCTGATCGGAACCCTGCAGCTGGTCTACAACAAGGCCCGGCAGGCAGCGATCACCCAGGAAATCTCCGAAATCGTCGGCGGCGCGGCAGCAGTCTGACGCGCACAGTCAAAGCACACATTAGAGGATTGCAGCAATGAGTCAGGGCAAGATCGTTCAGATCATCGGCGCCGTCGTCGACGTCGAGTTCCCCCGCGAGTCGGTGCCGAAGGTGTACCACGCGCTGAAGGTGGACAACACCGAAATCACGCTGGAAGTGCAGCAGCAGCTGGGTGACGGCGTGGTCCGCTGCATCGCGCTGGGCTCCACCGACGGCCTGAAGCGCAACCTGGTTGCCACCAACACCGAACGCGCCATCTCGGTGCCGGTCGGCGCCGGCACCCTGGGCCGCATCATGGACGTGCTGGGTCGTCCGATCGACGAAGCCGGCCCGGTCACCGCCAGCGACACGTGGGAAATCCACCGTGACGCCCCGTCGTACGAAGACCAGTCCCCGGCCACCGAGCTGCTGGAAACCGGCATCAAGGTCATCGACCTGATGTGTCCGTTCGCCAAGGGCGGCAAGGTCGGCCTGTTCGGCGGCGCCGGCGTCGGCAAGACCGTCAACATGATGGAACTGATCAACAACATCGCCAAGGCGCACAGCGGTCTGTCCGTGTTCGCCGGCGTGGGTGAGCGTACCCGTGAGGGCAACGACTTCTACCACGAGATGAAGGACTCCAACGTCCTGAACAAGGTCGCGATGGTCTACGGCCAGATGAACGAGCCGCCGGGCAACCGCCTGCGCGTCGCGCTGACCGGCCTGACGATGGCCGAGTACTTCCGCGATGAGAAGGACGAAAACGGCAAGGGCAAGGACGTGCTGCTGTTCGTCGACAACATCTACCGCTACACCCTGGCCGGTACCGAAGTGTCGGCACTGCTGGGCCGTATGCCGTCGGCAGTGGGCTACCAGCCGACCCTGGCCGAGGAAATGGGCGTCCTGCAGGAGCGCATCACCTCGACCAAGAATGGCTCGATCACCTCGATCCAGGCCGTCTACGTGCCGGCCGATGACTTGACCGATCCGTCGCCGGCGACCACCTTCGCCCATCTGGATTCGACCGTGACCCTGTCGCGTTCGATCGCCTCGCTGGGTATCTACCCGGCCGTGGATCCGCTGGATTCCACCAGCCGCCAGATGGATCCGCTGGTCATCGGCCACGAGCATTACGACACCGCCCAGCGCGTCCAGCAGACCTTGCAGAAGTACAAGGAACTGAAGGACATCATCGCCATCCTGGGCATGGACGAACTGTCCGAAGAAGACAAGCAGGCCGTGACCCGCGCCCGCAAGATCGAGCGCTTCTTCAGCCAGCCGTTCCACGTGGCCGAAGTGTTCACCGGCTCGCCGGGCAAGTACGTGTCGCTGAAGGACACCATCCGTGGCTTCAAGGCCATCGTCGATGGCGAATACGACCACCTGCCGGAGCAGGCGTTCTACATGGTCGGCAGCATCGAAGAAGCGGTCGAGAAGGCCAAGAAGATGGCCGAGAAGGCCTGATGCGGCAGGGACGGGCACACGCCCGTCCCGACCGTGACACGGGGTGGGCACCTGCCCACCGCTGCGGAATCCCTGCGGTGGGTCACACCCGCCCCCTAGCGAAGAGAGTTACATGAGCACCATCCGTTGCGACATCGTCAGTGCCGAGCAGGAAATCTTCCGTGGTGAAGCCACCCTGGTCGTGGCCACCGGCGAGCTGGGTGAACTGGGCATCGCGCCCAAGCACGCCCCGCTGATCACCCGCCTGAAGCCGGGCAAGGTGGTGGTGACCACGGCAAGTGGCGAGCAGCTGGATTTCGCCATTTCCGGCGGCATCCTTGAAGTGCAGCCGCAGGTGGTGACCGTGCTGGCCGACACCGCGATCCGCGCCCAGGACATCGACGAAGCGTCGGTGCGCAAGGCCAAGGAAGAAGCCGAGCGCATGCTGGCCAACCGTGGAGAAGCGATGGACGTGGCCGAAGCCCAGCAGAAGCTGGCCGAAGCGGTGGTCCAGCTGCAGGCGCTGGAGCGCCTGCGCAAGACGCTCAAGCACTGACCCCGGCCGGCCCTGGCCGGACCCGATCATGACAACGCCGGCCTTGTGCCGGCGTTTTCATGTGTGTCGACATTGCCACCAGCGGGACGAACTGGGCTGCCGGGCACGTCTCCAGGCCAACGATGCGGGCATCCTCGGAGCACTTTCCAACGTTGGGTTCCCTCCATGTTGCTTACGTTGCGTGGCCTCATCTGCATTGTGCTGGGGGCGCTGTCCCTGCCGGCGTCTGCCACCACGGCGCCGCTGTCCGAACTGATCGATACCATCGTGGCGCGCAACGCCATCGGCCACGCCGTGGCGGCCAGCAAATATCCCCAGGACCGCCCGGTGGAAGACCGCCAGCGCGAGCAGGTGGTGTTGGCCGCCAAGCGCGAACAGGCCCGCGCACGCGGGCTGGATCCGGATGCAGTGGTTGCCTTCCATGCGCAGTTGATCGAGGCCAACAAGCTGATCCAGCACATGGACTACCAGCGCTTCCGCCTGGGCAACGCGCCGCCGGTTGCACCGTCGCTGGAGGTGTTGCGCCGCCGCATCGACGCGGTCGACCAGCGCATGCTGTCGCTCTGGGAGAAGACGATCGCGCTCGCTGCCGATCCGGCGTGTACGGCCCGCGTGGCGGCGGGCATCGGGCAGCGGCTGCACAGCGTGCCGCGTCTTTCCGGGGTGGAAGCCACCGCGCTGGTACGCGCCCTGGTGGGGTTCTGCCAGCACGATGGACGTGCCTGGCCGCAGCCTGCCACCGCGCCGCCTGCGGTGGCAGGTGCCCAGGCTCCGCGGCAGGATGACGCTGCCGGGCATTGATGCTAGAAGTGCACCTGCCCGACATGCACCCGGACGTGCGCGGCTGGAGACTGTCATGCAGGCATCTGAAACCCCTGACCGTTCAATCAAGGAATGACCATGTTCAAAAAGGTATTGATTCTCGCAGTGGCCCTCACCGGCCTGGTGGCATGCGGCAAGAAGGACGACGCCGCAGCGCCTGCAACCCCCGACCCGGCCGCCGCTGCACCTGCCGCCACTGCACCTGCTGCTGCCAGCGTGGGCGCGGGCCTGCCGCAGAGCTGCGAGGCCTATCTGACCCGTGCCAAGGCCTGCTTCGACAAGTCCAACCCGCAGACCGCCGCGGCCTTCCAGCAGGGCGTGGACCAGGCCAAGGCGCAATGGGCCACCATGCAGGACAAGACGGCGCTGGAGGCCGGCTGCAAGTCGGCCAACGACCAGTTCGCCCAGGTCGCCAGCGCACTCAAGTGCGAATAAGGTAATACCGGCCGGGCACCGCAACGGTGCCCGGTTTACGCGCGCGGTTCAGCGGTACACCCAGCACCGCATCAACAGGAAGGACACTGCCGCCAGTCCGCCTTCCACCAGTGGCTTGGCCAGCCACGCATCGCGCAGCCCCAGCCGGCTTGCCGCAATGCTCACCAGCAGCGTGCTGATGGCGGTCAGCAGCAGCCACAGCAGCAGGAACCGCCGGAAGCGCGTCCATCCCAGCCGCGCCTGCCCGGCAACGGCGAACGTATGCCGGCCATTGAGCCAGAATCCCAGCAACATGCCACACACCCGTCCCAACAGGTTGCCCGGGGCCACTGGCATGCCCAGCGCGGTGGCGGCCACGAACACCGCCCAATCCAGCGCCAGCTGCACCAGGCCGATGATCAGGTAGCTGCTACCTTGGCGGATCAGGGTCACAGGAGGACGATGCCAGTGCGGAAACGCAGCATGTTAACTGCCCGCGTTCTAGAATCGCAGCCATTACCATCCACACACTGCTGCCCCATGACCCAAGCCCTGCACGTCATCATCCTCGCCGCCGGCGCTGGCAAGCGCATGAAGTCCGACCTGCCCAAGGTGCTGCAGCCCATTGCCGGGCGGCCGATGCTGGCCCATGTGATCGACACGGCCCGCGAGCTGCAGCCCGATGCGATCCACGTGGTGTACGGGCATGGTGGCGAGGCGGTGCGTGCGGCCTTCGCCGACCAGCCGGACCTGATCTGGGCCGAGCAGACGCAGCAGCTGGGCACCGGCCATGCGGTACAGCAGGCGATGCCGGCGGTGCCCGATGCGGCCACGGTGCTGGTGCTCTACGGCGATGTGCCGATGATCCGCGCCGACACCCTGCGCCACCTGCTCGCACAGCCTGGGCGGCTGGCGGTGCTGGTGGCCGAGGTGGCCAATCCGATCGGCTACGGCCGCATCGTGCGCAATGCCGAGGGCCGGGTCGCGGCGATCATCGAGCAGAAGGACGCCAACGACGAACAGCTGGCCATCCGTACCATCAACACCGGCATCATCACCGCCGACGCCATCGCGCTGCGCACCTGGCTGGCGCAGTTGTCCAATGCCAACGCACAGGGCGAGTACTACCTCACCGACGTGTTCGCTGCCGCCGCCCATGACTACACCCCGGCCGACATGGCTTTCGTGGAGGATGCGCAGGAAGCCGAAGGCGCCAACGACCCCTGGCAGCTGGCACAGCTGGAACGGGCGTGGCAGCTGCGCCAGGTGCGTGCGCTGTGCGCGCAGGGCGCACGGGTACTGGATCCGTCGCGGTTGGATATCCGCGGCACGGTGCGCGTGGGCCGTGATGTGCAGATCGACGTCAACGTCATCCTGGAAGGCACGGTCGAACTGGGCGACGGGGTCAGCATCGGTGCGTTTACCCGGCTCAAGGATGTGTCGCTGGCCGCCGGCACGGTGGTCAAGCCGCATTGCGACCTGGACGGCGTGGTCAGCGACGGGGCGGCTCAGATCGGCCCGTTCGCGCGGCTGCGCCCGGGCACGGTGCTGGCCGCCGGCAGCCACGTGGGCAACTTCGTGGAAACCAAGAAGGTCACGCTTGGGCCGGGCAGCAAGGCCAACCACCTTACCTACCTGGGCGATGCGGTGATCGGCGCCGGGGTCAACATCGGCGCGGGCACCATCACCTGCAACTACGACGGGGTGAACAAGTCGCAGACCCGCATCGGCGACAACGCCTTCATCGGCTCCAACAGCGCCCTGGTGGCGCCGGTGGTGATCGGGGCCGGCGCCACGATCGCAGCCGGTTCGGTGATTACCCGGCCGGCGCCGGAGGGCAAGTTGACCCTGGCCCGTGCGCGCCAGGAGACCATCGACGGCTGGAAGCGCCCCACCAAGCGATGAGACCGGCCCCCGGCCGGCGCTACCGCGGGTCGACGGGCAGGAAAATGGCCACGCACAGACCGCCCTCGCGGCGGTTCTGCAGCGAGATGCGGCCGCCGTGTGCCTCGATGATTTCGCGCGTCAACGCCAGGCCCAGCCCGGTGCCGTTGCGCTTGGTGGAATAGAACGGCATCAACGCGTTCTGCAGCACCGCTTCATTCATTCCCTTGCCGCGGTCCAGCACCTCCAGGCGCAGCCACTGCGGCAGCCGGGTCAGCCGCACCTCGACATCGTCGTTGGGTGGCTCGGCATCGCCGCAGGCTTCGTGGGCGTTCTTGAGCAGGTTCAGCAATGCCTGGCCCAGCTGGGCAATGTCCACCCGGCTGTACAGGTCATCGGCAATGGGCGCCATGCGGAAGGGGATCTGGTGCTGCAGGCTGGTCAGCATCTGCAGCCACTGCACGTTCTGCAGCTGCGGCTGTGGCAGCTTGGCGAACCGGGCATAGCCGCGGATGAAACCTTCCAGATGACGCGCGCGGTCTTCGATGGTGGCAAACACCTCCTCCAGCCGCTCGGTCTTGCCGCGCCGCACCAGCTCGCCGCCCGAATGTGCCAGCGAGGCGATCGGGGCCAGCGAATTGTTGAGCTCATGGCTGATCACCCGGATCACCTTCTTCCAGGTCTGCACTTCCTGGCGGCGCAGTTCGGCGGTGAGCAGGCGGATCAACAGCAGGTCGTGCGGGCGTCCATTGAGATGGAAGTTGCGCCGTGACAGGTGATAAACCTGTTCGTCTTCTTCGTCGCCGTCTTCCTCGCGCACCGCAAACAGGCTGTCGCCGCCGCGCACGATCGCATCGCGCAGCTCCACCGGCATGGTCTCCAGCACGTCCTGCATGCGCTGGCCTTCCAGCTTCCAGCCGTTGTGCAGCAGTTTGCGTGCGGCCAGGTTGGAGAACACCACCCGCTGGATGCCATCGCCGCCGTTGGCCAGCAGCAGCATCGACACCGGCGTGTTCTGCACCATGGTGTCCAGCAGCAGTTCGCGCTGCACCAACCCCTGGCGCTGCTCGCGCAGCACGTCGCCCAACTCGCGGTGGGCCTGCACCAGGTCGCCCAGTTCGTCGTTGCCCGGCCAGTACACCCCGAAGTTGTACTCACCGTCGCGGTAGCTGCTGGTGGTGCCGGCCAGTGCACGCAGCAGTGAGCGCACCGGCGCGGTGGCGCGGCGCAGGCTCCACCACATCACCAACACCAGCACGATCACCGACACCAGCGTGATCAGCCAGCCGTGGTCCAGCCAGAAGGCCAGATACCAGGGAAATGCCGCGGCCAGCGCCAGCACCGGTAGCAGGCGCAGGAACAAGCGGAAGGTGAACGAGCGCCGTTTCATTCGCGCGGGATGCCGTGACGGTCCATGCGCCGGTACAGCGCCTGGCGGCTCAGGCCCAGTTCGGCGGCGGCCTGGGCGATGACGCCGTGGTTGTGTGCCAGCGCCGCTTCGATGCGGCTGCGGTCCGGGTCGGCACTGGGCGCGGCCGGGCGGGCCGGGGCGGCCGTGCGTGGCAGGTTGAGGTCGGCCACGTCGATGCGTGGGCCCTGCGCCAGCAGTTCAGCGCGCTGGATGACGTTGCGCAGCTCGCGTACGTTGCCCGGCCACGGATGACGTTGCAGTGCAGTGGCCGCAGCGGTGGACAGGGCCTTGTCGCCGCCCAGGAAGCGTTCGGCCAGCGGCAGGATGTCGCCGGGCCGTTCGGCCAAGGGGGGCAACGCCAGCTCCACCGTGTTGAGGCGGTAGTACAGGTCTTCGCGGAAGCTGCCTTCGCGGATCATCGCCGGCAGGTCGGCGTTGGTGGCGCTGATCACGCGCACTTTGACCTGGCGTTCGCGATTGGAGCCCAGCCGCTCGAAGCGTCCGGTTTCCAGCACGCGCAGCAGCTTCATCTGCCCGCCCAGCGACAGGTTGCCGATTTCATCAAGGAACAGCGTGCCGCCATCGGCCGCGTCGAACTTGCCTTCGCGCGCCTTGTTGGCGCCGGTGTAAGCACCGGCTTCGGTGCCGAACAGTTCCGCTTCGATCAGTTCAGCCGGGATCGCGCCGCAGTTGAGTGCGACGAACGCGCCCTTGGCCACCAGCGAATTGGCCTGGATGATCTCGGCGATCTTTTCCTTGCCGGCGCCGTTGGGACCGGTGATCAGCACCGGCAGCGCCGAACGGGCCACCTGGCAGGCCAGGTTCACCACCCGCTCGCTGGCCGGGTCGGCCACCACCGCACCGCGCAGGTCGTAACGCGCTTCCAGCGCGGACCGGTCGCGCTGCTCGCGCACCCGGCGACGGTCCAGTTCGCGGCGGGTCTCGGACAGCTCCAGCAGGTTGTTGACCGTCACCAGCAGCTTGCGGTCGTCCCAGGGCTTGGCCAGATAGTCGGCCGCGCCGGCGCGCACCAGATCCACCGCGCTGCTCAGGTGGGTCCATGCGGTCAGCAGGATCACCGGCAGGTCGGGATGGCGTGTGCGGATCTGCTGGAACAGCGCCTCACCTTCCTCACCGGAGGTGGTGTCTTCGGTGAAATTCATGTCCTGGATCACCAGGTCCACCGGGTGCTGTTCCAGCAGCGCCAATCCGGCATCGGGCGACAGCGCATGCAGTGCATCGATGTCGTGCAGCGAGAACAGCACTTCCAGCGCGGTGCCGACGCTGGCGTTGTCGTCAATGATCAGGATCGAAGGCATGCGTCAACGCAGGGCAGGAAAGTAGACAGAGAGTACCGGAGCGCCGGGCCCACCGGCAGGGTGGCCCGGCGCGCATCATCAATGCCGGGGGGCGGTTGGTGGAGCCGGGGGCGGTGGCGGGGCCGGTGGCAGCACCCCACGCCAGGCCGTGGTCGATACTTCCACCACCTGCTCGCGGCCATCGCGCAGCAGGGTTACCGGAACCTGGGTCCGGGCGCTGCGGGCCAGCCCGGCGGTCAGGTCGTCGACGCGGTGTACCGGCTGGCCATCGACCTTGAGGATCTGGTCGCCGGCGCGCACGCCGAAGCGTCCGGCCGGCACCGCGTTGCGCACCCGCATCACGCCCTGGCTGGCTTCCACGGCCAGGTGCATGCCGTCCTCGCGCCACTCCAGGCGCGAGGACTCGGTGCGGGTGGTGGCCGCGCCCACCGGGGCGGCCAACAGCAGGGTGAGCAGCATCGCAGTCGTCATGAGCATGCGCATGTCAGGCACTCCGGGTGGCGACGGCGGGGGGCACGGCAGCGGCGCGGCTGGCCGGACCGAACACTGCGATCTGGCCAAGCAGCCACAGCAGCACCGCACCGATGGGCAGGTACGCGATCGGCATGCGCGGCAACTCGTAGTTGTTCATCAGCCACAGGTTGATGGTGTAGGCCATCAGCATGCCCAGCACGATGCCGACCGTGGCCAGCAGGAAGTTCTCGGTCTGGAAGTAGCGCAGGATCTGCCCGCGGGTGGCGCCCAGTGCACGGCGGATGCCGATCTGCTTGGTGCGCTGCTGCACCCAGAAGCTGGCCAGGCCGACGATGCCCAGCGCGGTCACCACCAGCAGTGCCACGCACACGGTGATGAGCAGGCCGACCATGGCCCGGTCGTTGGCGAAGTACTTGTTGCGCTGCTCCTCGTAGCTGCGCTTGGCGCGGACCATGCGGCTGGGATCGATGCGCTCCAGCGTCGCTACGGCGGCCTTGAGCACTTCGTCGCGGCGGGCCGGGTCGGTGACGCGGATCAGGTAGAAGCCTGCGTCGTAGGACACCCGGATCGGCAGGAGCATCGAATGGTGGGTATCGCCCTCGACCTTGCCCGGACGCCCCAGCACCTTGACCACGCCGGTGACCCGCAGCGGCATGCGCCCGCTGTAGACCGTCTTGCCCAGCGCGTCACCATCGGGATACAGCTTGTTGGCGGCCGACTGGGTCAGGATCACCGAGCTGCCCTTGTTGTCGGCGTCCGGGTCGTTCATCACCTCGTCCAGCTCACGGTATTCGCCGGGCTGGAAATCGCTGCCGGCAATCAACTCCACGCCCAGCGTATCCAGCGTGCCTTCGCGGGCGAAGTACTGGGCGGCATTCAAGGTGGGACGTTCCTGGTCGGGAACGCGCGACAGGCTGGAGTTCCACGAGTTGCGGCGGAACGGCAGCTGGTTGATCGCCACCGCGCTCTTGACCCCGGCAATGCCGCGCAACGCGGCCAGGTCCTCGCGGGTGCGGGCTTCAACGTTGACCTGCTTGCCGATGCCGCCAAGGCGCACTTCCAGCAGTTCGCGCTCGGCGATGCCGCTGGGTGCGTTGATGGTGTCGATGCGCTGGCCGATCAGGAACAGCGCATTGCAGACGATGGCGCAGGTGAGCGCGATCTCCAGCACGATCAACGCCGCGGCGGTTTTATGCCGGCGCAGGGTGGACAGAATGGGACGGATATCCATGATGTGCTCCGGGGCCTTACTGCGATTTGAGTTGGATGGCGGGCGCAACCTGCATGGCGCGCAGCGCCGGCAGGAAACCGGCCAGCAGGCTGGCCATCAGGGTCAGGCCGAAGGTCAGCAGCAGCATCTGCCCATCCAGCGTGGCCAGCTTGGCGTATTCCACCGGCTGCTGGCGTACCGCATACAGGCCGACCATCGCCAGGCAAAGCCCCAGCAGGCCACCGGCCAAACCCACGGTGCCGGCTTCCACCAGCGACTGCAGGAAGATCTGTCCGCGGCTGGCACCCAGCGCGCGGCGCACGCCGATTTCGCCGCTGCGGCGCAGGAACTTGGCCAGCAGCAGGCCCACGGTATTGATCAGGCAGACCAGCAGGAAGCCCATCGCCAGCCACAACTGCAGGCGCACATCGCTGGGCACCACCTGCTTGTAGTCCAGCCAGTCCATCACGTTGCGCAGGCGCACATTGGAGGGCCGCTCGAACCGACCGGCTGCCTTCTGCTGGGCCGAGTAGTTGTCCAGGTAGGCACGGTAGTCGGCCGCAGCGCTGGCCGAGGGCAGTTCAACCCAGTACTGCAGCCACGCGCAGGGCGCGTTGACATCGGTGGAGTCACCGTTGCCGTTGCCCCAGCAGTTCATGTTGCCGTTGCGGCCCAGCTTGAGGTCCATCGCGGTGGAGAACGGCAGGTACACATCCTCGCTGCTGCCGTACTTGCCGGTTTCCAGGTCATAGAAGTGCGGATTGGGGTTCCACTCGTTCAACACCCCCACCACGGTGAAGACGTGGCCATCCATGCGCAACGGCTTGCCGACACTGTCGGCACCGTCGAACAGCTTCTGGTTGAGCGTCTGCGAAATCACCGCCACCCGCGCGCGCCCGTCGTCATCGCTGGCCGACCAGGGACGGCCGTACTGGAAGGGGGTATCGAACATCGGGAAGAAGTCGGTCGCGGTGTAGCGTGCATCGGTGTCGAACGGACGCAGCGCGGCCTTGTCCGATTCAACGGTGACCCCGCCGCCGGTCATGACCGCCTGGTGCTTGGCATGCTTCTCGCGCAGCAATGCCTCGGCATCGAACCGGGTCAGCTGTTGCTCCGGCTCTTCACCGGGCTGGTAGCCCAGCATCGGCCGCGGGTCCACCTGGACATTGAACAGCAGATGGCTCTTGTGCGGGATCGGGTCGCCGGACAACACATGGAACACCGTGAGCGTGGTCATCGACGCACCGATGCCCAGCGCGATGGCAATCACCATCAGTGCGGTAAGCACTTTGTTGCGCCGGAAACTGCGCAGTGCCAGTCGGAAATAGTAGGCGAGCATGGCGGGCCTCAGTCGTTGACGGTGGCGATGGCGGGACGCGGGGTGGCCAGCACCGGTTCGCGCACCAGGTCGGTGGCCTGGCCATCGACGATGTGTACGTTGCGCTGCGCGCGCGCGGCCAGTTCCGGATCATGGGTGACCATGACGATGGTGGTGCCGGCGGCGTTGATTTCCTCCAGCAGTTCCATCACCCCACGGGCCATCTGGCTGTCCAGGTTGCCGGTCGGTTCATCGGCCAGCAGCAGGCGCGGGCTGCCGGCCAACGCGCGTGCGATCGCCGCGCGCTGCTGCTGCCCGCCGGACAATTCGGCCGGGTAGTGCTTCATGCGCGAGCCCAGGCCCACCTGGCCCAGCGCCTTTTCGATGCGCTGCCTGCGTTCGGCCGCCGGCATGCCGCGGTAGCGCAGCGGTACGTCCACGTTGTCGAACAGGTTCAGGTCGGAGATCAGGTTGAAGCCCTGGAAGATGAAGCCGATCTTCTGGTTGCGCAGGCGGCTGCGCGCGTCATCGCCCAGCTTGCTCACATCCTGGCCATCCAGCAGGTAGGTACCGCTGGTGAAGGTTTCCAGCAGGCCGGCGATGTTGAGGAAGGTGGTCTTGCCCGACCCGGAGGGGCCGGTGACGGCCACGAACTCGCCCTCGCGGACGTGCAGGTCAAGTGACCGCAGGGCATGGGTTTCGACCTGTTCGGTACGGAACACTTTGGCGACCGCGCGCATCTCGAGCATGGCTGTTTTCCTTTGCAGTTCGTTGAGAGGGATGTTGAGGGGATCAGTTGATGGAGACCTGCTCGGCATCGCCGAACAGATCGCTGCCGGACACCACGACGCGATCGCCGGGTTGCAGGCCAGAGAGGATTTCCACTTCGCCCAGGCTGCTCACGCCGAGCTTGACCGGGCGGCGCGCGGCGGTGCTGCCATTCATCACGTAGGCCTGGCCGTTGCCCTGTTCCACGAACGGGCCACGCTCGACCTTGAGCACGTTGCGGCGCGTATCCAGGACCACCCGGGCCTGCATGCGCTGGCTCTGGCGCAGACCCTGCGGCTGCTTGTCGGAGAAGCGGATGCGGGCGTTGACTTCACCGGCCACCACTTCCGGCGACACCGCACTGATCTCGCCCGGGAAGGGCTGGCCGTTGCCGCTGGTCAACTGCGCCGGGATGCCGATCGCCAGGTCACGGGCGAAGCTCTCCGGCACCTTGATCTCGATCTCGAAGCGCGACAGGTCAACCACGCCCAGCACCGGCGCGTTGGCGATCACGTTGGTGTGCTGGGTAGCCTGCACCTGGCCCACCTGGCCGTCGAACGGTGCGCGCAGGGTGAGCGCGTCCACCTGGCGCTGCACTTCGGCCACCACCGCCTTCTGGCGGTCGGCCAGCAGGCGCTTGTTGCGTGCGTCCAGGTCGGCGCCCTGGCCCTGCAGGCGGGCATCGGTCTGCGCATTGGCCAACTGGATGTCGGCCTTCTTGAGGCTGTCGTTGGCCTTGGCCAGGTCGATCTGCGGCACCGCGCCGCCATCGAAGCCGCGCTGGTAGCGCTGCAGGTCGCGGTCGGCGGCCTGGCGCTCGATGCTGGCCTGGTCGGTCTCCTTGCGTGCCTTGGCCCGGGCCAGGGTGGCATCCAGGGTGGCGCGGCTGGCTTCGGCTTCCAGGCCGGCCAGCGTGGCCTGCTCCTGGGCGAGCTTGCTGCGCAGCTCCGGGCTGTCGATCACGGCCAGCTCCTGGCCCTTCTTGACCACGTCGCCGGCCACCACCTTCAGGTCCACGGTGCCGGCCGAGATCGCATACAGGATCGGGCTGTTGGCGGCGATCACCCGGCCGTCGGCGGCAATGTCGCGGACCAGGTCGCCGCGGGTGACTTCGGCAATGCGCACCCGGGCGCCATCGAAGGAACGGCTGGCCCCCAGCCAGGCGCGGGCGGCCAGGCCGATGGCCAGCAACACCACCAGCGCGGCCACCGATGGCCACAGCCAGCGCTTCCAGGGAGCAGAGGGGCCGGCAACGGAAAGGGTCTGGTCCTGTGCGGAAGTGTCGCGGATCATCGGGCTCGTTCGCAGTTGGGGTGCCTGTTACAAAGCAGACTTCGTGCCAACTTTCAGCTCAGTAAAATCAATGGGTTGCAACGGCGCCCGGACTGTCCGGGTGTCCGCGGACAGCGCGCCGGACACTTTCGTTAAGCCGGCAGGGGCCAAGCCGGCACGGACGCCACGCTAGAATGCAGGCCTCAACGGCAGGGATCAGAAACTATGTGCGGCATTGTGGGAGCGATCGCCAATCGCGACGTGGTACCGGTACTCATCGAGGGTCTGAAGCGGCTGGAATACCGCGGCTACGATTCCTCCGGCATCGCCGTCATCGACCGTTCGTCCGCCCAGGCCGGCGTGCGCCGGGTGCGTCGCACCGGCCGCGTGGCCGAGATGGAGAAGGCTGCCGCCGCCGAGGGCTTTGACTCGCTGCTGGGCATCGGCCACACCCGCTGGGCCACCCACGGGGGCGTGACCGAGGCCAATGCGCATCCGCACATCAGCCACGGCGTGGCGCTGGTCCACAACGGCATCATCGAAAACCATGAAGAGCAGCGCGAGAAACTGCGTGCGCTGGGCTACGTGTTCGAGTCGCAGACCGACACCGAAGTCATCGCCCACCTGATGCACCACCACCTCAAGGGCGGCGACACGCTGCTGACCGCGCTGCAGCACACGGTCAAGGAACTCACCGGCGCCTACGCGCTGGCGGTGATGAGCCGGGCCGAGCCGGACCACTTCGTGTGCGCGCGCATGGGCTGCCCACTGCTGGTCGGCCTGGGCCAGGGCGAGAACTTCGTCGCCTCCGACGTCTCGGCGATTGTGTCTTCCACGCGCAAGGTGATCTTCCTTGAAGAAGGCGACACCGCCGACATCCGCTGCGATGGCGTGCAGGTGTTCGACGTGGATGACCAGCCGGTGGTGCGCGATGTGCACCTGTCCGATGTGTCGCTGGCCTCGCTGGAGCTGGGGCCGTACCGCCACTTCATGCAGAAGGAAATCCACGAGCAGCCGCGCGCGCTGGGTGACACCATCGAGGCGGCGATCGACGCCGGTGGTTTCCCGGCCGAGCTGTTCGGCAAGAATGCCGAAGCGGTACTGTCGGGCATCGAGGGCGTGCAGATCCTGGCCTGTGGTACCAGCTACTACGCTGGCCTCACGGCGCGCTACTGGATTGAAGCCATCGCCGGCCTGCCGTGCAGCGTGGAAATCGCCAGCGAGTACCGCTACCGCGCCGCGCATGCCAATCCCAGGCACCTGATCGTGACCATCTCCCAGTCCGGTGAAACCCTGGACACGATGGAGGCGCTGAAGTACGCCAAGTCGCTGGGCCACCTGCACACGTTGTCGATCTGCAACGTGCCGGAAAGCGCGATCCCGCGTGCCAGCGAACTGGTCTGCTACACCCGTGCCGGCGCCGAGATCGGCGTGGCCTCGACCAAGGCCTTCACCACCCAGCTGGCGGCGCTGTTCCAGTTGACCGTGGTGCTGGGCAAGCTGCACGGCCGCATCGACGCGGCGCAGGAAGCGGAGTACCTGGAGCAGCTGCGCTTCCTGCCGGGCAGCGTGCAGCATGCGTTGAACATGGAGCCGCAGATCGCTGCGTGGGCCGAGCGCTTCACACGCAAGAGCAGCGCCCTGTTCCTGGGCCGTGGCCTGCATTACCCGATCGCCCTGGAAGGCGCGCTCAAGCTCAAGGAGATCACCTACATCCACGCCGAGGCTTACCCGGCCGGCGAGCTCAAGCACGGGCCGTTGGCGTTGGTGGACGAAGACATGCCGGTGGTGGTGATCGCCCCGAACGACAGCCTGCTGGAGAAGGTCAAGTCCAACATGCAGGAAGTGCGCGCGCGCGGCGGCGAGCTGTTCGTGTTCGCCGACCAGGACAGCAACTTCGTCGAATCCGAAGGCGTGCACGTGATCCGCACCCCGCGCCACGCCGGCGTGCTCAGTCCGGTGGTGCACACCATCCCGGTGCAGCTGCTGGCCTACCACACCGCCCTGGCGCGTGGGACCGACGTGGACAAGCCGCGTAACCTGGCCAAGAGCGTGACGGTGGAGTGAGTCGCCCACCATTGCGACGATGTTGATACGTAAAGGGGGCCGCAAGGCCCCTTTTTCGTGCGCCACCGGCCGCTGGCACTGGAACTTTAGTCGTGGCCGGCAGCGGTATTCAGCGACGGTTTCAGTCGCGGTGCCATTCTCGGGTTGTCAGCCGTTTCAGACGACGATCTGTCCCAGATTTGCAAACTCCTGGGCCAAGCTGCGGCCGTAGAATCCAATGACCGGGGGCCGGGCGCACGCCGTGCTGCCACCCTCGCTGCAACCAGGCGCATCTCTCGACTTCAGTAACCTGTAACAGGAAACAAGAATGAACGTCCGCGAACTCCTGCAATCCAAGAAAGACGCCATCGTGACCATCGATGTGGACGACACGATCGGTGCTGCCGCGCACAAGATGAGCGCGCACAAGATCGCCGCCCTGGTGGTGATGAAGGACGATGCCCCGGTACGGATCATCTCCGAGAAGGACATTGTGCGCAGCTTGGCCGACGACGGCCCGCAGGCCGGTCGGCGGGTCATTGCCAGCTTGCCGTCGGCAGGCCTGGAAGGCATCGCGCCGGATGCAACGTTGAAGCAGGCGATGGCGCTGATGACCTACTCGCGCCACCGCCACCTGATGGTGACCGAGGACGCCAAGCTGGTCGGCATCCTGAGCCTGGGCGATATCGTCAAGAACCTGCTCAGCGAGCTGGAGCTGGAGAAGGCGGTGTTGCAGGACATCTACATGGCCGCGCACTGAGGGTCTCGCACGGACAGTGCCGGTTGCCGATGTCAGGCCCGGCCTGTTCCGCGCTGGGCCAATGCGCTCCAGCGGCGTATTGATTCCGCTCCGCGCATGCAGGATGCTCGTGTTCAAGGAGAATTGAACAGGGGATGCCGGTGAGCCGGAGCAGCGACAGGGTGGACGCGGGGGAAGAGGTTGCGCTGGACGATCTGCGCGAGCCGATGCAACGCCAGCCGGAACCGGTGGCGCAACCTAAAAGCGATCGGCTTCCTCTTCACGACATCACCCCTGACAATTTCGAGAAGCTGGTGGTCCGCCTGGCCAACGCCAGGCCGGGGGTCAAGCTGCGCGCACGCCGCTATGGCAAGTCCGGCTCGACCCAATCGGGCATCGACGTGCAGTGCCTGGATCCCGATTCAGGTCGCTGGGCCTGCTATGAAGCCAAACGGGTGGCCGGTATCCGCGATGGCACCTTGTCTGACTGGGTGAGCCGTTTCCTGGGCGGTAAGCATGCGTCCACGGCATCCAGTTTTCATCTGTGCACGACCTACGCCGTTTCCGACGAAACTGCGTTGTTGGATGAATGGGCGCAGTGCGAAAAACAGCTGTTGGCGCTTCGTATCCACCCTCATCTTTGGGATCGCGCGGCGCTGGATGACATGCTGCGTGACCATTGGCGCATCGTGGCAGAGCTGTACGGCGAAACAGTGGCCAATGGCTTCTGCGTTCCCCCCGCCCCATCCCTGCCGGATCCGCAGGGCAGTGCATTCGCCGTGCGTGAAGAGGCGCGCCATGAGCAATCGGTGAGTCTGTACAATCGCAGTATTGCGTGTTCGATCCATCTACCCGGGGCTATGGATAGAAACCTCTCTGCGGCGGTGTCATTTGCACGTGCGGATGTTTCGGGGATTTCGATGGCGTTGTCCGCCCGGGAGCTGATCGAGTGGTCGCAGTGGAGGGTACATGCAGACGCCTCGATGGACCGGCCTTACGCTGTCGCTCACGCGATAAGAAAGGGTGCGTTCCTGCTGATGGGGGGCCGCGTGCGGCTTACCCTGGAGGCCGCAGAGGTGGCCGACCTGGATTGGATCCTCGAACGTGCCTGGTACCAGATCCACGGCGCGTGTCTGAAGCAGGTCTCGACGTGGCGCTCGCTTGATTTTGAACCGATCGAGCATCACCCCACGGCGATCGGGCTGCTGTCGGTTCGCCCGTGGTTCTGGCAACGCATGCTGGATTTCGCGCGCGCACACGACATTGAGCAGGGAAACGGGGCTTGGCATATGTTTGATACGGCGCCTGCCTGTCTGAAAATGTACAGCCGCAGCGATGGCGAGCGCTTTGACCGGGGCTACCACGCCATCCTTTACGCTTACTCCGAGGGCACGATGTGGATGGGGCAGCCAGGCAACGTGGTCGTCGGCTGGAGCCCGGCCAACCCGGCCACGCCTTGTTCGGCACGCGGCCAGTGGGACGCCCGCTATACCCATGACTGGCTCCTGGATCAGATGATCCCCGAAGTGGTGCGCTGGTTGGAACGCAGCGAGGCGGCGCGAACGCCGACGAGGTGGTGGACGTGGCCTTCCAGGCGCGCGCAGTTTGCCTTGCCTCCCATCGGCGAGCTGGTGTGGTCACGCGCGCGCGACGGGATGACTACTGCCGTGCCAGCGGCCAGCATCGAGGCATTGTTCGCGTATGTCGGCCTGCTTCAGTCCCACGCCACATGCCAGCAATCCGATGTTCCACTGGGTTCGGGCTGCATGCGCAATGTACTGGAGTGCATCGATTGCGTGCTTCCCTTCGCCAGCCTGCCCACCGAATCCTATCTGCGGGGGAGCCTGGGGCTACAGGGAACGGGGGACCTGTCGCAGTCCATTCGGCGCAAGGCCGGCAGCCTTGCCTCGGCCGTCCACTATCCTGCGATGGACTTTGCTTTGCGTGGGCTCATGGAAGTGCTGAGGTACGCGCCGGACCTTCCCACGAGCGATCGGGGGCACATTGTCCAACTGTTGGCACCGCTGCAGGTTCGGCGTGATGAGGACATCCTGTGCAGGCGCTTCAGTCGCTGACAGCGCCCGTCCCGACGACGGAGACAGTGGGATTACCCACCGTCGTTCAATCGCCGCAGATCTTCCACCAGCCGTCGATACGCTGCCTCCCGCGCCTCACCCGCAGGCTGCCGCAGCACCCACGCCGGATGCACCGTGGCCAACGCACGCGTGCCGTCTTCCAGTGACTGCCAGCGGCCGCGGCTGTCCCTCAGTTTGAAGCCGGCGCCGAACACCGCCGCTGCCGCGCTCGCGCCCAGGCACACGATCACCTGCGGCCGCACGTTTTCGATTTCGCCCATCAGCCACGGTCGGCAGGCGTTGATGTGGGTGATCTGCGGCGTGTTGTGGATGCGCCGCTTGCCGCGCCGCTCGAAGCGGAAGTGCTTGACCGCATTGGTCAGGTAGAGCGTGCTGCGATCAATGCCAAGCTCGCACAGCACGCGGTCCAGCAGCTGCCCGGCAGGACCGACGAACGGGTGGCCGCTGAGGTCTTCGGCATCGCCGGGCTGTTCGCCGACCAGCATCACCTTGGCGTCCGGTGGCCCTTGGCCGAACACGGTCCGGGTGGCCGGTTCCCACAATGCACAGCGGCGGCAGGCCGACGCGGCATCGCGCAACCCGTCCAGGGTAGTCGGCGCGGGCGGCACTGTGGCGGGTGCTGCAACGGCCTGCGGGATGCGTCGGCGCGGGGCCTGGGCCTGGCGGTCGTGCATCTCCTGCACGCGGTCGCCGGCGTCGCGTACCAGCGTCGGCAACAGTGTTGCTTCAGGCAGGTGTTTCCAGTATCTGGCGGGCATTTCCTGCCGCATCATGCGTGTGTTGAGCCGGGCCGGGTTGAAGATGTTGGCGTAGTAAGTGCGCCACAGTTCTTCGCGCGCGTCCTCGCGCGGCGCCTGCTCCTGGCTGCCGCCGAGGCCGAATGACAGCGTGCTGCCATCCCATCGTGCGCTGCGCGACGGGGTCAGAATCGCCCACCGCATGCCGGCGAAGCGACGCGCGAAGAAGGGTGCCACCCGGTCCACGATGTGGTGGTCTGGCTCGAACCAGGCAATGAACGCCTCTTGCTCGCCGGGTACTTCCCGGAAGCGCACGAAGGCCTTCATTTTGTGCGAATCGCGACGTACTGCCTGCGCCAGGTCCATGGCGCGCACCACGTCGGGGTCGGCCGGGTTGGTCAGCAGGCGGCGCTCGCCACGGGTGATCCGCCACAGCATGCGGTACAGCAGCGCCAGCCGCTGCGGTTCGCGGTGGCACAGGCAGGTGGCGGCCAGTTCGAGAAAGTCACGGGGTACCGCTGCCTGCGTCGGCGTGGGCGCCGCCGGTAGCGGCGCATCCAGCACCGAAGGGGCATCCAGCAGCGAGCCGTCGCCGGCATCGAGCCAGTCCAGCTGGGGCGGTGTCACCTCTCGCTGCAACGCCGCCCGCGCTACCGCGCGCCATGCGTCCATCGACCACGCCGGGTCCACCCGCGCGCTCCAGCGCTGCAGGTCCGTACGTGCCGGGCTATCCAAACAACGCACCCTGCTTCGGTGGCGGCGCCAATCGCGCGCGCAGGGTGGCAGGATCATCCAGCTGCTTGCGCGGATGGTGGTCGGCCAGCTGGACAAACGGCAATAGTTTGGTCATCGGCGCGCGCAGCCGGGCCACATCGGCCACCCGCAGGCGGCCATGACGGCGCGCCATCAACACGCGCTTGACGTTGCGCACGCCCAAGCCGGGAATACGCAACAGCAGTTCCTTCGGTGCCGTATTGACGTCCACCGGAAAACGCTCGGGGTGCCGGATCGCCCAGGCCATTTTCGGATCGATGTCCAGGTCGAGCATGCCGCCCTGGGTGGTGTCGGTAATCTCTTCCACCCCGTAGCCGTAAAAGCGCAGCAGCCAGTCGGCCTGATACAGCCGGTGCTCGCGCGCCAGCGGCGGCGCTTGCAGCGGCAGCGCTTTGCTGGCGTCGGGGATCGGGCTGAACGCGGAATAATAAACCCGGCGCATGTGGTAATTGCCATACAGGTTGTCCGCCGCGCCCAGGATCTGCAGGTCGCTCGCGCCGTCGGCACCGACGATCATCTGTGTGCTTTGCCCGGCCGGTGCGAAGCGCGGCGCTCGCGGTTTCCTGGTGCGCGGGGCGGGGTCGGCCAGCGGCAGGGTAGCGGTCGCCTTGCGCGCCTCCTTGGCCTCTTCGATCCGCCAGCTGAGCTCGCCCATCGCGCCACGGATGGAGGGCATCGACTTTTCCGGAGCGTAACTGGCCAGTCCGTCTTCAGTGGGCAGTTCGATGTTGATCGACAGGCGATCGGCATAGCGCCCGGCGGCGGCCAGCAGTTCCGGCGAGGCTTCGGGAATGGTCTTCAGGTGGATGTATCCGGCGAACCGATGTTCCTGGCGCAGCACCCGCGCCACTTCCACCATGCGTTCCATCGTGTAGTCGGCGTTGCGGATGATGCCGCTGGAAAGGAACAGGCCCTCGATGTAGTTGCGCTTGTAGAAATCCATGGTCAGCGCGACCACCTCGTCCACGCTGAAGCGCGCCCGCTGGACGTTGCTTGATACCCGGTTCACGCAATAGGCGCAGTCATAGATGCAGAAGTTGGTCAGCAGGATCTTCAGCAACGATACGCACCGTCCATCCGGGGTGTAGCTGTGGCAGATACCCGCGCCTTCGGTGCTGCCGATACCACCGGATTTGACCGAGTTCCGCTTTCCCGCGCCGCTGGAGGCGCAGGAGGCATCGTATTTGGCGGCATCGGCGAGGATGGCGAGCTTGCGGATGGTTTCCATACCGCCACGCTAGAGTCAGCCAATCTCATCCCATGCGACTGGCCAGGGGCGGTGCTGAAGCGTTCATGCCCGCGGATGGACCTGGCCCCGGTGCCGCTGGCGCCGGCAGACAAGCACGAGCGCCGGCGCGCCGGTTCGGCCGTGCGCGACGACGCCCGGCTACTGCGAAAAACTCACCTTCACCGCATCGGCGCTGTAGTCGGCCGGGCCGTGGTAGACCACCTCGATGTTGTTGCCGTCCGGATCGATCGCGAACGCGGCGTAGTAGCCCGGGTGGTACGGGCGTTCGCCGGGGGCGCCGTTGTCCTTGCCGCCGGCGGCCAGTGCGGCAAGGTGGAACGCCTCCACCGTGGCGCGGTCGCGGGCCTGGAAGGCCAGATGGTGGCGTCCGGTCAACTGGCCGGCGGCGGCCTCGCTGCTGGCGGTGGAAACGAACAGCTCGTCGGCCCAGAAATAGGTGTCGCCTTCACCGGCGATGGGGATGCCGATGCTGTCCAACACCGCCTGGTAGAAGCGACGGCTGGCGGCCAGATCCTTGACCACCAGTTGCAGGTGGTCGATCAGGCGACCCCGGTACAGTTCCGTGGTTTCCATGCGCACTCCGCAGGTTGGGCAGGTGCGCAGGTATACCACCGGGGCGGGCTGGCCGCATTGGCGCAGCGCAGCGTACCGCCCCACGCTGGGGTGCGATGTTCAGGCGATCGGGGTATTGGAGATGATCTCCACCCAGTAGCCGTCCGGGTCCTTGATGAAGGCCAGGTGCTTCATGCGGCCGTCCTCCAGGCGCTTCTGGTAAGGCACCTGAAGGGTGTCAAAGCGCTGGCAGGCCGCCTGGATATCCGGCACCGACACGCAGATGTGGCCGAAGCCGCGCGGGTCGCTGTTGCCGTCGTGGTAGACCGGGCCTTCCCGGGTCTCGGTACCGTGGTTGTGGGTCAGTTCCAGCACGCCGGGGATGCCGGCCATCCACACCCGGCGCGCGTCGTCGCCGGCCGGGATCTGCGTACCTTCCGGCAGCAGGGCCAGGAAGTACAGGCTGAACTGCGCATCGGCGAAGTCGCGCTGGTCGATCAGGCGGAATCCAAGCACGCGGGTGTAGAAATCCAGCGAGGCCGCGGCGTCCTTCACGCGCAGCATGGTGTGGTTGAACACGAATCCGGTGGTTTCGGCCGGCGGCTGCGCGGCAACGCCGGGCTGGGACTGCAGGGAGGCAAGGCTCATGGGGGGTCCTGGGGCAGCGGGGGCCGTGGGTTCACGGCCATTGGCCCCCATTTTAGCGGTGGCGCTGCAAGGCGACGTAGAATGCTGCGTCTCCTTGCACAGTCCTGGCCATGTCGCAGCGTGAATGGGTGGCTGCCGCCATCCGCAAGATCGAAGCCGATTTCAACCGTTCGGCCGATACCCACCTGATCCCGATGGATCTGCCCGGGCATGCCGGCATCGACCTGTACTTCAAGGACGAATCCAGCCACCCCACCGGCAGCCTCAAGCATCGTCTGGCGCGCTCGTTGTTCCTGTACGCGCTGGCCAACGGCTGGCTGCGCGAGGGGCGGCCGGTGATCGAGGCCTCCAGTGGCTCCACGGCGGTGTCCGAGGCGTACTTTGCCCGCCTGCTGGGCCTGCCGTTCATCGCGGTGATGCCGGCCACGACCTCGCCGGAAAAGATTGCCGCGATCGAATTCCACGGCGGCCGTTGCCACCTGGTCGAACGCGCCTGCGACCTGAACTGCGATTCGGAAACGCTGGCCCGTGAAACCGGTGGCCACTTCATGGACCAGTTCACCTACGCCGAGCGCGCCACCGACTGGCGCGCCAACAACAACATCGCCGAGTCCATCTTCAAGCAGATGGCCGAAGAGCCGCACCCGGTGCCGGAATGGATCGTGTGCAGCCCGGGTACCGGTGGCACTGCGGCCACGCTGGGGCGCTACGTCAGCTACCGCCGGCACGACACCCGCATCCTGTGCGCGGACCCGGAAGTGTCGGTGTTCTACGACGGGTACTGCGCGGCACTGGCCGGCCAGCCCTGGCGCGAGCTGACCTGCAGCGGCGGCTCGCGGGTGGAGGGGATCGGCCGGCCGCGGGTGGAATCCAGTTTCATCCCCACCAGCGTGGATGCGATGGTCAAGGTGCCCGACGCGCTCAGCCTGGCCGCGATGCGCCACGTGAGCCGGCAGCTGGGGCGGCGCGTGGGCGGGTCCACCGGCACCAATTTCATCGGCGTGCTGCAGGCGGCGGAGATGATGCGCCAGGCTGGCCGCAATGGGTCGATCGTGACCATCCTGTGCGACAGCGGCGAGCGCTATGCGCACAGCTACTACAACCCGGACTGGTACCCGCGCCAGGGCATCGAGGTGGAACAGGCCGACGCGCTGATCGCCGCGGCCGTGGCGGGGCACGGGCTGCCGGCGCTGCCCTGCACGTCGCTGGAACCGCTGTATTGAACAAGGCCGCCGACCAACGGTCGGCGCTGCCGGCGCCGGCCGCAGCGGGATGCATCGGTCAGCCGGCCAAGGCCTGGTAGGCATCCAGCACGATATCGCGCAGGACCGGGGGCAGGGTTTCGTAGGTGGCCGCGAGGTCGTCCAACTGCAGGGCCATGTCCACGCCGAGGCGCTGGCCGGCGTGCACGGCCAGGATCACCAGCAGCGTGCACAGCACGAATTCGCGCTCGTGGCCGGGCTGGTAGTGGCCCGCCCCGCGTTCAATCACCTCATAGGGGTACCAGAGCTGGTGGTCGTGCAGTCGGCCGCCCTGGTCGTTCACCACCACCTGCAGGGCCGCACGGTGGCGCGCCTGCTCTTCGGCGTGGCCGAGCCCTGCAATCCAGTCCAGTTCGGCCGCACTGGCCGTGCCGATCAGGGCAAAGGCGGGCAGGGCGTGGGTGGCATTGTCCATGAGCGTTCGGCGAACCCGGCGTGGGGACCGCCAGCGTCGGTCGGCAACCGTCAGCCGCGCGTGAACATTGCCGTTGCGCCGGTGCCGGGCATGCCGCCGCTACCCTTGTACCGGACCTGCCGCAGTGCCATATGCTGAAGGAATGCCGCTGCCGCGGCCCCGTTGTCTGGAGATGCCTGTGACCCCCACCAACCCCCTGCTCGATTTTTCCGGCCTGCCGCGTTTCGATGCGATCCAGCCCGACCACATCGGCCCGGCCATCGATACGCTGCTGGCGCAGGCCGAGGCAGCCGTCGCCGCGGCCGAGACGGTCAGCCCGGTCAGCTGGGCCCGCTTCGTGGTGCCGCTGGACGATGCCACCGAACGCCTGTGGCGCGCGTGGGGCCAGGTGGGCCATCTGCAGGGCGTGGTCAACACCCCCGCGCTGCGTGAGGCCTACAACACCACCTTGCCCAAGGTGACCCGCTTCGGCAGCGCGCTGGGCCAGAACCTGGCGCTGTTCCAGCAGTACCGCGCGCTGGCCGCCGCGCCGGAAGCGGCGCAATTCGATGACGCCCAGCGCAAGGTGCTGGACAACGCACTGCGCGATTTCCGCCTGGGTGGCGCAGAACTGGACCCGGCCAGCAAGCTGCGTTTCAGTGCGATCAAGGAAGAGCTGTCGGCGCTGTCGGCGAAATTTTCGCAGAACGTGCTCGACGCCACCGATGCCTGGTCGTTGCAGGTGGATCACCGCACCGAGCTGGATGGCCTGCCTGAGGATGTCATCGCAGCGGCACGCGCGGCGGCGGAAAAGGACGGGCTGCCGGGGTGGAAGCTGACCCTGCAGATGCCGTGCTACCTGCCGGTGCTGACCTACGCCACGCATCGCCCGCTGCGCGAAGCGCTGTACCGCGCCAATGCCCTGCGCGCCTCCGAGTTCGGCGATGCCGCGCTGGACAACAGCGCCAACATCGACCGCGTGCTGGCATTGCGCGCCGAGCTGGCCGCGCTGCTGGGCTTTGCCAACTACGCCGAATACTCCATCGCCACCAAGATGGCCGAAGACGCCGCGCAGGTGCTGGGATTCCTGCGCGACCTGGCGGCCCGTGCCAAGCCGTACGCGCAGCGCGACCGTGCCGAACTGGATGCCTTCGCCCGTGACGAACTGGGACTGGATACGCTGCAGGCATGGGACCTGGGCTTTGCCAGCGAAAAACTCAAGCAGGCCCGCTACAGCTATTCCGAGCAGGAAGTGAAGCAGTATTTCACCGAGCCCAAGGTGCTGGAGGGGTTGTTCAGCGTGATCGAAGGCCTGTACGGGCTGCAGGTGCAGAAGGACAGCGCGCCGGTGTGGCACCCGGACGTATGCTTCTTCCGGCTGGTGGATGCGCAGGGTGCGCTGGTGGGCCAGTTCTACCTGGACCTGTACGCGCGCGAAGGCAAGCGCGGCGGCGCGTGGATGGACGATTGCCGCAACCGTCGCGTGACCGCCACCGGCGTGCAGACCCCGCTGGTGTACCTGGTGTGCAACTTCGGCCAGGGTGCCGACGGCAGGCCGGCCACCTTCAGCCATGACGAGGTCACCACGCTGTTCCATGAAATGGGCCACGGCCTGCACCAATTGCTGACCCGCATCGGCGAGCTTGGCGTGGCGGGCATCAATGGCGTGGAGTGGGACGCGGTGGAACTGCCCAGCCAGTTCATGGAGAACTTCTGCTGGGAATGGGAGCGTGTGCAGGCGATGACCGCCCACGTGGACAGCGGACAACCGCTGCCGCGTGCGTTGTTCGACCGGATGCTGGCCGCGCGCAACTTCCAGAGCGGCATGTTCACCGTGCGCCAGCTCGAGTTCGCGCTGTTCGACATGCAGCTGCACAGCAGCTTCGACCCGCTGCAGGACAACGTGCTGCAGGTGCTCGAGCGCGTGCGCGACGAAGTGGCGGTCAACCGCCCGCCGGCGTGGAACCGCTTCCCGCATCAGTTCAGCCATATCTTCGCTGGCGGCTATGCGGCCGGGTATTACAGCTACAAATGGGCCGAGGTGCTCAGCGCTGATGCGTATGCCGCATTCGAGGAAGCGCCGGGCAGCACCGCTGAAACCGGCAGACGCTTCCGCGACGAGGTGCTGTCACGCGGCGGCAGCCGCAGTGCGGCGGAAAATTTCGCCGCCTTCCGTGGGCGCGCCCCCAGCGTGGATGCGCTGCTGCGGCACAACGGCATGGCGGGGTAAACCGCCGGACGGCGGCAGCGCATTCCGGCGGGAGGGGGGTAGAGCCGAGCCATGCTCGGCTGACGCGACGCAGACCCGAAACGAAGGGCAGCCACTGGGCGAAGGGCAGCCATCGGAACGAAGGGCAGCCACTGAACGAAGGGCAGCCATCGGAACGAAGGGCAGCCGAGCATGGCTCGGCTCTACCGGGCCGTGCGGCCGACACCGGCAGGCGCTTCCGCGACGAGGTGCTGTCACGCGGCGGCAGCCGCAGTGCGGCGGAGAATTTCGCCGCCTTCCGCGGGCGCGCCCCCAGCGTGGATGCGCTGCTGCGGCACAACGGCATGGCTGGGTAAACCGCGGGGCGGCGGCAGCGCATTCCGGCGGGAGGGGGGTAGAGCCGAGCCATGCTCGGCTGACGCGATGCAGACCCGAAACGAAGGGCAGCCACTGGACGAAGGGCAGCCATCGGAACGAAGGGCAGCCACTGAACGAAGAGCAGCCGAGCATGGCTCGGCTCTACCGGGCCGGGCGGCCGGGTGAGCCGTGGGGCCGTGCGGCCCGGCTTCATTCAGCGTAGATCATCTTCCGGGTCATGCCGCCATCCACGATGTGGTCCTGGCCGGTAATAAAGCCGGACAGGTCCGACAACAGAAAAACCGCCAACGCGCCGATGTCCTCCGGCTGGCCCACGCGGCCCACCGGGTGCTGGGCGTGGTCGCGGCGCGACAGCGTCGGCGTGCGCCGTCGCGCGGGGGACTGCCAGGCGTCGGTGGTGATCCAGCCCGGGCTGATGCAGTTCACCCGCACGGTCGGGCCTTCGCTGATCGCCAGTGCATGGGTGAAGGCCACCAGCCCGCCCTTGGCCGCCGCATAGGCTTCGCTGTCCGCCTCGGATTGCCCGGCGCGGGTGGAGGCGATATTGAGGAGGCTCCCGCCGTGCTCGCGCAGTGCCGGCAGCGCGTGCTTGCTGCACAGGAAGGCCCCGTGCAGGCTCGACAACCGGCGCTGCCATTCGGCCAGCGGCATCTGCGCCAACGGGGTGCCATGCGCCGCGGCAATGCCGGCATTGTTGACCAGCCCGTCGATCCGCCCGAAACGCTTCAGCGCTGCCTTCACCAGCGACTGCACGCTGCGCTCGCTGGCCACGTCCGCGCGCTGGAAGGCCGCCCGTTCGGGCAACGCCCACTCCTTCAGGCAGGCCTTGCCGGCGTCGGCATCGAGGTCGGCGATCATCACGCTGCCGCCGGCGCCCAGCACCGCCTGCGCGATGCCGCGGCCCACGCCCTGCGCACCGCCGGTGACAATCACCACGCGGTCGCGCAGCGGCTGGGTGGCCCAGTCGGTGATCGACGGGGTCAGTGGCACCGCGAGTTGTCCTTGCGCCCCAGCAGGCGGGTCCAGCCTTCCACGCCCAGCTTGTCCAGCGTTTCGATGTTGCGCTCCACGATCACGTCCGGGTCCGGGAACGCGGCCACCGCACGTTCCACGCTGTCTTCGCGCAGCAGGTGCAGGGTGGGGTAGGGCGCGCGGTTGGTGTAGTTGCTTACATCATCCGGTGCCACCCCGGCGAACTGGTACTGCGGGTGGAAGCTGGCTACCTGCAGGATGCCCTGCAGGTCCAGGGCTTCAATTGCCGCATCGGCGTTGTCCAGGAAGTCGTTGTATTCCAGGAAGTCGGTCAGCACGTGCGGGTGCACGATCAGCGTGGTGTCGATCTGCTCGGCCGGCGCATCGCGCAGCAGCAGCAGTTCCTCGGCCAGCTCTTCGACCAGTGCCTCGGGGGTGGTCGCATCGCTGAGCACGAAACGCACCTGGTCTTTCACATACACCGCCTTGGCAAACGGGCACAGGTTCAGCCCGATCACGATCTGCTCCAGCCAGGTGCGGGTTTCGGCGATGAAGTCGGTGCCGTCCGGGGCGCTGTCGTCGGTGAAGGCGGGCTCATTCATGGCGGGCGGTATCGCGGGCTGGGCAGGCGATTGTACGGCCCGTGGCCGCAAGCCCGCGTGGTGCGCCGCGCCGGCAGGCACCACTGTCCATTAACTGGACACCGGGCATGCTTGAAATCCCTTTGCAGGCAGGGGCTTGCGCGTTTCCCGCGCACGGCCAATAGGCAGTGCGGCGTGGCAGGTATCCAATGCCAGGGTGAACCATGTGCAGAAGACGGCCCTGCGGTCGTCCTTCGTCTAAAGGAGCCAACAGATGCATGCAACTTCGGAATTCCTCCCCACCGCCCTGTGGTCGGGCAAGCTGTTCGACGGCCAGTGGCAATCCGGCGCCAGCGCCCAGGACGTGATCGAACCGGCCACCGGTACAGCCCTGGGGCAGATCGCGATGACCGACCCGGCCGGCATTGCCGCCGCCGCCAGCACCGCCGCCAAGGCGCAGCGCGACTGGGCCGCGGCCCCCTACGAGACCCGCGCCCAGGTGCTGCGCCGGGCCGCCCAGCTGGCCGAGCAGCACCACGACGAGATCGTGCAATGGCTGGTCCGCGAGAGTGGTTCAACCCGGCTCAAGGCCGGCTTCGAGGCCAAGGTGAATACCAAGGCGCTGCATGAAGCCGCCGCGCTGCCCTCGCGCAGCATCGGCGAAGTGCTGCCCTCCGAACCCGGCCGCCTGAACCTGGCGCGGCGTCGCCCGCTGGGCGTGGTGGGGGTGATCGCACCGTTCAACTTCCCGCTGTACCTGGCCATGCGCGCGGTCGCCCCGGCGCTGGCGCTGGGCAACGCGGTGGTGCTCAAGCCCGACCCGCGCACGGCGGTGTGCGGCGGCTTCGTGATTGCGCGGCTGTTCGAACTGGCCGGCTTGCCGGCCGGGCTGCTGCACGTGTTGCCCGGCGACGGTGCGGCCGGCGCGGCGCTCACCAGCGACCCGAACATCGCCATGATCCAGTTCACCGGCTCCACCGGCGCCGGGCGCAAGGTGGGCGAAGCGGCGGGCAGGCACCTCAAGAAGGTGTCGCTGGAACTGGGCGGCAAGAACTCGCTGATCATCCTGGATGATGCCGACCTCGACCTGGCCATCGCCAACACGGCGTGGGGCGTGTATCTGCACCAGGGCCAGATCTGCATGGCCACCGGCCGCGTGCTGGTCCAGCGCAGTATCTACCCGCGCTTTGTGGACAAGCTGGTGGCCAAGGCGAAGTCGCTCAAGGTGGGCAACCCGGCCACCGGCGATGTGGCCATCGGCCCGCTGATCAACGCCCAGCAACGCGACCACGCCGCGCGGATCGTGGCGCAGGCGCAGGCGGCCGGTGCCACGCTGGCCACCGGTGGCAGCTACCAGGATCTGTTCTTCGAACCCACCGTGCTCAGCGACGTGGGCCGCGACAACCCGGCCTTCCACGAAGAGATCTTCGCGCCGGTGGCGGTGGTGGTGCCGTTCGACCGCGATGAGGAGGCCGTGGAACTGGCCAACGACAGCGAGTACGGCCTGTCGATGGCGATCGTGTCCAGCAATGTGGGCCGCGCGCTCAAGCTCGGCGAGCAACTGCGTACCGGCCTGCTGCACATCAACGACCAGACCGTGAACGATGAAGTGATCAACCCGTTCGGTGGGGTTGGCGCGTCCGGTAACGGCACCAGCATCGGCGGCCCGTCCAACATCGACGAGTTCACCCAGTGGCAGTGGTTGACCGTCAAGGGCGAAGCGCCCGCCTACCCGATCTGAGCCGAGGAGACCCACATGAGTGCGACTGCAGAACTGCGTGACATCACCGTGGCCGTGGTGCGCGGAAAGGAACAGCCCTTCACCATCGAACCGGCGCGCATCCGTGCCCCGCAGGATGACGAAGTGCTGGTGCGGGTGATCGCCACCGGGTTGTGCCACACCGACCTGATCGTGCGCGACCAGTACTACCCGGTGCCGTTGCCGGCCGTGCTGGGGCATGAAGGCGCGGGCATCGTCGAGGCGCTGGGCCCGGGCGTGAAAGCGCTCAAGGTGGGCGACCACGTGGTGCTTACCTACGGCGCGTGTGGCCACTGCAATCCGTGCAGTGGCGGCCACGGTGCGTATTGCAAGGACTTCTTCGGGCTGAACTTCGGCGGCGGTGCGCTCGATGGCAGCACGGCGATCCAGGACCCGGACGGCAACCCGCTGCACGATCATTTCTTCGCCCAGTCCTCGTTTGCCACCTACGCGTTGAGCCGCGAGAACAATGCGATCAAGGTGCCCGACGACGCCCCGATCGAACTGCTGGGTCCGCTGGGCTGCGGCATCCAGACCGGTGCCGGCGCGGTCATCAACTCGCTCAAGGTCCCCGCCGGCAGCAGCTTTGCCAGCTTCGGTGCCGGCGCGGTGGGCTTGAGCGCGGTGATGGCCGCACGCGTGGTGGGGGCCACCACCATCATCGCCATCGACGTGGTGCCCTCGCGGCTGCAACTGGCCACCGAACTGGGCGCCACCCATGTCATCAACAGCGGCGAGGTCGATGTGGTGGAGGCAGTGCGTGACATCACCGGGGGCGGGGCCAACTTCGCGCTGGAATCCACCGGCCGCCCCGAGGTGCTCGCGCAGGGCATCGAGGCACTGGGCGGGCGTGGCGTCATGGGCGTGGTGGGCGCGCCGAAGCTGGGTACCAAGGCCGAATTCGACGTCAACAATCTGTTGCTGGGCGGGCGCAGCATCCGCGGCATCGTCGAAGGCGACAGCGTGCCCAAGGTGTTCATCCCGCAGCTGGTGGCGCTGTACCAGCAGGGCCGCTTCCCGTTCGACAAGCTGGTGAAGTTCTATCCGCTGGACCAGATCAACCAGGCGGCCGAAGACAGCACCCGTGGCATCACCCTCAAACCGATCCTGACCATCGGCAAGTGAAACGCACCGTCGCAGGCCCGCTGGCCTGCGACGGTGCAGTCAGTCAGCTTGGCCGGTGTACGCTCCAGATCCGGTTTGGAGGATCACCCTTGGGCGGCATGCAGCGGGAGCAGCAACAGGCATTGGCGGTGGCGCGCCAGCGCTTCGCCGACGGCGGGACACTGGCCCGGTCGCTGCTGGCCCCGGCGGTGCAGCGCTCGTGGGAGCGCTCGCGGCTGGCCGGCGTACAGCCCCGGCAGGAGCCGCATTACGCGCCGCTGGCGACGTCGGGGCCGCGCCTTGACGACCCGGCCGACCGTCGGCTTGCGCGCTGCGTGCGCGAGGACCTCGACCATCTCTGGGCCGCCTTCGGTGGCCGCCACTGGACCCTGTTCTGTGTCAATGCCGATGGCATGATCGTGGCCCAGCGCGAACATGGCCTGGCCGACGTGCCGGTGCTGCGCCCCATCCAGGTGGGCCGGCGCCTGCGCGAGACCGACATCGGCACTACCGCGCCGGCCTGCAGCCTGGCCGACGATGCGCCTGCGCTGGTGCGCGGCAATGAGCATTACCTGGATCGCTTCGCATCGGTGTTCTGCCTGAGCGTCCCGCTGCATGGCCTGGACGGCGAAGTGCTGGGCGCGCTGGACATCACCGGCACCGGCGAGCGCGATGCCGAACTGCTGCACGGGTATTTCCGCCAGGCCGCGCTGTCCACCGAGAATCGGTTGATGGTCCAACACCGGCCCTGCCACCTGCTGGCCGTGCAGCATGACCCGCGTTGGCTGCAGTCCCCCTTGCAGGGCCTGCTGGCGATCGAGGAAGACGGCCGCGTGCGTGCGGCCAACCGGGTGGCGCGCCGGTTGCTTGGCCTGCCGCGGCGCGGGCCGTTGCCGCAGGTCACGCTGGATGGCGTATTTGCCGGTGCCAGCGCGCACCAGCGTCGGCGGTTGCTGCAGGCCGGGCCGGCCTATCGCGTTCGCCTGGATGAAGACAGCGCGGTATTCGTGCAGTACCTGCGTGGGCCGTTGGCCTCGCGGGCGGGCGTGTGCAGTGAGGTTACGGCGGGTCCGGCGCCCCTGCCGTCGTTGCGTGCGCTCAACGCGCAGGGCGTGCGTGAGGCGGTGGCCGCGCACCACGGCAACATCGCGGCCGCCGCGCGGCAGCTGGGGATTTCACGCACCACGCTCTACAAGCACCTGCGCGGGTAAGCGTGCGGGGGTGCCGGGCCGCGCCCGGCACTGCCGATGCCATCAATCGCGGAAGTTGTCGAACTGCAGCGGCACGTCGAAGGTTTCCTTCTTGAGCGCCGCGATGGCGTCCTGCAGGTCGTCGCGCTTTTTGCCGTTCACGCGCAGTTTGTCGCCATTGATCTGGCTGTCGACCTTGAGCTTGGCTTCCTTGAGCTTGGCCGCGATCTGCTTGGCCACTTTCTGCTCGATGCCCTGCTTGACCGTGACCTTCTGCCGCGCACCGGCCAGGTTGGTGTCGATGTCGCCAAACTCCAGGCAGCGCACGTCGATGCCGCGCGCGATCAGCCGTGCGCGCAGGATGTCGGTCATCTGCTGCAGCTGGAAATCGCTCGGCGCAGACTGGCTGATCACGCTGTCTTCCAGCACGAACCTGGCGTCCACGCCCTTGAAGTCGAAGCGGGTGGACAGCTCGCGGTTGGCCTGGTCGACCGCGTTGGTCAGTTCGTGGGTGTTGACTTCGGAGACGACGTCGAAAGAAGGCATGGGGGAACTCCAACGGGTGAATGCCGACATTCTACCCACCCCGGCATGGACGACCGCTCGATCGTGGCGATAATGGGCCATGATTACCCAGAAATCCCCCTCCCGCGCCGTCGCCTGGATGCTGATGGCAGTGGCCTGCTTCTCGCTGATGGACGCCGGCATGAAGCAGTTGTCGGCCAGCTATCCCACCTTGCAGGTGACCTTCCTGCGTGGCGCCGCCTCGCTGCCGTTCGTGCTGGTCTGGGTATTGGCCACTGCCGGTCCGCGTTCGCTGGTGCCCACGCGCTGGGCACTGCACCTGCTGCGGGGCGTGCTGGGCATGGTGATGATCGGCTGTTTCGTCTATGCCCTGCGCACCTTGCCGCTGTCCACGGCCTACACCATTTATTTCGTCGCCCCGCTGCTGATCGCCGCCTTGTCGGTGCCGCTGCTGGGTGAGCACGTTGGCCCGCGCCGCTGGATCGCCATCGGCATTGGCCTGGTCGGGGTGCTGGTGGTGCTGCGCCCCGGCGTGGGCGGCTTCATCTCGGTGCCGGGCCTGATGGTGCTGCTGGCGGCCACCGCCTATGCCATCGCGGCGATCACGGTCAGCATGCTCACCCGCACCGACACCCCGCAGTCGATGGTGGTGTGGTTTCTGGTGATCCTGGCGTTGGGCGCCGGCCTGCTGGCCATCCCCGACTGGCAGCCGCTGCAGGTGGGCCATGCCGCGCTGATTGCCGGCATGGGCCTGGCCGGGGCGGGCGGGCAGGTGGCGCTGACCCGCGCGTTCCAGCTCGGCGAGGCCTCCCTGATCGCCCCGCTGGAGTACACCGGGCTGGTCTGGGTGATTGGCTGGGACCTGCTGTTCTGGGGGGCACTGCCGGACCAGATCACCTGGCTGGGCGCGGCGATCATCGTCGCGTCCGGCTTGTACCTGCTGCACCGCGAGCGCGTCCGCAAGGTCCAGCCCCCGGCGCCGCTGGACCACCCCTGAGCCTTGGCCGGTCCCCTGGCGGGACCGATCACGCCCGCTTAGAACCAAACGGAATATCATTGCGCGCTGCCGCACGGGCCAGGGCCGCCCCGCGCTGGTAGGCTGCACGCCCCCTCCCGTCGATGCCCGGTTGACCGCGAAGTGATCGAGTTCCAGCGCCTGCACAAATCCTATGCCGTCGGCGGCCGCGCGATCGCCGCGCTGCAGCCGTTGGACCTGACCATCGAGGCCGGCGAAGTGTTCGGCATCATCGGTCATTCCGGTGCGGGCAAATCGACCCTGATCCGCCTGATCAACCGGCTCGAAGAACCTACCGGCGGACGCCTGCTGATCGACGGCGAAGATGTCACCGCGCTCGATGCCGACGGCCTGCGCACGCTGCGCCGCCGGATCGGCATGATCTTCCAGCACTTCAACCTGCTGTCCTCGCGCACGGTGGCGGCCAACGTCGCCTTCCCGCTGGAACTGGCCGGTACCCCGCGCGCGGAGATCGATGCGCGGGTAGACGAACTGCTGCATACCGTGGGCCTGGAGGCGCATGCCAGCAAGTACCCGGCGCAGTTGTCCGGCGGCCAGAAGCAGCGCGTGGGCATCGCGCGCGCGCTGGCCACCCGGCCGCAGATCCTGCTGTGCGACGAGGCCACCAGCGCACTGGATCCTCAGACCACCGCCTCGGTGCTCAAGCTGCTGGGCAAGATCAACCGCGAGCTGGGCCTGACCATCGTGCTGATCACCCACGAGATGGACGTGATCCGCCGGGTCTGCGACCGCGTGGCCGTGCTCGATGCCGGCCACCTGGTGGAAACCGGGCCGGTCACCGACGTGTTCCTGCATCCGCAGCACCTCACCACGCGGCGCTTTGTCAGCGAGTCCGAACAGGTCGACGAGGGCGAGCTGCACCGGGACTTCCAGGCCGTGGCCGGGCGCATCGTGCGCCTGACCTTCCTGGGGGCTGACACCTACGAACCGCTGCTGGGGCGCATCGCGCGCGAAACCGGCGTGGACTACAACATCCTGTCCGGCCGCATCGACCGGATCAAGGACACCCCGTATGGCCAGCTGACGGTGTCGCTGGTCGGTGGCGACGTGGCGGCCGCACAGGCCGGTTTCGTTGCCGCCGGTGTCCACCTTGAGGAGCTGCGTCGATGATCCTGGCCACTGCGGGCGGTTTCTTCCGCCATCTGGACGCGGGCAAGTGGGCCGACATCGGCCAGGCCACCCTGGACACCCTGCTGATGCTTGGCGGCTCGCTGCCGCTGACCCTGGCCATCGGCCTGCCGTTGGGCGTGCTGCTGTTCCTGACCGGTTCGCCGCAGCTGCATCGCAAGCCGGTGCTGTACGGCAGCCTGGCGCTGCTGGTGAACCTGTTGCGTTCGGTGCCTTTCATCATCCTGATGATCGTGCTGATCCCGCTCACGCTATGGATGATGGGCACCTCGCTGGGCGTACGCGGCGCCATCGTGCCGCTGGTGATCGGCGCGGCACCGTTCTATGCGCGCCTGGTGGAAACGGCGCTGCGCGAAGTGGACCGCGGCGTGATCGAAGCCACCCAGGCGATGGGTGCCACCACCTGGCAGCTGGTCACCCGGGTGCTGCTGCCTGAAGCGCGGCCCGGCCTGATCGCCGGCGCCACGGTCACCGTGATCGCGCTGATCGGCTTCACCGCGATGGGCGGTGCCATTGGTTCGGGCGGCTTGGGCGACCTGGCCTTCCGCGACGGCTACCAGCGCTCGCACACCGACGTGGCCCTGGTCACCGTGGTGCTGCTGCTGGTGCTGGTGCAGCTGCTGCAGATGCTGGGCGACTGGCTGGTGTCCCACTACAGCCGGAAATAACCGGCAGGTACCAACCGTTGGTCGGTACACCACCTTCCGCGGCGGCTGGGCCGGGCGCAGGTCGTGCCGCCCATTGGAATGCCAGGGCGGCAGCCTGCGCAGGTTCGATCAATCAAGTGCTCGGCCCGCGCATCATCGCGTGACGGGCACCTGTGTGGCATTCCGTTTCGCGTAATACGCTGTGCGGAATGACCCAGTCCTTCCGATGCCGTCACACGCTCGCGCTGTTTGCCGGACGATGCCCTCGACAATTCCGTGCGTTCCAATCACTGGCCGAGCGCAGACTGCAGATGCTGGATGCTGCACAGACGCTGCAGTTCCTGCGCAGCCCGCCCGGAAATCGGCTCGAAGCGCTGTACGGCGACCGAGGCGGGCAGCACAGCATCCGCGTCAACGCGCAGTGGCGACCGTGTTTTGTCTGGACCGACAACGGTCCGCGTGATGTCGAGCTCGTCGATTACCACTGAGGTGCCATCCATGAGCCGCCCCACCAACAACCTCAGGGCCGTCCATCCGGGCGAAATCCTGCGCGAGGAGTTTCTGCTGCCGTTGCAGCTGAGCATCACTGGGCTGGCACGGGTGTTGGACGTGCCGCCAACGCGGTTGCATGCCATCGTGCATGAAACCCGCGGCGTCACCGCCGATACCGCAGTGCGCCTGGCCCGTCATTTCGGCGGGGACGCCGCGTCGTGGCTGGCCCTCCGGGCCGAGTACGATCTGAAGACGCTGCCGACCCGCCAGGAAATCGAGCGCAGGGTGCAGCCGCGCGAGGCAGCCTGACCGCGGCCCTTACCGGACGTTCGGCACCTCATACCCCAGCCGGTCCACCTGCTCGGGGTGCTGCGGCACGCGCTTGAGCTTGTCGGTATTGACCCCGTACTCGTCGCGCAGGCGGGTGGCCAGTTCCTTGTACAGCTCTTTGTCCATGTCCGGCTGGCGCGCGAAGATCCACGCCATCTCGCGGCCGGGGTAACCCAGCATCGCCCACGAATAGTCCGGTGCCACTTCCAGCACGCGGGTGTGGGTGGGCACGATCTTGTAGAACCAGGTGCGCCAGTTGTGGTTGCCGCTGTCCTCGTCCACCGAGGCGCGCACGGTCAGCTGCTGCAACGGTTCGGAGAACCCATTGCGGTAGCGGTAGGTGATGGAGACCTTCTGGTCCCCGCGCAGGCTGAACTCGTTGACGCTGGCCACGTGGCCGCGCTCGATCGGGTTGGGTACCCGCCCGATCACATACCAGGTGCCCATGAACTTCTGCAGGTCGATCGGGGCGCTGCCGGCCTCGGTCGCCACCGGCGCCGGGCTTGGCTTGGCCTCGTGGCGGAAGGCGCAGGCAGACAGCAGCGACAGCGTCGACAGCAACAGGACAGCGCGAAGCGGGCGGTTCAGAGACATGCGGCAGAAGGCTCCAGTGGCTGGCACGGGCATGGTGGGTGGGACGACGAAGAACGTCAATGGTGGCGTTCACGCTGGGCGTGCCGGCTGCGGCAACAGGTCGCAGCCAGTGAGATGGTGGCACGGCAAGGTGAGCCATCACTTTCGCACGGAGTCGTGTCATGCCCTTGTCGTCTTCGCGTCATTCCCCGCGTTCACATGCCCAGGCAGGTGCCGCCGGTGCGCCCGACCCGCAGGTGCTGCGCTGGGTCCGGCAGACCGCCCTGGCCGGGTTGGCACTGGTGCTGGTGTGGCCGGCCGCGCGCGGCAGCAGCGACTGGCTGGGCTGGCTGCCACTATGGCTGGTGGGCATGCCCTGGCTGGCCTGGTGGAGCCTGTACCGCTTCAGCCTGCCGCCGGCGCTGCTGCGCCGGCGCAGTGGCCGTCGTCGCGGCCCGCAGGCCCGCCGGCGGACCCGCGCGGTTCCACGCGCCGCGCGCCCTGACCTTCGACACGGGAGCGCCGGCCAGCCGGTGTGATAGCGTCCGGGGCCTATGTCCGCCTGGAGCCGTAATGTCCAAAATCGCTTCCGCCTGCTTGATGGCAGGCCTGATCACCGCGGGTGCGGTAGGTACTGCAATGGCCGCTGAGACCCCCGCCGACCCGTACGCGTGGCTGGAAGACGTGACCGGCGACAAGTCGCTGGACTGGGTCAAGCAGCAGAATGCCAAGTCTGAAGGCCGCCTGGCCCAGACCCCGGCATTCAAGCAGATGGAAGCCAGCATCCGCGAGGTGCTCGATTCGGACGCCAAGATTCCCGGTGTGCAGAAGATCGGCGACTATTACTACAACTTCTGGAAGGACAAACAGCACGAGCGCGGCCTGTGGCGGCGCACCACGCTGGCCGAGTACCGCAAGGCCTCGCCCACCTGGGAAACCGTGCTCGACCTGGATGCCCTGAACAAGGCCGAAGGCGAGAACTGGGTCTGGCACGGCGCCGACTGCCTGCGCCCGGACTATTCGCGCTGCCTGATCGCGCTGTCGCGCGGCGGCGCCGATGCCGATGTCACCCGCGAGTTCGACCTGGCCAACAAGCGCTGGATCAAGGACGGCTTCTTCCGCCCCGAATCCAAGGGCGGGCTGAACTGGATCGACCGTGACACGGTGTTTGTCTACACCGATTTCGGTGCCGGCACGATGACCACGTCCGGTTACCCGCGCGTGGCCAAGCTGTGGAAGCGCGGCACGCCGATGGCGTCGGCCAGCGTGGTGTACGAAGGCAAGCCCGATGACATGTACATCGCGGCCATGCACGATGACACGCCCGGCTACGAACGTAACCTGGTCAGCCGCACGCTGGCCTTCTACAACAACGAGATCTACCTGCGCGCCAACGATGGCACGTTGACCAGGATCGACGCGCCGAACTCGGCCGAAAAGGGCCTGCGCAAGCAGTGGCTGACCCTGGAGCTGCGCGATGCGTGGACGGTGGGCGGCAAGACCTACACCGCCGGCTCGCTGCTGGTGACCAAGCTGGACGATTACCTGGCCGGCAAGCGTGATTTCGAGGTGCTGTTCGCGCCCACCGACACCACCTCGCTGGCCGGCAGCACCTGGACGAAGAACCATCTGGTGCTCAACGTGCTGGACGACGTCAAGAGCCGCCTGAGCGTGCTCACCCCGACCGACAGTGGCTGGAAGAAGAGCGACTTCACCGGTGCGCCGTCGTTCGGTACCGTGGCGGTAGGCGCGGTGGATGCCGATGACAGCGATGCGGTGTGGATGACCGTCACCGACTACCTCACCCCCACCACGCTGGCGCTGGCCGAGATCGGCAAGCAGCCCGAAGTGCTCAAGACCATGCCGGCGTTCTTCGATGCGCAGGGCAAGGTGATCGAGCAGCACTTCGCCACCAGCAAGGACGGTACCCGCGTGCCGTATTTCGTGGTGCACGCCAAGGACATGAAGCTGGACGGGTCCAATCCGACCCTGCTGTATGGCTACGGTGGCTTCGAGATCTCGCTGACCCCGTCGTACTCGGGCGGCATGGGCCGGGCCTGGCTGGAGAAGGGCGGCGTGTACGTGGTGGCCAACATCCGCGGCGGTGGCGAGTACGGCCCGCGCTGGCACCAGGCGGCGCTGAAGCAGAACCGCCACAAGGCGTATGAAGACATGGCCGCGGTCGCCCGTGACCTGGTCAGCCGCAAGATCACCTCGGCCAAACACCTGGGCGTGCAGGGCGGCAGCAACGGCGGCCTGCTCACCGGCAACATGCTTACCCAGTACCCGGAGCTGTTCGGGGCGGTGGTGGTGCAGGTGCCGCTGCTGGACATGAAGCGCTACAGCCACCTGCTGGCGGGCGCGTCGTGGATGGCCGAGTACGGCAATCCGGACACGGCCGACTGGTCCTACATCCAGACCTTCTCGCCGTACCACCTGTTCGACCCGAAGAAGACCTACCCGCCGGTGCTGTTCACCACCTCCACCCGCGATGACCGCGTGCATCCGGGCCACGCCCGCAAGATGGCCGCCAAGATGATCGCGGCCGGCAAGGACGTGACCTACTACGAGAACATCGAGGGTGGCCACGGCGGGGCGGCCAACAATGCGCAGGCCGCGCACATGTCGGCTTTGGCTTACAGCTTCCTGTGGGAGCAGCTCTCGAAGTAAGCTCGGGGTTGCTCGACGGCCAGGGCCGGTCGAGCAGCGGGCAGGGTTCGGGCCTGCAGCGGACGTTGTACCCCCTGGAGCAGACTCCGGGTGGTGGGGCGTCAGGTTGGCTCCACCCCAGTTTCAGCGCCACGCAGCAATGCGTGGCGTTTTTTTTGGTTGTTTCGCCTTCGGCGTGTTTTCAAGGCACACGGCAACTGCGACGGCAGATCAACAGCAACGGCGGCGAGTGCGTGCGACTGCTGGCTGGGCCGGGCCGGGCCGGGCCGCGGAGCGGGACTTGCGGCGTGCCCCGCGAATCCACACCCCCCACCCAGCCTGATGGCCCAACGTGGATGCAACTGTTGCAGCTTCTACCGCCTCAACGCGCCCACGTCTCCAATCCGCGCGCAATCCGTGCCACCGCTTCTTCCAGCCGCGGTACCTCCTGCGTGTAGGCCAGGCGGACATGTTCGTTGGCGCGGTAATGCCCGAAATCCAGCCCCGGGGTGAAGGCCACATGCTGGGTTTCCAGGAAATGCGCGCAGAACGCCTGCGCGTCATCGGTGAACGCGCTCACATCGCAGTACAGGTAGAACGCACCCTCCGGCTCCACTTCAATGCGGAACCCCAGCGCACGCAGCGCCGGCAGCAGGTAGTCGCGGCGTTCGCGGAACGCCGCGCGACGCTGCTCGAATATCGCCATGCTCTCGGGCGTAAAACAGGCCAGCGCCGCATGCTGGGCAATGCTGGAGGCGCTGATGTACAGGTTCTGCGCCAGCTTTTCCAGGTCCGGTACTGCCTGTGGCGGTGCCACCAGCCAGCCCAGCCGCCAGCCGGTCATGCCGTAATACTTGGAAAAACTGTTGAGCACGAAGGCCTCGTCGTCCACCTGCAGCACGCTGGCTGCGTCCATGCCGTAGGTGAGGCCGTGGTAGATCTCATCCACCACCAGGTGGCCGCCGCGCGCCTTCAGCGCCTGCGACAGCCCGCCCAGTTGTTGCGCCGACAGCACCGTGCCAGTCGGGTTGGCCGGCGAGGCCACCAGGGCGCCCACGCTGCCGGCATTCCAATGCCGGTCGACCAGTTCCGGGGTGAGCTGGTAAGCGGTCTGCGGGCCCACCGGCACCAGCTGCGCGGCGCCTTCCACCAGGCGCAGGAAATGGCGGTTGCAGGGGTAGCCCGGGTCGGCCAGCAGCCAGTGCCGGTCCGGGTCCACCAGCAGGCTGCTGGCCAACAGCAGCGCGCCCGAGCCGCCCGGGGTAATCAGAATCCGCTCGGGATCAATCTGCACCTGGTAGCGCTGCTGGTAGAACCCGGCAATCGCCTCGCGCAGCGCCGGCAGCCCGCGCGCGGCGGTGTAGCGGGTGTGGCCGGCGGCCAGCGCGGCCTGGCCGGCGCGCACGATCGGCGCGGCCGTGGTGAAGTCCGGTTCGCCGATCTCCAGGTGGATGACGTCGTGGCCGGCCTGTTCCAGCGCCTGCGCGCGGGCCAGCAGCGACATCACGTGGAAGGGTTCGATTTCCTGGCTGCGGCGGCTGTAGCCCGCCGTGGGGGTGGGGGTGCTCATGCTGCCGATGATAGGCGCTGTGACGATCGGCAGGCTTGCCGCTACCCGAACGCCCGCCCAGACTGGCCCGACCAAGGACGCCATTGCATTCCCCCGCCAGGAGCCTTATCTGATGAAACCCGCCCTTTGTTTACTGGTTGCCAGCCTGATGACCTCCAACGTGCATGCCGCCCCCGCGCTCACCCCGCCCGACGCCGAGAAGCAGCCGCACACGGTCAAGGCACCGTTCGGCGCCACGCGCAACGACGACTACTACTGGCTGCGCGATGACAAGCGCGAAGCTCCGAAGGTGCTGGCTTACCTGAATGCGGAAAACGCGTACACCGACCAGGTGATGGCCCCGCTCAAGCCGCTCGAAGACACGCTGTACAAGGAAATCGTCGCGCGCATCAAGCAGGACGATGCCAGCGTGCCGGCGCGCGATCGCGGCTACTGGTATTACACCCGCTTCGAAACCGGCAAGGACTACCCGATCCAGGCGCGCCGCAAGGGCAGCATGGACGCGCCGGAAGAGATCCTGCTGGACATCAACGTGATGGCCCAGGGCAAGAACTACTTCGACGTGGGCGATGCCGACGTCAGCCAGGACAACCACCTGCTGGCGTGGGCCGAAGACGATGTGGGCCGACGCCAGTACGTGATCCGCTTCAAGGACCTGCGCACCGGCCAGGTGCTGCCGGACCGGATCGAGAACGTCTCGCCCAACGTGGTCTGGGCCGACGACAACCGCACCCTGTTCTACGTCGAGAACGATCCGGACACCCTGCTCACCGTGCGGGTGAAGAAGCACGTGCTGGGCACCCCGGCCAGCAGCGATGTCCTGGTGTACGAAGAAAAGGACGACAGCTTCTACATGGGCGTGGGCCGCACCCGCGACGACCGGTTCCTGACCATCGAACTGCACAGCACGGTCAGTTCGGAAACCCGCTACGCCCCGGCCGCCAACCCGCAGGCGTTTACCCTGCTGGCACCGCGTGCGCGCGACGTGGAATACGATGCGGACCACTTCAATGGCCGCTGGGTGATCCGCACCAACGATGCTGGCGCCAGGAACTTCAAGATCGTCACCGCGCCCACCGATGCCACCGCGCGCGCGCAGTGGACCGACTGGGTCGCGCACGATGATGCGGTGCTGGTGGAAGGGTTCGAACTGTTCGATGGCTTCAGTGCGATCGCCGAGCGCTCCAACGGCCTGGAGCGCATCCGCCTGCTGTACCCCGATGGTCGCCAGGACTACGTCAAGGCCGACGAGCCGGCCTACTCGATGGGCCTGGCCGCCAATCCCGAGCCGGACAGCCCGTGGTTGCGCTACGCCTACAACTCGCTGACCACCCCGACCACCACCTATGAACTGAACACCGTCACCGGTGAACGCCGTCAGCTCAAGCAGCAGCCGGTGATCGGCTATGACCCGACCCGGTACACCACCGAACGCGTCTGGGTCACCGCGCGTGATGGCGCCAGGGTGCCGGTGTCGCTGGTCTACCGCAACGGCTTCAAGAAGGATGGCAGTGCCGCGCTGTACCAGTACGCCTACGGCAGCTATGGCATGTCGATGGACCCGGGCTTCAACCAGACCGTGGTCAGCCTGCTCGACCGCGGCATGGTGTATGCCATCGCGCATATCCGCGGCGGCGAGGAAATGGGCCGTGCCTGGTATGAAGACGGCAAGCTGCTGAAGAAGCAGAACACCTTCAACGACTTCGTCGATGTCACCCGCGAACTGGTCCGCCAGGGCTATGCCTCCCAGGACCGCGTGGCCGCCTCCGGCGGCAGCGCCGGTGGCCTGCTGATGGGCGCGGTGGCCAACCAGGCGCCGCAGGATTACCGGGTGATGGTGGCGCAGGTGCCGTTCGTGGACGTGGTCACCACCATGCTCGACGCCAGCATCCCGTTGACCACCAACGAGTACGACGAATGGGGCAACCCCGAGCAGCGCGAGTACTACGACTACATGCTGAAGTACTCGCCCTACGACAACGTGAAAAAGCAGGCCTACCCGGCGCTGTTCGTGGGCACCGGGCTGTGGGATTCGCAGGTGCAGTACTGGGAGCCGGCCAAGTGGGTGGCCAAGCTGCGCGATGACAACACCGGCACCCATCCCATCGTGTTCCGCACGAACATGGAAGCCGGGCATGGCGGCAAGTCCGGGCGCTTCCAGCGCTATCACGAACTGGCCGAAGCCTACGCCTTCGTGCTCGACCAGCTCGGCGTGACGCCGGCAGCGAACTGATGACCGGCCGGGCGGCGACCATCGCGGTTGCCGCCCGGCCTCGCTATGCTGGGTGCATGACCCTGCCCGAGCGCCCCGACGTTCCCGATGCCCCGGCCACGCGGCCGGTGGTGCGGTTTCGCTGGGCATGGTGGCTGCTGGCCTATGCCAGCCTGGCCACCGGCATCGTCGGCATCTTCGTGCCCGGCCTGCCCACCACCGTGTTCATCCTGATCTCGGCCTGGGCGGCATCGCGCGGCTCCGAACGGCTGCACGCCTGGCTGTTGCAGCACCCGCGCTTCGGCCCGTCCATCCGCAACTGGCAGGCGCATGGGGCCGTCAGCCGGTATGCCAAGTGGATGGCCACGCTGACCATGACCGCCTGCGCCGGCATCATGCTGTGGTGCGTACCCATTGCCTGGGTGAAGTGGTTCTCCATCGGCAGCATGGCGGTGGTGGCGATCTGGCTGTGGAGCCGCCCGCTGCCGCCGACCCAGGGGTAGTGCCGGCCGTTGGTCGGCAACCCCATGAACCCACCCCCGCGAGGCGCCGGCCAGTGGCCGGCACTGCCCCCGGCCGCGTTCATCCAATCCATACCCTTGGTCAAAGAACCCACCGCTATACTCGGGGCATGAGCATCCCCCATCGCAACCGAATCCTGATTCCGTTGGCAGCGGCCTCGCTGCTTCTCCTTGCCGCCTGCGGCAACAAAGGCCCGCTGGTGCTGCCGCAGAAGCCGGTGCCGGTTGAAGAAGTGGCCGAGCCGGCGGCCGATGCCGTGCCGGCCGCCACCGATGCCACCGACAATCCGCCGGTGGTACCCGATCCGGTCACTGCGCCGCTGAAGTCCGAAGACGGAAATGACTAAGGCCGCATCCACGGCACTGCGCTTCAGCAAGATGCACGGTGCCGGTAATGATTTCGTGGTGCTGGACCTGCGTGACGGCACCCCCGCGCCCACCCCCGACCTGGCCGCGCGCCTGGCCGACCGCCACACCGGGGTGGGCTGCGACCAGATCCTCACCATCGAACCGCCGCGCGCGGCAGGGTCGGTGGCGTCCTACCGGATCTGGAACGCCGACGGCTCGCAGTCCGAGCAATGCGGCAACGGCGCGCGTTGCGTGGCCGCCTGGCTGGTGCGAGAGGGGGCGGCCACCGGCGACACCTTCGCCATCGACAGCCCGCTGGCCACCCACGCCATCGAACGCCTGGACAGCCACCAGTACGCGGTCGCGATGGGCGTGCCGCGTTTCGAACCGCAACAAGTACCGCTGCTGGGCTTTGCGCGTGCGCGCGATGAATACCTGCTGCCGCTGCAGGGCGATACCGTGCGCTTTGGCGCGGTGTCGATGGGCAATCCGCATGCCGTGATCGAAGTGGGCCTGATCGATGCGGCACCGGTTGAGCGCCTGGGCAACCTGCTGCAGCAGCATGCCACCTTCCCGCAGTCGGTCAACGTCGGCTTCGTGCAGGTGATCGATCCGCGCCATGCGCGCCTGCGGGTGTATGAGCGCGGCGTTGGCGAAACCCTGGCCTGCGGCAGTGGCGCCTGCGCCGCTGCCGTGGTGATGATGCAGCGCGGCCGTCTTGAGCGCGATGCCACCCTGTCGCTGCCGGGCGGCGATCTTCGCCTGCGCTGGCCGGCCGACGACGCCCAGGTGGTGATGTCCGGCCCGGCAGCCTTCGTCTTTGAAGGGGAGTGGAACCCATGAACGAGACCGTCGAAAAGATCGGTGCGCATGAAGTGGCTGCATGGTTGCGCCGGCATCCGGCCTTCCTCAAGCAGTTCCCGGACCTGGCGCTGACCCTGGTGGTGCCACGCGATGACGGCCCCACCGCATCGCTGGCCAGCTACCAGTTGGAAGTGCTGCGCGACAAGAACCGCGAACTGTCGCGGCGGCTGGCCGACCTGGCCACCAATGCCCAGATCAACGAGCGGCTGGCCGTGCGCACCCATCAGTTGACCCTGGCCCTGATGCGCCAGGCAACGGCCGCCGACACCCTGCGCGCGATGGCGGCGTCGCTGGAAGAAGATTTCGCCGGTGACCTGGTCCGTCTGGTGATGCTGCACCCGGTGGCCGGGCTGGAGCAGGCGCCGTGGTTGCAGGTCATCGAAGACGGCAGCCCGCTGCTCGCCTCGTTCCGCGACTGCCTCAAGGACGGCGAGCCGATCTGCGGGCGCCTGCAGGCAGAAAAGAGTGCCGTGTTGTACGGCGCGCGTGCCGAGGAAGTGCAGTCCAGTGCCTTGTTGCCGTTGCCGGGCGTGGGTCTGATCGCGGTGGGCAGCCACGATGCCAATCGCTTCTACCCGGGCATGGGCACGCTGTTTCTGCGCATGATGGGCGAAGCGTTGGCGGTGGGCCTGACCCGTTTCAAGCCCGACTGACGGCCTGCGGGGCGTTGCCATGACTGCCGCTGCCCAGTTCCTGGCGTACCTGGAGGTAGAGCGCCGCATGTCGGCGCATACGCTGGACGCCTACCGCCGGGACCTGGTGGCGTTGGCCGGCTGGGCGCAAGGCATCGAGCTTGAGGCGCTGGACGGCGACCAGCTGCGCCAGTTCATCGCCGCCGAACATCGCCGGGGCCTGTCAGCCACCTCCCTGCAGCGCCGGCTCTCGGCGTGCCGCAGCTTCTATGCATGGCTGCTCAAGCACCGCCGCATTTCCGCCAGCCCCGCCGCCGGACTCAAGGCCCCCAAGGCACCGCGCAAGCTGCCGCAGGTGCTGGACGCAGACGAGGCCGTGCAACTGGTGGAACTGCCCACCGATGCCCCATTGGGCCTGCGTGACCGCGCGCTGCTGGAGTTGTTCTATTCCTCCGGGCTGCGCCTGAGCGAGTTGTGCGCGCTGATCTGGCGCGACCTGGATTTCGCCACCGGCCTGGTCAACGTGCTCGGCAAGGGCAACCGTGAGCGTCGCGTACCGTTTGGCTCGCACGCGCGTACCGCGCTGGAAGGCTGGCGCGGCGAAAGCGGCGGGAGCGACGCGCAGCCGGTGTTTCCCGGGCGCAAGGGCGGGCCGATCACCCAGCGCGCCATCCAGATCCGCATCCGTCAGCTGGCCCAGCGCCAGGGCCTGTTCAAGCATGTACACCCGCACATGCTGCGGCACAGCTTTGCCAGCCACATCCTGGAATCGTCCGGTGACCTGCGCGGCGTGCAGGAACTGCTCGGGCATGCCGACATCGCCACCACGCAGATCTACACCCATCTGGACTTCCAGTACCTGGCCAAGGTCTACGACGCCGCGCACCCGCGGGCCAAGCGCCGCAAGAGCGGCAACGAAAGCTGAATCGATCCGCTGCGTCACCGGGCCGCAGGGCAGGGTGGCTTGAAGCCTCTGGCAACGACCCCACCTCAGTCTTTGTCACCCCGGAGGCTCCATGGACCCCAGTCAGAATCCCAACGTATTTCACGCCACCACCATCATCTCGGTGCGCCGCAACGGGCATGTCGCGGTTGCCGGCGATGGCCAGGTCACCCTTGGCCACACGGTGATGAAGGGCAACGCCCGCAAGGTGCGCCGGCTGGGTCGCGAGGGCCAGGTGCTGGCCGGTTTCGCTGGCGCTGCCGCCGACGCCTTCACCCTGTTCGAGCTGTTCGAGGCCAAGCTGGAAAAGCACGGCCAGCTGCAGCGCGCAGCGGTGGAACTGGCCAAGGACTGGCGCACCGAGCGCCGCCTGGGCAAGCTTGAAGCATTGCTGGCCGTGGCCGACAAGGACACCTCGCTGATCATCAGCGGTACTGGGGATGTGATCGAACCCGAAGACGGCATCATCGCCATCGGCTCCGGTGGTTCCTACGCGTTGTCGGCCGCCCGCGCGCTGCTGGCGCACACCGAACTGGACGCGCGCACGATTGCCACCGAGTCGATCAACATCGCCGGCGACATCTGCATCTACACCAATCGCAACGTGGTGGTTGAGGAGCTGTAACCGGTCCTGTCATCGCATTCGCGCTGTCGCCCCACGCTTCGCTGCGCACACCGTGGGTCGTTTTTCACCAGCACCTACACCCCCGCCGCTTTGCGGGTGCCCCCTGGCTCAGGGGGCGTTGCACCTGCTACATGGCGTAGTGCCGGGCGCTGCCCGGCAACGCAACCAAGGCTGCCGGGCAGCGCCCGGCCGTACGCGATCGAACCACATCCCGTTTCCCATGTGAGCACACCCATGCCGCACAAGATCGAAGTCTCCTCCGCCACCATGACCCCGCGCGAGATCGTGCAGGAACTGGACCGGCATATCGTTGGCCAGCACGACGCCAAGCGCGCGGTGGCCATCGCCCTGCGCAACCGCTGGCGCCGCATGCAGCTGCCGGCAGAGCTGCGCAATGAAGTAATGCCCAAGAACATCCTGATGATCGGCCCGACCGGCGTGGGCAAGACCGAAATCGCGCGCCGCCTGGCCACGCTGGCCAACGCGCCGTTCGTGAAGGTGGAAGCCACCCGCTTCACCGAGGTCGGCTATGTGGGCAAGGACGTGGAGCAGATCATCCGCGACCTGGCGGACACGGCGGTCAAGCTGTACCGCGAGCAGGCCAAGGTGCGTGTGCGCACCCAGGCAGAAGAGCGCGCTGAAGATCGCATCCTGGATGCGCTGCTGCCGCGCCGCAGCGTCGGCATCGGTTTTGATGCGGAGGCCGCGCGCAACGAGCCGTCGGCGCAGGACAATGAAACCCGCATCAAGTTCCGGCGCATGCTGCGCAACGGCGAGCTGGACGAGCGCGAGATCGAACTGGAGGTGTCGGCCAACGTCAGCATGGACATCATGACCCCGCCGGGCATGGAGGAAATGGGCCAGCAGCTGCGCCAGATGTTCTCCAGCATGGGCGGGGCGAAGGCGCAGAAGCGCACGCTGAGCATCAAGGCCGCCCGTCCGCTGCTGGTCGAGGAAGAGGCCGGCAAGCTGGTCAACGAAGACGATATCCGCAGTGCGGCGATCGAGGCCTGCGAACAGCACGGCATCGTGTTCATCGACGAAATCGACAAGGTGGCCAAGCGCGGCGAAGCCGGTTCCTCCGGCGGTGATGTCTCGCGCGAAGGCGTGCAGCGCGACCTGCTGCCGCTGGTGGAGGGCTCCAACGTGTCCACCAAGTACGGCACCATCAAGACCGACCACATCCTGTTCATCGCCTCTGGTGCGTTCCACCTGGCCAAGCCGAGCGACCTGATTCCGGAGCTGCAGGGCCGCTTCCCGATCCGGGTGGAGCTGGGCGCGTTGAGCAAGAACGATTTCGTGCGCATCCTGACCGAGCCGAAGGCGGCGTTGACCAAACAATACGAAGCGCTGCTGCAGACCGAAGGCGTGTCGATGACGTTCACCGACGATGCGGTGGACCGCCTGGCCGAGATCGCGTTCCAGGTCAACGAACGCCAGGAAAACATCGGCGCCCGTCGTCTGCACACGGTGCTGGAGCGGCTGCTGGATACCCTGAGCTACGAGGCGCCCGACCGCGATGGCGAGACCATCCGCATCGACAAGACTTACGTGGATGCGCATCTGGGTGAGCTGGTGCAGGACCCGGACCTGAGCCGCTACATCCTGTAACGGCTCGGTCCGCCGGACGCGCCGCAAGCACGTCCCACCCCGGTAGAGCCGAGCCATGCTCGGCTGCGTCGGCCAGTAGCCAACCCGCCTGACGTCACCGTTGCACTACCATCCGCATCGACAAGGCTTTCCTGTAACGGCTCGGTCCGCCAGACGCGCCGCAAGCACGTCCCACCCCGGTAGAGCCGAGCCATGCTCGGCTGCGTCGGCCAGTAGCCAACCCGCCTGGCGTTACCGTTGCACTGCCATCCGCATCGACAAGGCTTTCCTGTAACGGTGCAGTCCGCCAGACGCGCCGCAAGCACGTCCCACCCCGGT
>JAHREJ010000029.1 GCA_021733645.1 Bacillus subtilis subsp. subtilis | reverse complement strand
CCGCTTTCGATCTTCATCATGGGAGTCATCGTGTGGCTGTTCAGAAGCGAGTGCTTCCGCTGGACACACTACCCCATGAGGGTGGATCGACGCAGCCGCCAGATCCACTTCTTTCGGCAGGACGGCACGGTTGCCACGGGCGCTTGGGATCGGCTGTTCTTCTTCATCGGCGAATCCACAACGCCTCCCATCGGCAGGACCAATGACCTTCGGGTGCATTTCCTCTCCGACGATGGCGCGACTGTCCTTGAAACGTTCTCACTCGGTTATGAGTACATGGGCGGGAGACAAGACTTGCTGGGCATCTGGGAATTCATCCGCGAGTACATGGATGGTTCCGACGCCGACCTGGCGGGGCTGTCCCGCATGGCGCCGCTTTACATGCCGATACACGACAGGAAAGAGGGCTTTGTGTTTGGCGTGGTCAGGACATTTGCAAACTTTTCCCGTTGGCCCTGGCTGCATCTTGTCTTCTCGCTCCCCTACAGTTTCATTGGCATGGCACGCTGGCTGGCCATGACGACAAGTCGGATACCCGTCTGGCCTGCAGAAGTCCACGCCAGTAGCGCGATCAAGGAAGACGACCCGCACCACCGAGATTGGCGGGATAACCCGCCACTGGGATTTGTTGATGACAAGTGGCCCTTGATCTGCACCGGCGTGGGAGTCCTGACTGCGGTCTGGATCCTATACAGCATCGAGCAGGCGCTGAACTCGCGCTACTGAGTATCCGGGACGGCACCAACGTGTCAGCGGCGAGGTCGCGCCGTGAAGTCACGGAGAACCGCGTTGCGCACGCGGCTATCTGGCGTCACCGGGCGCTGATCGCGAGGCAGGTGCCGCACCGTGGGTGGGCGGCGGTTGAGCGATGGCCCTTGCCGTTCATTGCATGTCGCCTGCGCAGGCATCCTGTAGGCTTGAACCTCATTGCCGGTCGGGCTTCCGCGCCGGCAAACAAACAAAGGAATGTGCATGGGCAGCTTTTCCGGCTGGCTGGTCAGCCCCTACAAGCTCGCGCGTGAGCTATCACCAGAAGAATGCAAGGCGGATCTGCGTGCGGCGGGCATTCCGCGCCTGGATCCCCTGAACAAGGGCGCGATCCACCTGGATGCCACCTGCCTGGAATACCTCGATCGGTTCTTCCTCCTCCGCGGCTGGGCACTGATGGGCGGCGGCTTCCTCGCGCTGTTCTGCGTGACGCTGGGAACGCTGGGTATCTACGGTTTCCTGCAGAGCTCCCATGGCGAGGTAGAGCCGGTGTTCTGGGGAATCGTGATAATGGCGTTGATGTGCGGGCTGCCGGCGTTGGTGGCGCTCAAACTCTTCGTGCTCAAGGATGTCTTCCGCTACACCCACTATCCCGTGCGGTTCAACCGCGCCAACAGAACGGTATACGTGTTCACTGGCGGCCCCAAGGGGTACGTGGACGTGCCGTTCGACGAGGCCTTCTTCTTCATCCACCAGGACGGCGGCACCGCAGCCAACACTGCCCGAACCTACGACCTACGGATGCATATCCTCCGCGACGGCAAGATCATCCACACGGTAGCCATCGGTTCCGATGGCGGCGGCAGCCCCGGCATTGTGCTGGCCCATTGGGAAATGATCCGGCGCTTCATGGAGGAAGGTATCACCGCGTTGCCGTTCCCGCCGCTGGGCATCTTTGCCTCGTCGCGGGTCTCTCTGAAGAACGCGCTCATCATTCCCTTCGCCATCTTGCCGGGGGTGTTGAGCTGGATCCTGTCGCCGTTCCTGATCGTGATCGGCGCCTGCCGTTACATCGCGTTGGCCACCAGCCGCCGTCCGGTGTGGCCGAGCTCGGTCATCGCCGCGTGTGCGGCACCGGCGTCATCACCGGTCTTCCGCGAACCGGTGGTGTATGGGGATCTGCCGGGGGGCGACAAGGGCGAAGCGGCATTCACGGCTTATTGGAAGGGCGCGGAAGCCAAGGCTAGGCAGCAGGACGAGTCGCTGTCGCGTCTGTTCCGGTGACATGACCCCCGGTGCGGCGACACTCTTCAGCGCGCCCATCCGAGTGCGACCTCACATCGCCGGGCAGGCCGGGTCCTTGCCCGCCACCGCTGCGCAGATTTTCTTGCGGCAACTCAGCCCGGTAGCGGAGGTCGCACTGCCACAGTTGCGCAGCTTGGCCTGGATGTTGGACTTGGTCGATGCGGTCGCGTTCTTGCCGCTGATGTTGTCGAACACGTTGTCGGTGTCGGCGGCCTGCTTGCGCTCCTCGGCCTGGATCTGCGCGATCAGCGCATCCATCGAATCCGGCGCGGCCTTGGCTTTCGGCTTGGGTTTGTCGTCTTCCTTGATGATGCCCATCAGCGTGCCGAGCAGGTTTTCATCGCCCTTGGCCTTGTCGCGGCCGGTGCGGGCCACCGCCGTTCCGGCCGCTGGCCTGCGTACTGCCGTCGCGGTGGCCGCTGCCGCCGCCGATGCAGTGGCAGCCCCCACCGTGGCCGCTGCGGGATGGCCTGCAGGTGCGGGGTCTGCCGCGTCTGCGGCATTGCCGATGGCCGCCAATGGATCGGCTGCCGGTGCGTTGCCATCGGCGCCGGCGGCCGCATCGACGATGGTCGCGCCGCCGGGCGCCGCCATCGCGGCCGGCAGTGGCGATGGCGTGATGTTGGCTTCCGGGGGCAGGGAGTAACCCATGGGCTCGTCGCCGCCGCTGCCAGCGAACCGCCAGGCCGCAAACGCGCCCAGCACAACGACCGCCGTTGCCAGCAGTGCCAGCCACAGCCATCGACGTGATCGGGTGCCAGCAGATGCGGCGGCGCGTGCAGCGCCGGCGACCGGGCGTCCTTCCATGTCTGCCAGGATGCGGCCCGTTGCCGGTGCCGCGTTCTTCGTCTGCGCTCCCCCTGAGAGCAGACTTGGTCGATTTATTCCGCCATTATTCAAGTGCATCCAGCCCTTGTTGGGTCGGCGTCTGCCGAAAGCGAACCGCCCCATTCTAGTGACTGGGGCAGGACCGTCAACAACGAACAATACATGGAGGATCGGTGGTCGTCATTATCGGGGGAGCGGTGTTGCTGGTGCTGGTCATGGCCGTGCTGGGCTGGGTGATGATGTTTCCGGAATCGTTCGAGCGCATCCTGGCCGTGCTGGGGCGCATGTCCGGGCGCCTGGGCAACGCGGCCGGGCGTGCAGGACGACGGGTGTCGCAGCGTACCGATCGCCTGCAGGGTGGGGTGCGTGAAGAACTGGGCGCAGCCCAGGGGGCGATGCGTCGGCACTGGCCGGTACTGGCCGCAGCCGGCTTTCTGCTGCTGGTTCCGCCGGCGGTGATTCTGTTGACGCGCCAGAATGTGGTGCTGGACCAGTTCCAGGGGGATGACCTGTCCGAATCGGGCTCGATGGTGGCCCAGTTGCTGCGGGGCGAGCGCCTGACGCCGCCGGCGCCGCCGCCGCCGGAAGTCTTCACAACCGAAGAAATCCGCAGGACGCGACCCGAAATTGTGACGGCCGACAGAAAATGGGGCCAAATCGACCCCGATCTACAGCAGCGCGTACTGGCGATCTACGAAGTAATGCGCCGACAATATGGCTATGAGATGGTGCTGGTGGAAGGCTATCGCAGTCCGGAGCGTCAGGCGGAGCTGATGAGTGGCGGCAAGGCGACGCGTGCGGGCGCCTGGCAGAGCTGCCACCAGTACGGGCTGGGGGTGGACAGTGCGCCGATCCGTGATGGCAAGCTGCAGTGGGACATGGGCGACCCGTGGACCCGGCGCGGCTATTTCCTCTACGGTGAGCTGGCCGAGCAGGCTGGGCTGGAGTGGGGCGGCAACTGGCGCAGCATCAAGGATTACGTGCACGTGGAAATGTCGCAGCAGTGCCGGGCGGCGCGTGCGGCGAAGAAGGCTGAATTGGCGAAAGGGTGATACTTTCGCCGGTCAACTGATATCGTGGGCAAACGATCCGGTTCACCCCGGGGTAGTGGGGGCGATGGAATCGCCGGATGCGGAAGCAATCAAGGAGCATGATTGATGTCACGACCATTCGTAGTTGTCGGGGATAAATTGAGTCACGGCGGTAGCGTGGTCACTGGATCGGGACAGACCGATATCGGTGGCGTGCCCGTGGCCCGCATCGGTGACAAAGCCGTCTGCGTGGCGCATGGGCCCACCACGATCGTCAGTGGCGATGCCACGGTGGTGGTGGACGGCAACCCGGTGGCCCGCGATGGAGACCGCACCGCGTGCGGCGCGACATTGATCGCATCACAGGGCACGACCGGGATCGGTTGACTGGCATCGCAGGTTTGAATCAGCAGGATGGCTTGATGACTCAGGGAGCAGGACGCTAGATGTCCGGGATACTTGGGAAGGCGTTCTCGGTAATCGCGGTTTTCGCGGTGGCATGGGGTGGCGCAATCTTCTATTGGCGCAGCACTGGCACGGTTCCGTCGGGCATGGAAATGCTCGCCTACCTGGGCCTGGTGCCCATTGGCCTGAGCGGTGCCGGCTTCATGCTGCGCAACGCCGGGCGTAGCATGCTGGACCGGGCCGTGGATGCGGCCAGCGCGCCCAGCGACACCCCTGCGGGTAGTGTCCCGGGCGGGGCGGTCGCCGCGTCAGCGGTGCCGTCGGTGGCGGTGCTGGGCGCGGAGATGCAGTTGGGCGTGATGCATGCGGCCGACGTGTTGCTGGACATGGCCGACGCACTGCCGCGCCCTTCGCTGGATGGGCGGTTCCACGATCGGGACGGGTTGCCGTTGCTGGTGAGCGCCGACAAGGACCTGGACGACACCTCGGTGGTGCAGGTGCAGATGCCCGGGTTCACTACCCGCGACGGCGAGCGCCGTGCGATGGCGTTGCTGGAGCCGGTGGCGGACGCCTTGATGGGCCAGGCATTGCTTGCGTTGCCCGCACTGGAGGTAGCCGAGGAAAAGGTGGTGGCCGGCCTGCGTCGGCGCGAAGAGCAGGTGGTCGGCCAGGTGCTGGCCATCGAACTGCTGGTGCCGGCCGACTGGTCGGCATCGTTGCGCACCTACTGCGCCGATTGGCTGCATGCCCGCGCTGCGTACAACGGGCTGGACCGGCGCCGGTTCTCGGTCAACGTGGCCGTGGCCAGCAACGCGCTGGATGTGTGGTCGCGGCTGCAGCATGTGGTCGACAGTCTGGCCCAGGGCGAGCCGCGCTGGTATCTGGTGCTGTCGTGCAGTTCGGCGGTGGACGCCGGCACGATCGCCGCGTGGCTGGACAGCAACCGCATCCTGCACCGCCGCAACAAGGACGGGCAGATTCCCGGCGAGGGCGCCGCCGGCCTGCTGCTGGCGTCCGCGTCGCTGGCCGCGGCGGAAAGCCCGCATCTGTGGCGGCCTCATCGCGTGGAGCGCGTGCAGGGCCTCAGCCCGGCCGAGTCGCGCCGGCAGGCCGAAGCACTGGGCCGGGCGATGCCTGCCGAGGTCGGGATCAGTGCCGAGCGGGTCGGTTTTGCATTGCACGATGCCGACCAGCGCAGCCAGGTGGCCGTGGACGCCTGCGCGGCGGCCGTGGCAGCCAATCCGGACCTGGAGATAGACCAGCAGACCCTCGCCTTGCCGGTGTGTGCCGGCGAACTCGGCCCGGTGCTGCCGTTGGCGCTGCTCACGCTGGCGCACGCGCATGTGCTGCGCAGCCAGAACGCGGCGCTGGTGATGTCGGTGGGCGCACCGGCACAGCGCGTGGCCGCGATCATCGACATTCCTGTTTCGAAAGACCCGTCGACCGACACCGTGTCGGCGGCATAACCCTGGACGCCTAGATGATGTTGAGTAATTTCAGGTACTTCCTTGGCGACTACCGCCTCTGGATGGTGATCGGCTTGATCGGTGCCGGCTCGCTGGCCTACTTCGGCGCGGCCGAAGCCCGCCAGATCGGCATCTGGGTGGCCATCGCGCTGGCGGCGTTGTTGCTGCTGGCGCTGATCGTGTGGGTGATCAAGCGCATCCTGGCCCGGCGTGCGGCCAAGCGCGTGGAGTCGATGGTGCAGGCCCAGGCCGACCAGGCCGTCGCGGCCGCGCCCACGGCCCAGCGTGCCGATACCGAGGCGCTGCGCTCGCGGATGATGGACGCGGTCAAGCAGATCAAGACATCCCGCCTGGGCGTGCTCAAGGGCAAGGCGGCGCTGTACGAGCTGCCGTGGTACGTGATCATCGGCAACCCGGCAGCCGGCAAGAGCACCGCGATCCTGAACTCCGGCCTGCAGTTCCCGTTCGAGGACAACCGCAGCAATGTCATCCAGGGCATCGGCGGCACCCGCAACTGCGACTGGTATTTCACCACCACCGGCATCGTGCTCGACACCGCCGGCCGCTATTCGGTCAGCGTCGAAGACCGCATGGAATGGCTGACCTTCCTGGGCCTGCTCAAGAAGAACCGGCCGCGCGCCCCGATCAACGGCGTGATCATCGCGGTGAGCATCGCCGAGTTGTCCGGCAGCAAGCCCGAGTTCGCCATCGAGCTGGCCAAGAACCTGCGCCAGCGCGTGCAGGAAATCACCGAGCGCCTGGAAGTCTTCGCGCCGGTGTATGTGCTGTTCACCAAGGCCGATCTGATCGCCGGGTTCAGCGAGTTCTTCCGTAACCTGGATCCGGCCGAGCGCGAGAACGTATGGGGCGCGACGCTGCCCTTCGACGTACATGCGCAGGGCGATGCGCTGACCGCCTTCGATGCGCACTTCGACGAGCTGGCTGAAGGCATCAAGGAAATGAGCCTGTCGCACATGGCGATGCAGCGTGGGCGCGAGGTGTCGCCGGGCCTGTTGACCCTGCCGCTGGAATTTGTGGGTATCAAGCCGGCGCTGCGGACCTTCATTGCAACGCTGTTTGAAGACAACCCGTTCCAGTTCAAGCCGGTGTTCCGTGGCTTCTATTTCAGCAGCGCGCTGCAGGAAGGCCATTCGGTGCACCACGCCTCCGACCGTGTGGGTCGCCAGTTCTCGTTGTCCTCGCGCGGCCACAACAGCGACGAAGCGCCGACCGGGCAGACCGCGTTCTTCCTGAAGGACCTGTTCCGCAAGGTGATCTTCTCCGACCGCGAGCTGGTGCGGCAGTACTCCAGCCCGCACCAGAACCGCCTGCGCTATGGCGTGTTCCTGGGCGCGGTGGGGGTGCTGGCGCTGGCGCTGGGCCTGTGGACCTGGTCCTACACCACCAATGTGCAGCTGGTGAACAACGCCACCAAGGACCTGGAGCAGGCCGTCCGCGTGCAGAAGGACCGGGTGGACCTGAAGTCGCGCCTTGATGCGTTGCTGCTGCTGCAGGACCGCATGGAGCAGCTGGACCGCTACAAGAAGGACGGTGGCATCACCACCAGCCTGGGGCTGTACCAGGGCGACAACATCCGTGCCAAGCTGATGAAGGAGTACTACCACGGCATGCAGCAGGTGATGCTGGATCCGACCGTGGCCAGCCTGGAAGGCTATCTGGGCCAGGTGGTGAACGAGCGCGAGAAGCTGGGGCAGGGCGGCCCGGTGGCTGCCGAAAGCGATGTGCTGTACCAGAACGCCTCGCCCACCAACACCAATGATGCCTACAACGCGCTCAAGACCTATCTGATGCTGGGCAACCGCAAGCAGGTGGAAAGCGCGCATCTGTCCCAGCAGCTCACCCTGTTCTGGCGCAACTGGCTGGATGGCAACCGTGGCCAGATGACCCGCGAAGAGATGGTGCGCGCGGCCGAAAAGCTGATGAACTTCTACGTGGCCCAATCGGCTGATCCGGCCTGGCCGCAGGTGCAGAACAAGGTGACCCTGGTCAGCGACAGCCGCCAGGCGCTGACCCGCGTGATGAAGGGCCAGCCGGCGATGCAGCGGGTGTTTGCGCAGATCAAGGCCCGCGCCGCCGCGCGCTTTGCGCCGGTCACGGTGGACGCGTTGATCGGCAACGAGCGCAACGCGAAGCTGATCACCGGCAGTTATGCCATTTCCGGCGCGTTCTCGCGCAAGGCGTGGGAAGACTACGTCAAGGATGCGGTCAACGAGGCGGCGAGCACCCAGTTGAGCACCACCGACTGGGTACTGGGTACCACCGAGCAGAGCGATCTGTCGCTGGCCGGCAGCCCCGAGCACATCGCCCGTGAGCTGGTAACCCTGTACAAGCAGGAATATGCCGCGGAGTGGACCAAGTTCCTGCAGGGCCTGAGCGTTGCCCAGTTCGACAGCTTCGACGAGGCCACCGCACGCATGAATGCGTTGGGCGATGCCAGCAACTCACCGCTGCGCACGCTGCTGGAGAAAATCAACGAGCAGACCATCTGGGACAACCCGGCTGCGGAGGCGCGTTCCAAGAAGGCCAAGGGTGGGTTCGTGGCCTGGTTCCAGAAGACCATCCTGCGCAAGGACCCCGAAGCGGTGGCCCAGCAGCAGCCGGTGGGACCAATCGGCAAGGCCTTCGAGGGCATCGCCAAGCTGACCACCAAGCGTGCCGACCAGCCGGCGGTGATCGACGCCTACTTCGACACGCTGGCCAAGCTGCGGGCACGCCTGAACTCGATCAAGAGCCAGGGCGAGTTGGGGGTGGGCGCGCGCAAGCTGATGCAGGACACCTTCAGCAACGAGGGGTCGGAGTTGAGCACGGCGGTGGCACTGGTTGACGAGCAGGTGCTGACCGGCCTGGATGCGGCCCAGCGCGATGCGCTGCGTCCGCTGCTGCTGCGCCCTCTCACCCAGACCTTCATGGCGCTGGTGGAGCCGACCGAGGAAGAGGTCAACAAGAGCTGGACCGCGCAGGTGTATGAGCCGTTCAAGGCACGCATCGGCCAGCAGTTCCCGTTCAACCTCAATTCCGACGTGGACGCCGCGCCGAGCGACATCGCTGCGATCTTCGGGGCCGGTGGCAGCATCGCCGCCTTCAACAAGGATCAGCTCGGCACGCTGGTGCTGCAGCGGGGCAACCTGCTGGAAGCGCGACGCTGGGCAGGCATGGGTATCAACCTGTCGGCCGACCTGGTGGCCAACTATGGCAACTGGGTCAGCGGCAGCGCCGCCGGCGCCGCCGCGCAGGACACCACGATCTTCGAACTGCTGCCTTCGCCGGCCACCGGTGCGGTGGAGTACACCATCGAGATCGACGGGCAGACCCTGCGCTACCGCAACACCCCGCCGCAGTGGATCACGATGCAGTACCCCAACGTCGGCCAGGTGCCGGGCGTGAAGATCACTGCGGTGGCTTCCGACGGACGCAACGTGGAGGTGTTCAATGCACCCGGCAGCAATGGCTTTACCCGCCTGATGAAGGAAGGCACCTATGAGCGCCTGGAAGGCGGCAGCAGCCGGGTGACGTGGAAGGCCGACAACGTGGAGGTCACCGTGGAGATGCGCGTGGTGCGCCGCGCCGGCGCCGCCTCCGACGGTGGTGATTGGCAGCGCGGTGCGCAGTTGCCCGCGCGCGTGGCCGGGGGCGCGGCACCGGCCACCACCGCGCCGGCGGCGGCAGGCGCAGCACCGGCGGCGGCCCCCGCCCCGGCACAACCGAGTGGAGGTTCACGATGAGCCGTGTGGTCAGTGCGGGCGTGTCGTACTTCGGCAAGGTCCCGTCGCGCGGCGATTTCGTCCGTGCCGCCGACAACCACCAGCTGCTGGGCTGGCTGGACCGATGGGCCGGCGAGAGCGTGGAACTGCTGAGCCAGAACCCGGACTGGAAGCGGGTGTACGACACGTCCCCGGAAATCCACTACGCCTTCCTGGGCTCGCGTAGCAAGCTGGTGCTGTGCGGTCATTTCCTGGCCAGTCGCGATGCCTCGCAGCGGCGCTTTCCGCTGTTGTCGGCAGTGCGGCTGGAGGCCACCGAGCCGCTGCCGTTCATCGGCCGCAGCCCGCTGGCGATGTCCAACGCGTGGTCGGGGCTGTCGCGCATGGCGCGCCAGGCCTTCAACGATGACGATGCCGGCAACGCGCTGACCGAGCTGGCCGATGCGCGCTTCAGCATCAGCACCGACCCCAGTGCCTACAACGCCACCTTCCGTGATTTCCTGGAAGGGCAGACCATCGGCTCGCTGGAACGGCTGCTGCGCGATGCGGGCCATCCGGACATCTCGCTGAAGAACGCGTTGCTGGCCCTGGGGCTGCTGCTGCAGCCGGTGCTGGGCGGCGGTGACGTGAACGTGGACCGGGCGCTGGTGTTCCCGCTGGTGCGCGACCCGCTGTACCGGCCGCTGGTGGCCGCCTTCTGGCTGGACATCGTGGCGTGCTTCGTGGCCCGTGGCGATTTCGAGTTGGCCGTGCTGATCCGCAACGATGCCGCGCCGTCGATGCTGGTCGGCTTCAATGGCGCCGACCGCCACGCACTGCGCGCAGTGCTGGACCCGGCCGAAGCCGGCGACTTCCTGATCCGTCTGCAGGAGGCCCAGTGGGTCGAGGAATACCTGCACAGCGATTACAACCTCAACCGCCTTGCCAGCTACCTCGATCGTGACGATCTGGCATTGAGCACGGCGCGCAGCCTGTTCGGCGAGACTTTCCTGGGAACCTGACCATGCGCCTCCGCTCTACTTTATTTGTTGCCCTGGCCGCGTTGTCGGTCGCCGCAGGCGCGGCTGCGCAGGCGCAGGCACCGGCTGCCTCTGCGGGCGCCGAGCGCCCGGTCGTGATCGAAGGGGTGGTCCCCGATCAGGCAACCAAGGCGCGCCTGCTGAAAAACCTGCGCGAGGTGTACGGTGCCGACCGCGTGGTGGATCGCATCCAGGTGGAGTCGATTGCCACGCCGCCGAACTGGGGCGAATACGTGGCCGGGATGATCACCCCGGGACTGAAGCGGGTGTCGCCGGGCAAGCTGGAAGTCAACGGACAGGCGGTGCGGGTTACCGGCGAAGTGGGCAACGAGGCCCTGCGCCAGCAGGTGGCCAGCGATCTGAGCCTGGCCAGCAATACGTCCTACACGGTGACCAATGCACTCAAGGTGGGCTCGCAGCAGAAGCTGCTGGACCAGACCCTGGCCAACCGCATCATCGAATTCCAGAGCGGCAGCGCCAAGCTGACCCCGCTGGGCATGAGTATCCTGGATGAAATGGTCGCCAAGATGGCGCTGATGGGCGATACCCGCTTTGTGATCATCGGCCACACCGACAACGTGGGCCAGCGGGAGAGCAACCTGGCGTTGAGCCATGCGCGCGCGCAGGCCGTGAAGGCCTACATGGTGCAGAAGGGGATCGCCGGCAACCACCTGGACGTGCTGGGCAAGGGCCCGGATGAACCGGTGGCCGACAACACCAGCAACGACGGTCGCGCGCGCAACCGTCGTATCGAGTTCAGGATCGAGTAACCCGTTGACGCTCGACGGGCTTACTGCCCGTCGAGGTTCTGGTTGATGTCCAGCATCTCTTCCATCTGGTCGAGCACGCTGGAATCCTTGATGACCCGCTTGAGCCACACGTGCAGCGGCATTTCGCCCCAACGCGCAGCCTTCTCGGCCAGGTAGGCGACCGGGCTGTGCGGCTCGGTACGCCGGAAGAACTCGGCCACCTGGCGCAACTGCTGCAGGGCTTCCTTGCGGCTGGTGGGGGCGCCGGCCGGGCCGCGTGGCGCCGCTGCGGCACTCTCATTGGTGTTGCCCACCTCGACAGCGAAGCTGTCTTCGGCGGCGTGATCGTCGGCCATGTCACCGTCGAGCAGCACGCCTGCGTCACGCGCGAAGCGCATCACCGTGCGCTGCAGGTGTTCGATCTGTTCGCGCACGGCGCTGAAACTGGGGCCGTCCAGACCCAGGCGGTTGTCGACCGCGGCCTGCAGCGTGGACAGCGCATCGGCGCAGTCTGGCAGGATCTCCACCAACTGCCGGTAGAACTCGTGCTGGGTGTCGCGGCGGGCCGCTTCCAGCTGTTCCAGGCCCGGGCGGTCGTCGTGGTACTCGCCGCCGTTGCTGGCGCGCGAATGCGCCACTTCGAAATCGGACAGGCTGAAACGGCCCTGCGGGGCCGACACGATCGGCACGTTGCGCAGCCACTGCAGCGAATTGCTGAGCAGCCAGCTGAGGTTGCCGATGCGCTCTTCCTGGTCGTCATCCACGGCTACCGGGTGCACCTCTTCCCAGTACTGGTCGCACAACCCGGCCACCACGCGGTAGCCGGTGGTGAGGCCGCGGAAGCCTTCCACCTGCGTGGCGGCCTCGGTCAGCCAGCCGGCCAGGCGCAGGTCCTTGGTGCGGGTCTGCAGCAGATCGGCGCATTCGCGGGCGACGCTGCTCCAGTCGGCGTACTTGATGTCGGTCTGCCACTCGCCCTGGTCCAGGGTCGGGTCATCGGCGCGGCGACTTTCCTGGATGCGGTCGAACTCGGGGGAAAATGACAGGTCCTCGCCGGTGGGGGCGTGGTCGGCAATCGGGGCCAGCAGGGCATCCTGATCCAGCATGGCGAATCTCGTAAGGGGAACAGGGGGATTCTAGCGTGGTGATCGTGGGCTGCGGGGCGTCTGGGCGGCGTGCCGGAATCCGGTCACCATTGCGCGTGAATATGTGACGGTTGTCTCGTTAATCTGAATTCGCACCGTTGCGGTGTTGGGATTCTGACGCTTCTGGTACCTTTTGCGACTGGGAAAGGATGTCCCGCGCCTCGGGACAACAGCTTGGCAGACAAGGCAATGGACGCGTTGAACAATTTATTCTCACAGGTGGCCGCCGTTTCCGACGCGCAGCGCCTACACCGCCTTGCATTGCCTGGCGCGACAACCGTGGTGGTCGAACGCTGGAGCGGTGAAGAATCGCTGTCGGCGCATTTCGATTACGTGATCGATTTTCTGTCGCTGGACGCAGGCCTTGAGCTGGAACCTTGGCTCGGCAAGCCCGCCACGCTGTCCACGCGCGCGGCCAGTGGTGCCGACATCGAACGCGTGGGTCTGGTCAGCGATGCCAGCCTGTTGGGCAGTGATGGCGGCGTGGCGCGCTATCGCATCCGTCTGCGGCCGTGGACGTGGTGGTTGGAGCATGGCCGGCACAGCCGGGTGTTCCAGGAGCGCAGCGTGCAGGACATCCTGTCGTCGGTGTTCGAGAGCTACAGGAACATTGCCCGCTGGCAGTGGAGTGATGAAGTGGCCGGCTTTCTTGGCGCCGAGCGCAAGCGCAGCTACTGCGTGCAGTACCGCGAAAGCGATGCGGCGTTCGTGCAGCGGTTGCTGGCCGAGGAAGGCCTGGGCTGGCGGGTGCAGAACGACGCCGAGGCACCTGCCGGACATGGCATGGTGATCTTCTCCGATAGTGGCACGCAGCCTGAAGACGTGACCTCGTCGGGCCGCGGCGTTCGCTTCCACCGCAGTGCCGCCACGGAAAGCGAAGACACCGTGCAGGCGCTGGGGCAGTCACGTCGACTGGGCAGCAACCGGCTCACGGTGTTCAGCGGCGACTACAAGCGCAGCAGCGGCCAGGGCGCACAGGTGCCGGTTGACGGCGGTGGCAGCCAGTCGTCGCGCGAGGCTTACGACCCTGCCGGCGCGTACGCGTTCGCCGACAGCAGTGACGGTGATCGCCTGGCCGGCCTGCAGGCCGAAGCGCATGAAGCACGCAACCAGGCGTGGCGCGGGCGCAGCAGCGTGCGCTCGCTGTGTGTCGGCCAATGGCTGCGGATTGGCCAGGTACCGGCGTCGGCACCGTCGGAGGTACTGCTGACCTGCGTTTGGCATATCGGCATCAACAACCTGCCGGTGGATCTGCGTGCATCGTTGGAGCATGCGCTGGGCGCGTCGACCTTCGTGCATGCTGCCGACCCGGCGGTACGCGAGCGCGCGGACGCGGTGGGTTACGCGAACGCGTTCGCCGCGATCCAGCGCACGACGCCGTGGCGGCCGGTGCTGCACGATGACACCGGCGCACGCCTGAACCCGCGGCCGCTGGCACCGGGCTACCAGACCGCGATCGTGGTGGGCGCGCCGGGCAGCAGCGGCAGCCATGAAGTCCACGCCGATCAGGCCGGGCGCATCCGGGTGAAGTTCCACTTCCAGTCTGGCCAGGGCGATGGCGCGCAGGACAGCGCGTGGCTGCGCGTGGCCCAGCGCTATGCCGGGCCCGGCGTGGGCAGCCAGTTCCTGCCGCGCATCGGCCAGGAAGTGCTGGTCGGCTTCCTTGACGGCGATATCGACCGTCCGCTGGTGCTGGGCGCGCTGTACAACGGCCGTGGCGAAGCGGGCGTCGCGCCGACCCCGGCCGGGCAGGCCGCCAGCAGCGACACCGCCGCCTATGCACAAGCGGCCGACGCGCGCGCCAGCGCGCAGGCCAACCTGGCCGGCGGCCACGCACCGGCGTGGCACGCGGCCGCCGCCGGTGAAGACGCACACCGCCATCCCGGCGCGCTGTGGGGCGTGCGTTCCAAGGAGTGGGGCGGCAGCGGCTACAACGCGTTGCTGTTCGATGACAGCGACACCCAGTTGCGCGCACAGCTGCAGACCACCCAGGCGGTAACCAGCCTCAACCTGGGGCATCTGATCCACCAGGCCGACAACTTCCGCGGCAGCCTGCGTGGCGAAGGTTTCGAACTGCGCAGTGATGCCTGGGGCGCGCTGCGTGCGCGCTCGGGATTGTGGCTGAGTGGCTATGCACGCGGTGCGCAGGGCAAGGCCGGCGAGGCGGCCCAGCCGGTGGCGCTGCTGACGCAGCTGCAGACCCTGGGCACCTCTTTCGCAACGGCGGCCAGCACCCACCTGACCAGCAAGCTGGCCGCGCATGAAGGCGTGCAGCAGCCCAACCGTTCGCAGCTTGTACAGGACAAGGCACCACTGGCCGCGCTGGTGGCCAGTGCGCGCACTACCGTGGAAGGCGCGGCGTATGCGCCGGCGCGTGGCCAGGCCCGGGAGCGCGATGGCAGCGCCGGGGAGGCCAAGGTGCCGCATGTGGGCGATGCGCTGCTGGGTCTGGCCGCGCCCGATGGCGTGGTGCAGGTGGCCGGGCAGGCGCTGGGCTGGGCGATCGGCGAAACCTTGACGCTGGGCAGTGGCCAGGCCAGCGAAGCGGTCGTGATGGGGCAGCTGCGCCTGCACGCGGCACAGAGTATCGGCGTGCTGACCACGGCGGTGCAGGGCAAGGCCGGCGCGGCGGCTGCGCTGACCGTGGTGGCCGGGCAAGGCGAGTTGGACATGCAGGCGCAGCAGGACGAGATGCGTCTGCAGGCGCAGGCCGGCCTGAACATGGCCAGCGCGCAGTCGCAGTTCGATCTGTCGGCGGGCAAGACGCTGCACGTGGCCACCGCCGGTGGTGCCAGTCTGACGATCGAAGGCGGCAACATCACCTTCACCGCACCGGGCAACATCGTCGTACACGCCGGCAAGAAGTCGTTCACCGGCCCCAGCAGTTACCAGGCCGAGCTCAAGAGCTGGGTGCATGGGGACCTCAAGAAGCAACGCATCATTGGATTCTCGGGATGAGCATGAACAGGATTTTTCTCGCATCGCTGCTGTTGGGCGTGATGCAGCTGGCGGCATGCCAGGCACAACCGCCAGCGGACCAGCTGGCCGACGCAGCCGCCCAAGGCGATGCCGTTGCCGGTGAAGCCACGGCCGTGGAAGCCCCTGCGGCAGAGGCCGCTGCGGCGACAATCGAAGAAGGAGCCGATCCGCTGGCCACCGAACTGTTCAACCTGGTGGGGGATGGCGTGTGTGCCAAGACCTGCCCGCAGTACGACGCGCGCGTGGACAAGGCCTACCGTGACATGCTGGCCGAGGCTGCCCCGTTGGGCGATGCGCGCCTGCGCGAGCGGATCGGCAGTGGCCCGCAGCCGCAGGGCGAACGCATCCAGACAGCGGCCGGCGAGCGCTGGTTGTACCGCGCCTGCCAGGCGCATCAGTGCAACGTGAACACCCTGGTGGCGCTATATGACCCGGCCACCGGCAGCATGGCCGGGCGGCTGGTCGATCATTGCCAGGTGCATTGGCTGGGTATGCTGCCGGCCGACGTGATGGACGTCATCAGTGAACGGGCACCGGTGCAGATCAGCGACGAAGACTACACCGTCTTCTGCACCGGGAACTGAGCATGGCCAAGGACCTGCAGGGATTCCTCAACGCGCTGTTCGCCTCCGAAGGCGGCGGCGATTCGGCGATCGTCAACAAGTTCGGCTACGTCGGCAAGTACCAGTTCGGCGAAGACGCGCTGATGGATCTGGGCTACTTCAACCACGACGGCCAGAAACACGAGAAGGACGGCAAGTTCTTCCAGGACTGGGACGGCACCTGGACCGGCAAGGATGGCGCCACCAGCCTGCAGGTGTTCCGCAACAACGTGGCCATCCAGGACAAGGCTGGCCAGGCGTGGGTGCGGCGGCTGTGCAGCATGGGCCGCAAGTACGGCGCCCACGGCTACATCGGGCAGACCATCGGCGGGGTGCTGGTCACCGAGTCGGGGATCATCGCCGCCGCCCACCTGAAAGGCTACGGCACGGTCACGCCCAAGGAGGGCAAGTACAAAACCCCGGCGGTGATGGCGTTCCTGAAAACCGGCGGCGCGATCAACGCCACCGACGCCTTCGGTACGTCGGTGGGCAAGTACATGGCCAAGTTCGCCGGCTACACCCTGGGCTGTTGCGAGCCGGTGGAAGTGCAGCAGCCCTGGTCGTACCCGTTCCCGCCGCAGGGCAAGACCACCGCGCTCGATGGTGCTGCCTACATCGGCCTGCCCGCGCTGCAGGGGGCACTGAGCAAGGCCGACGATGGCTACTTCCCGATCGGCGCCAGCGGCCTGTGGCATGGCGGCATCCATTTCGATGCCGGCACCGGCACCGTGCTGAACCAGGCCGATGGCGTGCGTTGCATCAAGGACGGCGAGATAGTCGCCTACATGGTGAATCGCAAGTACCCGGAGATCACCTTCCCCAAAGTGCAGCGCAGCGCGGCGTACTCGTCGGGGTTCACGCTGGTGCGGCACCGCATCGAGCTGCCGCCCAATGCCGAGGCATTGTTCAAGGCCGAGGCCGAGAAGAACGCCCCCAAAACCTGTACCCCCGCCAATCCGTCCGGCGGGGTGGCGGCGGCCGGTGCGGCCGGGACCACCACCGGTGCGGCAGCGGCCACGGCGCAGGGGACGGCAAAGAAGGCCGATCCGAAGGCCGACGCACCCAAGGCGCGTGATCCGGGCATGCAGATGGTGTTCTACAGTCTGTACATGCACCTGCTGGACTTCCAGGGCTACGAAGAGAGTCCAACGCGTGCGCGGCCGGCGTACTGGGATGCCAGCAATGAGTTCGTGGTGGGCGAGCGTGCCAAGGACAAGCAGGAGATGCCGCCGCCACCGGTGGAGGCCGCCGCGGCGCCCCAGCCTGTGGAGGAAGTGGCGGGCTGCGACTGCGGCCACGAGATCTCCAGCGAAGCCAATCAACTGCTTGGCTTCTTCCCGCCCGACAGCAAGGAATGGGACAACGTGACGCCTGAGGAGCTGGTCCATGAGTGACGCCGCCGCGCCGATCATCGGCTTGAACATCCGCAAGGAAGCCAGTGGCAAGAGCGCCCGGATCGGGCTGCTGCCACGCGGTGCACGCATCACGGTCAAGAACCGTGGCGAAAAGTGGGCGCAGATCGACCGGATCCTGGAGGGCCAGATTGCCCCGGTGCGTCCGGGCGAGGCGGTGGACCCCGGCGCTGCCCAGGGCTGGATCTTCCTGTCCGAACTGGACCCGGGCCCCAAGGCGCCGCTGTCCCTGGACAAGGTGGTGATTCCCGCCAAACCCATTCCGGTCAGCGCCGGTGCGCTGCTGGGTCATGTGGGGGAATACCAGCAGTACGTGGATGCGCAGCCACGCGCCAAGCGTGGCTGGCGGCGGATGCTGCATCTGGAAACCTTCGCCGGCAACGACCTGCCGGTGTTCGTCAAGACGGCACGCAAATACGCCTCGCTGCTGCCGCCCAATACCGGTGCGATGTTCGTGATCGATAAGGGCGCCAAGCCCAAGCTGCCGGTGCCGCATGACACCACCTGGCCGGCCGATACGCGGCTGGTGCGGGCCAAGGACGGCGCGATCGGCCCTTGGGCGAAGATCCAGAAGGCGGGGCTGGTGGTGATGGATCGCGAGGCATTGGGCGTGTACTCGTCCAAGAGCAAGCGTTACGCCAAGGCACCCGATGCCGAGTGGACCGGCTGGTTTGTCGGCCCGGCCGACACCGACCGTACCCTGGACGAGAAGCTGGCCAAGAAACTGAACTACAAGCGCCGCGAAATGCGCATGCCGCAGGGCGAGGCCGTATGGGTCGAGCGCGCCGCACTGGTGTCCTGCGGCGCCGACGGCATGAAGGTATGGAAGAAATTCCCGCTGCGCCTGGATGGCCCGGATGCGGGTGGGGAAGCGGCCTTCGCCCGGGTGATGACCCGCGCCGAGCTGGAGAAGAACCCCCCGGCAGACCGCGTCCTGGATGGCGATGGCAAGCCGTGGTGGCGCGTTTCGGTACGCAGCCAGAATGCCGGCAAGATCCACGTGGGCTGGGTCTGCGAGAGTGGCATGCCCAAGGTGGGCTGGCAGTCGCCGTGGGCGTGGCCGGGCTTTGACTGGGTGGAGGAAGGGCAGATCCAGCCGGTGGACATGCTGTCGGCATCCCTGGTGAGCATGGGGGCGCTGCGCGCCGAGGAAGTCACCGATTACAAGATGCGCGCCGACAAGGTGGACAAGAGCGCGCTGGTCAAGAAGCTCTACGAGCAGTTGGACACCGACAAGAGCGGCTACCTGTCCAAGGCCGAGCTGCGCACCGCGATGGAGCAACCGCTGATGGCCCAGGCCATGAGCCGGATGATTGCCAGGTACGAAAGCGAGTGGGGTGGAAGCGACGCCAAGTGGGACGCGCTGGACCCGTTGATGCTTGGCGGCCAGCCGGAATGGAGCGCCGAGAAGTTGCGCATCAAGCACCTGCGCTGGTGGGACAAGGTGCAGCCCAAAGTGCCCGGCTTCCCGGTGTCGCCGGAGGTGTTTCACATCCACCCGATCGCCCTGCTCAACAACTTCTATTCGCCCCTGGGCGAGGCCAATACGGCAGCCACCGATGGCGGTGCCACCAGCAAAAGCGGCAAGCACTGGTACCCGCAGTTCCTGCAGAGTGCGAACGTAGGCGACCTGAAGCAGCCGTTCCGGGATGGGGTGGCCAAGTTCATCGCCGCAATGAAGGCCGGTGGCATCGAGGTCAACATCAATACGACGTTGCGCCCGCCACAGCGTTCGTACCTGATGTTCTATGCGCGCAAGATCAAGGAAGGCATGTCGCCCAGCAAGGTGCCCAAGTTCGCCCCGCAGAATGGCGATGCGCCGGTCAACATCGATTGGGAGCATCTGGACGCCAATGGCAAGCCGGACCTGGATGCCGCCAGGAAGGGCGCGCTGGCAATGAATTCGGCGTATGCGGCCAAGGGCGCCATCGGCGAGCCGTACAAGTCCAACCACAATGGTGGCGAGGCCATCGACATGCAGTTCGTGCCGGTGCGCGGCATCGGCAAGACGGTGAAGAACGCCAGCGGCGTGTCTGTGAGTATTGCCTCACTGCGCGACCTGCAGGAGGTTGGCGCAACGTACGGGGTTTACCATTGGACGTACTACAAGGCCAAAGACAAGAGTGATGAACCGCATTGGTCCAAGACAGGAAATTGAACATGGCCGTTAGAACTGCTTTCCTGGCGGCGTGCCTGCTGCTGGCGGGCAATGGGGCAGCGCACGCTGTCGAGCCTGCCGTGGGCGGGTGGCGCAACCTGCCGATCGGCCCGGCGTACAGCGTGTCCGAGAAGAGCACGCCATTTGTGATGCTGCCTGGCGACGTGGCCAAGGGCACCCGGTTCCGGGTGATGGACCTGAGCAGATGGCAGGCCGTTTGCTGCCTCCAGACCACCAGCCCGCGGCTGCAGCGCGATACGCTGATCCACTCCTACGGGGTCCCGGTTGTGTGGGCCGCCGACCTGGGCAGTTGGCTCAACAATGACAAGGAAACCGAGGCGCACGTGTTCGCGGTGCGCCGCGTGGACCGCCTGGCCGGCTACGCGTTCGAGGGGGATGCCGACAGCAACGGCGAGAGCGGTGGGTTGTTGCTGCCCGACGACGCCAAGGCCGTCGCCCCGGACAAAGTGGTGGTGGGCGGGACAACCTATCGAGTGAAGCGCACAGAAGGCTCCCTCACCGACGGCGACGGTGGCTGGGAATCCTTCCAGCTGGTTCCCGACGCCGGCGGCGCGGCGACGACCGTGGATATCCGCTACGGCACCAATTGATCGGCGCGCCGGGCTGACGCATAGTGTCGGCGCTGCGTGAAGACGGCATGGCGATGCGGCCTGCCGGGCAAGGCAAACCACTTACAGGACCGAATCCATGCTGGGCAGGAACATCACACAGGCGCTGCTGCTGGCGCTGGGATTGGCGGCTGCGTTGGATGCTGCCGCACAAGCGGCGACCACCGCCCCGGTCTTCGGTGGCTGGCGCAACCTGCACTCGGCCAACGGCATCGAACCGGCGCAGGACGATCTTGCCTTTGCGATGCTGCCGACCACGGCCGCCAAGGGCACGCGTTTCTCGATTCTCGACCGCGAAGCCAACCGCGTGGTGTGCTGCATGGTCATCAGCAGTGAGCGCCTGCAGGCCGATGCGCTGGAAACACAGTACAAGCTGCCGGGGGTGTGGGTGTCGGACCTGCTCAACGAAGGTACCGATACCACGCCGCCCTACGCGCCGCGCGTGTATGAGATGAAGCGCGATGGCGCGTTGGCCAGCTATGTGTTCCACGACGCGGTCGAAGCTTACAGCGACCTGGGCGGACTGCTGCTGCCGCCAGACGCCAGCATCGACGCGACCGGGACGATAAAGACCGGCGGGGCCGCTTACCGGCTGCAGTTCCAGTCGACCACCTTTGCCGACGAAGATGGTGCGCTGGACCGGTTCACGCTGCGCCCGGTTGGAAAGGCCGGTGCGCCGGCGATCGTTGAAGTGCCGTACGCCACGTACTGAGGCGGGCACCACGTTGACGTGGTTTTAACAGGCGCTGCGGTGCGTAGCGTGTGGGTAGTGCATCTGCTACCGTCGGTTCCACAGGGGATGGAAGCGTCATCGGCGTGTCCGGTGACGTGCGAGCCAAGGTGAGCCATGGAAGCAATGCGGAACCTGATGACACAGGCGGCCCGGTTGTTGGATGGGGAACGTCTGTACCGGATGCAGTTGCCGGACGCCCCGGTGGTGCTGGTGGAGCGGTGGCAGGGCGACGAACGCCTCTCGCACGGATACCGCTACGAGATCCTGCTGCTGGCGCTGGATGCCGACCTGCCGCTGGAGCACTGGCTGGGCGGCGCCGCCTGCCTGCAGACCCGGCTGGCCGATGGCCGCTGGCTACCGCGCCGTGGTTGGATCACCGAAGCCACGTTGCTGGGTGACGATGGCGGCCTGGCGCGCTACCGCGTAGTGCTGCGTGATGCCAGCTGCTGGCTTGAGCAGGGCCGTCACAGCCGCGTGTTCCAGGATCTGGACGTCGTGCAGATTGTCGATGCGGTGCTTGGCCAACACGCCCCGCACCTGCAGTGGCGCTGGAGCGAGGAAGTAGCCGACTTCGTCAAAGGCGCGCGGCCGCGCAGTTACTGCGTGCAGTACCGCGAAACCGACCTTGATTTCATCCAGCGTCTGTTGGCCGAAGAGGGCCTGGGCTGGCGCGCCGAGCACGGGGACGATGAAGACGCCGGCCAGGTGCTGGTGCTGTTCGCCGATGCGGCCGTACAGCCGCAGGATGCCGTGTCCCAGGCACGGGGCGGGGTGCGTTTCCATCGGGCCGATGCCACCGAAACCGACGACACGGTGCAGGCGCTGGGGCGCAGGCGTCGGTTGGGCGTGCAGCGGCTGACGCTGCACAGCGATGATTACAAGGCGGGCCGCTCGTTGGCGGCCGGCGTGCCGGCCGAAGGCGCGGGTACTGGCGATGCGCGCGAACTGTACGACCCGTCAGGCGCCTACAGCTTCGCCGACAGCGTAGAGGCCGACCGCTATGCCGGGCTGATGGCGCAGGCCAGCGAGGCCCAGGCCCGGCAATGGCAGGGTCGCAGCGGGCTGCGCAGCGCGACGGCCGGGCAATGGCTGCAGGTGACCGGCCTGCCAGATGCGACGCCGGCCCAACTGATCCTCACCCGGGTCCAGCACCAGGGCATCAACAACCTGCCCGTGGACCTGCGCGAGGCGCTGGCCGTACTCCAGGTGGGCGAGCCTGCCGGCAGCACGGGCACTGCCGAAGTGCTGGCGCATGCGCATGCGCAGGCCCACGGCTATGCCAACACGTTCAGTGCGGTGGCACGCGACCAGGCATGGCGACCCGTGCTGGAGGACGACAGCGGCCTGCGCCTCAACCCGCGCCCGCTGGCGCCGGGGTACCAGACCGCAGTGGTGGTGGCCGCGCCGGGCGTGAAGGTCCAGGGCGCCCGCGACGTCCACGCCGACAGCCTCGGGCGGATCCGCGTGCGTTTCCATTTCCAGGACGGGGGCGGCGCTGCCGGCGCCAGCAACGACAGCACCTGGCTGCGCGTGGCGCAGCGCTATGCCGGTCCCGGCGTGGGCAGCCAGTTCGTGCCGCGGGTTGGCCAGGAGGTGCTGGTGGGCTTCCTGGAAGGCGATATCGATCGCCCGGTGGTGCTGGGCAGCCTTTACAACGGGCAGGGCGAGGCGGGCAGCGTGCCCACGCCGGGCGGGCGTGCTGCCGAGGCCGACACGGCAGCGTATGCACAGGCCGGCGATGCACTGGCCAGCGCGCAGGGCAACGTCAGTAGCGGCCATGCGCCGGCATGGCATGCCGCTGGCGGTGGCGAGGATGCGCACCGGCATGCCGGTGCGGTGTGGGGCGTGCAGTCGCGCGAATGGGGCGGGCAGGGACATAGCCGGCTGCTGTTTGATGACAGCGACGCGCAACTGCGGGTGCAGTTGGCCACCACCCAGGCAGACAGTGGCTTGAGCCTGGGCCATCTGATCCACCAGGCCGACAATTTCCGCGGCAGCCTGCGTGGCGAGGGGTTCGAACTGCGCAGCGATGCGTGGGGAAGCGTGCGCGGACGTGCCGGTCTGTGGCTCAGTGCCTATGCTGGCCAGCGCGCTGCGCCGGCGGGCACCGCGCCGGGCCCGGTGGCCCTGTTGAGCCAGTTGCAGGCGCTTGGCAGCCGCTTTGCCGACGCGGCAGGGACGCACCAGACCGTCCGCCTGGCCGACAGCGAAGGCGTGGCGCGACCGGCACACTCCACGCTGATCGATGACGCCGCGCCACTGCAGGCGTTGCTGCGCAGCGTGCGCACGACGGTGGATGGCAGCGCCTATCCGGAGGCGCGCGGCGCAGCACCCGAGCGTGACGCCGGCGCGGGCGAGGGCCGCGTGCCGCATGCCGGCGACCCATTGCTGGGCGTGACGGCCCCGGCGGGAATGGCGCATGTTGCCGGGCAATCGCTGCAGTGGGCGCTGGGCGAAACGCTCACCCTGGGCAGTGGCCTGGCCAGCGAAACCGTGGTGATGGGGCAGGCGCGCTGGCACAGCCGCCAGGCATTGGGCGTGCTGGCGGCCGCGCGCACCGGCCTGGGGGCGCAGGCCAATACGTTGACCCTGGTCAGTGGCACCGGCACGTTGGAGGTGCTTGCCCAGAACGATGAGATCCGGGTGCAGTCGCAGGCCGCGTTGCGCGGCGCCAGCACCCAGGCTGCGGTGGAACTGGCGGCCGGGCGCACGATCCATGTCGCCACGGCCGGTGGCGCCAGCGTCACCATCGAACAGGGCAACATCACCTTCACCGCCCCCGGCAACATCATCGTGCATGCGGCGCGCAAATCGTTCCAGCCCGGTGGCAGTGGCAACTACCCGTTGCCGGTGTTCCCGCAGTCGGTGTGCAAAGAGTGCCTGCTGCTGGCCGCGCAGCGCGCCGCGCCGTTGACGCCCAAAGGCTGATCGATGATCCCGACGGCCTTCCCGGAAACCCAATGGATGCCGCTGGCGCAGGGCCAGCATCGCTATCTGCTGCTGGACGGTGCGCAGTGCGATGCGCCGAAGGCAGTGCTGCAGTTTCTGCCCCATGCCGGTTCACGCCTGTTCGACGGCCTGTTGGCCGATGGCAGCGCCGACACCTCGGTATACCTGGCCCGCCTGCCGGACGATCTGCCGGCGCAGGCGCTGCTGCTGCGCCTGGCAGGCCACGCAAACGCGCTGGGCGCGGCCACTCTGATCGAATCGCCGCTGGCGCAGGACGGCCTGCTGCAGCGGTTGTCGCGCCGGCTGGATGCGCGCTACCCCAATGGCAAGGAGTTCCTGGCCCGTTTCTATGATGGGCGGGTGCTGCCTTGGTGGGTGCAGGCACTGGACCCGGCGCAACGCGATGCGTTTCTCGCGCTGGGCGAACGCTGGCATTTTGTGACCCACGATCATCGCTGGGACAGCCTCGCACTGACCTGTCCGGCACTGGATCCGCATGCGCTGCCGTGGACGCTGGAAACCGAACAGCGCCGCGTGCTGATCGATTCGTCTTACCCCTACACCCTGATCGAGCACTACCAGCTCACCGATCCGGAACTGCTCGATCGCCTGCCGTCGGCCAACTGGTACCGGTTCCTGCGTGGCGCGGTGGACCTGGCCGCACGTCATGGCATCGAAGACAGCCGGCGGGTGGTGATGGTGTGCACCTGGGCGCTGCTGGTGGGTGATGACCTGGCGCACGACCCGGCATGGCAGGTGCGCCTGCAGGCCTTCGCCGAGGGACGCCGCACCGCCAGGCAGATTGGCGATGAAGTGTGGCCGATGGAGGAAACCTGGTGATGTGCTACCGCTGCTGCCTTGACGTTATGCCTGCCCTGGAGCCTGCATGTTGAGCCTCAAATCGTTTACCTGGATCGCACTGGCGGCGCTGGCCATCGTGCTGATCGGCGCGGGCTGCTCGCGGGCGATGGCCAAGAGCAAGCCGAAGTCGCCGTACCTGACGCTGTTCGCGTTCAATTACAGCGACCGCTATCTGTATGACACGCGGGTGGATGGCACCTGGCTGGGGGGGGTGTCGGCGTATACCGACAGTGGTTCGGTGATGGGCCCCCTTGCGCCACGCACCGACAAACCCATCACCCTCGACGTCCGTTGGAAGCTGTCTGGGCGCTATGACCTGAAGACCAATACGTATGAGAAGGTCGGACCGCTGGAGCCCAGGTCGGCGCAGGTGACGGTGCGCCGGCCGTATCCGGCCGACCCGCGCACGCTGCTGCTGCACTTCTACCCCGACGGCCATGTCGAGGCTGAACTGCTGGAGCGCGGCAAGGACCCCTGGGACCTGCGCCGCGAAAAGATCCCCGAGGGCCATATCGCCAACCAGGGCCTGTAGCCATGTGTTGCGCGTTCTCCAAGGACACCGCCCGGCGCCTGGCGCTGGCAGATGAAGGAGTGCATTGCCGATGACCGCTACCGATCCCACTGCCATCCCCGGCCAGGTTGACCTGGAGCCCGGCTCGCCCGAGCCGGTGGCCGACGCCGATCCCACCGCGCGCACCGCGCGGCTGGCCCGGGGCACCCGGCCGATGACCGATGCCGAGCGCCAGCAACGACAGGCCGCGCAGAGCTGCACGCTGCCCGAGAAGGAAGAGGCCACCACCGGTTGCAGCCAATCGCTGCAGGTCACGGTGTACTTCGATGGCACCGGCAACAATCGCGATGCCGAGATGGGCAAGCAGGAAGACGAGCGTGCCCTGTCCAACATCGCGCGCCTGTACAACGCCCGCATCGATGGCCATCGCAACGTGCTGTCCACCTACCTGGCCGGGGTCGGCACCCCGTGCCCGGAAGTGGGCGACAGCGGCGGCATGCTGGGCCTGGCCATCGGCAAGGGCGGGCGCGAGCGCATCGACCATGCGCTGGAGGAACTGGATACATTCATTGCGCGACAAGCAGCGCAGATGCGCATCGTGGTGGTGAATCTGTCGGTGTTTGGCTTCTCGCGTGGCGCGGCGCAGGGACGTGGTTTCATTCGTGACCTGGTGGCGCTGTGCAAGCGCCAGCCCGATGGCACCTGGATGTACAAGGAAACGGTGCCGATGCGGATCGGCTTTGCCGGCCTGTATGACACCGTGGTATCGGTGTGGCCGACCCTGGCGCATGCGGCGGTGAATGCGGGCAATGGCCACAACGGCTGGGGCGAGGGCATGCGGATCCCGGCGATGGTGGTGCAATCGGTGCACATGACCGCCGCGCACGAATTGCGCGGGCAGTTTCCGTTGGATTCCACCCGCGACGATGCACGCTACCCCGACAACACCCAGGAGATCTGGTATCCGGGCGTGCACTCCGATGTCGGCGGTGGCTACGACCCCCAGCACCAGGGCCGCCAGAACAGCATCGCGCGCTTCGCATTGAACGAGATGTACGACATTGCCCTGGCTGGCGGCGTGCTGCTGCACCCGATGACCCGGCTGGACCCAGAGGTGCTCGCGGAGTTCGACAAGACCGATCCCGAGCTGCAGGCGGTGTACAACGCCTACCTGCAGGCCATCCGGGTCAAGCGAGGGCGCATGGAGGACGTGCAGGCCGCGCACATGGAACTGCTGCACCGCTGGTTGAAGGTGCGCGTGGCGCGGGGCGACAAGCTGCCCTCGATGCAGCGCCTGCAGCAGCGCCAGGACGCACTGGATGCCGAAGTGAAGACCCTGCGCCGGCGACGCGCGCAGCTGGGCGACCCGTATGCGCGCGATGGTGGCCCCAGCGACATGAGCAGCGAGCAGCTGGCCGAGTGGAACCGGGTGTCCGATGAGTTGAGCGCGCGCAATGATGCGCTGTCGGAGGTCAAGAAGCAGCGCAAGGGCCTGGCCAGCGAGACCGACACGCTGGTGGGCAAGATGGTTGCGCTGCGCCGCAAGCGCGAGCGCGGCAAGCGCCTGACCCTGGCCGAGCGCACCATGCTGGAGGCCTGGGACAACAAGCAGCTGCTGCCCGAAGCGGTGGAGACCTTCTTCGACGGCTACGGCCACGACTCGATCTCGCACTGGTTCATCGGCAACCTGGCCATGTGGCGGGTGCTGTATTTCGGCGATACCAAGTACAAGCCGGGCGATGTGGAGGAGGGTGCCGCGGCGACCCAGGCCGAGGCCGAGCCGGCCTGAGCCGGCCCGCGCCAGGAAGACGGCCGGCCGGGTGTCGCCGGACGGTCAACGGCAAGCGGGTACACTACGCGCCGAGCTGGCCCGGAGCGGGCTGGACCGTTGTCGTCGCCGAGTCCTGAACGTGATCCACCGATTGCTCCTGTCAAGCGCCGTATTGCTGCTGGCCGCCTGTGCCAGCGCGCTACCCCCGGCCAAGCCGCCGGTCAATCCTGATGCGCTGTGGGGCATCGTGCAGCGTGACTGCCCCGTGGACGGCCCGCCGCAGCGCAGCTGCCTGGCGATCAACCCGCACGCCGACCGCCGCGATGTGGTGCTGAAGGATTCGCACGGCCACTACCAGTTTCTGCTGCTGCCGCTGGACCGGGTGACCGGCATTGAAAGCCCGGTGCTGCTGCGCGCCGATGCACCCAACTACTTTGCCGCGGCCTGGCAGGAGCGCTGGCGCACTGAACAGGCGCTGGGGCGGCCCCTGCCACGCGAGGTTGCCAGCCTGGCGCTGAACTCGCCGCACGGGCGCTCGCAGCACCAGTTGCACATCCATGTGGACTGCCTGCGCACCGATGTGCTGGCGCAGCTGCAGCGCCTGGGGCCGGGCATCACCACGCGCTGGCAGCCGCTGCCGGCGCTGCTGCGCGGCCACCGTTATGTCGCGCGCCGGTTGACCGGGCCGGAGCTGTCGGAAAACCCGGTCCAGCTGCTGGCCAACGAGCTGGCCGGTGCACAGGACCTGGGGCGGTGGTCGCTGGTGGTGGCAGGTGCCCATGCCAGCGACGGCAGCCCGGGGTTCGTGGTGCTGGCCACGCAATTGGACCCCGGCACGGGCAATGATGCGAGCGGAGAGGAGCTGCAGGACCATGCCTGTGCAGCGGTGACCGGTGCCGATGCGGCGCTGGACGGCGTGCGCTGAACTTCCTTTCCAGGCGCGGTGGCCGGCAGGCCCCTTGGCAAATGTCCCCCGGCCGCCGCCTGCGGCGACGACCTCCTCCTTTACTTTCCCCTGGGGCCTGCCGGCCGCTGCGGCACCCGGAGTGCGGTACGCTCGGGGTAGAAACCGCCACGATCCACATCAGGGGCATTGCATGCCAGCAACCTTGCATCGCAGCACCGTTTCCGTGGCGGCCGGCTTGCTGCTGTGGGCAGCCCTCAACGGCGCGGCGTGGGCCGCGCCGCCGCAGGACCGCGCCGGCAACCGGCTGGAGGCGCTGATCGAACAACCCGCCGCCGGGCCGTCGCCCGAAGAGGCCGCCTCGCCGCGCCTGTGCACGGCCGACCGGCAATGGTGCCTGCACACGGCCCGCGACGGCGACGATCAGGCCTGGCACCTGGCGATCGAGCACCAACTGCCCGGCGAAGCCGAGCCGCGGATGCGCTTCATTCCCCTGGAGACCCTGGATAACGGCGCCACCGACCAGCCGTGGCCCTTCATCGTGCGCCTGGCGCCCGCGGCCGGCGTGGGGCAGGTGCCGGGCGATCGGCAGCAGGCCGCCCTGGAGAACGTGCTGGTGGGGGTGCAGCGTGGCGTGACCACGATGTATGCCGGCGGGGATGCCAGCGCCTCCACGCTGGTACTGAGTCGGATTCGCCACATGGACGATGGCGTCCAGATCGACCCGGATGTGCTGGCGCTGCCCGCAGACGGCCATGCCATGATCCGCGCCTGCTTTGGTGAACACGACAGTGACCGGCGCGCCGGCGCATGCCATGACCAGTACCGTTTCAGCAGCACGCTCACCCTGGACCCGGCCGGGCAGGGCATGCCGGTGCTGCGCTACGCCACTACCGCCACCCGCTTCCCGGCGGGCGCCTCGCGCCTGCGGGATTCCCAGGTCCAGGCACCGCTGCGCAGGCAGGACCTGCAGACCCGAACCGACCGGACCTGTTCCTTCCAGCGCGTGCTGCGCTTCGACGGCAGCCGCTACCAGCCCGATACGCCGCTGCCCGACTGTACCGAGTTCACTGCGCTGTAGCGCGGGTGGGCCACGCCCGAGCCGATACATGGCTTCCGGCACGGCGCATATCGTCATGGAGCCACGCTATAGTGACCGATCAATGCGGTGCCCGCTTTCGCGCCCGGGCTGTCTGGCGCGTCGTACCTGACCTAATCCATGACTGCTGAAACCACTACTCCGCCGGCCCCGGCCCAGGCTTCCGGCCCGCTGTTCTACCGCCAGCCGTTGCCCCTGCAATCGGACAAGCATGCCAACTGGCGCCTGGTGCAAGGCACCGTGGCCTTCGCTGCCGAAACCAATGCCATTCCGGCCGTGGTGGGCGAATTCGGCCTGGCCGCGCAGCATTTCCCGATCCTGTTCACCGGCAAGGACGCAGCGCCGATCGTGGCGGTGGGCCTGGCCCGCAGCAACCTGTTCATCGACGGCGACAAGTGGGCCGAAGACACCTACGCGCCCGCCTATGTGCGCCGCTACCCGTTCGTGTTCATGCAGGCCGAAGCCGAAGGCGATTACCTGCTGGCCATCGACGCTGAGGCCGAGCACCTCAACCAGGGCACCAGCGAGGAAGGCGAGCCGCTGTTCGTGGACGGGAAGGCGACCGAACTGGTCGACAACGCCATGCGCTTCTGTGGCGATTTCACCCGTGAGCATGAGGCGACCCGCCAGTTCACCGCGTCGATCCTGGCCCAGGACCTGCTGGTGGAGCGCAGCATCGATGTGACCCTGAACAACGGCGAGCAGATGTCGGTCAATGGCTTCCATGTGGTCGACGTTGAAAAGCTGTCCAAGCTGCCCGACGAGATCGTGCTGGCCTGGCACCGCAACGGCTACCTGGCGCTGGTGCACCACCACCTGAGTTCGCTGTCGCGCTTCAGCGCGCTGGTCCAGCGGCAGAGCCTGCAGGCCGCTGCCAAGGCCTGATCGCCCACATCCGGCGATGCACCACGACGGCGGCCGCAAGGTCGCCGTTTTTTTTGATTCTTCTGCCTCCGCGTGCACTGAGTGGATCGTAGAGCTGTCTCCGCTTGGGCCTGCCGCGAGCGTGAGGGCCCCTTGGCGGCCGGCAGGCCCCTGCGCAAATGTCCCCCGGCCGCGTGGCGGCCTCCTCCTTTACTTTGCCAGGGGCCTACCGGCTGCTATGGGGCCCTTACGCTCGCGACCGGCGCGTTCGGAGACGGGGCCTCTGGCCCGCGGCAGGCTTGGCGGCAGGAGCAACCACGCGCCTTAGGCGAAAACCCACTATGCATATCCCGGGCGATCATTTCCCCGGCAGGTGCCCATTCAGCAGACTGGCGCGCTTTCCGGCCCCCGTGTGGCAATGGCTTGCCGCACCGGAACGTTTACCGCCCTTATGGAACCTGCATGCCTCTGCTCCGTCGTACGCTCCGCCTTCGGCCCCTGGTCGTGTCCCTGTTGCCGCTGTTTGGCATCCCCTCGCTTGCCCAGGCCGGCGAGGGCGCGCCGCCCACCGAACTGGAAGCGGTGAGAATCACCGGCTCGCGCATTCCGCGCGCCAGCGTGGAAGGCCCTTCCCCGGTGACCGTGATCACCCAGCAGCAGATCGAGGCGCAGGGCTACCGCAGTGCGTTTGAAGCCCTCAGTGCGCTTACCGAGAACACCGGCAACGTGCAGGGCGAGGACTTCGGCAACACCTTCACCCCGGCCGCCAACACCATCAACCTGCGTGGGCTGGGCCCCAACCGCACCCTGGTGCTGGTCAACGGCCGCCGTCAGTCGGACTACCCGCTGGCCTACGAAGGCTCGGTCAACGTGGTCAACCTGGCCAACATCCCCAGCGCGTTGATCGACCGCATCGAAGTGCTCACCGGTGGCGCGTCGGCGGTGTACGGCTCGGACGCCATCGCCGGGGTGGTCAACATCATCCTGAAAAAGTCCTACGAGGGCGTGGGCATCAACCTCAAGGCCGGCACCACCGAGCAGGGCGGTGGCGACAACCAGCGTCTGCAGGTGGTGGGGGGCAGTTCAAGCGATCGGTGGGATGCGATCTTCGGTCTGGAGATCGCCAACCGCAATGCGATCTACGGCTCGCAGCGCGACTTCATGGATTCGCTCACCGACGATCCGCGCGGGATCGCGCCGCTGCCCACCGCGGTGGCCTACCGGCGTAATGCCAGCACCAACAACTACATCGATCCCGGCGTGGGCGGTTGCGACGCCACCGGCAACCTGTATGGCGGCAGCGTGTTCCGCGCGCAGAATCCGCGCCAGGGGGCCTACTGCGGCAGCAACGAAGCGGCCGCCACGTTCTGGACCGTGCAGACCGAAAAGCGCAACATCGATGCCTACAGCGCGCTGACCTGGCGGCTGAATGACCGCCAGGAGCTGTTCGCCGACGTGGCCATCGGCACCGCGCGGATCTACAACAACACCCGCGCACCCACGTGGACCTCGTCGCGCAACTACTTCTACAACCAGAACAGCGGCCAGCTGGAAAGCTGGTACCGCCGGTTTGCGCCTGAAGAGATCGGCAGCGTGCAGCGCAACGCCAACCGGTTCCTGGAAACCTCGTGGTCGTTCAACGTGGGCGCGCGTGGCAGCCTGGGGGGCTCGGATTGGGATTACGAAGCGGCCTACAGCCGTTCGCGGTATGAAAACCGCACGCGCCGCCCGGTCCTGCTGGCCGGTATCAACGACTACCTGCTGGGCCCCAGGCTGGGTACCCGCAACGGCGTGGACGTTTACGCACCGGACCCGGCACGCCTGTACCAGCCGTTGACCACCGGCCAATACGAGGATCTGTCGGCCACCCAGGAGAGCCGCAATGCTGCGTGGTTGCAGACGGCCACCTTCAGCGTCAACGGGCAGTTGTTCGACCTGCCGGGCGGGCGCGCGGCGCTGGCGGCGGTGCTGGAGGCCGGCAGCCAGGGTTACCGCAACCGTCCCGACCCGCGGCTGGCCACCGGTGAATTCTGGAACACCACCGCGGGCATTCCGGCCGGCGGCGAGCGCGACCGTTACGCGGCGGGCGTGGAACTGCAGTTGCCGCTGCTGGAGCGGCTCACCGCTACCGTGGCGGGCCGGTACGACCAGTACCGCGCCGCCGGCGACCAGCTGGGCAAGGCGACCTGGAGCACCGGGCTGGAATTCCGGCCCTTTGACAGCCTGCTGCTGCGTGCCAGTGCCGCCACCAGCTTCCGTGCGCCGGACATGAACTACGTGTTCGCCAGCGAAACCCGCGGCTACAACCCGGGCATGACCGACTACTGGCGCTGCCGCAGTGCCGGCCAGGCCTACGACGATTGCGACTTCAGCGGCCTGTCGATCGACTACACCAGCGGTGCCAATCCACAGTTGCAGCCGGAAACGGCCAAGTCCTACGGTGCGGGGCTGGTGTGGTCGCCATCGGCCAACGTCGATTTCACCGTCGACTACTACGACATCCGCATCGACCAGGAAGTGACCAACCTGGATGCATCGCGGATCCTGCGCGATGAAGCCGACTGCCGGTTGGGCCAGACCGTGGGCGGGGACGCTCGTGACATCGGCTCGGCGCAGTGCCAGGACGCACTGGCGCGGGTGATCCGCAACCCGGCCAATGCGGCGGTGCAGCCCAACCAGGTGGTGCGCGTGCTGATCAACCCGATCAATGCAGCCTCCGAATCGGTGCGCGGGATCGACCTGAAGGCCAATACGCGCTGGGATGCCGGCCGCTACGGGCAGTTCTCCGCGCGCCTGGCCTATTCGCTGGTGATCGACCATGCGTACCGCCAGTTCGCCGAGGACGAGGCGATCGACCAGCGCAACTCGCTGGATACCTACCAGTGGCGCAGCAAGGTCAACGGCAGCGTGACCTGGGCGATCAATGACTGGACCGCCACCGTGTATGGCATGCGCTACGGCTCGCTGCCCAAGACCGATGGCAGCGGTCGCATCGCCCCCTACATGACCTACAACGCCAGCCTGTACCGCAAGCTCAATGACAACGCCAGCGTCGGGCTGATCGTCAACAACCTGCGCGACAGCCGCCCGCCGGCGGACAAGAATGGCGGCGGCTGGCCGTTCTACCCGGTGGGCAACTACGATCCATACGGCCGCCAGTTGTGGCTGGAGTTCGATTACCGGTTCCTGTGAGCGAGCCGATGCCATGACACACACAGGGCCCGGCATTGCCGGGCCCTGTGCGTATGCATCAGTGCCCGGCAGCGGTGGCCCAGGCCCATCCCAGCGACATCGGAATCGACACGGCCAACCCGATCAGCAGCACACCGGTGATGCGCTCCAGCCAGGGCAATGCGCGGGTGAACCTGCGCAGTACCACCGGGTGGCCGATCATCGCGGCGACCAGCAGGTCCCACAGCAGCACCACGCTGAACATCCAGCCGGCATAGAACAGTTTCACCGCGGTGCCTGCGTCGGGCAACAGCGCGGCAAGGCTGGCGTAAAACAGCGCGTTCTTGGGATTCAGCAGCGCCGACAGCAGGCCCTGCGCGGCAGCCTGGCACCACGGGCATCGCGGCGGACGGGGTTGCATCGGTGCGCTGCCGGGCGGCGCCGGCATGCCGTGGCGACCGGCATGGCGCAGGAAGAGCAGCCCCATGTAGAGCAGGAAGCCGCAGCCGGCCAGTTGCACGGTGATGAACCACGCGCTGTCGGCGCGCAGCACGGCAAGCCCGGCAAAGGCGGCGGCAATGAAAACCGCATTGCCAACGGCAATGCCGACGCAGGCACCGCTTGCCGTGCGCCAACCAGAGACAAGCGCGCTGCGCGCCACCAGGAAGAAGTCTGGGCCGGGCGAGAGCAAGGCAAGGAAATGCACCGAAGCGAGGAGCAGGAACTGTTGCATGGGGACGGGTACGGGCAGGCAGGGGGCGCCAGTGTGGCTGCCGCCCTGCACCGGGTATTGAACGCAATTGCGCGCGATCAGCGCCGGTACTGGCCTGGCGTGGCCGCGGCAATGGACTTGAACACCCGCTGGAAATGGCTCTGGTCGGCAAAGCCGAGCGCATGTGCCACCGTTGCCAGGGATTGGCCATCGCGCAGGTGCAGGCGCGCCTGCTGGATGCGCTGGTCCATCTGCCAGGCGTGCGGGGTCAGGCCGGTGGCCCGGCGGAAGGCCCGGATCAACTGGTAGCGGCTCATGCCTACCTCCTGCGCCATGTCGGCCAGCGCCGGGCTGTGCGCCAACTGCGTGCGCAGCTGCGCCATCAACGGCTGCAGGCGTTGCTGCAGGGCAAGGTCATCGAGTGCATCGGTCAGCGCATCGCCGGGCCGATGGTCCAGGTCACCGATGAAGCCGACCAGCCCGGCCTCCTTTGCCTGCGGGGCCGCATCGGAAAACAGCAGGTCAGTGAGCGCGGAGTAGTGGCGATAGCGCGGCGGATCGTGGGACACGCGGATCGGTTCGCGTTGCGCGCCGGGTGCGGCAGGTGCCGCCGTTTCGTTGCGGAGCTGCTGCAGCCACGCCGCATCCAGGTGCAGCATCTGGTAGCTCCAGGCGTGTCCGCGCATCGGGTTGCACGCGTGCACGCGGCCTGCGGGAACCGTGACCAGGCTGCCGGGGCGAAGCAGGCGGACACCACCGGGCGCACCGCTGAACACGCTGCCGCCGGCATCCACCGCCCCGATCGAATAGGTGCCGTGGGCATGGGCGCGATAGCAGTCACGGCTGTTGCAGGCCCGGCGGCTTTCGACGTGGGGCAGGCGGGGGTCGCGCCAGAATTCAGTGGCGGCAGGCAAGCAGATCTCCAACGGGCCGGCAGACCTGACAGAATACGATGCCATGAACCTGCGCTACCGACTTGCCGTGCCTTCCGATGCCGCCACCTGCATCGCGCTGCGCGGCCGCACGCGTGAAAACGCGTTTTCCGCCGAACAGCTGGCTGCACTGGGCATCACCGAGGAGAGCTGGGCAGACGGCATCGCCCAAGGCGCTTTGCCGGGGCATGTGGCCGAGGTGGACGCACGGATGATCGGCTACTGCTTTGGTGATCGCGACAGCGGCGAGATCATCGTGCTGGCGTTGCTGCCGGACTGGGAAGGCAAGGGCATCGGCAGGGCGTTGCTGGCGCGCGTGGTGGAGGATTTCCGCGGCCGCGGCTTCCGGCGGCTGTTCCTCGGTTGCGCTGCCGATCCGGCAGTGCGCTCGCATGGCTTCTACCGACACCTGGGGTGGACGCCCACGGGCGAGATCGACGCGCTTGGCGATGAGGTGCTGGCGCTGCATTTGCCGGGGTGAGCGGTGCGTGGCGGTAGACAGGTCAGGTTGCTTCTGCGCGTAACGCGTAGGGATATCCCGCACGGATGAAGGACTGCAATCTGTGTCCCGGTTTGTGCCGTGCGCACGCGCGACGCTGTGGGCGGTTCCGGGAGACTGCCGATGCAATCCGCCTGTTGTCCACACCGGGTGCGCCGCTGCTGGGGAGGGTTGCTGGTGCTGCTGCCGGCGCTGGCGATGGCGGCACCGCCAGCGCCGGTCCAGCAGATCCATAAATGCCGGGTCGACGGGGTGGCCACTTTCCAGCGCGCGCCCTGCGCCGATGGCCAGGCAGAGCAGGCGTGGGAAGTAGACGTGGTGCCACCCACGCGCGCGCATGCCGCCAGGATCGAGGCGATTCGACGCGAGCTGCAGGCGCGCAAGCGCGCGCTGGAACTGCAGCGCCGACCGCCGGCCCATGCGCAGCCGCGACGGGGCCGCAAGGCCGCCTGGCGCGGCACGCGCGCGCCGTTGGGGGCGGTCATTGCGCTGCATCACCAGCCGCGCGCATGCGCCAAGGCCAAACGCCAGCGCGAGGTCGCGTTCCGGAAGGCTGGCCTGAAGCGCAGCATCGCACTCAGCTGGCGCATGGACGACACCGTCTTCGATGCGTGCCGTTGACCCTGCCGCCGCTTACCGGGCGGGCTGCGCCATCAGGTAACGCGCCAGCGCGTCGAAGGCGGGCAGGGTGGTGGGGTCGTTGGCGCTGTTGCCGGCGGTGGGGTGCGAACCGAACCGCGCAATCACCACCTTGGCCGTGGGGTCGATGTACAGGGCCTGGCCATGCACGCCGCGCGCCATGTAAGCACCGTGGTCGTTGTGGGTGACCCACCACATGCCCCGGTAGCTCCAGCCCGGCAGCAGGGAATAGCCTGCCTTGGCAAAGGCGCGCTTGTCGCCGCCGGCGCGGATGCGTTCGATGGCCGCGGCCGGCACGATCTGCTCGCCGTTGCCGCGGCCGTCCTGCAGCAGCAGCTGGCCGAGCCGTGCCAGGTCGCGCAGGCCGGCGTTGAAGCCGCCGCCGGCGAACGGCGTGCCGGTGGAGTCGACGGTGTAGTAGGCGTCCTGCTCGGCGCCCAGACGGCGCCAGATTCGCTCGGACAACAGCGTGGACACCGGCTTGCCGGTGCGCCGGGCGATGATCCAGCCCAGGGTGTCGGTATTGATCGTCTTGTAGCCGAAGGCTTGGCCATGACGGCCCTGCTTCTGCACGGTCTGCAGGTAATCGTAGTAGCTGCGTGGACCGGTGTATCCCGGCGCGGGCGGCAGCGTGCTGCCGGCGGCCGCATACTGCCAGACCTCGGCGTTGGGGTCGGCGTAGTCCTCGCTGTAGCGCAGGGCGGTGGTCATCTCCAGCACCTGCTTGACGGTGGCATCGCCAAACGCGCTGTGCGCCAGTTCGGGGATGATCGCGCCAACGGTGTCGTTTTCGTCGATCACGCCTTCGGCCACCAGCATCTCGCCGAGCAGGCCGGTGATGGATTTGGTGACCGACATCGCACCGTGCTGGCCATCAGGCTGCAGGCAACCGGCGTAGCGTTCGTACACCACCACCCCGTCATGCAGCACGATGATGCCGTCGGTGTAGTTGGCCTGCAGCGATTGCGCCCAGGTCATGCGGGTGTGCGTGTTCAACGGCGTGAAAGGCAACGCGTCGATGGCCGCATCCAGGTGCTGGGGCAGTGGCGCGGCGGCACCGGGCCCACGGCTGACCCCCACGGTGGGCATCAACTGGCGGAAGTGGCAGGCCGTCCAGCGCAACTTGGGAAAGCTGAAGTAGTCGGTATCGGTATAGCGGATGCGCTTGGCTTCCGGGGGCGGGAAGCCCTGCATCCAACCCAGGGCGACCGGGTCGGATGCACGCGCATCCAGCGATGCTGCGTCGTCCTGGGCAGCCTGCGCCGCCGGGAGCATGGCCAGCACCGCGATCAGCGTGGCGATGCCGGTCAGGCGACGGTGCGGGCCGGTCGACTGCAGCGGAGGGGGAATCGCCATGGCCGTATCCTTGTGCGTGCGCGATGTTCACCGCGAAGGCATACAGGGTACTGCACCCGGCGCAGGCCGGCGTGGATCCGGCGGTGAACGCGACCGTGCGGCGCGCGTTGGCCGTGGCTCCCTGCGTGGCAGGGAGCGCGAAGGCTTACGGGTTGCTGGATTCGCCCACCGGAGCCGGTGCCGCGACCGGGGCGCTGGCCTCCGGTGCCGGCAGCGACAGCGCCGGATTGCCCTGTTGGGCCTGCAGCACCTGGATGCGCTGGTTCAACGCGTCCAGCTGGCTGTGCGTGCTGCGCAGGTCGGTGCTCAGCGTTACCGCCTGCTGCTTGGCCTGCTGGATCGAACTGCTGACCTGCAGCGACTGCTGGCGCTGCAACTCGGCTTCCTGCTGCAGGCTGCGCAGACGCTGTTCGTTGAAGGCAACCAGGTTTTCGGTATAGCGCTTGCCCGCTTCCAGGCGCGTGGTGTCGATGTACACCTGGGCCAGTTCTTCGGTCTGCTGCACGAAGGTGCGGTACACCTTTTCGGCGTTGTCGACCGAATCGGTCTTGATCACGCGCCAGAAGTCCTTGTCGTGGAACAAGGCGGCGTAGTACTGCAGCGTGCTGGTGTTGAACAGCAGGCTGGCGCCGTAGCTGCCGTTATAGGTGGTGCGCAGCTCGGTGAGCTGCTTGGAATCGACCAGCTGGCGCAGCTCATCCACGGTATTGCGGACCACCGGTGCGCTGCGTGCCGGCTCGGCCGGTTCGCCCTTGGGCGCGCGCGCGGCCAGTGCCTGCGGCACCACGCCCAGCGCCAGCAACAGCCAGCCACCCACGAGCAGGCGCTGGCGGGCGGAACCAAGGATTTTTCTTTCTCGCATCATCAGGCCGTCCACGAGTGGCGCATCGGTGAAATTTCGTCTGTGAATATCCAGTCCCCGCCGCAGTCTAGCGTTTCCGGCTGCGGCCTGCATCCTGCCCGGGGCGTGGCGCGGCACTCAATACACCAGCTGGGCAGGGTTGCACTGCACGGCCTGCAGGTGCACGTCGGTGCGCCCCAGCTCCAACCCCAACAGCAGCGCCAGGGTCTGGGTGAGCAGGGTGCCGACGCCGTTGAGCAGCGGCTTGAGCAAGCCCTCCAGCACCGGCCGCAGCAGGGTGCACAACAGGCCGCTGCAGGCCACCGCATTGGTGCCGGGGTCGGTGATGCTGCCGGTGCCCTGGTGGTTGTCGAGCATGCCGGCCGGCGCGGTCTGCAGGTAGGTGGCCAGGTTGCCCTTGACGCAGCTGTTGTAGGCCAACAGCGTGCTGACCAGGCCACTGCAGCGGTTGATGACCAGGCCGCCCAGCACCGTGCCGAGCAGACCGTCCAGCACGCCCAGGCCCTGGCCGGTGACGACGGTGCGGTAGCCGTCCCAGGCCGAACCGTCCTTGTAACAGGTCTTCAGGAACAACAGGCCGCACGCGTAAGGCACCCCGTTGGGGACCTGCCAGTCACCGAACGCCTCGATGCCCTGTGCTGGCGAGCCGTTGCGCAGCAGGGCAATGGTCTTGTCCACGTCGTACAGGCCGTTGCCGGGGTTGGCCGCCTTGAGGAACTGGTCGGCCAGCTGGTTGGCGGTGTCGCCGTTGCCCATGCCCTTGGACGCGGGGTTGAGCATGCCGCTGAGCACGCGCAGCAGTTCACGCACCAGGTCGGTGACCGCGCTGCCGATCTGCGCGCCGTTGATCCAGGTGGACTTGGTTTCGCCCGGCGACAGGGTGAGGGTTTCGTCGTGGGTGAGCGCGTTGAGCTTGATCTGGTCGTTGATCAGCGGCGCACCGAGCAGGGTGAGCAGCTGTTCGTTCTGCAGGCTGGTATCGCAGACGTTGCGGGTGGAGAACATCGCGCTGGGTGCCACCTTGCCCACGCAGGCGCGCAGCACCGAGGATTCAACCCGGATGCTGGCGGTGGCCGGTTGCGCGGCACACTGCAGGCTGGTGAGGGTGCCCATCGCGTTGGTGACATCGGCATACACCGGCAGGTGCAGGCGGATGCCCAGCAATGCCAGTACCTTGCCCAGGCCGAGTGACAGGTTGTTGCTGTCGATGTCCAGGTTCACCCGCACCTGCGCGTTGTAGGCGCGCGCACCGACGCCGCCGATGGCGATCGACGGCGGCTCGATGATGGCCGCCTTGGCCTGCACCAGGCCGAGCACGTTGAGGTTGTTGACCGCCACGCCCCGGCCGCCGTTGGCGATGCTGATGCTGGTGGTGATCAGGTCCAGCGCATTGACCTCGGCCTGCAGCGCCGCCGACGCCGGGCCGTCGGGGGCCACGATGCTGGCGAACAGGCCACCGCCTGCGGCGTTGCTGCCCAGCTGCAGGTTGAGCTGGTTGATGTCGATCTGGGTGGCCAGTGCGTTCTTGAGCGCACGCAGGTCCACGTTGGCGACGCCGCTTTGGGTGAGCACGCTGGCGGTGGCGTCCAGCAGCTGGCCCAGCGACACCTTGTGTGCCGCCAGCAGGGCGTTGAAGTCGCCGATGCTGATGTTGGCATCCACCGGGATGCCGAGCGCCTTGAGCAGTCCGCCCGGGGTGATCTTGGCCTGGGCCAGGCCGTCATAGCCAAGCAGGGTGGTCTGGTCAAGGTCCACGCCGACCAGTCGCAGGACGTTGCCCAGTGGCGTATTGCCGTTCACCCGCAACAACTGCGATCCGACGCTGAACACCGCCAGCGGTGGCGCGCGCGTGGCCACGGCCTGCGCGCGCACCTGCGGCAATCCGCCGGTCTGGCCAAAGAACGGCAGCACCGGGCGTTCGGCGCTGACTTTGACGGCGTTGACCGGGGCGCCGGCGCCGATGTTGATGAAGTGGTCGGCGCTGCTGTGTTTTGGATTCCATTCCCCGCACGCGATGCGCAAGGTGCCGGGGAAGCGGTTGGCGGTGAGCGCGTTGCTGCGCGCGGCGCTGTTGTCGGCACGGTCTGCCGTGCACAGGTCCAGGCGCTGCGCGCCGGCCAGCGCAGACAGATCGGCGATCTTCTGCACATCGCGCTTGGCCCAGTACAGGTAGCCGATTTCGACCAGGCCGAGCATCGTGACCAGGCCCAGCATCACCAGCATCATCGTCACCGACATGCCGCCGCGCTGGCGGGGATGTGGCGATACTCCAGGGCAGGACGATCGGGACCGGTTCATGGGATCACTCTCCGTTGCCGGAACCAGTGACTTGCTTGCGTACGCTGGTGTCCAGGAATTCGGGGATGGGGTGGGTGAAGCTGTCCAGGTAACGGGCGTAACTGAGTGAGGCCTGGTCCCCCAGGATCGGCAGCCGCGCACCGGCGCTGGCACCGCTGGCCTGCAGCTGCAGCAGGGCGCGGGTGGTATCGCCGATCTGCGCTTTGGCCGGTAGCGCCAGCGCCACTGGCACAGGCGATGGCGGCGTTGGGGCGTAGCCCACAGGAGGCGGTGGTGGCGGGCTGGCCACGGGCGGTGGCGGCGGCGCGGCATCGCCCAGCATCTGGCCGGTGAGCGGCCGCTGTTGGGCCGCCGCCACGCTGCAGGCGAGCACGCAGGCGGTGAGCAGCGCGGTACGCAGGGCCGCGCAGGGGATGGCGTTCATGGCGTGCTCTCGTTGGCGGGGTCGGTAGCGCTGAAGCGCTCCAGCATGGAGGGGGCCAGGCGCGCGTCGGCGCGGGAGGTGGGCGCGTGGCCGGGGGGTGCGGGCGTGCGCCGCGGAGCGCTTTCGACGGCCATCATCCGCACCGGTGCCGGTGCCGGTGCCGGTGCCGGTGCCGTCGATGCGGATGCGGATGCCGATGCGGCGGGCGGTGGTGCAGCCGACGGTGCGGGGGTGCCTGCGGCCGGCGCTGCGCGCAACTGCTGCGCCAGGCGCTGCACTTCCTGTTGCGCCGCCTCGGGCAGTCCGGCGCGGCGCATGATCTGGTCGGCCATGCCGGTGTCGTTGCGCAGCAGCGCCCACACCGCCAGGTTGGCGTTGGCCTTGACGTTGCCCGGGGCCAGTTCGGCGGCCTTGGCCAGCGGCTCGCGTGCCTGGGCGAGCTGGCCGGCGCGCAGCCGCGCAAAACCGAGATCGCCCAGGTAGTCGGTGTTCAACGGTTGCAACTGCACCGCGCGGGCCAGGCTCGCTTCGGCCTGGCCGCCATCCCCGGCGCGGGCCGCGATCAAGCCCAGTCCGTGCCAGGCGGCGGCCCCCTGCGGGCCATTGGCCAGGCTGGTGTAGAGCGCACGGGCGGCGTCCACCTGTTGGGTTTCGCGCAGCCCGTCGGCCTGCAGCAGGCGCAGCGCGGGGCTGTCGCCGTACCGCTGGCGGTAGGCATCCACGTGGGCCAGTGACGCGTAGTAAGCACCCTGGCGCTGCATCTGCCCGATCAGGTCCAGGTACATGCGCTTGTCGTCCTGTGGCGGTGTGTCCAGCGGGGCCAGGCTGAGGGGGTCGGGCTTGTAGGCGTTGCGCACCGACCCGCACGCGGTGCACAGCGCCAGCGTGGTGAGCAGCAGTGCGCAATGGCGCAGTCGGATCGGCATGGTGGTCACCCCAGTCGGTTCACGGCATTGGCCAGGGCGATGATCGCCGGGCCGGACAGCACCAGCATCAGCGCTGGCAGCAGGGTCAACATCATCACGATGGTCATCTTCACCGAGAGCTTGCCGACCTTCTCCTTGAGCGTGGAACGGCGCTGCTCGCGCAGGCGCACGCTGAACTGGCGCAGTGGTTCCTGCACCGCGCCGCCGTGTTCGTGGACCTGCAGCATCAACTGCACCAGGCTGCGCAGGTCTTCGTCGCCAAACGATTCGGCCAGCCGGCGCAGCGACTGCTGGCGGCTGCGGCCGTGCATGTAGGCAATGTTGGCCTGCTGGATTTCGCGGCCGAGCACGGGAATGGCGCTGCGCAGTTTGTCGCCCAGGGTCTGCAGGCTCTGGTCCATGCTGAAGCCCACGCCCTGCAGCAGGCGCAACAGGTCGATCAGCAGGGGCAGCTCGGCCGACACCCGCCGGCGCAGCCGCGTGGCCCACGCGCGCAGCGCGAATTTGGGCAGCAGCACGCCGACCCCCAGTGCACCCACCAGGACCACCGCGCGGCTGAGGCCGTCACCGTCATAGAACAGGGCTGCCAGCAGCAGGCAGGCCAACGCGACCAGCAGGCGCAGCGCCAGGAACGTGGCAGTGCCAACCCGGGTGTGCCAACCGGCCTGGTCCAGCAGCAGGCGGTCTTCGGGGGCAAGCAGCGCCGCTTCGATGCGGCCGCCGTTGAAGCGTTCGCCGAGCGTGGCCAGCCAGGCCCAACCACGCGGCCCTGTCTCTGCCAGCGCGGGCGCTGGTTTGCCGCCGGGGTCACGCGTCGCCTCGTCGCGGTTGCGCAGGGCGCTGTGCAGGGTGGCTGCGGTGCGCTGTTGCTGGCCGCTCAACCACAACCCGGCCACGCCGAGCAGGCCGACACCCAACGCCAGCAGCAGCAAGGCGGCGATGAACAGCGCGCTGGCGTTCATAGCGAGCGCGCCAGGCGATACAGCAGGAAACCGCCGATCAGCTCCAGCGCCAGTGCTGCGCCGAGCAGGCGGTGGCCGAGCGGCTCCTGCAGCACCGGGGTGAAGAAGTCCGGGCTGGCGATGGCCATCAGCAGCGCCGACAACGGCGGCAGCAGGCCCAGCACCCAGGCGGACATGCGGGTTTCTGAGGTGGTGGCCATCAGCTCCTGGCGGGCCTGGTCGACATCGCGCATGAAGTCGCTCATGCGCTGCAGGATCTGGTCGGAGCGGCCGCCGATGCGGATGCTGACCCCCAGCACCACCGCCAGCACGTCCAGCACGTCCAGGCGATAGGGTTGGGCGGCCTGGCTCAGGGCGCGGTCCAGGTCCAGCCCGCTGCGGGTGCCCGACAAGGTGTCGTCGAGCAGGCCACGCAGTGGCATCGGCACTTGCTGGCTGGCGGTCTGGAAGGACATCTGCAGGCTGTTGCCCAGCCCGGTCAGGCGCACCAGGTTGTCCAGGAAGTCGGGAAGCTGGCGCAGCAGGCGCCGCTGCAGGGCCAGGATGCGCCGTGACACCCACACCCCCAGCACCAGCGCGCACAGCCCCAGCGTGATCGGCCACATCCACACGGTGCCGATGCGTGCCGCGGCGGCCCACGCCAGCAGTACCGCGCCCAGCAGCCACAGCACCGGCAGACGCCAGCCGGTGCGCAGCGCGGCCCGCTGCAGCAGCGCGTCCCAGGGCAACGCGTCGGGGCGGCTGTTGCCGATGGGCAGGGTGGCGGTAGCCAACGGCCGCGCGGGCATGCCGGCCAGTTGCGGGGTGGCCGGGTTGGCGGCCAGGCGCTGTTCGGTGTGCTGCAGCGACGCACGCTGGCGCTCGCGGCGCGCCGCGCCCATCCACAGCTCGATGGCAACGGCCACCAGCACCAGGATCGCACTGCACAGCAGCAGCACCGTGATCATGCTCAGTAGCCTCCATCCAGTGCTTCGCGCAGCTGCCGGCGGAACGGTTCCAGCTTGTGCGAGTGCGGGTGGAAGCCCAGTCCGATCCAGCGGTCCAGTTCCTTGCCGTCGGCGTCGATGTGCACTTCGTGACGGAACATTTCCTGGGTGCTGATCAGGTTGTCGCTGACCCCGGTGATTTCCGTGATCGACACCAGCACGCGGCGACCGCTGCCCAGCCGTGAAATCTGCACGATGAAATCAATGGCGCTGGCGATCTGCCGGCGCAGGCTGTCTTCGCTGCCCTGGAAACCGGCAAAGCCGGCCAGCATCTCGATGCGGTACAGGCAGTCGCGCGGGGAGTTGGCGTGGATGGTCGCCATCGATCCGTCATGGCCGGTGTTCATCGCCTGCAGCATTTCCAGCACTTCGGCGCCACGCACTTCGCCCACCACGATGCGGTCCGGGCGCATGCGCAGGCTGTTGCGCACCAGGTCGCGGATGCTCACCGCACCCTGGCCGTCAGCGCCCCCGATACGGCTTTCCAGGCGTACCACGTGCGGGTGGTTGAGCGACAGTTCGGCGGTGTCTTCCACGGTGATGACGCGTTCGTCGGCGGGGATGTAGCTGGCCAGTGCGTTGAGCAGCGACGTCTTGCCCGAGCTGGTGCCGCCGGAGACCAGGATGTTGCAGCGGCCCAGCACCAGGGCGTGCAGCAGCGCCTGCATGGGCCGGTCGAAGGTCCCCATGCGCAGCAGCTCATCGGGCGTGAAGGGGTCCTTGCGGAATTTGCGGATGGACACCATCGGTCCATCCACCGCGAGCGGGGAGATGATGGCGTTGAGGCGGCCGCCGTTGGGCAGGCGTGCATCCACCATCGGGTTGGATTCATCCAGGCGCCGGCCCAGCGGGGCCAGGATGCGGCGCAGGATGCGCAGCAGGTGGCTGTCGTCGCTGAAGCGTTGCGGCGCGCGCAGCAGGCGGCCGCCCTGGGACACGTGGATGTCCTTGTAGCCGTTGATCAGGATGTCTTCGATGCTCGGGTCGTGCAGCAGGTCGTCAAGGGGGCCGAAGCCGGTCAGCTCCTTGACCAGGGCTGCGGCGACCACCTCCATCTCGGCCTCGTTGACCGGGATGCGCCACTCCTGCACGAAGATCGCGGTCTGGGTGTGCACGTAGCGCGCCACCGTATCGGGCGCCCAGGCATCGATATCGATGCGCTCGTCCTCGATGCTGTTGAGCAGGTGCTCGTGGGCGGCCACCAGCACCTTCTGGTATTCGTCCGATTGGGCGAACGGGGGCGCCACGGCATCGGCCATCGTGCCGGCCTCGGCACGGGCATGCGGGGGGGCGAACGGCGTCACTTTGTCTTCCATGGGAGACCACTCAGGCGGAGGACGAGTTTTTCCCGCCAGCCGCGCGGCAGCACCCTGGCCAGGGCCGGGTCCAGTCGCGCCAGCAAGGGGGTCAGGGCACGCAGGTACGGGTCGCGCGGGGCATCCTGCAGCAGCAGGTGGCCGTGGTTGGCGCTGGTGCGCAGGCGGTTGCAGTCGGGCAGGGTGGCCAGCAGCGGCAGCGCGAACCGCTCGGCAATCTGCGCCGGTGCCAGGCCGCCGGCTTCATCGTAACGGTTGACCACCAGCTGCAGCCGGCCATCGCGTACGCCCAGCGCATCGAGCTGCTTGAGCGTGAGATCCAGCGATACCAGCGTACCGATGGCCTGGTCGGCCACCAGCCAGATTTCATCGGCGCTGTTGAGCAGCGAGCGGGGGATCTGTCGCTGCGGCGCGCCGCCCAGATCGCACAGCACGGTGTCAAACACCCCGCGCAGGCGCTGTACCAGCACGGCCGGGTCGGCGATCGGGCCGGTCTCGGTGCCGGCGGGCTGGCCCAGCAGCGCCAGCCCGCCGGGATGGCGGGTCATGGCGGTACGGGCGAGTGTGGCGTCGATGCGGTTGGCGTTGCGCAGTGCATCGTCGTAATGGAACTGGCTGTCCAGGTTGAGATACAGCGCGACGTCGCCGGCGGGCTGGCCCAGGTCGAGCAGCAGCAGGCTGTTCTCGTGCGGGCTGGTGTCGGCATCGGTGGCGGCGGTGCTGGCCGGATGGCCCAGTTGCTGGGCCAGCACGCCGACATGGGCCGCCAGCGTGCTGCTGCCCACCCCGGCACGCACGCCCATGACCAGGACCAGGCGCGCCTTGTGTGTCGGTTCGGCGGCCAGCCCACGCACCGTTGCGGTACCGCCGGCGCGGCGCAGCACGGCGTCGATGTCGGCCGTGGAAGCGTCCAGGTCGAGGATGTCGCGCAGGCCGGCACGTAGCGCGGCGACCACGCCGTCCAGTTGTTCGGTGGCGGTGGAACCCACCGCCACCAGCGCCAGGTCGGGCAGGGCACGCTGCAGGTGCCGGGCCAGCTCGGTGGACGCAGCGGCCTGCTCGCGGCTGTAGTCAAGCAGCACGATGCAGGTGCCTTTGCGCCGATAGGCGTCCAGCGCGGCGATCGATCCCCGGCTGTCTTCCCACTGCACGCCGGTACCCACCGGGAGCTTGGCGCCCAATGCGCCAAGCAGATCGCGGTTGGGTGCGACCAGCACCAGGGTCAGCGTCGGGGCCATCGGTTGCAGCAGCTGGATGGAGGCGGAAGACATGGGGGGCGGGCTCCTGGCATCGGCTCAGCGCGAGAAGCCGGGCAGCTGGTCTGACGAGGCCGGGCTGAGCAGCCAGGCACCCCAGACCGGCAGGTTCGGGGTTGCCTCGCGCTCACCCGGCAGCGGCACGACCGTATTGCGTGCCAGCGGCTGCACCAGGCGCGGGGTGACGATGATGACCAGCTCCTTTTCCTCGCGTTTGTAGCTCAGGCTGCGGAAGAACGCGCCGATGATCGGCAGGTCGCCGAGCAGTGGAATCTTGTCCACGCTGGAGCTGACCGTGCTGCTGACCAGCCCGCCGATGATGAAGGTTTCCCCGTCGCCCAGTTCCACCGTGGTATCGGCGCGGCGGGTGGTGATGGAGGGAATCTGCACGCCGTTGTAGGAGATACCCGCCGCGTAATTGAGGTCGCTGGCTTCGGGTGCCACCTTCAGCGCGATGCGGTTGGGTCCAAGCACCGTGGGGGTAACGGTCAAGCCGATGCCGAATGGTTTGAAGGTCACCGTTGTGGTCCCCAGCCCCTGCGGTTCCAGGATCGGCAGTTCGCCGCCGGCCAGGAAGCTGGCGCTCTGGCCGGACAGCGCCACCAAGGTCGGTTCGGCCAGCACCCGGGCCATGCCGTTGTTCTGCAGCAGGTCGATGTTGGCATCCCAGCGGTGGGTGAGCGACTTGAACACCAGCCCGAAGGCCGACGACAGCGGGTTGATGACCACCGGTACGTCGGGGTCGGTGCCCACTGGCGCCACGCCGGGCAACGTGCCACCGGGGCGGGTGATGCCGTAGAAGAATCCGTTGTTCTGGTTGGCAAAGCTCATACCGATCTGGCGCAGCACCGACTTGTTGAACTCCACCACTTTCACGTCCACCTGGACCACGCCACCGCTGGCGATCGTGGAGACATCGGCCAGCTGGCCTTCCTTGCCCAGCGCCATGCTGGCGGCCTTGCGGCTCTGCTCATGGTCCAACAGGCCTGCCGCACTCCCTTGCAGCAGGCCCTGGCCATCCTGCAGCGTGAGCTGCAGGTCCCCCGACGAGGGCAGCGCCCCCTGGACCGCGCTGCGCACCTCGATCTGCATTCGTTGCGGTTCGCCCTGTCCGCGCCGCCACAGCAACAACGTGGTGGACCCCGGCGCCTTGCCCACCAGCAATGCCTGGCGTGGACCACGCAGCATCACCACGTCGGCCACGCCGGGATCGGCGATGGCTACCCGGTCCAGATCGGTGGGCAGCGTCCACGGGCGCTGCTCGCGCGTCTGCAGCACGACATCGGCGTTGGCCATGCCCAGCACCGGGGCCAGGCCCAGCAACAGGGACAGCAGCACGCGGGTTGGCCAGGGGCGGCAGGGGCGATGCAGGCGGGCAGGGCGTTGGGTCATGGAGGGTCTCGGCATGGCTCAACGCGAGCCGCTGTGTGAGGAAACGTCGCCGCGGATGATCTCTACGCCACGGTCCAGCCGCGGTGCCGGCCGGGGTGCGCTGGCGCGGACCGGCGCGGGTGCGCGGGACGGGGAGCGTGTGGTGCGGCCGGCCAGTGCGTCGCTGTCCAGGCCGGCGTAGGCGTCGTTTTCCGGCGACTGCAGCGCCAGGCGCTGTTCCGGGCTGAGTTCACGCCGTGCATCCAGTACGCCGCCGGGTTGGGCGAACAGGGTCTGGTCGGGCTGTCCCACGTCGGCGGGGTTGCGCAGTGCCAGGAACAACCGACCCTGCTGGGCACCCAGCAACAGGCGGTTGGCCTCGGCCACCGGCACGGCCAGGACCGCGCTGCGGATCGGGACGTTGGCACTGTTGCCCGTGCTGTTGGCCGACGAAGACCCCTGGATGTCCTGTGCGCGGCTGTCATTGCCCGGCGTGGCCGCGGCGTCTGCCGTGCCGGTGGCCTCGGCCTGGGCCGGCGTGCTGTCGGCGGCACCGTAGCTGAGCACGCGCATCCGCGACAACAGCAGCCGTGCCTGCGCCTGGCCATCGGTGTTCATGCCCTGCGGTGCGCGCAGGTTGAGGAACACATCGACGTAGTCGCCGGGCAGAATGCGGTTGCCCGCCGCGACCAGCTCATCCACGGGTACTGCCAGGGCGCGCTCGCCGGGATTGAGCCGCAGCGCGTATCCCCTGGCCATCAGCGCGCTGTTGAGCGCGGTGCCGGCGGCAATGGCCTGTACCGGCACCGCCCCGGTGGCATCGGCGATGCTGCTGTACCCGCCCACCGGTGCCTGGGTGGCCGTGCCGATGCGCAGGTCGGCCGCGGCGATCGGCCGCCCGGCCGGAAGCGCGCCGGCCGCTTCCACCACCGGCCAGCGCTGCGGCTGTCCTGCCACCTGCGGCGATGCGGTCACCACCGGCTGCGCCGGACGCCGGCCGACCATGAAGGCCACCAGCGCCAGCAGCAGGGCCAGGGCAATCAGTGCCACGGCGGCAATGCGGGTCAGCTTGAGCATGCAACGGCCTCCAGGAACAGCGCACGGCGCATCAGGGGGTAGCCAGGTCGAGCTGGGCCACGGCGGTACTGCGGATGGGTTGGGTGAGCAGCCAGCCATACACGCTGCCGGTGCCGGGCAGGAACGGCTTGCTGCGGTAGTCATAGCTCACCGACACCTGCATGCACTGTGCGCTGGCCAGGCCGGCGCACGGCGCGGGCGCGCTGACCACGATGGGCGGTGTACCGGCATTGCTGCAATTGACCTGCTGGCCGGAGAAATTCAACAGCCACTGCATCGAGCGTTGCGCGGCCTGGCACGCGGCAATACGTCGATCGTTGGGGCTGGCATAACGCAAGGAAGCACGGGCCCCTTCGGCCGACGCCAGCGACAGGGTCTGCTGGGCGGCCATGATCATCACCCCGGTATAGGTAAGCAGCAGCAGCGGGACCAGGCCGAGGATGAGCATGAAGGCGAATTCGAGGGTAACCACGCCGCGTTGCGGCGCACGGTCTGCGTGGCGAAGGGCATGCGGTTTCATGGGGGTGCTCCGTTGCTGCTCCATGCGATGTAGCCCAGGGTGGCCGCGGCCAGGTAGGCCGCATACGGGATGCCCACCCGGCCCTGACGCAACGCGTGGATCCGGCGCGCGAACGGTTGCGCCTGCCAGTGCTGCTGCGCCCGCTCGTGCAGCCATTGCATGCGCAACGGCAACGCGGTGCGCACGCCGGGGGCCAGCAGCACGCAGAGCGCGTGCACGCCGGCCAACAGGCTGCTGATGATCCAGATCGGCAACAGGGCCGGGGCGCCCAGCAGCAGGCCAAGCACCGCGAAATACTTCACATCCCCGGCACCCATCCAACCCAGCGCGTAGAACGGCAGCAGCGCTGCCAGTCCCACCACCACGCCAGCCAGATGCATGCCGGGGAACGGCGCCCCGCGCGCCACCCACATCCACAACAAGCCGCCAAGTGCCCCCAGGCCCACGCACAGCAACCAGCGATTGGACACGCGCCGGGCATACAGGTCGCTGATGGCGACCTGTGCACTCAACAGCAGGGCCAGTACGGGCAGCAGTGACATCCGAGGGCTCCTCCGTGGCGCATCGAACCGGGTGTGTGGGCAAACCGTTGGCGTTGCCGCAGGCAGGGCCTGCGGTGGCATGCACCACGACGTTGTGTTGCCGATCAGGCCGGCGTGGAACCGCCGCCAGCGCTTTCGACAAGCGACTTGAGCTTGCTGAACAACGTGGTGAACATGTCGTTGAGGCCGGTCTTGGCGGCCACCACAAGCACGCCGGCGATCACGGCGGCGAGGATGCCGTACTCGAGCGCGGTGACACCATCTTCTTCAACGAGGAACGTACGGATCGAAGCTTTCATGACGGTCTACTCCCTGTTCCGGTCAATCGGTTGGACTACCTGCGTGCGGATGGAGGAGGCCGGCTCCGCCGGTTCCATCCAATGGCCTGCGCGTTCCCTGCGCAGGAGGCGGCCGATCAGTTGGCCGCAGGCCGGTCTGGCAGATGCCAGGCTGGCCGGGTACGTGCACGACGGGGCAGGCGAATACGACACGTGCGGCGTGCAGTGCCGCGCATGGGCGCTGGGGAGCAGCGATGGATCATCGAGCATTTGCATTGCATCCCCCTGTCCTGCAGAGCCGGTTCCGCCTTGGAGCTGCCGGGTCTGCGCCTGCCGATAATGTTCGGCGTGATCAATGGATTCCAATACATGCATCGGCAGGTAGTGTTGCGACTTTAATACCTGCGTGAATACCTGCGTGCACCTGGTTATCAATCGTCGGTGCTTGACCACCATTTAATGTTTATAAAGTGAAGCCGGCGTGTTTACGTAGTGATGGTGTTGTAATGACGGTTTTTTGCCGCAATAAACGCCGCGTCGCGAGCGTTCGCCGACGTTGTCTTCACCTCGACAGCGATGTGTGAGGTGACGGGTTTACCGCGCGGGCAGTTCATGCATACTTGCCGAAAATGCGCATCGATAATGCGGGCGGATAAACAATTCATATTCATCCGCCGCAGCCGGCTGGCGTCGGCCAGAGGCATGGAAAGGTGGAATGCAGGGCAGGAAGACGGGCAGGTGCACGCAGGCATGCATCTGTATTCAAGCCAACGGGGGGCATCACTGTCATGGTCGATGGTGTGGTGGACGGCAATGCTCATGCAGACAGCACGCTCAGGTCCTTCGACCTGGCCACGCTGAGCGGCGTGCTGCGTGTCTGCGACCTGGAACTGTTGCTGCTGGACGGCAACGGTCCACGTGCGGCACTGCACTCGCGTGTCCATGATGAGGCGCTGTTCCTGACCGCGCACTGCGGTTTCCACGTGCGTGGGCGCTTCATGCTGCCGCAGGACTGGTGCCTGCTGGGCTTCATCCATGCCACCGACGAGAGCCGCAGCTGGTGCCACGGCATTCCATTGAGCGCGGGCATGGCGGTGACGGTGCTGCCCGAAGGGATCAGTGAATTCACCTTGAGCGCAGGCACGCACCTGAGCCTGCTGCTGGCACCGATGCAGCGGGTGCAGCGCAAGCTGACCGAGCTGAGCCTCCGCAACACCTTGCCGTCGGGCCAGGCGCTGTCGCTGTTCAACGTGGACACCATGCCCGGCCAGGTGCACCTGGTGCAGCGCTACGCACAGCTGCATGCGCAGCTGGCCGAGCCGGGCGCGGTGCTCGCCGCCGATGCGGTGGAAGGGGTGCTGCACGACCATGTCCAGGCGTTGCTGGGCGCCGGCAACGAAGATCGCCCGTCCAACACCCGCGCGCGACGCGCGCACTATCTGATTGCCCAGCGTGCCGAGAACTTCATGCGGCTCAATCTGCGGCGCTATATCTACATGCACGAAATCTGTGACGCGGCCGGGGTCAGTGAGCGGGCGTTGCGCTATGCGTTCGAGGACCTGTTTGGCACCTCGCCCAACCGCTATCTGTCGATGCTGCGCCTGTGCGCGGCGTGCCGCGGATTGTCGATGGCCGATTCCAGCCGCAAGTCGGTAAAGGCGGTGGCATTGAGCTGCGGACTGTGGGATCTGTCGCGTTTTGCCGACAACTATCGCCGTGTGTTCGGCGAACTGCCGCGCGACACGCTGATGCGGGCGCCGGCCCAGATCGGCAGCCCGGCGTGAACGACCGCCGCTGATGCACGTTTCCGGCAATGTGCCGGAATTGCGCATCCCACTGCCGGTTATGGTTCTTGTCTTGCCGGAACGCACGCAGGTGCTGCCGGAATGAAGTGCTCCGTGGATGACGTGGCGACTGTAATGACATCCAAGTGCCAACAGGCATGGATGTCGTCCACATGGTCCGTACACGGGGGAATACCTGATGAACCGTATCTTTCGACTGGTCTGGAGCCACCGGCTGAATGCCCTGGTGGTTGTCTCCGAAGTGGCTACCTCGCGCGGCAGTCTGGTCGCAGGCCCGGTGGTGGTGCATCTGAAGGTGCCGTTGTCGCTGCTGTCGATGGGCCTGGCGCTGGCGCTGTGCAGTGGTAACGCATTGGCCGGGGAAAGCCAGACCCGCAGCGACCTGGACGCCCTGACCGCCAAGTACGCGCCGTTGCCGGTGAAGGTGGATGCCGACATCGCCCTGGCCGCGATGGTAGGCAGCGCCGACCGCACGCCGGCCTTGAGCGCCGATGCCAACGTGGATCTGAATCTTGGCCTGGGCCGGCGCGCCGCCGCGGCGACGCCGCCGCGCAGCGTGCACCTGGGCGCAGACGCCCAGGCGGCCCTGCCGCAGCGGGTGGCGGCACCGGGCAGTGGCAGCCAGGTGGCAGCACATGCCGGCCTCGGCGCCGGGGCCGGCACGCTGCTGGCCGTGGATGCCGCACGGGAGGCTGCGGTGGCCGTCACGCCGAAGGTGGCCGTGGACGCCAAGGCCGGCCTCAAGGTGGCGGCGGCGGCCGCACCGCTGACCCTGGAGGGCAGTGCGCAGGCCGACGCGCGCGTGGCCCTGGGCAGCGGCGAAACGGTCAGCGACGGCATCGATGACGCGGTCAAGGCGACCCTGGTCACCGGCGTTGCCGGCGCGGTCAAGGTGGATGCGGTGGCGCATGCGGCCGTGGCGGCCGACCGCAACCCGAAGCGGGTTGACGCCAATGCGGCGGTGTCGCAGACCAGTTCCCTGTCGCTCTCGCCGACGGCCGCCTCGGGCGGGCTGCTGGGCGGCGTGGGTGACCTGCTCAACGGGGTCGGCAGTACGCTCGGCAACGTGGTGGGTGGCGTCGGCAACACCGTGGGCAACGTCGTGGGCGGCGTGGGCAGCACGGTAGGCAACATCATCGGCGGGGTCGTCGGCGGGGTCTTCCCGGCGCCGACATCGCTGCCGCCGGGGCATCCCAAGGCGCCAGCGCCGGCCGATCCCGGTGCCGGGCTGATCATCGGTACCGGTGGGCTGGTGGGCTCGTTGTCGACCCTGGTCGGGCCGACCGCGCAGGGGCTGCTGGGCGGCGATGGCTATGTGCGCAATGGCAAGCTGGCGGTCAGCAGCGCCAACGTGATGCAGACCTACTCGGTGACCAATGTGCTGGGGCTGCCGGTGGTGAATCTGACCCCGGTCGGCACCCTGCTCGGCGGGCTGGGCGGCGCCACCACCGGCGGTAGTTCGCACCTGACGCTGATTGGTGGCGTCACGTCGGACAGCTACATCTACAACATCAACAATGGCAATCCGAACGGGTTGCTGGGCCTGCTGCTGCCCAACCAGGCGCCGGGCTGGTCCAACAAGTGCGTGGATCTGCTGGTGGCCAGCATCGACTGCTGGGGGGTCAATGCCGCGCAGGATTACCAGGTGCTGGTAGGCGACGGTGCCTATGCCAACGGGTCGCGTGAGGTGGTGATCGGCGCCAATGCACGCCATGAACTGGCCAAGGTGGATGCCAACGTGGCGTTCCCGGGCGCCGGGTTGAACGACCCCAACGACCCCACCGGTGTTCCCACCGCCGACTACGCCGCGCGTATGGGCCATTCGGTGGTGGTGGGCGACAGCGCCAAAGGCACGGCCAACGGGCAGGTGCTGCTGGGCGCCGAAGCGACCTCCAGCCAGGCCAACAGCGTGGCGCTGGGCTACCGCACGGTGGCCAACCGCGGCGCGCAGGCCAGCTACAGTGCCTATGGGCTGACCGCGCCGCAGGTGTCGGCCGGTGAAGTGTCGGTCGGCTTTGCCGGCGGCGAACGCCAGATCACCAATGTGGCCGCCGGCAGTGCCGCCACCGATGCGGTCAACGTGCGCCAGCTGCAGGGCGCGATCAGCCAGATCGACGCGCTGGATGTGTTCGCGGTGACCTACGACGACGATGGTGCCGGCGGCGCGAACTACCGCCGCATCACCCTGGGCGGCGGCACCGGGACCACCACCCTGGCCAACCTCGCCGCAGGCGCGCTGGGCGCGACCAGCACCGAGGCGGTCAATGGCGCGCAGCTGTTCTCCACCAACCAGGCCATCGTGGACTATTTCGGTGGGCTGACCGCCTTCGACCCGGCCACCGGCACCTGGACCGCACCGAGCTTTGCGATCACCACCATCTCCAACAGCGGTGCGATCGCGCAGGGCGTGTATGACAACGCCACCGATGCGTTCTCGGCGGTGGATGGCTCGCTGGTGAACCTCAACACGCAGATCACCGATATCCGCAACGGCGTGGGCAGCCGGTACCTGAAGATCAACTCGACCGGGCTGGACGCCGCCGCCACTGGTGCTGACAGCATCGCAGTGGGCACCGGTGCCCGCGCAACGGCGGCCAACGCCATCGCCGTAGGTGCCGGCGCGGTGGCCGATCGCGATGGAACGGTGTCGGTAGGCGCGGTGGGCAGTGAGCGCCAGGTGGTCAACGTGGCCGCCGGGACGCTGGCCACCGACGCGGTCAACCTGGGCCAGTTGCAGGCCTCGGCGGAAGGCGCGCTGCGCTACGACGTCAATCCCGATGCCAGCATCAACTACGCCAGCGCCACCCTGGGCAACGGCACCGGCACCACCACGCTGCGCAACCTGCGTGCCGGGGCGGTCAGTGCGATCAGCACCGAGGCGATCAACGGTGCGCAACTGTTCAATGCCAGCCAGGCCCTGGCCACGCACCTGGGCGGCGGTGCGGCGGTGGATGCCAATGGCGTGGTCAGTGCGCCCACCTACACCATCAACTCGGTCTCCAACACCGGCCAGGTCACCGCCGGTGACTACACCGATGTGGGGACCGCATTCGACGCGGTCAGCCAGTCGCTGGCCAACGTGGCCGACCAGACCGACGCGGTGGACAAGCTGGCGGTGAAGTACGACGTGGATGCCAGCGGCAATGCCACCGACACCGTTACCTTGACCGGCAGCGGCGGCGGTGCGGCAGTGGCCCTGACCAATCTGGCCGACGGCAGCGTGCTGGCCGGCAGCCGCGATGCGGTGACCGGCAACCAGCTGTTCCAGACCAACAATGCCCTCATCGGCTATTTCGGTGGCACCACCAGCTTCGACCCGACCACCAACCTCTGGACGGCGCCGACCTTCAGCATCTCCTCCATCGCCACCGACGGCAGCGTGCTCAGCAACGACTACAGCAACGTCACCGTGGCCTTCGCCGCGGTGGACAATTCGCTGCTCAACCTCAACACCCGCATCGACCAGATCCAGCCCGGGGCGGGCAGCCCGTTCGTGCAGGTCAATTCGACCAAGGCCGCGGCCAGTGCGACCGGCGCCAACAGCATTGCGATCGGTCCGGTGGCCTCGGCCAGCGGCAGCGGCAGTACCGCCATCGGCGATGGCGCCACCGCCAGTGCCGACAACAGCGTGGCCCTGGGCAGCGGCTCGGTGGCCAGCGTGGGCGCTCAGAGCGGCTACACCGGTGCCTTCGGTGCCACCGGCGGCAGCAACTCGGCCGGTGAAGTGGCCGTCGGCAGCACCGGTGGCGAACGCAAGGTCACCCATGTCGCCGATGGGTCCGACCGCTACGACGCGGTCAATGTCGGCCAGCTGCAGAACGGCGTGAACTACGCCATCGACCAGTCCAAGGCTTACACCGACACGCAGATCAACAACATCAACAACGGCACCTCGGGCATGTTCCA
>JAHREJ010000028.1 GCA_021733645.1 Bacillus subtilis subsp. subtilis | reverse complement strand
GGGTTGTCGCCTTGGGTTGGATCAGGGGGGCTGCCGAGCATGGCTCGGCACTACCGGCCGGGTTGGATGTGATGGGGCCTGGGTACGCTCCTTTGCTTCCTACGTTTGAAGGCTTGTGATTGATTAAGCATCGATGCCTAGCATTGGGTTCGAGTGGCTGAAATGGCGAATAAGATCAAGAGTGCGGTTGGTGACGTGTTTGCGATTCCGCTTCCGTCGGGCGGGCATGGGATAGGGCGCCTGATACACATTTCAGACAGATGGCGGCTTGCTCAGTTCTTCGCGCTTAGGCTGGATGCGCCAGAGCTCGCGGCGTCGGTAGGTCACAGCCCCAGTGCCAAACGCCCCAGGATTCACAAAGGATGACCGGCAATGTTTGAACGTCTCGAGGCCCTGCTAGCGCAGTCGTCGGGAGCCAAGGTGTACCCCGGGCGCCAGGTGGCGCCCGAGTGGATCGAAGACGCCGAGCGGGAGCTCGGCCTCCCGTTGCCCGCAACGTACAGATGCTGGCTGCAGACCTACGGCAATCTCCTGGTTGGCAGCTCCCCGGTCCTCACGCTTTGCGCTCCGGAGCACCGCGATCTCGCGGACGACGACCTGATCTACTACGCCAGGTTGGACGCGGTAGACGGCGTCGCGCCAACAGGACTGATCGCGCTGCACGTGCCGGACACGGATGAGGCGTTCTACTTCGACACCCGCAACGGCTTGAACGAGGGCGAGTACCCGATCCTCAGGTTCGACTACAGCGATGGCGGCTACACGCATTTCGCGGACTCCTTCGCATTGTTCCTTGAGACCCTTGTGCGTCCGACCTGAGCCCCCCATCCAGCGAGGTCTGTGTACGGGCGTCGCCCACGCAGCAAGAGGTAGCTCGGCTGCATCACCGCTTCACCCCACGCCAGCTATCGTTGCCAAATCCCCGCCGCCTCCCGGATCCCCATGCGCGGTCTAGACTTCAGCTCCTGGCAAGCCATGCTCTCCACCCTGCTCGGGCTGGCCGTCATCACCCTGATCGGCGTCGGCATCCGCCTGCTGGTGATGCAGACCCTGCAGCAGCGTCGGGAGCGTGAGAACCGCCAGATCAACGAGCGCCTGCGCACGCTGATCGCCGCCTACAAGACCCTGGGTGGTTCGTTCACCGGCGCATTGCACGTCGATCCGCGCCATCTGCGCGACCTGCGCCAGCCGGCTGCGGCCGATGCCCCGGAAGATGCGCTGCTGTTGCCCGCCGATGGGGTGGCCGGCAGCGACCGTGCACGGCGCATTCGCGATGCCGTGGAAGCGGCGCTGTCCGACATCATCCTGCTCGGCACCGACGAGCAGGTGCGTCTGGCCGCCACCGCCGCCACCGAGCTGGCGCAGGGCACGCCGGTGCAGACCGCCGAGCTGGTGGTGTCGCTGCGCAACTTCATCCGCGAAGCACTCGACCTGGCACCCATTCCCGCCAGTGTGGCCATTCCGCGCCAGGGTCCGGCCCGGCCCGCGCCCGGTGCGAAGGGCAAGGGCGAGGCCGACAAGGCCGGGGGCAAAGCGGGTGGCGGTGGCGGAGGCATGGGCGGCATGGGCGGTGGCGGCATGGGCGCCGGCAGCGCCCATCACGACGACGACACCGCGTCGCGCTGACCTCATCCTCCGTCGTGCTGCCTGCCCAGTTCGTACGCGGGCGGCGTGGCACCCATCAAGTGGGTGACAAAGTAATCCCACATCCGGCGCATGTAGTACGCATCGTTGCGGAACAGTTCGTGGTCCTGGTTGGCCAGGTACAGCAGGTCGTAGTCCTTGTTGGCGGCGTTGAGCGCACGCGCCAGCTGCAGCGTCAGCGCCGGCATGGCGTTCTCGTCCAGGTCGCCATACACCAGCATCAGTTTGCCCTGCAGCTGCGCGGCCAACGCGCTGTTGTCCAGCGGCTGGAACAACGCAGGCACCGACCCCGCATCGGGTCGTACCGCGCTGCCGTCGGCATACACCGGTTGCCCACCCACCAACCGGTCCATGCCGTGGATACCGCCGCCGTACATGCCCTGGAAGCTATGGCTGCCCGCCGACGCCACGCCCACCCGGTAGAAGGACGGATGGCGCAACAGTGCCCGGGCGGCGCTGTAGCCCCCGAAGGAATGTCCGTAGATGCCCACCCGCGCCAGGTCCATGCCCGGGTAGCGCGCGGCCAGTTGCCGGATCGCGACAACGTGGTCGTCCAACTGCACGTCGGCAGCGGTCAGATAACTGCTGTCGTGGAACGCCTTGGAGCGGCCGGGCGTGCCACGCGCATCGATGCTGACCACCACGAAGCCGAGCTGGGCCAGGCTGGCGCGCGCCACCGGATTCATCGTGGCGGTGGCCTCCAGGTAACCCACCGCCGCGTTGCTCACATGCGGCCCGCCGTACATCGCATCGATCACCGGATACCGGCCGCCGGCGGTGTAACCGGGTGGCAGGTACACGGTGGCGTAGATGGGGGTGTGGCCGTCGGCGGCCAGCAACTGCTCGCGGTGCGGTGGCTGCCAGCCGGCCGCACGCACTTCGCTGTCGTCGACGTGTTCCAGTGGCAGCACCACGCGGCCATCGCGTGTGTCGCGCAGCACGATGGTGGGCGGCTCGGCCACGGTTGAGTGGCTGTTCACGACCCAGCGGCCCGACGGTGCCAGCAGCTGCGGGTCACGCCCGCCCATCAGCACGCCGGCCCCCGCATCGATGGCATGGTCGGCGGCTTCAGGGGTCAACAGCACCGGGTCGCCACCGTCCAGCGCCACCCGGTACAGGCGTCGCTGGTAGGGGTCGCCGGGCTCGCGCCCGCCCGCGCTGAAGTAAAGCTGCTGCTCGTCCGGATCAACGCCGACGATATCGCGCACCAGCCACGCGCCACGGGTCAGTTGCCGGATCACCCCGCCGCGGGTGGCATCCACCAGGTACAGATGGCCCCAGCCATCGCGCTGCGAGAACCACACCACCTGGTTGCGGCCCGGCAGCACGCGCACCGCCGCGCGGTTGTAGGGATAGCTGTTGAGTTGCACGCGGGTGCTGGAGGTTTCCTCCAGCAGGGTGCGCACGGCGCGGCGTTGCAGGTCGATCTCGACCAGCCGGATCCGCGCCGGACGGTCATACCGCACGATCGCGGTATAGACCTTGTCTGCCCCACGCGACCAGCCCAGTACACCGGCCTCGGTCAGGCTGTGCCAGCCATCCGGCACCGGGATGGTCTGCGTGCGCGCTGCCTCCACGTCGGTGGCAAACCAGGCATCGCGCACCTGCTCGGCATCGCCCAGCAAGCCCAGCCGCACCTGGTGCAGCACCGGGCGAACGCCCTGCGCCGGTGCCGTGGCCAGGTACGGATAGGCCTGCACATGGCGCTCGTCATAACGCACCCCGAACAGGCGGCTGCCGTCAGGTGCCCACGACACCGCGAACGGCGGCGGTTGCAGCCGGCCCTCGCGATAGGGAATGCCGCGCAGGGCGAAATCGGGCAGCACGCCGTAGCCGTGGGACGCCTGGCCATCGTGGGTGAGCGCGATGGCCGGTGCCGTTCCGGCCGGCAGCAGCCACAGGTTGTGGTCGCGTACCACCACGGCCCGCTGTCCATCCGGTGCGGTCAGCGCCTGCGGGTTCGGTGCGGGCAGCGCGACTGCCGCACACCGGTAGGCCGGCAGCGCGCACTGCAGACCCTGCGCGACGCCGCTGCGCAGCACCAGCTGCAGCGCGTCGGCATCGGCCGTGGGGGTGACGCTGGCCACCTGCTGCAGCACCTTGTCGGCGTCGGTAGCACCAGCGGCCTGCAGCGCCACACGCAACCGCGCGCGATCAAACAGCGGCTCGCGCGAGGGCGCGCGCGGGTCCACCAGCAGGTATTCGGTGCTGCCCTGTGCAGTCTGGTGGCGATACCAGAACCGGCCATCGTCCAGCCAGTTCGGCAGCACCGTGGCATTGCGAACCTTTCCGCGCAGGTGTCCATCCAGTACCCGTTCGGCGCGCGCGTAGTCCTCGGCGGTGGGCGCGGCCATCGCCGGCGTCAGGCTCAATCCAAGCAGCCCCAGCATCCCGGCCAGCATCTGCAGGTGGCGCGGTGCAGATCCTTCTGTCATCGATGCAGCTCCTGTGCGGCGCCCATTGCGGCACGCGCCGCCGGGCCTGGCCGGTGGGCCTTGAGCATGCCGTGCACCGGCCAGCCGGGCAAGCGCATCCAGGTGCCGATGCGATGCCCCCGCCTGCGCGCTTAGCCGCCCAGCTCCACCACCGGCACGAAGCCGCCGTAGATCATGCGCCTGCCGTCAAACGGCATCGGGTTGTTTTCCGGGTTCATGCGCGGGTCTTCCATCATCTTCTGCATGCCGGCATCACGGGTGGCCTTGTCGGGCCATTCGATCCACGAAAACACCACTGTTTCATCGTCCTTGGCCTCTACGGCGCGGAAGAAGTCGGTCTGTTTGCCGTGGCTCACATCGTCACCCCAGCACTCCACCACGCGCAGTGCGCCGTGTTCGATACAGATCGCATCGCCTTCGCGCGCGTGGGCCAGGAATTTGTCTTTGTTGGCGGTGGGTACTGCGAGCACAAAACCGTCGATGTAGGACATGGCTGCCTCCAGAAGGGGCGATGGCGCACCAGGACGGGCGCCTTCAATGCATACGACGTGCGGGGGAGCTGAAGATCGACACTGCACCTGCAGCGGCTGAGGCCGTGTGAGGGTGCTGGGCGCAGCACATTCAGGAAAGTCAGCGGATTCAGTCACTTGCGCCACGCGTGGCGGCGTTTCGGGGTAGAGGGGTCAGAAAATTCCTAACGATGGAGAGGAGCATCCTGATAGTCCAGCTGACGCGTTCAGCCCACTATTAGCGGGCCGGGCAGGCCTTTCCCCAAGGACCCTGCGCCTTGTCGCACACACTGCGCCGAGCGGTGCAATACGGAGATGGACGCGTTAGCCGGTTACTCCCCAAGAGCGGCTTCCCCAACGCGTGACGCCCCGCAAGGGCATCGTCGTGACCAGAATCCTCCTCCCGATATGCCGATGCCGCCCGCCGGGCCGTGCTACCTCCTCACCCCGCATGCACATCCCACGGCTGTTTTTACCGCTGAATCGCGGCGCGCGCGTATGCCAGAGCGCAACTGAACCCCCGCCAAAAATTCACACACCGCAAAGCCCTGCACTTCAGGGCGGGTTGTGTCGAATAACGGAGAATTTACATTTCCGATGCAGCACGACGTCCGCGTCAGCTGCAAGCAGTTCAAGACAGAGGTGTACCCCCATGAAGACTTCGTTGATTGCCCTGGCGCTTGCCGCCGCCCTGCCGTTCGCCGCTTCCGCTGCTGAAGGCCTGTCCTACAACTACGCCGAAGGCGACTACGTCAAGACCGACGCAGACGCTGGCAAGGCCGATGGTTGGGGCGTGAAGGGTTCCTACGCATTCCTGCCGAACTTCCACGCCTTCGGCGAATACAGCCAGCAGAAGACCGACATCGGCAACTTCAAGGTTGACCAGTGGCGCGTTGGCGTTGGCTACAACCAGGAAATCGGCAACAGCACCGACTTCGTGGGCCGCGTTGCCTACAACAAGTTCGACCCGAAGGAAGGCCTGGATTTCAACGGCTACAGCGCTGAAGCCGGTATCCGCACCGCGTTCGGCCAGCACGCCGAAGTTTATGCGATGGCCGGCTACGAAGATTTCAGCAAGAAGCACGGCGTCAATCCGGATGGCCAGTTCTACGGCCGCCTGGGTGGCCAGGTGAAGTTGAACCAGAACTGGGGCATCAATGGCGACCTGAAGATGGATCGCCACGGTGACAAGGAATGGTCGGTCGGCCCGCGCTTCAGCTGGTAAGCGCTGCATGACCGCATCGCCACGTGCCTGATTGGCGTGGCAGGGAAGGCCCGGCATTGCCGGGCCTTTTTCGTTGTGCCACGGGGTGGGGCAGGCGTGTCGCAACGGTGTCGCCAGCGGCTCACGCCGGATTAACCCGGTCGCCGCTGTAGTGGCGGCTCTGCGATGTGGCCCACGGTGCGGCCATGCGTATTCCGCCCTGGAGATGGACATGAGCAACACACCGACGATCGTACTGGTACACGGATTCTGGGGCGGCGCGGCGCACTGGGCCAAGGTGATCCTGGCCCTGCACCGCAAAGGCCATACCGCGCTGCGCGCGGTGGAGCTGCCGCTGACCTCGCTGGCCGACGATGCCGAACGCACCCGCAAGATGGTGGCCCAGGTGGATGGCCCGGTGCTGCTGGTCGGCCACTCCTACGGTGGCGCGGTGATCACCCAGGCGGGCAACCTGCCCAACGTGGTCGGGCTGGTGTACATCGCCGCCTTTGCCCCGGACGAGGGTGAAAGCCCGGGCGGCATTACCCAGGCGCATCCGCCCGAAGCGGTGCCCAACCTGGCCCCGGACAGCGATGGCTATCTGTGGATCAAGCAGGACAAGTACCACGAGAGTTTCTGCCAGGACCTGGGTGCCGACGAGGCGTTGGTGATGGGGGTATCGCAGAAGGCGCCACTGGCCAGCACCTTCGGTGATCCCGTTAGCAACCCGGCGTGGAAGCACAAACCCAGCTGGTACCAGATCTCCAGCCAGGACCGGATGATCGCGCCGGAAAACCAGCAGCGGATGTCGGCCCGCTTGAAAGCGCGCAAGGTGATCACGCTGGACGCCAGCCATGCGTCGCTGGCCTCCCAGCCCGACGCGGTGGCGGCCTTGATCGAGGAAGCCGCGCGCGGCTGATCCAAGGAAGCGGTGGCGTGCTGTTGCGCGCCACCCCCGCCGCTCAGATCGCGGCGGCCAACAACGTCGCGCTGCGCACCAGCAACGCCCGCGACGCCGGTGCTGTGCCCAGCAGGTGCAGGCACGCATGCACCATGCCCGGCAGGCGCTCGCACTGCACGGCTACCCCGGCCTGCTCCAACCGCGAGGCGTATTGCTCTCCTTCGTCGCGCAGCGGGTCGTACTCGCATACCAGTACGGTGGCCGGAGGCAGTCCGCGCAGGTCAGGCGCCCGCGCGGGCACCGCCAGTCCATCGGCGTGGGCCAGGCCCCCGCCAAGGTAAGCATCCCAGCAACGCTGCATCAATGCGGTGCTCAGGTAGTAGCCCTCGCCGAACTGCCGGTGGCTGTCGGTGTCGATGGCGGTGTCCAGTGCCGGGTACAGCAACAGCTGGTGGTGGATCGGCGGACCGTGGCGGTCGCGGGCCAGCAACGCCACTGCCGCGGCCAGATTGCCACCGGCACTGTCGCCGCCCACCATCAGCCGGGTTGGGTCGATGTCCAGCGCCGCCGCTTCGGCATGGCTCCAGCACAGCGCCGCGTACACGTCTTCCAGCGGGATCGGGAAGCGATGTTCCGGGGCCAGCCGATAGTCCACCGCCAGCACCACGCAGCCGGTGGCGTTGGCCAACGCGCGGCAGGGGCGGTCGTACACCGCCAGCGAACACTGGAACCAGCCGCCGCCATGCGCGAACAGCAGGCCCGGGCGGGCCTGCCCGGGCTGGTGCCCCGCCGGCCAGTACGCCCGCACGGCAATGGCGTGGCCGTCGTGGCCGGTCACGTTGAACGGGCGTACCTGGGCCACGTCCTCCAGCGGCCCCTGCAGCGGTGGCAGGGCTTCTTCGCTGATCGCGCGGATCTCCTGCAGGGTCAACCCGGCCACCACCGCCGGTGGCGGCAGGGTGGACAGGAAACGGGCGATATCCGGGTCCAGGCTCATGCGGCCAGCTCGGGCAGCAGGAACGGCAGCAGCTGGGCCAGGAACGCTTCGGGGGCCTCTTCCATCACGAAGTGGCCGCAGTCGGCGATCATGCTGCCGCGCAGGTCGCTGGCATGGGCGCGCATGGTGTCCATCGGCATGTCGGCGGTGGCATGCTCGGCGCCGATGGCCAGCACCGGCATCGCCAGTGGGGTGAGCGCGCGCTGCTGGTTCTGGCGGATGGTTTCGGGAATGGCGCGGTAGTAACCAAAGCCACCGCTCAACCCGCCCGGGGCCGAGTAGGCGCGGATATACACCTCGCAGGCCACCGCTTCGCGGCGGTGTGCCCAGCGGTCGAACATGAAGGTGAGGTAGGCGCGCTCGCGCCCGGCGATCAGCGCTTCGGGCAGGTCGCGTACCTGGTTGAACATGAAGTGCCACAGGAAAATGTTGTCTTCCGGCGCCACGAACACCGGCGGTGCGTCGGCCAGCCCGGGAATCACCGCCTCGGTGATTGCCAGACGCTGCACCGCCTGCGGCTGGTCACTGGCCAGCGCGTAGGCCACCCACATGCCTACGTCATGGCCCACCACCTGGTAACGCGCGTGGCCCAACTGCTGCATCACCGCATGCAGGGTGGCGGCGGTAGTGCCGGTGTCATAGCCGTGGGCCGGGGTATCTGAATCGCCAGTGCCGGGCGGGTCCACGGCGATGGCCTGGAAGCCCTGCGCGGCCAGGGCCTGCAACACGTGCCGCCAGGCGTACCAGGTCTGCGGCCAGCCGGGAATCAGCAGCACCGGGCGGCCCTGGCCGAGGATCGCGCAATGCACGCTGCGCCCGTCGATGCGCACGTGGCGATGGGTGATGCCGTCAAGTTCCGTGGTCATCACAGGATTCCCAGCATGGTGTGGATCTGCGCACGGCTCACCGGCGCACCGGCGAAGTCGTCGAAGATGCGGTCGGTAACCTGGATGATGTGCGCATTGATGAAAGCCACGCCCTCACGTGCGCCGTCTTCCTGGTTTTTCAGGCAGCACTCCCATTCCAGCGTGGCCCAGCCGTCGTAGTCGTACTGGGCCAGCTTGGAAAAGATGCCCTTGAAGTCCACCTGGCCATCACCCAGCGAGCGGAAGCGCCCGGCCCGTTCGGTCCAGCCGCTGTAACCGCCGTAGATGCCCTGGCGCCCGCTTGGATTGAACTCGGCATCCTTGATGTGGACCATGCCGATGAGATCGCGGTAGATGTCCAGGAAGCTCAGGTAATCCAGCTGCTGCAGCACGAAGTGGCTGGGGTCGAACAGGATGCGGCAGCGTTTGTGCATGCCCACCGCCGCGTGGAAGCGCTCGAAGCTGGTGCCATCGTGCAGGTCTTCGCTGGGGTGGATCTCATAGCAGAGGTCGATGCCGTGCGCGTCGCAGACATCCAGGATCGGCAGCCAGCGCCGCGCCAGTTCCTCGAACGCGGCCTCGATCAGCCCGTCCGGGCGCTGCGGGAACGGGAACAGGTAGGGCCAGGCGAACGAACCGGAGAAGGTGCCCATGCGGTCCAGGCCCAGGCGCTGTGAGGCCCTGGCGGCCAGCGTGATGCGCTCGATGGCCCAGGCGCTGCGCGCGGCCGGGTCGCCGTGCAGGTGCGCGGGGGCGAAGCTGTCGCACAGCGCATCGTAGGCCGGGTGCACGGCCACCAGCTGGCCGAAGATGTGGGTGGTCAGTTCGCTGATCACCAGCCCGTGGCTGGCCAGCATGGCCACCAGGTCGTCGCAGTACTGCTGGCTGTGCGCGGCCTGTTCCACGTCGAACAGGCGTTCGTCCCATGCCGGGATCTGCAGCGCCTTGAAGCCCTGGCCGGCCGCCCATGCGGCGATGGAGGGCAGGTCGTTGAACGGCGGCTGGTCTGCACTGAACTGGGCCAGGTGCAGGCTGGGGCCTTGGATGGTGCGCATCGGGTGTCGCCTTATTGTTTGTCGAGCGACAAAGAATAGGCCGTCATTTCGCCCCGGTCAACGCCGGGTGTCGCTAGAATTGCCGCACCGCTTCTTTCCGTAGTGATACCCCATGGCCGGCCGCCCCCGCGAATTCGACAAAGACCACGCCCTCAAGCAGGCGATGCTGCTGTTCTGGGAACGCGGTTACGAAGGCACGTCGATGTCGGCGCTGGTGGAGGCGCTGGGCATCGCCTCGGCGCGCCTGTATGCCGCCTTTGGCAGCAAGGAGCAGCTGTTCCGCGCGGCGGTGGCCCTGTATGAAGCCGGCGACGGGGGGTTCGCCGACCGTGCGCTGCGCGAACAGGCCGTGCGCCCGGCCATCGAACGCATGCTGCACGACGCGGTGCTCACCTATACCAGGCGCGGTCGCGCGCAGGGCTGCCTGGTGGTGTCGGCGGCCACCAGTACCGCACCGGAGAACGAGGCGGTGATGGACTGGCTGGCCGAACACCGCCGCCAGCGCACCGGGCAGATCATCGCGCGCCTGCAGCAGGCGGCCAGCGTTGGCGAACTGGCCAACGGGGCCGACGTGCAGGCGCTGGGCGACTACTACGCCACCGTGTTGCACGGCATTTCCACCCAGGCGCGCGATGGTGCCAGCCGTGCGCGCCTGCTGGCCGCCGTGGCGGTGGCGATGCAGGTGCTGCCGGAGCGCGCTCATGGCTGATACGCATCTTGCCCAGCAGCCGCGCGTGGGCTGCGGCGCGGTCATCCGGCGTGCCGATGGCGCGGTGCTGCTGGTCCAGCGTGGACGCCCACCCGAACAGGGCCACTGGGGCCTGCCCGGCGGCAAGGTGGACTGGATGGAAACCGTTGAGCACGCGGTGATCCGCGAAGTGCACGAGGAAACCGGGCTGCGCGTGGCGATCGAGCGCCTGCTGTGCGTGGTGGACCACTTCGAGCCGGCGCTGGCCCAGCACTGGATTGCCCCGGTGTACCTGGTGCGCACGCTGGATGATGCGCCGGCCGTGCTGCGCGAACCGGAGGCACTGTTGGCACTGGGCTGGTTCACGCCCGACGCGCTGCCCGCGCCGCTTACGCTGTCGGCCCAGCAAGGCCTGGCGCGGCTTTCAGTGCTGGACTGAGCCCGCGCGCTGCATCAGCGCCGCGCCGCTGCGGCGTCACCGCGCGCCACGGCCTCCACTTCTTCCAGGCTGGCGCAGGCGGTGTCGCCGGGCGTGGACATCGCCAGCGCACCGTGCGCTGCGCCGAGGTCCACCGCGGCTTGCTCGCCCTTGCCGGCCAGCAACGCGTGCACCACCCCGGCCACGAACGCATCACCCCCGCCTACGCGGTCCAGCAGGTCCACCTCGCGCGCATCGGACACGAACAGCCGGTCGCGCGTGCGCAGCGCGCCGGCCCAGCCATTGCGCGCGGCGGTGCTGGCATCACGCAGGGTGAATGCCACGGCCTGCAGGTTCGGGAAGCGCTGCAACGCCCGCTGTGCGGCAGCATCGGCCGGTCCCACGTCCATCGGCGTGGCCCGCTTGCCCAGGTCGGCCAGGTCCATGCCCAGGCACGCGGCGAACGAGTACTCGTCACCCACCAGCAGGTCGCACTCGGCGGCGATGGCGCAGTTGGCGTGGCGGGCCGCGTCAGGATCGGGATGGCTGTTCCACAGGCTGGCGCGGTAGTTGAGGTCGTAGGACACCGCCACCCCGTATTGGCGCGCGGCCTGCGCCGCGGCAATGGCGGTACGCGCGCTGTGTTCGGACAGCGCGGCGAAGATGCCGCCGGTGTGCAGCCAGCGTGCGCCATCGCGACCGAACAGCGCATCCCAGTCGTATTCGTGCGGCCGCAGCTGCGAGGCGGCCGAGTACGCCCGGTCGGAGATACCCAGCGGCGCGCGCACGCCGAAGCCGCGCTCGGTGAAGTTCAGCCCCATGCGCGTGTTGCGGCCGATGCCGTCGTAGTCGCGCCACACGATCTGGCCGGTATCCACGCCACCGGCCTGAATCAACTGCTGGGCCAGCGCGCCCAGTTCATTGCGCGGCAACGCGGTCAACACACCGCTGCGGTGACCGAAGGTGCTGCACAGGCCACGTGCCACGTTGTACTCGCCGCCGCCTTCCCACACGTTGAAGCTGCGCGCGTTGCGCACACGGCCCTCGCCCGGGTCGAAACGCAGCATCACCTCGCCCAGCGCCAGCGCATCCCAGCGCTGGCCGTTGCTGGCCGCCACCGCAAACTGCTGGGTGCTCATCGTGCCTTGCATCCCAGCAGGCCCAGGTCGATACCCTCGGCCATGCGCCGGTAACCCTCGTCATTGGGGTGCAGGTGGTCGCGGGTGATGTCCTCGGGCAGGTTCTCCGGCTTGGCGGGGTCGCGCAGGATCGCGTCGAAGTCGATCACTGCGTCGTAGCCGCTGCGGCCGCCGCGCATCCAGGCGTTCAGGGTGGTGCGGGTCGCCGCCGCCACCGGCTCGTAGCGGTCCGAATCGCCGAACGGGGTGATCGTGGCGGCCATCGCGCCGATGCCATTGCCGTGCAGGCGCTCGGCGATCTGCCGGTAGCCCAGCACCATGTCGTCGGCGTTGCGCCCGGCCCTGGGCGGGGTGCCGCCGTCGTGGCGGATATCGTTGATGCCCTCGAACACGATGACCTTGCTTACGTTCGGCAGCGCGATCACGTCGCGGTCCAGCCGTGCCAGCGCGCTGTGGCTGCGGCCGTGGTCCATGACCTTGTTGCCGCTGATGCCGGCGTTGACCACCACCACCTGGTCCGGGCAGGCCTGCTGCAACCGGGCCGACAGCAGCGCCGGCCAATCGCCGTTGCTGCCGCGCGTGGCGGTGGCGCCTTCGGTGATCGAGTCGCCCAGTGCGACCACCACCACCGGCCTGCTCGCGCGTTCGGCCAGCACCGCCGACACTACGTTCTGCCGGTAGGCCAGCTTCACCTTGTCGCCCACCTCGGCCAGGCGGCCATCGGCAATGCGCAGCGCGGTGCGGCGTACGGCCGGTTTGGTCGGCTGCGGGAAATACACGGTGAGCGATACGTCGGCCAGTGCCGGCACCGTCATCGCCACCGGGTCGCTGAGCAGCGCGGCGCCCACCGGCACCACCACCTCACTGCGACCATTGAATGTAACCAGCTTGGCCGGGGTGGCCGTGCCAGTACGCTGGGCCGTTGCGCCGCCGATGGTCAGCGGCGCATCGCCCAGTTCATTGCTGATGCGAAATCGCAGCGCGGTGGCCGAACTGGCCAGGCGCATGTCCTGGCGCACCGTCTGGTGCGCAAACTGGACCGGCGTCTCCGGGGTGCCGTCCTGGCGGTCCGGTGCGGGTGAGGCGGTCCATGCCGGCACCCACACCTGGGCATGGGCGGGCAGCGCAGCGGCGCTGGTGGCAAGTGCAATCGAAAGTGCAGTGGTCCAGCGCAGCATGGCGGCCCTCCCAGGCAGTCAGCGAAGCGTGCGAATCAAGAGAAGTAGGTGCCGCCGTTGACGTCCACGTTGGCACCGGTGATGAAACCGGCCGCATCCGAGGCCAGGTACACCGCCGTATCCGCCGCTTCCTGCGGGCGCCCCTGACGGCGCAGCGGGGTGTTGCCGGCCACGGCGGTGCGCACTTCCGGCTTGGTGAATTCATCGTGGAAGCGGGTAGCGATCATGCCGCAGCACAGCGCGTTGACGCGGATGCCGCGCGGGCCCAGCTCCTTGGCCATAGCCCGGGTGAAGGTCATCACGGCGGCCTTGGCGGTGGCATAGATCGCCGCGCCCGGGCCACCGCCATCGCGGCCGGCCTGCGAGGCGAAGTTCACGATCGCCGCGCCCTCGGGCATGTGCGGCACCACCGCGTGGGTGGTGAGGTAGACCGAGCTCATGTTGAGATCCATCACCTTGTGGAAGAACGCCTCGTCGATCTCGGCCAGCGGGCGGCGCTGCACCATGCCACCGGCCACGTTCACCAGCACGTCGATGCGCTCGCCGAACGCGGCCTGGGTGGCGGCCACCATGCCCGCCACGGCCTTGGCATCGGTCACGTCGGCGCGGTGCACGATGGCGGTGCCACCGGCGGCCTGGATCTGCTGCAGGGTGTCCTGCGCGCTGGCTTCGTCGTTGGCGTAGTTGATGCACACTTTGGCGCCGGCGGCGGCCAGCTTGAGCGAGATCTCGCGGCCGATGTCACGGCCGCCACCGGTGACGATGGCCACCTTGTTGTTGAATTGGGTCATGGAAAAACTCCAGTCGTACGTTGGGGGAAAGGAAAGAAGGGGGTCAGCGCGGCGGGGCCGGGCCGTCCAGTTTTTCGACGCGGCCGGTCACCAGCCACAGCGCCAGCAGCGAGGCCGGCACCAGTGCGGCCACCAGCATGAAAATCGGGGCGTAGGAGTCGTGGGTCATCGCCGGCACCAGCCAGGTGGTGATCAGCGTGCCGGCCACCGCGGCCATGCCGCCCAGCCCGGCGACCGACCCGACCGACTTGCCGCTGAAGATGTCGCCGGGCAGGGTCTGGATATTGCCGATCGCGATCTGGAAGCCGAACAGCACGAAGGCAATGGTCACCACCGCCCACACCGGGTCGGTGGCCAGCACTGCGCCCAGCAGTGCCGGCGCCATGATCGCCCCGCCCAGGGTGATGACCACCTTGCGTGCCTTGTCCACGCTCCAGCCGGCACCGATCAACCGGCCCGACAACCAGCCGCCGCCCAGGCTGCCGATCATCGCGCCCACGTAAGGCACCCAGGCGAAGATGCCGATCTGCTTGATGTCAAAACCGAAGGTATCGGCCAGGTAGATCGGCAGCCACGACACGAACAGCCACCAGATCGGGTCCAGGAAGAACCGCGAAATCAGGATGCCCCAGGTCTGCCGGTGGCCCAGCAACTGGCGCACGTTGGGCACGTACTCGGCCTTGGGCGTGGTGGGTTGTTCGGTGGGGGCATCCAGGATCAACGCGCGCTCGGCCGCGCTCACCCACGGGTGCTTGTCCGGCCCGGCCCGGTAGATGATCAGCCACGGCAGCAGCCACACAAAGCCGATCGCACCAATCAGGATGAACGTGCCGCGCCAGCCCAGCCACAGGAACAACACCGCAATCAGCGGCGCGGAGATGATCGCGCCAATCGACGCCCCCGCGTTGAACACGCCCTGCGCCAGCGCCCGTTCGCGTGCCGGGAACCATTCGGCATTGGCCTTCACCGCGCCCGGCCACGCGCCGGCCTCGCTGATGCCCAGCAATGCGCGCACCAGGCTGAAGGACAGGATCGAGTGGGTGACCGAATGCAGCGCGATCGAGATCGACCACACCGCAATGGACAGCGCAAAGCCCAGTCGCGTGCCGATGATGTCGAACAGCCGCCCGAACACGAACTGCCCGGCGGCGTAGAACAGCATGAAGACCGTCACCAGCAGCGCGTAGTCTTCCTTGGTGGCGCCCACATCCTTGGAGATCTGCGGCCACATCACCGCCAGTGCGTTGCGGTCGATGTAGTTGATGACCGTGGCCACGGCAATCAACGCCACGATCAGCCAGCGGACGTAGGTGCGGGCCTGCGTGGTTACTTTCATTTGCCGTCCTTGCCGGTGCTGCCGTCAAAGCGCTTCCAGCCGCCGTCCCAGCGCCAGGTTTGCCCGCCGCCGCTCACTTCATGGCCGCTTGCCTGGCCCGGCTCGTCGGCAATGCCCACCGCCACGCGCTTGCCGCCGGCCAGATCCAGCACCAGCACGTCAGCGTCTTTGCCGCGGTAATGCGCAATGGCATCAATGCGGCTGTTGGCGCCACGCACGGTCTCGGCGGTGCCGTCGTACTGGCCGTGCGGTTCGAGCACGCCGTAGAACGTAGTCGCCGCCTGGCCATCCACGCGCTGAAGCAGCATCGGCTCGCGGCGCAGGTTGAAGGAGGGGTCATTGGCGCCGCTCTCACCGATCAACGCCCGCGACGGTGCGGTGCTGGCAAAGCGGTACGTGTAGAAGCGTCCGTCCAGCAGCCAGGTCAGGCTGCGCGCCTCGCTGCTGGGTTCGCTGGAGGCATCCACCCATACGTGCTGGTAGCCGTTGGCCTTGCCCAGCACCGGGCGGTTGGCCACCGCCGACTGGCTCTTGAAGCCCACCGCCATGATGTGGCCGTTGAAATGCAGCGGCAGGTCGTAGCGCGCGGCCTTGTTGCCGGTCACCCGCAGCAGGTCCAGCACCACCGGCTCACTCAGCGAGGGATGGGCCAGCAGCAGCTGGGTGCGGGTGAAGCTCACCCCGTCGTAGGCGCCGTCCATGCGTGCCGAGGCAATCTGGGTGTCGTCGCGGGTCGCAAACAACAGCGGCGTCGGTGCCAGGGGCTGGCCCTTCTTCCAGTCGCCGCCGAAGTGGCTCTGCTCGTTCACCACCAGCGTGTTGTGCGCGATGGTCTGGCGCGCCCAGCTGTTGTTTTCCGGCAGGTAGATACCGCCGGCCTTGGCCTCGATGTTGAGGAAGCGGGCTGCGCCGTAATCGGTCACCACGCGCTGGCCGTTGTCGTAGAACAGCCAGTTGAGCTTGTCGAAGTGCCCGTGGCCCATGCCCTGCTTGGTATTTTTCATCACCAGGGCCTGGCCCTCGGGGCCGCCCATGCGCAGGATCGCCAGCGCACCCTCGGTGCCGTCCGGGCCATCGCGCAGCAGGGTGGGGACAAACGCAAACGGCTTGGCCTTGTCCTGCGCCAGTGCCTGCGCCACCTGCAGGCCCTCGGGTGACAGCAGCACGCGCTTCTGCGCCTTGGCCACCGACAGCAGCCGGGCATCGCCGGTCTGCGCGTAGGCGATGTCGATGCCGGCCACCAGTTCCTCGGTGTCCAGGCCCTTGTCCAGGATCGCGTCGTTGATCGGGAAGAAGTAGCCGTCGTAGCTGCTCTGCACCAGCGCATCCACCGCCTTGAGCAGCACGCCGTCACGGCGCTTGAAGATGCCCTGCTGCGGCGCGTTGCGCTCGATCGCGTTGGCGAACAGGATGAACGGTGCCAGCGCATAGCGCTGGTAGTACGGGCCTTCCTCGTAATAGCCATCGGGCGAGAACAACTGGTCCACCTGCTTGAGGAAGCCGGCGCTGCCATCGCGCTTGCTGCCCTTCAGCGCCTTGTCCACGTAGGTGGCATCGCGCAGCACGTAGCCGGTCATGCCCACCGCGGCCACCGCCCAGGTGGCGTGGTTGTGGATCTTGTCGAAGTTTTCCGGGGTGCCGCTGAGGAAATCGGCCATCGGCCGGAACACGTTGTCGTCGATGGTCTTGCGATCATTGGCGTCCAGGCTGTCGCGGATCGCGTCGTAGCCCTGCACCGCGCTCACCAGCCACACCGAATCGTTGAGCGTCTGCCAGAACAGCCGGCCGGGAATCTGCCCGCGGCCCTGCGGGTGCGCGCCCAGCCCGGGATAGAGCTTGGCGTAGGCCAGCAGCACATCGCGCGCGTAATTGGCATACACCTTGTCGCCGGTCAGCCGGTACAGCGCGCCGGCCGCCTGGATGGCCTGGTAATTGCGCTTGTGCTGTTCGTGGGTATAGCCGCCGCCCTTGTCCTTGGGCACCGGCACGTCGATGCCGGCCTTCATGGCCGCACGCACCAGGCGCTCGGCGCGCTGTTGTTCCTTGCCAAACACCGGGTACCTGGCGCCATCGCTGCGCATCTGCTGCCATTGCGCGGCGGTGACCAGCACCGGCGCGCTGGCGCTGGCGGCAGGCTGCTGCGCGCTGGCAGGCATGGCGGCCGCAGCGGACAGGGCAGCGGCGCTGAAGGAGGCCGCCAGCAGCAGCATCAAGGGCGTGGAACGCGTCATGGCAGGGTCTCGGCTGGAGTATCGGACTGCATCGCCGCAGTGCCGGTGAGCAGGTTGTCGCGCACCACCAGGCGGGGTTCGCCCACGCGGTGGCTGAAGCGCACGCGGCCGCTGCGCAGGAACTGGTTGTCGGTCAGCGTGGCGGTCTGCACCCCGTGCAGGCGCAGGCTGGTGTCATCGGCCACCCCCACGGCGTCGAGCACGTTGCGCCGCACGCGCAGGGTAGGACCGAAGGTGCTTTCATCGGTGCCGCCGCGATACAGCGTGAGCAGTGGCCCACCAATGCGGGCAAAGCGCGAATCGTCGATGTCCACCACCTCGGCGTTGTAGGTGCCCAGGTCGTCGGTCTCGGCGGCCGCGGCAATCACGCTGCCGCTGATGTCCTCTACCGTGGTGTTGGTCAGCGCGATGCGCGCGGCCAGGCTGCCCTTGCCGGCGTTGACCACGTCGAAGGCTTTGTTGGCGGTCAGCCCGTGGATGCGGCTGTCTTCGATCAGCAGGGTGTAGTTGAACGCCTGGCTGCCCGGGGCGATGCGTACCACCGCATTGCCGGCGGCATCGGGGGCCAGCGCGCCGTCGATCTCCAGCCGCGACAGTTTCAATGCACCGCCGGCACGGATCTCGAACAGGCTGGGGCGGGTGAACTGCAGGCGGGCCTGGCCGCGCGCCGGCCCCATCACGCTCAGCGGGTGGGCCACGCCCAGCACCTGGTCCACGCGGTATTGGCCGCGCTGCAGCTGCAGCCGGTCGCCCGGCGCGCTGGCGGCGATGGCACGGGTGAGGGTGTCTTCGCCCGGGGCCACGGTGCGCACCTGGCCGCTGTCCAACGCCACCGCGTCCAACGTTTTGGGATACCAGCTCACCCCGACCTGATCGCGTGCGATCGGTGCCAGGTCGCGCGGTGCGCCGGCGCTCAGGGGATCCACCGGGTACTGCAGGCCGTTGGCGGCACGCTGCAGCGTCACCTTCGCCGCTGTCACCCCGGCCGGGAACCCGGCCGACAGCGCCGGGCTCTGCACATTGGCACTGAAGGTGATGCCGCCCAGGTCGCCCTGAGTGCGCAGCAGTTCGCTCTTTCCGTCGTCGATGAACAGGTTGCCGGCAATGCGGCTGTTGACCGGCATCGCGCTGCGCTCGGCATCCAGCCCGGCGCCCAGGAAGACCTGGCGCACGTTGAGGAAGCTGTTGCGCTCGATCACCGCATCGTCCACCTGCTCGTAGCGGTTCAGCGGCGCATCGCGGGTGCCGGCCATCACCGCCAGCGCCGCGGCGAAGCCATCGCCGGCCAGGCCGTCGAAATAATTGTCGCGCACGATCTGGTGCCGGTTGATCACCCGCACCCCACCCGTATGCGGCTTGCCGTTGCCGATGAACACATTGCGCTCCACCACGTTGCCGTGGCCGTGGCGCAGCACCAGCGACCCGCGCGATTCATGGAAGACATTCCCGCGGTAAAGGTTGCCGCCGGACTTGTTGGACACGATCTCCACCTCGCCATCGCAGTGTTCGAACCAGTTGTTCTCCACCACTGTGTTGGAATCGGACTGCGAATCGTGGCTGGTGCCCACGCGGAGGGTTTCCCCGCCGTTGCTGCCCAGGTTGGGGCGCGGGCCGAACCAGTTGTGGTCGATGCGGTGCTGGTTGTCCAACCCGCTGGTGGCGTTGCGCACCACCACCAGGGTGGTGCCGGCATTGGTCTTGCCCACCAGCTGGTTATGGTCGAAGCGGTTGTGCTGGCCGTACAGGCCCACCCAGTTGTCCGACTGCTGGCGGTCCGGCTTGTTGTAGCCATCGATCACCACCCCGGTCACCCGGCTGTGGGTGGCCCAGGCCTTGGACGAGGCGCGGAAGGACACCACCTCGCCTCCTGGCGCCCAGCCATCGCGGAACACCAGGTTGGATACCTCCAGATAGGCGCCGGCCAAACGCAGTTGCGACTGCCCGCTCAGAATCACCTGGCCGGCGGTCTGCGCCGTCAACTTAATTGGTTGACCAATTTTGCCGGTGCCCTGCAGCAGCAGATCAACATCACGCCAAACCCCGTTGGCTAGAATCACCGTGTCGCCCGGTTGCAGCGTGGCTGCCACGGCGGCGTAGCCGGCCGCATCGCGGACCAGGTGATCGGCCGCGAGCGCGGGCAGGGCCGTCAGTCCCAGGCCGATGGCCAAGGCTGCCGCCAGTGGGCGCAGCGCCCGTGGCGCATGCGAATGGTGCAAAGTCACAGGCTTACCCTCCCAGATCAACCGTGGCATTCAACGCGAGTCCGGATCGTAACAGGTCGAACGCGTTGCGCGTCAACCACAATCACATACCACTTTAGGTGCATGTGGTTGGCCTGTTGCGCAGTTTCCTGCTGCATCCGCACATTAAATCAGCCCAAAGTGGTCTAGGTGGATCACAGGGGTAGACTTTAGTACCAATTCATTGACATTGGTCCAGCAACCGTGAATTGTCCGGATCGAATCCGTGTAATCGGACGATCCATCCTGGGAGGGAGATCACGATGTTGCATGACCGCCGTACGGCCTCGCCACGAGGCCTCCGCCGCACCGCGCTGCATGGCGCGCTGTTGTATGCCCTGTCCGTCACCGCGGCCATGCCGCTGGCCAGCGCGCAGGACGCTGAAGCCCCACCCGCGCAGGCCACCACCCTGGACCAGGTCCAGGTCACCGGTGTGCGCGGCACCATCCAGACGTCCATCGACAAGAAGCGCGAAGAAACCGTCATCGCCGACGTCCTGGCCGCCGACGACATCGGCGACCTGCCGGCCCTGTCCATCGGCGAGGCCATCGAAACCATCACCGGTGCGTCCACCCACCGCGAAAAGGGCGGTGCTTCGGAGATCTCGATCCGTGGCCTGGGCCCGTTCCTGGGCTCGTCCACGTTCAATGGTCGCGAGGCCACCAACGGCAGCGGCGACCGCTCGGTGAACTTCAACCAGTTCCCGTCCGAGCTGATCAACTCGGTGGCCATCTACAAAACCCAGCGCGCCGACTTCGTCGAAGGTGGCGTGGCCGGTACCGTCAACTTGGAAACGGTGAAGCCGCTCGAATACGGCAAGCGCACCTTCCAGCTGGACGGGCGTGGCACCTGGCAGGACTACGACAACCGCCTCAAGGACAAAGATGGCGTGGGCTGGCGCGGTACCGCCAGCTACATCGACCAGTTCGACATGGGCGGGGCCGGCAAACTCGGCATCTCGGTGGGCGTGCAGGCGTTGGAAGGCAGCAACCCCGAAGAGATGTTCTCCAGCAGCTCCACCTGGGTGGCCTGCGACGGCCGAGAAACCGTGGGCGCTACCCGCAACTGCACCCAGGTCAACGGCAACCAGGTCGCCAACGGCGTGCCGTACTACCTGGTGCCCAGCAGCCGCATCTACCGCCAGTTCATCGAACACGACAAGCGCGATTCGCAGTTCGCCGCCTTGCAGTGGCGCCCCAGCGACGCGGTGGAAGTGAACCTGGACTACCAGCACTCCAAGCGTGACTACACCGAAGACCGCTCGGACCTGTCGCTGTCCTCGATGATGCGCAACCTCAACAACCGCGTGGTCAGCGATGACGGCGCACTGCTGCACCACACCGGCAGCACCACCGTGGATTCCACCGGCAACTTCCTGGAGCGCAAGGAGGAATACACCGGCGGCGGCTTCAACGTGATCTTCCGGCCCACCCCGGCCTGGACGCTGTCCACCGATCTGTCCTACTCCAACACCCAGCGCGACCAGATCGAACGCTCCACCCGCCTGCGCGCCGGCCGCACCGACGTCAACGGCAAGCCGGTGGGCGGCATCAAGAACACCCGCTATGTCGATTACACCTACGACTACAGCGGCGATGTGCCCAGCATTTACCTGGACCCGGCGTTCGATGTGAAAAACCCGGACAACTACACCGACTCGGCGCTGGTGCGCCGCCGCCAGCAGAGCCGCGAGCACACCATCCGTGCGCAGCGCTTCGATGCGGCCTTCACCCCGGAAAGCGGCTTCTTCACCGCGCTCAAGGGCGGTCTGCGCCATTCCGAAGCCACCTACAAAGACTTCACCGACACCCGCGACATCACCACCACCAATGTCGCGGCCATCCGCGCGGCCAACCAGGCCTGCCGCCAGGCATTTCCGCAGAAGGACTTCCTGGCCAACGCCAGCGGCAACACCATCGACCAGTGGGCCAGCTTCGACAGCCGCTGCCTGTTCAACGCCTTCACCGGCGTGGACGACACCGGCCTGAGCGCGGACCTGCGCGACCCGGCCAACAACGATGTCACCGAGAAAACCAACGCCGTCTACCTGATGGGCGACTACAGCAGCGAATGGTTCGGGCTGCCGGTCACCGGCAACATCGGCGTGCGCTGGGTGCGCACCGACGTCAGCTCGGTGGGCCTGCGCAGCGGGCTGGATGTCATCAACAATCCCGACGGCAGCGTCACCTTGCGCCCCACTGGCGATTTCACCCGCCAGGTGCTCAAGTCCAGCAACGCCGAATGGCTGCCCAGCTTCAACGCCGCCTTCGAATTGCGCCCGGACCTGCTGCTGCGCGTGGGTGCCTACCGCGCGATGTCGCGCCCGGACCTGGCCGCCGAAGGCTTCGGCCGCAGCTTCACCCTGGACGAGGCCGATACCGATTTCCGCAGCGTGGCCGAGGCGCTGGGCAACATCACCGCTACCGGCAACCCGCGCGCCAAGCCGCTCATGTCCTGGAACGCCGATGTCTCGCTGGAGTGGTATGCCAATGCCGATTCCATGCTGGCCACGGCGATCTACTACAAGCAGTTCAATGGCGGTTCGGTGCCGGTGGTGCTGGGTGAAACCTTCGACATCGACGGCCAGAGCGTCACCGTGCCGGTGGAACAGTTGGCCACCAGCAACCAGAAGAGCGATCTGATCGGTGCCGAGCTGACCGGCTCGCACACCTTCAGCTACCTGCCGGGCATCTTCTCCGGGCTGGGCGTGAAGGCCAGCTACAACTACGCCCATTCCAACTTCAAGACCGAAGACCTGCGCCTGGGCGAGTCCACCGACCCCATCACCGGGGTGTTCACCCCGGGCATCGTGGAGCCGGCCAACATCTTCGGGCTGTCCAAGCACGTGGCCTCGGCCCAGGTGTATTGGGGCCTGGGCAAGCTGGACCTGCAGGCGATCTACAAATATCGCTCGGACTATTACCAGCAGTTCGTCGGCGACCCCTCGCAGAACCGCTACGTGCGCGACAATGGCTCGCTCGACTTCCGCGCCACCTATAAAGTGAACAAGCACCTGTCGCTGTCGTTGTCGGCCAGCAACCTCACCGACGAGCCGCGGGTGTCGGATATGCCGATACTGGGCAGCTTCCGCGAGTACACCACCTACGGGCGGCGCTATTATCTCGGGGTGCGCTACCGCTTCTGAGGTCAGTGGCGCGGTTTTCCCAACCGCGCCGCTCTCCCGGGGCGCGGGTCGCATGATGGTTCCCAGCCACCGTACAGCCAGGTCTTGATGATGTCCGAACCCCGTCTCTACCAGTCCATTGCCGCCGAAATCGTCGCACTGATCGAGAAGGGCGAATTCCCGCCGGGCTCGCGCCTGCCCGGCGAACGCGATCTGGCCGAACGCCTCGGCGTCAGCCGGGTCACCGTGCGCGAGGCGGAAATCGCGCTGGAAGCGCAGGGCCTGATCACCATCAAGACCGGGTCAGGCGTGTATGTGAAGGCACGCCCGTCGCAGGCCCCCGGCGCGCTGCCGGACGTCTCGGCCTTCGACCTCACCGCGGCGCGTGCGGTCATCGAGGCCGAAGCGGCGGCGATGGCCGCCAGCCGCATCACCGATGCAGAAGTGGACGACCTGGCCGGCCTGATCGCTGCGATGGTCGACCCGGCCTCGGGCGAGGCTGCCGCCAGCGAGGCCGACCGCCAGTTCCACCTGTCCATTGCGCGCATCGCCGGCAACCCGGTGGTGGAGCACTGCGTGCAGCTGATCTGGCGCATGCGCAACGAGCTGCCGCGGGTCAGGCAGGTGTACGCCAACGTCTGCCACAACGACGACGACACCCGCGACGAAGAACACACCCGTATTCTGGACGCCCTGCGCCAGCGCGACCCGGCCGCCGCACGGCTGGCCATGCGCAACCACTTCCAGCGCCTGTTCGAATCCATGCTGGAAGCCACCGAAAACGAAGCGCTGGCCGAAATCCGCCGGCGTACCCAGCAGGACCGCGAACGCTTCATGGCCGCCACCGGGCATTGAGCCCGGCGCGGGCAGGGCGGTTTACTCGCCCTGGTACTGCTTTTCTTCCACCAGCGCCGAACCGGCCACGCGGTTGATCTCGTTCTTTACCTTCACCCGCTCGCCGTTGGTGCCGTACACCCCGCGCGCCAGCTGGATGAACGCATCGTCGAACACCCGCGCCGCTTCCTTGTCGCGCAGCTGGTCCTGGATGTCCCACATGCGCACGTTGATGGCCTTGAGCTGATCCTTCAGCGCCTCCAGCCCCGGCTGGCTGGCCAGCTGCTGCTGCCACAACGGCCACAGGCCATCCAGTTCCTTGCGGACGTTGGCGTTCTTGCCCGCGTCGCTGATGCGCTCGGCCTTGATTTCCAGAATGGTGATCTTGTCGATCAGCTCGCCAATCGACACCGGGGTCAGGATCGCGTCCACGCCATTACTCGCAACAGGTCAGAGCGGCCATGATAGCGCGGGGCCTGCGCGGCATCGTGGACGCAGGATTTACGCCGAATTTGCGCCGGTCCAGTGGCGGTGGAATGGCGGCTTTACGGCCCCTGCGGGAACACTGGCCACCTCGACGGCGCCGCCGTCCGAAGGAGTGGCAAACGTGGTGGTTGAACTTTCAAAACGGCGCATCGCGCGCCGCTGCAGCGCGCTGCTGCTGGGCCTGGCGATCAGTGGTGCGGCCTCGGCGGCGGTGGAGGGCAATGCAACGCTCACCTCCGATTACGTGTGGCGTGGCAGCTCGCAGAGCGATGGCGACCCGGCCGCGCAGGCGGGGGTGAAGCTGGGCAGCGAGCGCGGCTGGTACGCCTCGGTGTGGGGGTCCGGGGTGTCCTTCCAGCCCGACAACGGCGCGCGCAGCGAGTTCGACGTGGTGGCCGGCTGGGGCGGGGCGCTGAATGAAAACTGGGCGCTGGACGTCAACCTCACCCGCTACCTTTACCCGTCCAGCAGCGTGGACCTGGACTGGACCGAGCTCAACAGCACCCTTACCTGGCAGCAGCGCTACTGGCTGCAGGTAGGCGTGTCCGACGACGCGTTGGCCGGCGGCCACACTGGCACCTACGCCCAACTGGGCGCGCGCCTGCCGCTGGGCGAACAGTGGCGGCTGGAAGCGGCGGTGGGCCATTACTGGCTGGCCAGCGCGCAGGGCGATGACTACCTGCATGGCCAGCTCAGTGCGATCTGGAAAGTGCACGGCCCGTGGGAACTGCGCCTGACCGCGCACGACACCGACCGCGCCGCCACGCGCCTGTTCCCCGGCAATGCCGGCTCGCGCGTTGAATTCGCCGTGCAAACCAGCTTCTGACGTAGCGCCGACCCATCCCGCGCGGTAGAGCCGACCGTTGGTCGGCTGCATTTCCGCGGTTGCTCGCGGCAGCCGACCAACGGTCGGCTCTACCCGGTCGTGTTTGGGTGGCAGCCGACCAACGGTCGGCTCTACCGGCGCACCACCGCAAACGCCCACACCGCCACACCGGCGCCGGTCACGCACACCCCGATCCACCCGTACGCCGCATACACCTGTGCCGACACCAGCGACCCCAACGACCCGCCAATGAAATACCCGGTCATGTACCCGCATTCGTCGAATTTGCGGTGCAAACCAGCTTCTGACGTAGCGCCGACCGTCGCTCGGCTGCGTCCCGTAGAGCCGACCGTTGGTCGGCTGCGCTCACCCACCGCGCAAATGCAGCCGACCAACGGTCGGCTCTACGACGTCACATCGCGGCAGCCGGCCAACGGTCGGCTCTACCGGCGCATCACCGCAAACGCCCACACCGCCACACCGGCGCCGGCCACGCACACCCCGATCCACCCGTACGCCGCATACACCTGCGCCGACACCAGCGACCCCAACGACCCGCCAATGAAATATCCGGTCATGTACCCCGCATTCGTCGAATTTGCCGTGCAAACCAGCTTCTGACGTAGCGCCGACCGTCGCTCGGCTCTACGACATCACATCGCGGCAGCCGACCAACGGTCAGCTCTACCGGCGCATCACCGCAAGCGCCCACACCGCCACACCGGCGCCGGCCATGCACACCCCGATCCACCCGTAGGCCCCATACACCTGCGCCGACACCAGCGACCCCAACGACCCGCCAATGAAATATCCGGTCATGTACCCCGCATTCGTCGAATTTGCCGTGCAAACCAGCTTCTGACGTAGCGACGACCGTCGCTCGGCTGCGTCCCGTAGAGCCGACCGTTGGTCGGCTGCCCCCAGCCACCGCGCCAATGCAGCCGACCAACGGTCGGCTCTACGACGTCACATCGCGGCAGCCGGCCAACGGTCAGCTCTACCGGCGCATCACCGCAAGCGCCCACACCGCCATCGCCACCGCGGCCACACCGGCGCCGGCCACGCACACCCCGATCCACCCGTACGCCGCATACACCTGCGCCGACACCAGCGACCCCAACGACCCGCCAATGAAATACCCGGTCATGTACCCCGCATTGAGCCGGTTACGCGCCTCCGGCCGCAGCGCGAACACCACGTTCTGGTTGCTCACGTGCAGCAGCTGCGCCGCCAGGTCCAGCACCAGCACGCCCACCACCAGCGCCACCAGCGACTGCGTCGAAAAGCCCAACGGCAACCACGACGCCGCCAGCAGCACCAGCGCCAGCGTCGTCGCCAACGCCGCCTTGCCCCGGTCTGCCATCCGCCCTGCCACGCCCGCCGCCAGCGTGCCTGCCGCACCCACCAACCCGAACAGCCCGATCGTCGCATCGCTGTAGTGGTACGGCGCGCCCGCCAGCAGGAACGCCAGCGGCGTCCAGAACATCGCGAACATCGCAAAACTCAGCCCGCCCAGCAGCGTGCGCAACCGGAACACCGGCTCCTGCGCGAACAGCGTGCCAATCGAGCGCAGCAACGCCCCGTAGCCCAATCCGGCATGCTGGTAGAAGCGCGGCAGCGTGCGATACAGCACCCAGGTGGTCAGCACCAAGGTGCCTGCCGCCATCCAGTACACCCAGCGCCAGTCGCCCAGCGACGACAACGCCCCGGCCACCGTGCGCGCCAGCAGAATGCCCAGCAGCAACCCGCTCATCACCGTGCCCACCACCCGGCCGCGCTCTTCCGGCCGCGCCAGCGTGGCCGCAAACGGCACCAGCACCTGCGCCACCACCGAAAACAACCCGGTGATCGCCGTGCCCACCAGCAACCACACGAACTGGTGGCTCAACGCACTCACCACCAGGCCCGCCGCCGACAACAACGACATCACCACAATCAGCCGCCGCCGCTCGAACATGTCGCCCAACGGCACCAGCAGCACCACACCCACCCCGTAGCTCAACTGCGCGGCCGTCACCAACATGCCCGCGCGGCCAAACGACACCCCGAACTCGCCGGCAATGGTGTGCAGGAGCGGCTGGGCGTAGTAATTGCTGGCCACCGCCACGCCCGTGGCAAAGGCCATCAACAGCACCTGCCAGCGGCTCAGAGGGGTGTGTACATCGGCCGTCATGGGGCCTCCGGGGATCAGGGGGACGCCAGTGTCTGCTCACCTGCGCGATGATGGAAATGAATAGTTATCATCCAACGCATCTGTAAATTAGATGGGTAAGGAAGATGCCGGCGTGAACCTCAAACAGCTCGAGTTCTGCGTGGCCTTGGCCGAAGAGCGCAACTTCACCCGCGCCGCCGCACGCTGCCATGTGGTGCAGTCTGCACTCAGCCACCAGATCGCCCACCTGGAAGAAGAACTGCAGGCCACCCTGTTCGAACGCCTGCCGCGCCAGGTACGGGTCACCCCGGCCGGCGAGGTGCTGCTCACCCACGCCCGCCAGGTGCTTGATGCACTGCGGCACCTGCGCGAAGACGTGGCCGCCGTGGCCGGCCAGGTACGCGGCACCCTCACCATCGGCCAGATCACCTCGCTTACCGCCGTGGATCTTGTCGCCTGTCTGGCCGCCTTCCACACCCGCTACCCGCAGGTGGAATTCCGCCTGCGCATGGACAAAAGCGAAGTGCTGATGGAAGACGTGCGCGAGCGCCGCGTGGATGTGGCGCTGGTGGGCCTGTCGCCGGGCACCGCCATCGACGGCGCCTGCCACCGGCTGCTGGCCGAAGAATCGATGGTGGCCGTGCTGCCGCCCAGCCATCCGCTGGCCAGCCGCAAGCGCCTCTCGCTGGCCACCCTGGCCGAGTTGCCGCTGGTGGATTTCCAGTACGGCAGCGGCGCGCGCCGGCAGACCGACGAAGCCTTCGCCGCCGCCGGGCTACCGCACAAGGTGCCGTTCGAGATCAACCACATGTCGCTCATCGAGCGCTTCGTCCAGCAGGGGCTGGCGGTGGGCATCGTGCCGGTGGCCATCGCCGCCGGCTTCACTGGTGTGGCCTGCGTGGCCATCCAGGACGCGCCGGTGCGGCGCGTGCATGCGGTGTGGTCCAGGTTGCCCACGCCAGCGGCGCGGGCCTTCATGCAGGAACTGCTGCAGCACGTGGCCCCGCAGGCCGAGCCACGTGCCAGCGGGGGGCTCAGGCAGCGCGCACGCGCAGGGTGAGGCCCTTCAGGAAGTTGCGCAGCAGCTGGTCGCCGCAGGCGCGGTAGTTCTTGTGGTCCGGCTGGCGGAACAGCGCCGACAGCTCCGGCTTGGACACCGGGAACCCGGCGCTGTTGAAGATCTCGTGCATGTCCACGTCCTTCAGCTCGAAGGCCACGCGCAGCTTCTTCAGCACCAGGTTGTTGGTGATGCGCTTTTCCACCGGGCGCAGCGGCTGGCTCTCGTCGCGGCCACGGTAATGCACGATCAGCCCGTTGAGGAAATGCGACAGGGTCAGGTCGTCGCAGGCCACGAAGCCTTCCTCGTCTTCCTTGCGCAGCCAACCGGCCACGTCGGCCTTGTCGATCACGAAGGCCGGGTCGGCCAGGGCACAGGTGTCGGCGATCATGCCGTCGCTGAGGTCGAGCATGTAGCGGATGCTGCGCAGTACATCGTTGTTGATCATGTGACGTCCAATACCGCCGGCGCGGCTGCGCGGCTGGCCGACATTTTACCCCCTGCCGGCCTCACCGCCCGGCGCGACCGGCCACCCTGTCATCTGGCTGCCATGAAAGTGAAGCACAGTGCCGCCATCGAGCACGTACAGGCAGTGGAGCAGGCAATGCGCAGGTGGCAGATTCTGGCGGGTGTGGGCATGGTGTGGCTGGCTGCAACGGCCGCCGCCCAGGCCCCGTATGCGGCAATCGAACAGCGCGTGGACCCGCAGGAACTGGCCCAGGTGGGGCTCACCCCGGCCCAGCTGCAGACCCTGAACCGCCTGCTGCGCGAGGCCGACGCCCGCAGCCCGGCCCCGCCGGTGGCTGCCGCCCCGGTGGCCATGCCCGGTGCGCCCACCCCGGCGCCCATGTTCCCGGGCCTGGACGACGGCCCCATCACCGCCAAGGTCACCGGCCAGGTGGACGGCTGGGCCCCGGGCACCGTGTTCACCCTGGACAACGGCCAGCAGTGGCAGGTGCTCAAGGGCGAAATGAAGCTCAAGGCCAGCCGCAGCAACCCAGAAATCGTGGTGGTGCCCGGCATTGCCGGCCGCTGGTTCCTGCAGGTGGACGAAGACCTGCCCAAGGCACGCGTATTCCGCATCCGCTGATCGGTGCGAAAATGCGGGGGATTCCCACGGAGTACCCCGATGACCCGTACCGCTCTGATTACTGGCGCCACCTCCGGTTTTGGCGCTGCCGCCGTCCATCGTTTCGCCCAGGCGGGCTGGCGCGTCATCGCCACCGGCCGCCGCGCTGAACGGCTGCAGCCGCTGGTCGACGCCTACGGTCCCGAGCGCGTCCACGCGGCCGTCTTCGACGTGCGCGATGCCACCGCTATGGAGGCCGCGCTGGCCGCCCTGCCGCCCGACTTCGCCAACATTGACCTGCTGGTCAACAACGCCGGCCTCGCCCAGGGCACCGCCCCGGCGCAGAGCGCCTCGCTGGACGACTGGCGCACCATGATCGACACCAACGTCACCGCGCTGGTCACCCTGACCCACCGCCTGCTGCCGCAGCTGGTGGCGCGCAAGGGCGCCATCATCAACATCAGCTCGGTGGCCGGCGTATACCCGTACCCGGGCGGCAACGCCTACGGCGGCACCAAGGCCTTCGTCAGCCAGTTCTCACTGGGCCTGCGCGCCGACCTGCACGGCACCGGCGTGCGCGTCACCACCATCGAACCGGGCATGGCCGCAACCGAGTTCACCCTGGTGCGCACCCACGGCAACCAGGCCGCCTCGGACACCCTGTACACCGGCGCCAACCCGATGACCGCCGACGACATCGCCGAGCAGATCTTCTGGGTGGCCAACCTGCCGGCGCACCTCAACATCAACCGCCTCGAACTGATGCCGGTCAGCCAGTCGTTCGCCGGTTTCCAGGTAGCCCGCGACTGAGCCCGTAGAGCCGACCGTTGGTCGGCTGCTCTCGGCGCATACCCACCGCTGACGGCAGCCGACCAACGGTCGGCTCTACCTCAGGCGGCCGTCCACACCGCCAGCTCATACCCATCCGGATCGCGGAAATGAAACCGCCGCCCGCCGGGAAAATCGAACGCCGCCCGGCAGATCTCCGCCCCGGCCGCTTCCACCCGCTGCTGCGTGGCCACCAGGTCATCGGCATACAGAATCACCAACGGCCCACCCGGCCGCACCGGCTCGCCCGTGGTGAACCCGCCGCACAATCGCCCATCGTTGAACTCGGTATACGCCGGGCCGTAATCGGTGAACGACCAGCCAAACACGTTCCCGTAGAACGCCTTGCTGCGCGCAATGTCAGCCACGTTGAATTCAATGTTGTCGATGCGGCGATCGTTGCTTTGCGCGGTGCTCATGAGGGGTATCTCATTGAAAGGAGCCCCAGCATCGCCAACGTGCCTGCGCCGGTCTTGAACAAAACGGCCAGTCAGCTGCGCCATTGCGCGCACAACTGCGCCGCCCCGATCCCCGCCAGTGCCCGCACCTCACGGCTCAGGTGCGACTGGTCGGCATAGCCCACCTCTGCCGCCAACCCCGCCAGCCCTGACTGCGGCTGCGCCCGCGCCACTGCCAGGAACCGCTGCAGCCGCAGAATCCGCTCCAGCATCTTCGGCCCGTAGCCAAACTGCTCATGGCACAACCGGCGCAGGCTGCGCGTGCTCACCTGCAGGGCAGAACCAATCGCGCCCAGATCGTGGCCCCCGGCCCGCACCTGCCCGAACACCCGCGCCGCCACCGCGTGGCGACTACCGGAAGAGCGGGGCAGCCCCGCCAGCACCTGCGCAAACATCCGCTGCCGCGCATCGCCATCGCCCACATCATTCAAGCGCGCCGCCATCTGCCGCGCCTGCGGCCCCAGCACCGCATCCAGCTCCACGGCCGTGCCCACCATCTCGCCCAGCGGCACCCCCAACCACGCCCGCGCCGCACCCGGCTGGAATCGCGCGCCCAACACCTGCGCGCCTGGCATCAGCTGCGGGTGCGCGGCCACCACATCCGGCCCCACCACATACAGCCGCCCATCCCGCCACAGGATGTCCACGCAACCATCGGGCAGCACCGCCACCTCGCCGCTGTGACCCATCGGCAGATCGCTGCGCCACAGCTGCCCGAAGCAGCCGTACAGCGGAGCTGGCGGCGTCCACTCGCGGTAGCGGCCGGTGGCACCGGCAACGCCGGGGAGTTCAGCAGGGTCGGGAAGGGATGGCATGGGCGGACGATAGCGCGTCAATCGAACGAAACAATCTTGATCACGCCCCGCGTGCATGCCCCGTCGCCAAACAGGACTGACGCACCCCTGTGCATGGCCTCGGTTGCGCCGTCGTGATTGATGAACGAAATGATGCAGGTCACCGTAGTGCCGGGTTCAATCACGGTCACAGCCGGATCGTTCAGGGCAAAGCTGTACCACATGGGCTCAGCGCCAAAGGCGCACGCCATGGGTCGAGCCGTCGATGCATGCATGGCCACTACCGCGAGCCCGCATGAGTCGAACGAGTCAAGACGGAGTTCCACACAAACGGGTTTCAAGGCGGGATAAAGATCGACCATGTCGGCACCGCCTCTGTGTGATGTGGTCCCCGGCGCAGATACACGATAGCGCACAGACCAACCCCGTAGAGCCGACCGTTGGTCGGCTGCTCTGCGCGACCAAAAAAAACGCCAGGCAATGCCCGGCGTTTCTGGATACGTTGCAGCGCCACTTACTGCGCCTTGATCGCCATCGCCTGAAGCCCGGTCCCATCCAGCTTCTGCTTGGCTTCCGCCAGTTCCCCGGCGCTGCCATACGGCCCCATGCGCACGCGGTACACCGTCTTGCCGTTGATCTGCGCCGATTCCACCCGCGCCGCCAAACCGATCATCGCCAACTTGGCCTTGGTCGCCTCGGCATCGCCAGACGCACCAAACGCACCGGCCTGCAGGATGTAGCGCACGTTGCTGGCCGCCGGCTCAGCCGCCGCCGGGGTAGCTGCCGCAGCAGCGGCCGGCTTCGGCGGGGCCGCAGCAGCAGCGGTGGTCTGTGCAGGCGTAGCCGCCGGTGCCGTGGTAGCCGCCGGGCGCTCGGCCACCGGCGCTGGCAACGGCGCTGCCGTAACCGGGGCCGGCGTCGCTACCGCGGCCGTCGGTGTGGCCGCCGCCGCACCTGCCGGCAACGGCCGCCCTTCCAACGCCGCCTGCGCGCGCTGCGCATCAGCCTTGGCCCGCCGCTGGTCTTCCGCGCGCGCGCTGGCCGCCAGCTCCGCATCGGACATCTCCACTTCCTTGCCGGGCAGCAAGGTGTAGAAGTCGTACTGCGTCGCCGCCGGCTTGGCCGGTTCGGCAGGCTTGGGCGCCGCACCCGGCTTGGGCAGTTCAGCGCCCACGTCGGTATCGGCGTCGCTCACCGGGGCCGGCTGGGCGTTCGGGTTCGGCTGCGGGCCCACCCGCAGGAAGCCATCACCGTCGTTCTTGAACAGGTTCGGTGCCGCCAAAAACACTACGGCCGCAATCGCCACACCGGCCACCAGCCACACCCATCCCGGCGTGCCCTGGTTGCTGTTGCGTCGTGCCTGGCTCTTGCCGCGTCGTGCTGCCATTTACTGCTTCTCCACTGCTTACATTTTTTCCGGGGCGGAAACGCCCAGGACGTTCAGACCATTGGCCAGCACCTGGCGCGCCGCGCAGGCCAGCGTGAGCTTGGCATTGCGTTCGGCGTCGTCAGCCACCAGCACCTGCGTGCCGTGATACCACGTGTGGAAGGCGTGCGCCAATTCACGCAGATACTGCGCAATCAGGTGCGGTTCCAGCGCGATACCGGCCGCTTCCACCACTTCCGGGAAGCGCGACATTTCCACCATCAGCCACAGCGAGGCATCGTCGTTCAGCGACGCCATGCCCGCCAGACCTTCGCCCGGCGTGTAGCTCAGGCCCTTCTCCTGCGCCTGGCGCAGCAGGCTGCACACCCGGGCGTGCGCATACTGCACGTAGAACACCGGGTTGTCGTTGCTCTGCTGGCGGGCCAGGTCGATATCGAAGGTCAGCTGCGAATCGGGCTTGCGCGCAATCAGGAACCAGCGGGTCGCATCGCGGCCGGCTTCTTCGATCAGGTCGCGCAGGGTCAGGTAGCTGCCGGCCCGCTTTGAAAGCTTCACTTCCTCGCCGCCGCGCATCACCGTCACCATCTGGTGCAGCACGTATTCCGGCCAGCCCTTGGGAATGCCCACGTCCAGCGCCTGCAGGCCGGCGCGCACGCGTGCCAGCGAGCCGTGATGATCTGCCCCCAGCTCGGTGATCGCGCGCTCATAGCCGCGCTGCCACTTGCTCAGGTGGTAGGCCACGTCCGGCAGGAAGTAGGTGTAGGTGCCGTCGGACTTGCGCATCACGCGGTCCTTGTCGTCACCAAAGTCGGTCGAGCGCAGCCACAGCGCGCCGCCTTCCTCATAGGTGTGGCCGGCCGCCTTCAGCTGGGCGACGGTTTCTTCCACCTTGCCGTCCTTGTACAGCGAGCTTTCCAGGAAGTAGATGTCGAAATCCACCCCGAACGCGGCCAGGTCCTGGTTCTGCTCGTTGCGCAGGTAGGCCACCGCGAAGCGGCGGATGCCATCCAGGTTGTCCGGGTCGCGCTCGCCCACCACCGCATGGCCTTCCAGCTCCACCGTGGCGCCGGCCAGGTAGGCGTTGGCCACGTCCTGGATGTAATCGCCGCGGTAGCCCGCTTCCGGCCAGCCGGCGTCATCGGGCTTGAGCCCCTTGGCGCGCGCCTGGGTAGACAGGGCCAGGTTTTCGATCTGCACGCCGGCGTCGTTGTAGTAGAACTCGCGCTTGGCGTTCCAGCCGTTCACATCCAGCAGGCGCGCCAGGCAGTCGCCAATGGCGGCAGCGCGGCCATGGCCCACGTGCAGCGGGCCGGTCGGGTTGGCCGACACATACTCCACGCCCACGGTACGGCCGTTGCCGCTCAGGTTGCGGCCGTAATCGGCGCCTTCCTTGAGCACGCTGGCCGCTTCGCGCTGGTAGGCGCTGGGGGCGAGGTGGAAATTGATGAAGCCCGGGCCGGCGATTTCAACGCGCAGCACGTCATTGCTCTTGGGCAGCGCATCCAGCAGCGCCTGGGCCAGGGCGCGCGGGTTGCTGCGCGCCGGCTTGGCCAGCAACATCGCGGCATTGGTGGCGAAATCGCCGTGCTCACGGGTCTTCGGGCGTTCGACCACGAATTCCGGGGTCAGGGTATCGGCCGGCAGAGTGCCGTTGGCGCGCAAGGCTTCGATGCCTTGGCTGATCAGGGCGCGGAGGAGATTTTTCACAAGGCCTGCTTTGGGACTGGAGCGGCGGAATCGGCAATTTTAGCCTAGATGGCGGGCTGATCCATTGAACGGGGTTGGGGCAGGGGGGCTTGAGGGGCGTTGGGGCCGCTTTCGGTGCTCTGGATAGGGGTATTTGGGCTGACTGGGGCGTTCAGCCCCGGAAGGACAGGGTGGGTTCGAGCCAGCCTCGTTCAGCCATGGAGACGGGGGTGCCTTCGCCTACTACTACGTGGTCCAGGAGGCGGACTCCCACTAAAGGCAGGGCTTTTTCCAGATGACGCGTGATGTCGCGGTCGGCGGCGGATGGCTCGGCACTGCCGGAAGGGTGGTTGTGGCCGATGATCACGGCTGCTGCGTTATGGAACAGGGCGCGGCGTGCCACCTCGCGCGGATAGACCGCCGCTGCATCGATCGTGCCGTTGAAGAGCTCCTCGAACGCCAGCATGTGGTTGCGGGTGTTCAAGAACATGACCGCAAAGACCTCATGGGGGCGCCCGCGAAGCCGCTGTTTGAAGTAGCGCATGGCTGCCTTTGGATCGCACATGCCTTCGCCCAGGTCCAACTTTGCACGCAAATGGCGGTCGGCGAGTTCCAGTGCGGCCACCAGCTTGCAAGCCCGTGCCGGGCCGAGCCCCGGCAGTTTCTTCAGCTTCTGCGCGCTCATATCAAGCAATAGCCGCAGGGGGCCATGTTCCTTGAGGAGAAGGCGTGCGTTTTCCATGACGTCCAAGCCCTTACAGCCGGTGCCCATGAACAGGGCAAGCAACTCAGCATCGGAAAGCGCTGCTGGGCCGCGCGCCAGCAGCTTCTCGCGCGGTTGCTCGTCCTTGGGCCAGTCTTTGATTGCCATGGCACAAGTGTCGAGAAACACGTATGCCCAGCCAATCAGAATATGCCGCGTCCTCTGATAAGGATTGCGCGTGGGCACACTTGATGGCCGTTCGGCAGGCTGTTTGGTCCAGTCAAAAACAATACTATCTCTACGGATATGCGGAGAGACGCTATTGAAGTTGGCTAGCCGCTCTGCGGTGTCATAGCTCGGCCCCTCATTCCATTAAAAGTCGCACATACCGCGCATACAAAAAGCTCTGGTTCCGCGCCCGTCCTGTCGTCTCCTCCAACACCCCAGCCACCTGCAATCCATTGATAGCCTTCGCCGCAGTAGGCGCACTCACCTCCAGCACCTGCGCCGCCCGATCAATGTTGATTCTCGGCATGGTCGGAAGCAGCTCGAACAACCGAAGCGTCGCCAACGTACTGGTACCCAGCGCAAGCACACGCTTCCGGTCCTCGGCAATGCACGCGGCAAGGACAACGATGCTGCTTTGCGCCTCATCAGCAGCGGCTTCCACGGCCTCCAGAAAGAAGCTCACCCAGCCTTCCCAGTCACCCTCATTCCGAATGGCGGAAAGCCGGTCGTAGTACACCCGCTGGTGTCGCTTCAGGTAACCAGACACATACAGCAACGGCTCGGGCATCAGCTTCCACTCTTCCAGCAACATGGCGATGAGCAGGCGCCCAATGCGGCCGTTGCCGTCCAGGAAGGGATGGATGGTTTCAAATTGCGCATGCACCAAGGCCACGCGCACCAGGGGCGGCAACGCGTGCTCTGGCTGGTGGATATAGCGCTCCAACGCGCTGAGGGCGGGGCCCACTTCCTGCGCTGGCGGCGGAACGAAGCTCGCATTGCCTGGCCGGCTTCCCCCAATCCAGTTCTGTGTGGTGCGCACGGCTCCGGGTTGCTTGGTGGCGCCACGCACGCCCGTCATCAGCACCCGGTGGGATTCGGTCAGCAGCCGCAGTGATACCGGCAGACCGGTCGGGCTACGCAGCTGTTCGCGCGCGTAGTTGAATGCCAGCAGGTAATTCGTTACCTCTTCCACATCCTGGGCATTGGTTACCGTCATACCGGCTTCCTCATCCAGCACGTCGGTCAAGGTGGCCTGGGTGCCTTCCAGCTGCGAGGTAAGCAAGGCCTCCTTGCGGATGGCGGCATAGATCAACCAGTTGCTGGACGCCACCAGCCCGGCCATGCCAGACAGGCGCGTCAGCGCCACCTCGGCGCGGGCGTTCTGTTCCACGTAGGCCGCAGCGGAAAGCACCGGGTTGCCGGGCGGGAGCGCGGCAGGTACGAAGGCGCGTACGTTCTCGCCGCCGATGGCGGTAGTCAGGTAGGTCCCAGTGATGCGTGGCATGACAAAGGTTCCTTTGGATACGGTTGCAGCTGCGAAAGAAACCTTTCCCAGCTGCGGGCGTTATTAAAGCATCCTTTTTTAACGACTAGAACCACGGCGGTCACCTTTCCCTGTCGGCAGGGTGGCTGGGGCATTTCCTCTACCAGCAGCCAACGAACAATCAAGCCAGGGGTCCGCTGAGTCTCATGACCAAAAACACCCCCCTCATGCCCCTGAGGCATGAGCCCCCCACACCCCATCAGGTAAGCTAATCGCCTCAGTTCGACAGGAAATTCGCAGGTGGCTGACTCCCCCCAGGCTTCTCCGGCGTCCGCGCGCCCGCTGCAAGGCCAGAAGCTGTTGTTGTGCGTCGGCGGCGGCATCGCCGCCTACAAGTCGCTGGAACTGGTGCGTCGCCTGCGCGATGCCGGGGCCCAGGTGCAGGTCGCCATGACCGCCGGGGCCCAGCAGTTCGTCACCCCGTTGAGCTTCCAGGCCCTGTCCGGCCAGCCCACCCGCACCACCCTGTGGGACAGCGCCGCCGAGCAGGCGATGGGCCACATCGAGCTGGCCCGCTGGGCCGACCGCATCGTAGTGGCCCCGGCCACCGCCGATCTGCTGGCCCGGCTGGCCCACGGCAACGCCGATGACCTGGTCACCACGCTGTGCCTGGCCACTACCGCGCCGCTCACCGTGTGCCCGGCCATGAACCACCGCATGTGGCAGCACCCGGCCACGCAGGCCAACATCACCCTGCTGCGCCAGCGCGGCGCGCAGGTGATCGGGCCGGAAGACGGCCCGCTGGCCGAAGGCGAATCCGGCCCGGGCCGGCTTACCGAACCCAACGCCATCGTGGCCGCACTGGCCGCGCTGCAGGCGCCGGCCGGTGCCGGTGCCGATGCCGCGCCCGAGCAGCAGCTCCAGGGCCTGCGCGTGGTCATCAGCGCCGGCCCCACCTATGAAGACCTGGACCCGGTGCGCTACGTGGGCAACCGCAGCAGCGGCAAGATGGGCTATGCGCTGGCCGCCGCGGCCGTGCGCCAGGGCGCGCAGGTGGTGCTGGTCAGTGGCCCGGTGCAGCTGGCCACCCCGGCCGGGGTGCAGCGGGTGGATGTGCGCTCGGCCGCGCAGATGCGCGAGGCGGTACTGGGCGCGCTGCCGGCCGACATCTATATAGGCGCGGCAGCGGTGTCCGATTACACCCCGCGCCAGGTGGCCCCGCAGAAACTGAAGAAGACCGCCGGCACCCAGACCCTCACACTGGAGCTGGTGCGCACGCCGGACATCCTGGCCGAGGTGGCCGCGCAGACCAACGCGCTGAAGCTGGTGGTCGGCTTTGCCGCCGAAACCCACGATGTGGAGAAGTACGCGCGCGGCAAGCTGGTGGACAAGCGCCTGGACCTGGTGATCGCCAACCAGGTGGGCATCAGCACCGGCGGCTTCGAAAGTGATGAAAATGCGGCCACGGCCTACTGGCAGGGCGGCGAACAGGTGTTCCCCGGTACCTCCAAGGCGCTGCTGGCCGAACAACTGTTGTCCCTGATTGCCCAGAGGTTGCACGCATGAGTGTTGATTCCACCCTTCAGCCGTTGCAGGTCAAGCTGCTCGATCCGCGCTTCGGCGATACCTGGCCGCTGCCGGCCTACGCCACCGAGCACAGCGCCGGGCTGGACCTGCGCGCGGCGCTGGAAACCGAACTCACCCTGCAGCCGGGCGACACCGCATTGATTCCCAGCGGTATCGCCATCCACATCGCCGACCCGAACCTGGCTGCCGTGGTGCTGCCGCGCTCGGGTCTGGGCCATCGCCACGGCATCGTGCTGGGCAACGGCACCGGGCTGATCGACGCCGATTACCAGGGCCCGCTGCTGATCAGCGCGTGGAACCGGGGCCGCGAGCCGTTCACCCTGCAACCGGGTGATCGCATCGCCCAGCTGGTGGTGCTGCCGATTGCACGCGTGGGCCTGCAGGTAGTGGATACTTTCAGCGACAGCGCTCGGGGAACGGGTGGATTCGGCCACACCGGGGTGCGCTGACAGGGGGAACATCCATGAGCAAGGCAAAGGCGGAAGGGCAGCCGCAGCAGGCGAACAAGCGCACCGGGCCACTGATTGTGGCGGCGCTGGCGCTGCTGGCGGTGTGGTTTGGCTGGAGCGCGGTGCAGCAGTGGCGGCAGGCCTCGGCGGGCACGGCGCTGGAGCAGTCGCGCGATCAGGTGGTTGACGGCGTGCAGGCCGCCCTGGCCGGGCAGTTGGCGCAGCTGCGCAAGCTGGTGAAGAGCGAACGCGTTGTCACCACGCTGGCCAGCGGCGATGGCGATGCCACCGCGGTGGCCATCCGTGAAGGCTGGCCCGGTACCGAGGAAGTGCAGGTGATTGCGGCCACGCTGGATGCGGCCTATGCCGATCCCAAGGCCTTTGGCTACTCGCGGCTGGCGCTGCTGGAAGCGGCCAACGCCGACGATGATGTGGTGGCCCGCGTGGTGCGCGATGCCGGCGGGCAGCGCTTGGGCCTGGCCGTGCCGGTGGTGCTGGGTCCGCAGGGGCGGGCGCTGGTGTACGTGCGCCAGCCGCTGCTGCGGCTGACCGGCACCTTCGACCAGGTGCGCGTGCCGGGTGAAGGCTACCTGGCGTTGCGCCAGGGCAACCACAATGTGATCGAGCAGGGCAGCACCGGGTTGTCAGGCAGTGCCGAAGCGCTGGCCCGCCCGATCGGCAAGAGCGGGCTGCGCCTGGCCGCTGCCGTGCCGGATATCGAGGCGGGTCCGCTGGGCCTGGGCGCAGTTTCAAGTGCCGTGGTGGCGGTGCTGTTGCTGGCCATTGCGGCGATGTTGCAGTTCGGCAAGGGCAAAGTGGCCTTGCCGCGCCGCCGCAGTGCCGCCGCTGGCGAGGTGGAAGACGGCCCCACCCTGCGCGAGAGCCTGGAACTGGCACCGGTGGCGGCCACGGCCACACCGGTCGGCCCGGCGTCGCCGGTGGCGTCCGGCGTAGCCGGGCAGGAGGTGCCTGCGGGCATCTTCCGCGCGTATGACATCCGTGGCGTGGTGGGCCGCGAGCTCACCCCGCAGGTGGCCGCGCTGATCGGCCAGGCCATCGGCTCGGTGCTGCAGGTGCAGGGCCTGCGTGAAATCGTGGTCGGCCGCGATGGCCGGCTGTCCGGCCCGGAACTCAGTGCCGGCTTGATTGAAGGTCTGCGCCGCGCCGGTTGCGATGTCATCGACATCGGGCTGGCACCCACCCCGGTGGTGTATTTCGCCAGCTACCACCTGCGCGCGGGCAGCTGCGTGGCCGTGACCGGCAGCCACAACCCGCCGGACTACAACGGTTTCAAGATCGTGGTGGGCGGGGAAACACTGTCTGGCGATGCCATCACCGAGTTGTACCAGCGCATTGGCGAGGGCCAGCTGCACGTGGCCGCCGAACCGGGCAGCCTGCAGCAGCGTGAGGTCAACGCCGACTACATCCAGCGCATTGCCGATGACGTGCAGCTGGACCGCCCGCTCAAGGTGGTGGCCGATGCGGGCAACGGCGTGGCCGGTGAACTGGCCCAGCCGCTGCTGGAGGCTATCGGGGCCGAGGTCATTCCGCTGTATTGCGATGTGGACGGCACCTTCCCCAACCACCATCCCGACCCCAGCGACCCGAACAACCTGGAAGACCTCATCCAGACGGTGAAGCGCTTCGATGCGGACCTCGGCCTGGCCTTCGATGGCGATGGCGACCGTTTGGGCGTGGTAACCCGCGAAGGCAAGATCATCTACGCCGACCGGCTGCTGATGCTGTTTGCCGCCGATGTGCTGATGCGCAACCCGGGCGCGCTGGTGATCTACGACGTGAAGTGCAGCGGCAAGCTGTCCGACTACGTGCTGCGCAACGGCGGCAGCCCGCTGATGTGGAAGACCGGGCATTCGCTGATGAAGGCCAAGATGCGCGAAACCGATGCCGAGCTGGCCGGTGAGATGAGCGGCCACTTCTTCTTCAAGGAGCGCTGGTTCGGCTTCGACGATGGCTTGTATGCCGCGGCGCGCCTGCTGGAGATTCTGGCCCAGCGCGAGGAAACGCCGTCGGAGGTGCTGGACGAACTGCCCGACAGTGTGTCTACGCCGGAGCTGAAGGTGCCGGTGGAAACCGGCACGCCGCATGCGTTGGTGTCGTTGTTCGTGTCGGCCGCGCAGGGCGAGGATTCGCCGTTCGCCGGTGCGCGCCTGTTCACCATCGACGGCCTGCGCGCCGATTTCCCCGATGGCTGGGGGTTGCTGCGTGCATCCAACACCACCCCGGTGCTGGTGCTGCGGTTCGAGGCCGATGATGAAGCGGCGCTGGAGCGCATCAAGGTGCTGTTCCGCGCGCAGCTGCAGCCGTTGCTGCCGGGTGTGGCGCTGGGGTTCTGAGGGAAGAGCAGCCGAGCATGGCTCGGCTCTACCCGGGCGTCGCGCACGTTGCGATGACGACGGTTGGTTGCGGCGTACCGGGCTTCGCGCGCATTGCGCTCATGGCCGGGTCGTGGCGCAGCGGGATTCGCGCACGTTGCGATAGCGACCGTTGGTCGTGGCGCACCCGGATTCGCACGCGTTGCGATGACGTCCGTTGGTCGTGGCGCACCCGGATTCGCACGCGTTGCGATGACGACCGTTGGTTGCGGCGCACCGGGATTTGCGCGCATCACGACCGGGTTGCGGCGTGCCGGCCTTGGCGCGCATCGGTAGAGCCGAGCCATGCTCGGCTGCTCTCGCGCTTCACCCCTTGAACCGCAACCCCACGCCAGGCTCGGTGAACAGGTACCGCGAATCCAACGCGGAATCGCCCAGCTTATGCCGTAGCTTCCCCACCAGGATCCGCAGGTAATGCGTGTCTTCCTGGTGCGTCGGCCCCCAGATTTCCTGCAGGATCTGCGGCTGGGTCACCACCCGGCCGGCGTTGCGCAGCAACAGCGACAACAACGCATATTCCTTGCGCGTCAGCGCCACCGGCACGCCGTCCAGATGCACCTCGCGGCGCACCAGGTCAATGTGCAGGTGCCCGTCATCGAACTGCGGCAACACCCCATCGGCCGACACCGTGCGTGAACGCAACAGCGCCCGCACCCGTGCCATCAATTCCTGGGTGCCAAACGGCTTGGTCACGTAGTCGTTGGCGCCGTTGTCCAGCGCCCGTACCTTCTCGATCTCGCCGGCACGCACGGTCAGCATGATCACCGGCACCTGGCTCCACTGGCGCAGCTCGGCCAGTACCTCGTGGCCTTCCATGTCCGGCAGGCCGATATCCAGGATCACCAGGTCTGCGCCCTCGCTCACCAGCGCTTCCAGCCCGGCTTGCCCGGTGGCGGCCTGCACCACGCGGTAGCCCTGCGCGCGCAGGCTGATGTCCAGGAAGCGCCGGATCTGCGCCTCGTCATCAATCACCAGCACGCGCGCCGGGGGCACGCCTTGGGACAGCTCAGGATTCGTCGTGGTCATCGGCAGGATGGGGTTGCAGCAAGGGCAGCGTGATTCGGATCAGGGTACCGCGTCCGTCGCGGCCCGGCAGCGCCTGCACGCTGCCGCCGTGCGCACCGATCATGCCCTGGCAGATGGTCAGCCCCAGCCCGGTGCCGTGCCGGCCACGGTCGCCGCGCTCCACGCTGTAGAACATGTCGAAGATGCGGGCGCGCTCGTCATCGGGAATGCCCGGGCCGGCGTCCAGCACATCAATGCGCAGCTCGCCCTCCACCAGCCGCGCCTGCACTTCCACCGCCGCGCCGGGCGGGGAGAACTTGGCCGCGTTCTCCATCACATTGAACACCGCCTGCTCCACCAGCGCCGGGTGCACCCAGATCGGCGCCAGGGTGGCCGGAATATCCAGCTTCAGCTGCACGTCGGGCTGGTAGCGCTGCAGGCGGCGCGCCGCCGAGCCCACCAGCTCGTCCACGCCGATCCAGTCGCGGTTGATCTGCAACCCTTCGTGGCCCAGCCGGGTCATGTCCAGCAGGTTCTGGATGTAGCGGTCCAGCCGCTCACCTTCCACCAGGATGGTGTCCAGCAGGGCGCGGCGGTCCTGCGCGTCCATCGCGTCGGCATAGCTGCTCAGGCTGTCGGCCGAGCCGATCATCGCCGCCAGCGGCGAGCGCAGGTCGTGCGAGACCGACGACAGCAACGCCGAGCGCAGCCGCTCGGTCTCGTTGCTCACATGCGCCTTTTCCAGATCCGCCACCAGCTGGGTGCGCAGCGCGGCCTGGGCGATGTCATCCACCATAGCCTCGGCCAGCTGGCGTTGCTCGGGGGTGAGCCGTGGCGCATTGCGGGCAAAGCGCATGCCGGCCACGCCGATGGCGCGGTCGTCACCATCCAGCAGCGGCAGGAACCACCACTCCGCACCGGCCAGGGTGTCGGTGAAACGGCCGCTGGGCTGGCCGTGGCGGTGTGCCCAGTCGGCGGCGGCCAGGTCGGTGTCGCCCGGTGCGGCGCTGCCACTGGTGCTGGTGTCCTGGCCGATGCGCAGCCAGGCCGGTGCGTCCATCGCCTGTTCCAGCGCCTCGCGCCCGGCCTGCGCCACTTCTTCATTGCTGGCCGCGCGGGTGAGTTGGCGGCCCAGTGCCTGGCGTGCGTTGGCATGCCGGTTGGAGGCGCGCAACGCCAGCACCTGCATACGCAGCCGCGAGGCCAGCCGCCCGGCCACCAGGGCGGCGGCCAGGAACAGGAACACGGTGATCACGCCCTGGCGCGCGCTGATGGCAAAGGTGAAGCGCGGGGCGATGAAGAAGAAGTTGTAAGCCAGAAAACACAACGCCGCGGCGATCACCGCCGCACTGGTGCGGCTGCGCGCGGCCACCATCACCACCGCCACGATGAACACCATCGACAAGTCGTACAGCCCCACCCAGCGTTCGGCCACCACCGCCACCAGACAGGCGATCGCGGTGGCACCCAGCGCCAGCACCATGTCCTGGCCGGTGCTGCGGCCGGGCACCGACAACCCGGTTCGGCGCGCTCGTGCGCGTGCCTGCGGGGTGCCGATGATGGTGATCTCGTAATGCGCGCCGCGCTGGATCAACTGCTGGGTAAGGGTGCGGTTGAGCATCCGCGCGAACGGCCGTTCGCGGGTGCGCCCCAGCACCAGGGTTGAAACGCTGTTGTGCGCGGCGTGGTCCAGCAGCGCATCGGCAATGCTGGAACCGTGCAGCAGCTCGGCCTCGCCCCCCAGGCGGCGGGCCAGCGCAAAGGCGGCATCGATCTCGCGCCGGGTGTCTTCGTCATTGCGGCGGCCCTGTACGGTCACCACCGTCCACGGCGCATCGCGGCGCTCGGCGATGCGCCGGCCCACGCGCACCAGGTACTCGCTCTGGCCGCCGCCATCAATGGCCACCAGCACCCGACGACGCAGTGGAAGGTTGCCTTCGCCGCGCGCGGCGCGGGTCTCGCGCAGGCTGCTGTCCACGCGGTCGGCTGCCTCCTGCATGGCCAGTTCGCGCAGCGCGGTCAGGTTGGCCGGCGAGAAGAATGCCTGCAGCGCCTGCGCGGCCTGCTCGGGCACGTATACCTTGCCCTGCTGCAGGCGCTCGATCAGCTCGCGCGGGGGAATATCCACCAGCACGATGTCGTGCAGGCGGTCCAGCACCGCATCGGGCACGGTCTCGCTCACGCGCACGCCGGTGATGCGCATCACCACATCGTTGAGGCTTTCCAGATGCTGGATGTTGACCGTGGTCCACACATCGATGCCGGCCTCCAGCAGTTCCATCACGTCCTGCCAGCGCCGCTCGTGGCGGCTGCCGGGCACGTTGCGGTGGGCCAGTTCGTCCACCAGCACCAGCGCCGGGTGGCGGGCCAGCACCGCGTCCAGGTCCATCTCGCCCAGCACGTGCTGCTGGTAGCTGCGTTGCACCAGCGGCACCTGCGGCAAGCCCTCCAGCAGCGCCGAAGTCTCGGCGCGGCCGTGGGTTTCCACCAGCCCCACCACTACGTCCACGCCGCGGCGCAACTGCTCGTGCGCGCGGGTGAGCATGCTGAAGGTCTTGCCCACGCCCGGCGCGGCACCCAGGAACACGGTGAGTTTGCCGCCGGCTTCGCGCTGCAGGCGTTCAACCAGGGCATCGGCCTGGCGGGTACGTGGGTCGCTCATGGGTGGCGATTGTGCGCCCGGCGGCGCGATCCCTGCATCACGGTGATGCCTTCTTGTCATCCAGCGCCAGGTTGAGGGTCATCACATTCACCCGTGGCTGGCCAAACACGCCCCACTGTGGCCCGAGGGTGTTGGCCTTCACCAGCGCCGCCACCTGCTCAACCGGCAGCCCGCGGCTGCAGGCCACGCGCGCCATCTGTACCTGCGCCGCCGCCGGCGACAGCTCCGGGTCCATGCCCGCGCCGGACTGGGTCACCAGGTCACCGGGCACTTGCGCCGGCGTTACCGCCTCGCGCGCGGCCACCGCGGCAATGCTGGCCTGCACACGTTCCTGCAGCGCCGGGTTGCTGCGTGCCAGGTTGCTGCCGGCGGCGGCCATCGGGTCATAGTTGGCCGCCGACGGGCGGGCCTGGAAGTAGCCATCGCCGGTGAACGGCTGGGCGATCAGCTGCGAGCCGCGTACCTGGCCATCGCGAAGGAGCAGGCTGCCATCGGCCTGCGCCGGGAACAGCAGCCGGCTGGCCCCGGTGGCCGCCACCGCGTAGGCCAGGCCAAGCACCAGCAGGCTGACCAGGCCCAGCATCAGCGCCGGGCGCCACGCGCCATGCTGCTGCAGGGTAGCCACTTCAACGGCACGGGCGCGCGCGGCGCGGGGCAGGGAGGTTGCGAGTGAGCGGTTCATGCGCCGAATACCGAGACAAGGAAGAGGTCGATCAACTTGATGGCCGCAAACGGCAGCAGCACGCCACCCAGGCCGTACACCAGCATGTTCCGGCGCAGCAGCGCGGTGGCCGTGGCCGGGCGGAAACGCACCCCGCGCAGTGCCAGCGGAATCAACGCCGGAATCACCAGCGCGTTGAAGATCAGCGCTGCCAGCACCGCGTTGCGCGGGCTGGACAGGTGCATCACGTTCAACGCCGCCATCGCCGGCAGGGTGGAGGCGAACAGTGCCGGCAGGATCGCGAAGTACTTGGACACGTCGTTGGCCAGCGAGAAGGTGGTCAGCGCGCCGCGTGTGATCAGCTGCTGCTTGCCCACTTCCACCACCGCCAGCAACTTGGCCGGGTCCGAATCCAGGTCCACCATGTTGCCGGCTTCCTTGGCCGCCTGCGTGCCCGAGTTCATGGCCAGGCCGATGTCGGCCTGGGCCAGCGCCGGGGCGTCGTTGGTGCCGTCGCCTACCATCGCCACCAGCCGCCCGCCCGCCTGTTCGGCACGGATGCGCGCCAGTTTGTCTTCCGGGCGGGCCTCGGCGATGTAGTCGTCCACGCCGGCTTCAGCGGCGATGGCCGCAGCGGTAAGCGGGTTGTCGCCGGTGATCATCACCGTGCGGATGCCCATCGCGCGCAGCTGGGCGAACTTTTCACGCATGCCGTGCTTGACCACGTCCGACAGCTCGATCACACCCAGCACATGCCGGCCTTCGCATACCACCAGCGGGGTGGCGCCGTTGCGGGCGACTTGTTCAACACGCCCCGGCAGTTCGGCCGGTACGCTACCGCCCAGCTCGCGCACGTAGGCGGTGATCGCATCGGAGGCGCCCTTGCGGATGCGGCGGCCGCCCTCCAGGTCCACACCAGACATACGCGTCTGGGCAGTGAAGGCCAGGTAGTCGGCACGGTCGGGCTCGGCAGTGGTGCAGCCCTGTTCGCGCGCCAGACGCACCACCGATTTTCCTTCGGGGGTGGGGTCGGCCAGCGAGGACAGCAGCGCCGCTTCACGCAGCTGGGCGGCATCAATGCCGGCCAGTGCATGGAAGTGCGTGGCCTGGCGGTCGCCGTAGGTGATGGTGCCGGTCTTGTCCAGCAGCAGCACGTCCACGTCCCCGGCCACTTCCACCGCCTTGCCCGATTTGGCCAGCACGTTGGCGGCCAGCGCACGGTTCATGCCGGCAATGCCGATGGCCGGCAACAGCCCGCCGATGGTGGTGGGAATCAGGCAGACCAGCAGTGCGATCAGCAGCAGCGGGTCCACCTTCACGCCCACGAAGGCACCGATGGCCGGCAACGTGGCCACCACGATCAGGAAGGTGAGCGTCATCGCCGCCAGCAGCAGGGTCAGCGCGACCTCGTTGGGGGTCTTCTGGCGGTTGGCGCCTTCCACCAGCGCGATCATGCGGTCCAGGAAGCTGTGGCCAGGCTCGGCGGTGATCTTGACGATGATCTGGTCGGACAACACCTTGGTGCCACCGATCACGCCGCTGCGGTCGGTGCCGGCCTCGCGCAGCACCGGCGCCGATTCACCGGTCACCGCCGCTTCGTTGATGGTGGCCAGGCCCTGCACGATCTCGCCATCGGCCGGAATCAGCTCGCCGGCACTGACGATGACATGGTCGCCGGGGCGCAGTTCGGCCGCCGGCACCTGGGTTTCGCTGGCCCCGGCATGCGCGGCGGCCAGCCGGCGCGCACTGAGGTCCTGCCGCGCCCGCCGCAGCGAGGCGGCCTGGCCACGCCCGCGTGCTTCGGCCACGGCCTCGGCGAAATTGCCGAAAAGCACGGTCAGCAGCAGGATACCGGTGACCGCCAGGCCAAAGCCCAGCGGCGCGTTGCCGGTCAACGTGACAATCAGGCTGACCACGGTGCCGGCCATCACCACGGCCATCACCGGGCTGTGCAGCAGGTGCCGCGGCGACAGCTTGATCACCGCATCGCGCAGCGCACGGCGCCAGCCGGCGCCGTCCAGCAGGCGCTGGCGGCGGTGGGAAGAAACGTTCAAGGGATAGGTACTCATGGGAGATGTACTCACGACATCAGGTCTCAGTGCTGCGTCAGCGACAGGTGGTCGGCGATCGGGCCCAGCACCAGCGCCGGCATGAACTGCAGCACGGTGAGGATCACGATCAGCGCGATCAGGGTGAGCGCGAAGGTAGGGGTTTCAATCTGCAGCGTGCCGGCCGATTCGGGGGCGCGCCGCTTGGCGGCCAACTGCGCGGCCACCACCAGCGGAATGATCAGCACCGGGTAGCGGCCCAACAGCAGCACCAGGGTGCAGCTCAGGTTCCACCACGGCGTGGCATCGCCCAGCCCTTCAAAGCCTGAGCCGTTGTTGGCAAACGCCGACACGTACTCGTAGAACACCTGGCTGACGCCGTGGAAGCCCGGGTTGGAATTGCCGGTGATCGCCGGAATGGCCAGGGTGATCGCGGTGAAGGTCAAAATGGTGATCGGCTGCAGCAGCACCAGCAGGGCCAGCAGGCGCACCTGCGGGGTTTCCAGCTTGCGGCCGAGCAGTTCGGGGGTACGCCCGGTCATCAGCCCGGCCAGGAACACACCCAGCAGCAGGTACACCAGGAACTGCTGCAGGCCGCAGCCGATGCCGCCCCAGATCGCATTCACCAGCATGTTCACCATCGGCACCGCCCCAGCCAGCGGGCTGAGCGAATCATGCATGCCGTTGACCGAGCCGTTGGAGACCTGGGTGGTAATGGCCGCCCACAGGCCGGTGCCATCGGCGCCGAAGCGCACTTCCTTGCCTTCCATCAGCAGCGGGCTGGCGGCGGTGGCCGAATGGCCTTCCAGCCACACCGTGGCCGCCACCGACACGCTGGACATTGCCAGCATGCAGCCGAACACCAGCCCGGCCAGGCGCTTGCGCCCGGTGAACGCGCCCAGCATGAAGATCACCGCGATCGGAATCAGCAGGATGGCGATCAGTTCCAGCGCGTTGGACAGCGGGGTCGGGTTTTCCAGCGGCATCGCGCTGTTGGGGCCGTACCAGCCGCCACCATTGGTGCCCAGCTGCTTGGCCGCCACCATTGCCGCCACCGGGCCCAGTGGCAGTTTCTGCGTTTCCATGCCGGCCGCGGCATCGATCGGCGTGGCCTGTGGGCCGGCGGCCAACGTGGCGGGCACGCCCTGGCTGGTCAGCAGTACCGCCCACAGCAGGCACAACGGCAGCATGAAGCGCACGCACGCACGCACCACGTCGGCGTAGTAGTTGCCCACGTCCACGCGGCGGTCGGCGCTGAGCAGGGCGGCCTGCTCGGCGTCCACGTCTTCCGGGCGCTTGCCAAACAGCGCACGCAGGGTGGCCACCACCAGGGCCAGGCCCATCATCGGCGTCACCACCTGCAGGCCGGTGATCGCGGTCATCTGCGAGAAGTAGGACAGCTGCGCCTGGCCGGAATAGTGCTGCTGGTTGGTGTTGGTCAGGAACGACACCATCGTGTGCAGCGCCGTATCCCAACGCATGTTGGGGATCTGGTCGGGGTTGAACGGCAGCCAGGCCTGGGTCATGAAGACCGCCTGCACCAGCACGGCAATCACCACGTTGCTGAGCAGGAAGGCCATCACGTAGCCGCGCCAGGACATGCCGCGCGCCGGGTTCACGCCCAACAGCCAGTAGACGGGTTTTTCAACCAGCCCGAACAGCGCATCGCCCCACATCGGCGCACCGCGCATCACCCGGGCCAGGTACAGCCCAAGCGGAAAGGCCAGCACGATGCTGGCCAGCAGAATCAACAGGATCTCGGTCATGGTCGGCTCCGGTCAGAAAGATTCGGGCCGAAGCACGACGTACAGCAGGTAGGCGGCGGCGACCAGCACCAGCACGCCGCACAGCAGGGAAAGCCAGGCAGACATGGCAGTGGCCTCAAACGCAGGAAAGGAAGGCGGCGGTGCAGGGCGCACCGGCAGCAGGGAACACAGGCAGATACAGGCTCATGGGACGTCCAGGTGGAACCACTCCACGTCAGGCGGTCATCGTGTTCCCCAGCGGCGTAAACGCTCCACGCCGCAACCGGCCCCGCCGCGTAAAAAGTGCATAAAACCTGTGCACGCACGCCGCGTCGCGCGACCCGACGATCGCCCCGGCTCCCCGCATCGCGTCACCGTGGAACCGGGCTCTGCCTGGCTGCTCCGGCTCAACGGCAGTGGAGAAGAGCCCGCTCTACGCGCTGTGGCGGCCGTCGCACCCACAAAAAAGGCGGCCCAAGGCCGCCTTTCCTTCCCTTCGCACCCGCGCGCTTACCCGCGCGGATCGTTCGCCATACCCTTCAACAGCCGATAGCGCTGCAGCGTCTCTTCGATCTCCACATCCAGCGCCCGGCGCTGCTGCTCGAACGATGCCTGCATGCGCTGCTGCGCCACCAGCTCGGTGTGGCGCTGGCGGATGCCGGCGGCCTGTTTATCGGCCACCGGCTGCCCGGCCAGCTCGCGGTCCCCGGCGGTCCCCAGCAGGCTTACCAGCGCATCGCGCAGGCTGGCCACGTTGTAGCGGGCCGTCTGCACGTTGTTGTCGATGATGCCGGTGCGCTCCACGAACACCCGGCGCAGGTCGTCTTCGTTTTCATACGTGGACAACATCGCCTGTTCGGTGCGCTGGCGGGTCTGCTCGGCGGCCAGGTCAAGCTGGCGCTGGGCGGCGGCAACGGCCGCGTCAGCGCGCTCTTCCTCGGTCAACGTGCGCTCCACCTCGCCGCGGCGCAGGCCGCTGGTGGCGCTGAATTCCTCACGCGCGCTGTTGATCGCGTCCTGTGGCAGCGTATCGCTGCAGATCCGCTCCGAGCCCTTGTTCCAGCAATACAGCTTCTTCGCCTTGGCGTCGCCCTTACCGCTCTGGGCGTGCACAGGCAGCACCGGGGCTGCCAGCAGCAGGCCGATGAAGGTGATCGAAACAATCCTGGACATGGTGGTCAGAGCCCCCTGCTCTCAACGCGTAGGACGGGTGCCGTAGCGGGACCGATAGTCCTCCAGCGGCTGCCGGTACCCCACAAGTTCCGGATTTCCGGACGCAAAATCAAGCAGGTCGGCCAGCGTTGCCACGGCCACCACCGGAATCCCGGCTTCCTCGGCCACGGCCTGGGCGGCCGAACGGCGATCGGTTTCCGAAGCGATCTCCTGGCGGTCCAGTGCCACCACGATCCCGGCCGGGGTGCCACCGGCGTCCTTGATGATCGCCAGTGCCTCGCGGATGGCGGTGCCGGCGGTGATCACGTCATCCACGATCAGCACGCGCTTGCCATTCATGTCCGCGCCGATCAGGTTGCCCCCTTCACCGTGGGCCTTGGCTTCCTTGCGGTTGAACGACAGCGGCAGGTCGCGGCCGCGCTGGGCGAACTCGCAGGCGGTCGCGGTGGCCAGCGGAATGCCCTTGTAGGCCGGCCCGAACACGACGTCGAACTTCAGCCCGGTGGCTTCCACCGCATCGGCGTAGCAGGCGGCCAGCTGGACCATGCGTGCGCCCGAATCGAAGCGGCCGGCATTGAAGAAATAGGGGCTCAGGCGGCCCGACTTGAGGGTGAACTGGCCAAAACGCAGGGCGTCGGCGGTCAGGGCCAGTTGCAGGAAACGGTGGCGATGGTCGCTCATCAGGACTCTATTCAATTCATTTGGACCGCAAATCCTAATGCATGGGCGCTTTTTTCGCCTTCGCCCCGCCCGCGTCCCGGCGTCGCAGCCTGCCCCGTGTCCGCCCGGTGGGGCGCAATGGCGGCCGAACCCGGCGAGCCGGGCGGGGGTCTTCCCGGTATGCTTTCCCGGTTACCGCTCCAGACCCGGGTCAGCATGCGCATCATCAGTTTCAATGCCAATGGCATCCGTTCCGCCGCCACCAAGGGCTTCCTCGACTGGTTCCGCGCCCAGGACGCCGACGTTCTCTGCATCCAGGAAACCAAGGCCCAGGAAGACCAGCTGACCGACCCGATGTTCCGTCCGGACGGCCACCACTGCTTCTACCGCGACGCCATCACCAAGAAGGGCTACAGCGGCGTGGCCATCTACAGCAAGCGTGCGCCCGACCAGGTCATCACCTCGCTGGGCTGGAGCCCGTTCGACGATGAAGGCCGCTACATCGAGGCCCGCTACGGCAACCTCAGCGTGGTCTCCTTCTATATCCCCTCGGGCAGCTCGGGCGACCTGCGCCAGGGCTTCAAGTACGAGGTGATGGAGTGGCTGCGCCCGATCCTGGCACAGTGGCTGGCCAGCGGCCGCGACTACGTGCTCTGTGGCGACTGGAACATCGTGCGCTCGGCACTGGACATCAAGAACTGGAAGTCCAACCAGAAGAATTCCGGCTGCCTGCCGCCCGAACGCGACTGGCTCAACGGCCAATGCGCCGACGCCGGCCAGGCGCTGGACATCGCCGCCGGCCAGGGCTGGACCGATGCCTACCGCCTGCTGCACCCCGAAGGCCAGGACTACACCTGGTGGAGCAACCGCGGCGCGGCCCGGGCCAACAACGTGGGCTGGCGCATCGATTACCAGTTCGTCAGCCCCGGCCTGCGCGAGCGCCTGCGCAGCTGCTCGGTCTACCGCGATGAACGCTTCTCCGACCATGCCCCGTTCACGGTGGACTACGCCCCATGACCGAAGCGGCGGCGCCGTTGTCCTACAAGGGCTGGGCCGGCATCAAGCGCGCCTTCGGCACGCCGTCGGCACTGACCATGGCCTTCCTGGGCTTCGGCAGCGGCCTGCCGTTCCTGCTGATCGCCTCCCAGACCCTGTCCACCCGCCTGCGCGATGTCGGCCTGGACCTGAAGAGCATCGGCCTGATCAGCCTGGCCAGCTTCTTCTACCTGATGAAGTTCGTCTGGGCACCGCTGATCGACCGCTACGCCTTCCCGCTGGTCAGCTTCCTTGGCCGGCGCCGCTCGTGGCTGCTGGCTTCGCAGATCGGCGTCACCGGGGGCCTGTTCGCGCTGGCCTTCGTGCGCCCCGAGCTGGGTGTCACCCCGCTGGTGCTGTGGGTGCTGGTGGCCTCTTTTGCCGGCGCCACCCAGGATTCGGTGGTGGATGCCTACCGCATCGAGATCGCCCCGGAGAGCGCGCAGGCTGCGCTGGCCGCCACCTATACGCTGGGCTACCGCATCGGCCTGATCCTGGCCGGGGCCGGCGCGCTGTACCTGGCCCAGTTCGAAGGCTGGATCGTGGCTTACCTGGTCATGGCCTCGCTGATGCTGCTGCCCATCATCACCACCCTGGTGTGCCGCGAGCCGGCCCAGCCGGAAGTGCGCATCCAGCGCCGGATCGATTTCTTCGGCGCGTTCTGGCAGCCCATCACCAGCTTCTTCACCACCAATGGCGTGGTGCTGGCGCTGGCGCTGCTGGCCTTTGTGGGGCTGTACAAATTCCCCGACCAGGTCATCGGGGTGATGTCCGGCCCGTTCTACCTGGATTCGGGCTTCACCAAGGCCGACATCGCCACGGTGTCCAAACTGTTCGGCGTGTGGATGGGCATCGGCGGGGCGTTCCTGGGTGGTATCGCGGTGGCCGCGTTCGGCTTCCGCCGCATGCTGCTGGTGGCCGCCCTCGGCGTGGCACTGTCCAACCTGGCGTTCCTGCTGATGGCGCACAACCCCGGCCAGCTTTGGGCGTTCTACGCGGCATTGAGCGCGGACAACCTGTTCCAGGGCTTCGCCGGCACCGTGCTGGTGGCCTTCATGTCCTCGTTGACCGACCGCAACTTCACCGCCACCCAGTACGCCTTGCTGGTGTCGCTGGCCAACCTGCCGGGCAAGTTCGTCGGCGGCGCGTCGGGCTACATCGTCGAGGCCACCTCCTACAGCGCGTTCTTCGTGCTCAGCGCAACCACGGTCATTCCGACCCTGTTGCTGCTGGTCTGGCTGTGGCCGCGCATCCGCGACCGCAGCAGTACCTGAGCCCGGCCGGGTGGGAACCCCCGGGTTGCCGGGCGTCCCCCGCTGCGCCATGATCGAACCCGTTGTGCCGTGGGGGCGGTGCTTGCCAACGGGGAGAATCATGGTCGATCTGCTACTGCGGGATCTGGACCCGCTGTTGAACGAACGCATCCGGCGCGTGGCCGTTGCGCGCGGCTGGACCCGTGAACACACCTGCGTGGTGCTGCTCGAACAGGGCCTGTTCGCCAGCGAACTGGAGGTCCGCAGCGGCTTCAAGAATCCCGAAGTAGACGCCCTGGCCGACGCCATCGCTGCGTTGCAGGCCTTGCCCGACGCCAAGGGGCTGTAGCCCCCGTAGCGCCGGGCAAGGCCCCGCTGCTTCCGCCGGCAGGGCAGGTGAGGGCCGCGCCACGGCCGCCATCGCCGGGCAGAGCCCGGCACTACGATCCGCCCCGTCATTGCCGGGGCTCGGGCCTTACGCCAAGTGGATCGCCCCCAGCACCCGCAGCCCGCGCGCGCCACTCACGCTCGGCAGGTTCCCCGGCAACCCATCCAGCGTGCGCTGCGCCAACCATGCAAAGCCCATCGCTTCCAGGTAATCCGGGTCCAGCCCGTGCAACGCGCTGGATTCAATCACCACCCCCGGTAGCCGCGCGGCCAACCGCCGCAGCAACTGCGGGTTGCGCACCCCGCCGCCGCACACCAGCACCCGGCGGACCCCCGGCAGGTGCGCCTGCAACGCATCGGCCACGGTGGCGGCGGTCAGTTCCAGCAACGTGGCCTGCACATCGGCCGCCGCATGCTGGCCTTCGCCCATCGCGCGGGCGGCCCAGTCCAGGTGGAACTGCTCGCGCCCGGTGCTCTTCGGCGGCGGCAGTGCGAACCACGGGTCGGCCAGCCACTGCGCCAGCAACGTCTCATCAAACTGCCCGCTTGCCGCGAACGCGCCGTCGGCATCGAACGGCACCCCGCGATGGCGCTGGCACCATGCATCCATCAGCGCATTGGCCGGGCCGGTATCCAAGCCACGCGGCACGCCATCGCGCGGAATCAGGGTCAGGTTGGCGATACCGCCCAGGTTGAGGATCGCCCGGTCTTCGTCGGTGGCGCCCAGCATGGCCAGGTGGAAGGCCGGCATCAGCGGCGCGCCATGCCCGCCGGCGGCCACATCGCGGCGGCGGAAGTCGGCCACGGTGGTGATCCCGGTGGCCTCGGCAATCCGGTTGGCATCGCCCAGCTGCATCGTGAAGGCCGGGTCGCCCAACGGCCGATGGCGCACCGTCTGCCCGTGTGAGCCAATCGCCCGCACCTGCGCGCGATCCACGCCGCTCACCTGCAGCAGTGCATTGGCGGCGGCAGCAAAGGTGATCCCGATCTGTGCATCGATGCGCCCCAGCGCGTCCAGCGAGGCAATGTCGCCGCCTTCGCCCAGTGCGATCAGCGCCGCCCGCAGTTCCGGGTCCCACCGATGGGTATGCCCGTGCACGAAACGGCAGCCGCCCTCGGCGGGGAACTGCACCAGCGCAGCATCAATGCCATCGGCGCTGGTGCCGGACATCAGGCCCAGGTAGAGCGGGGTATGCGGGTCAGCCACAGCAGTCATGTCGGCACAGTCGAACGGGGTGCGCCCAGCTTCCGCGCAACCCGTTGCTGCCGTCAATGCACGCGTAGCCGCGCGCTGTGCCGCAGCGATCAGCCGCGGGTGCGCTTGGCCGGCTCGGCCGCGCTGGCGGTCTGGGTCTGTGCGTCGGCCGCTCCGGCCTGCGGGGCCGGGCTGGCCTCGGCGTAGATCAGCTTTTCCATGCCCTGGATACGCGCCAGTGCCGGTGCGGTCTGCGCGCGGAAGGCGGCCAGCTCGCCGCCCCGCAGCGGCTCCGGCGGCGGCATCGTCACCGACAACGGATTGCGGTGCTCGCCGTTGACGCGGAATTCGTAGTGCAGGTGCGGGCCGGTGGCCAGGCCGGTGGAACCCACATAGCCGATCACCGTGCCCTGGGCCACGCGCTGCCCGGTCTTGATCGCCCCAAAGCGCGACATATGCCCGTACAAGGTGGTGTGGCCGCGGCCGTGGTCCAGGATCACCACGTTGCCATAGCCGCGCTGGGTGCCGGCGAACTGCACGCGGGCATCGCCGGCGGCCATGATCGGGGTACCGGTGCGCGCGGCGTAGTCCACGCCCTTGTGCATGCGCATCTTGCCCAGCACCGGGTGCTTGCGCGCGCCGAAGCTGGAGCTCAACCGCGCGAACGGGATCGGCATGCGGATGAAGCTCTTCTTCAGCGGCCGCCCGCTCACGTCGAAGTACTCGGACTTGCCGTTGCGGTCGAAGCGGAAGCCGCTGTAGGTCTTGCCGCCGGAGGTGAAGGTGGCCGCGAGGATCTTGCTGGTGTCCACCTTCTCGCCTTCGCGCCAGGTTTCATCCAGCACCACGCTGAAGCGGTCGCCCGGCTGCAGGTCTTTGGAGAAGTCGATGTCGTACTTGAAGATCTCGTCGGTCATCGTGGCAATCGCCGACGGCGACAGCCCGGCCTTGCGCGCGGCCGCATACAGCGAACTGGTGATCTCGCCACTGGCCACGATGCGGCGGGTGGACGACTCGCGCTTGATCACCTTCTCGGCAATCTTGCCATCGGCCAGCGACAGCTCGATCCGGCTGTCGGCATCGCGGTCGAAGCGGATCGTGCGCAGGTCGCCGGACAGCGGCAGGTCGAAGCCGATCTCCGCGCCCGGCCGCAGCTTGGTCAGCGCCTCACGCGCGCCGGGGTGGTCCAGCACCTGGTGCATCACCGTGGCCGGAATCCCGGCCTCGTCGAACAGGTTGCTCAGGGTCTGCCCGCGCTGCACCCGCAACACCTGCCAGCTGTCGCCCGGCACCTGCTTCTGGCGCTCCAGCGACAGCGGCGGCAAGGGCAGGGCCAAGGTGGAGTGGCCCACCGAGTAAGGCGATTCAATGGTGTGCGAGAAGCCCGGCACGATCGTGGCCACCAGCGCGCCGATGGTGGCGAACAGGCTGGCGTGCATCCAGTGCCGGCGCGTCCAGCGCTGGTTGAAGGCGGCAGGAAGATGCTGTTTGAGCTTCCGATGCAGGGCGGTGTCGTGGAGGACGTGGAGACGTTCCTTGAAGCGCGTCTTGCGCGCGCGGCCTTGATCGGAATTGAGCATCGTCGGTCTGTTCCTGGCTGGCCCGGGAGCGCGGGCCCAAACGTCGGTAACATAGACAGGTATAAATACCGCGTCAAACCCTTGTGCCTATTGGCTTTTGTGAAGCGCTTGCGGTTAACTTGTACTTAACGTCATTCATGTAAATAAGGCATTGCCGGGAGTTGCACGTGTCCTCGATTGAAGAAGCCATCGCCCTGATCGGTCGTGGTGCCGACGAAATCCTCAAGTCCGAGGAACTGCGCCAGCGCCTGCAGAGCGGGCGCCCGCTGCGCGTCAAGGCTGGTTTCGACCCCACCGCCCCGGACCTGCACCTGGGCCACACGGTGCTGCTGAACAAGCTGCGCCAGTTCCAGGACCTCGGCCACCAGGTCATCTTCCTGATCGGCGATTTCACCGGCATGATCGGTGACCCGTCGGGCAAGAACGTCACCCGCAAGCCGTTGAGCAAGGACGACGTGCTGGCCAACGCGCGGACCTATGAAGAGCAGGTCTTCAAGGTGCTGGACCGCGACAGGACCGAAGTGCGCTTCAATTCGGAGTGGTTCGGCAAGATGGGCGCGGCCGACATGATCCGCCTGGCCGGCCAGCACACCGTGGCGCGCATGCTCGAACGCGACGATTTCGCCAAGCGCTACGCCGCCCAGCAGTCCATCGCCCTGCACGAGTTCCTGTACCCGCTGGTCCAGGGCTACGACTCGGTGGCGCTGGAGGCCGACGTCGAACTCGGCGGTACCGACCAGAAGTTCAACCTGCTGATGGGCCGTGGCCTGCAGGAGCACTACGGGCAGAAGCCGCAGATCGTGCTCACCATGCCGCTGCTGGAAGGTCTGGACGGCGTGGCCAAGATGTCTAAGTCGTTGGGCAACTATATTGGTATCAGTGAGCCGGCCATCGACATCGTCACCAAGACCATGAAGATCGGCGACGACCTGATGTGGCGCTGGATCGAGCTGCTCTCCTTTGATATCAGCCAGGCCGAGGCGGTCAGCCTGCGTGAGCAGGTCCAGGCTGGCGGCCTGAATCCGCGTGAGGTGAAGCTGCGCCTGGCGCGTGAGCTGACCACCCGCTTCTACGATGCCGCCGCGGCCGAACAGGCCATCGCCGGCTGGAGTGCCGCCGTGACCGGGCAGGGCGATGTGACCCTGCTGCCGCTGCAGGAAGTGGCCATTCCGGCCGAAGGCCTGCGGATTGGCGCGCTGCTTACCGCCGCCGGCCTCACGCCGAGCAACTCCGAAGCCTCCCGCAAGCTTAAAGAGCGTGCAGTAAAGGTAGATGGCGAGGTGGTGGAGGACGCCCAGCAGGTGTTCGCGCCCGGTTTCGAGGGTCTGTTGCAGGTCGGCAAGCGCACCTTCGCACGCGTGCTGCTGGTCGCGGCCTAAGCGCCGCAAGGGTTTCCGGCCGCCGCCAGGCGGCCGGAGCTGAATAGGAGGCAGACCGCGTGAAAAAAGTGCGCAGACCCCCTTCACAAATGCCCTCGATAGGGACATACTTTCCCTCCCCCGACGCAGGGGTCGCCGCAAGGCGGCAACCGCGGAAGGATCGAGACGCCAACCACTTCGAAAG
>JAHREJ010000027.1 GCA_021733645.1 Bacillus subtilis subsp. subtilis | reverse complement strand
CTCGCTTTCCGGAGCGGCTATTGAGATGGCAAAGCATCCAGTCGCTGGCCGCCGTAGCGGAAGTTGCAAGCAAGTATCCCCTTCAAGTAACTGGACGAGCTCCCGTTGGTGTCGCGGTGGCTCAAGGCTTTGGTGGAGCGGCAGGCTGGAGGACCGCCATGTCTTGCAGCGTATGGATCAGCGTTCAAGGCGGCATACAATAACTCTGGGGCACTTGCCGTGGCCGCCGTAACCGGGGAAGAAACATGCAACTGAAGTCGCCCTTCAGATTCTCTTGCCCACACTGTGGTGCGGGAAGGCAAGGATTCTCGATTCTCCGATCGCTCGAGAAGACAACGCGGACGTCGTGTTCGACTTGTGGCGTAGAGCTTGAATCGAAATTTGGCGATATCAAGTATGGGCTGTTCTTCTTCTATGCCCAAATCGCCGCCGCACCTGTAGGGATATTCTTGATTGTGGGAGCAATGACGGGACGTTGGTTTTGGGTGTGCGGCGCCTTGCTCGCCAGCATCGTATTGATATGGATCCCCGCGATGGTGCTGCACTCACGAAATGTGATGGTGAAAGCTGTGGTGGAACGACCTGTGCGATATGGGCGCAAACAACGACCCGAGCAGAAAGAGGGATGACTATTAGAGGTTGATGTGCACAGATTGCGGCGCGATACCCGAGCCCCGCCGATTCGCCCCGGTTTGCGCAATCCATGAGTTGATCTGATCCACGACCTATGGTGTAAGGCCCACTGACGCTGCCTCTGCCTGAAACGGGCATACTCCCGGGCACTTGAACCCCGCCAGCACCCTCCGCGTCCTTCAGGCTTTCCGCGCCGCCATGCTTGAGTCCTACCTGCTGTTCTTCTTCGCTGGCCTGGGCGCCTTCAACGGGGCGGCGCTGTCGGTGTACCTGCTGTGTCGACGCCCGGTCCGGCCGGTGCAGTGTTGGCTGGCGGCGTTGGTGCTGATGCTGAGCCTGCGCACTGGAAAGTCCGTGCTGTTCTACTTCTGGCCCGACATCTCCAAGCTGGTGCTGCAGGTGGGCCTGACCGCCTGCTTCCTGATCGGCGTGTGCCTGATTGGTTTCGTGCGTGCCTGGCGCGATCCTGAGGGGCGCAGGACCCGCAACGATCCGTGGATCGCGTTGGGCCTGCTGGTCCTCGCCACGGCCTTTGGCCTGGCCTACCCCTATACCGACAACGTGCGCCTGTGGGCCGGGCCGGTCTGGGCCTCGATCCAGACGAGTTGGCTGGCCTGCCTGCTGGCCGCGACCGCCCTGCTCCTGCAGGGCGGCAAACCGGCCCACGCCGATGCAGCAGCGGGCGTACTGACCCGCACCACGGTCGTGGCGGTGATCGCGGGTGTGGCGGTGATCTGGCTGGCCTACGCCACCGCGGGGCTGACGTCGTACATCGTCGGTGCGCTGTCGTTCTCGCTGGTGCTGTACCTGAGTCTCAGCGTGGCGCTGGCCCGACGCACGCCGCGCCCGGTTGCCGCCGAGCCTTACCGGGACCGCAAGATCGCGCAGCCCGACGCCGAGGCGAGCCTGCAGGCCCTGCATGCGCTGATGGTCGAGGAAGGGCTGTACAAAGACGCCGGCTTGACCCTGGCCAAACTGGCACGGCGCCTCAACATGCCCCCGGCGCGGTTGTCGCAGCTGCTCAATGACAACCACAAGACAGCGTTCCGGCCGTACCTGGCGCGGGTGCGGATCGAGGCGGCCAAGCACCTGCTGCTGGCGCAGGCGGCGGCGCCGATGGAACAGGTGGCCGAGGCCGCCGGCTTCCTGTCCCTGTCCACCTTCTACAGCAGTTTCAACAAGGTCGAAGGCACCACGCCCGCCGCCTGGCGGCAGGCCCGGTTGCGCCTGGATACCGCTTCCTGAAACGCGTTTCCAGAGTCTGCAAATACGCTTCAGGAGATTGATTTACAAGGGAATCGGCAAGACTTCGCGGCACACGTCTAGCGGAGTTCCACCCATGTCAGTCCTGCTGTCCACGCCGGCCCCCGCCGGCCTGATGTCGCTCCCGGCGCGCCTCGTCAGAGGGTTCGCCATCGCCTGCTTCGCACTGCTGTGCGGCGCCCCTGCGCATGCCGATCCGGCTACCGATGGGCGTGAGATCGCCACGGTCATCCAGGACTATATCCACGGCAGTTCCTACAACCAGCCCGACCAGCTCCGGCGCGCCTTCCATCCCGATGCGCGGTTGTACCTGAGCCAGGGCACCGACGGCATGCGCGAGGTGGGCATCGCCGAATACGCCGGGTGGTTCGTCAAGAACCCGGGGCAGTTCAATGGCCGCACCGGTCGCCTGCTTGGCGTCCAGGTTGAAGGCAACATCGCGACCGCCAAGGCCGAGATTCTGGTCGACAAGGATCAGGCGCGCTACGTGGATCTGTTCCTGCTGAAGAAGCTGGACGGGCAGTGGCAGATCATCAGCAAGACCGCCACCCGCCAGACCGCGCCCGCGCATGGCCGCCAGGTGCTGCTGGTGGTCTCCAGCGTGGACACCATGCCCGGCACCCGCCTCACCGCTGGCAACAGCTTTTCCGAACTGATCCATGCTTACGCCGGATTCCGCCAGGCCGGCTATGGCGTGCAGTTCGTCAGCCCCGACGGCGGCGCCGTGCCGCTGGCCTACATCGACACCCGCAACGGCGAGCACAAGGCCATGGTCTACGACGACGACTTCATGTGGGCCCTGGCCAACACGCGCCGGCCCGACGAGGTCAATGCCGGTGACTATGCCGCGCTGATGTACATCGGTGGCAGCGCGGCGATGTACGGCGTGGCCGAGCACCCGGGCCTGCAGTCGCTGGCGGTGCGCATCTATGAGCAGCAGGGAGGCGTTGTCTCGGCCGTCTGCCACGGCAGCGCCGGGCTGGTGAACCTGACCCTGTCAGACGGCTCGGCGCTGGTCGGCGGGAAGCGGGTCACGGGGTATCCCGATGCCTTCGAGGACAAGAGCGCGGCCTATTACAGAACGTTTCCGTTCTCGATCGAGCAGCGCCTGCGGAACAGCAACGCCCAGTTCAGCCACGGCGCACGCGGAACCTCGCACGTGCAAGCCGATGGCCGGCTCATCACCGGCATGAACTGGGAGTCGACCCGGGGCGTGGTGGCTGCGATTGTTCAACAGCTGGATGTGCAGACCGGTGCGGCGCCCAGCGGGCCGTAGGCTGAAGGCTGAGCGGTGGAGCCTTGAAAGAACGTCCGCTTCTGGCCTGAAGCGGACGGCTGCGGCACCCGGTCAGGCGTGAGGGCAGGCAGGATCACACTCACCTGGCATCCATCCCGCGTTCCCATGTCAGCGGCCCCGAGCGCCATGCTAGGTTGCGCTGGCCTTCGACCCCATCGGCACCACTCCAGAGGTATGTCGTGCGTATTTGCCGCTCCGCGCTTCTAATGTCGATCATCGCGGGTGCCTGGGCATCCGAGACCGCCGTCGGTCACCCTGGGTCTGCAGCTACCGTGCCTGCAGATCGTCACACGCAGGTGGATGCAATCTTCGCACCGTGGACCGGCACCCACACGCCGGGCTGTGCAGTGGGTATTTCGCGTGACGGTGCGGTCGACTACGCACGCGGTTACGGAATGGCCAATCTCGAATATGACCTTCCCATTACCTCCAGTTCGATCTTTCTCTCCGGCTCCATCTCCAAGCAATTCACCGCCTTTGCCATTGCGCTGCTGGCGCAGGACGGCAAGCTTTCGCTGGATGATGACATCCGCACCCATGTGCCGGAGATGCCTGACGTCGGCCAGAAAATCAGCATCGCGCAACTGATCCACCACACCAGCGGCCTGCGCGAGCAGGGGCAGTTGCTGTATCTGGCAGGGTGGCGCAGCGATGATGTGATGACCCAGAACGACATGCTGGCGATCGCCGCAAAGCAGCGCGGCCTGAACTTCTCGCCGGGCAGCGAAACGCTCTACAACAACCTCGGCTACACACTGCTTGCGGTGATTGCAGAACGTGTTTCCGGCATGTCCCTGCCCGCGTTTGCGCAACAGCGGATATTCAAACCGCTCGGCATGGCCAGTACGCACTTCCAGGATGACCATAGCGAGATCGTGCGCGGGCGCGCCACCGGCTATCAAGCGCAGGCGGACGGAACCTGGCGCATCAGCATCCCGGCGTCGGACTACTACGGTCCTACCGGCGTATTCACCACGGTGGAGGACCTGTTGAAGTGGGAGAAGGCCTTGGTCCAGCCGGACGCAGGCAGTCTGCAGGAGCCGATGGCCTTCATGCGGACATCGGCGACAGCGGAAAGCGGCAGCGCGAGCGGCTACGGTGGCGGGGTTTTCGTCGGCACCTACCGTGGGCTGCGCACGATAGGGCATGACGGGGTGCATGCCGGCTACCGGACATACGCTGTTGCCTTTCCCGATCAGAATCTGGCAATAGTGACGCTATGCAATGGCGCCTCGATTGCTCCCCAGGAGCTTGCACAGAAGATTGCCGCTGTGTATCTGGGGGACCGGTTGTCGTCGCCCGAAGCAGTGGTCAACGCGCCGGCGGCAGCGCTGTCGGCGTGGCCCGGCGTTTACTGGAGCGCACTGACAGACGAGGTCGTGCGTGTGGAGTTGAAGGACGGGGCTCTGAGGCCTACCGGCGGCTCCATTCCGCTTGAGTCACTGGGGGGCGGGCTGTTCCGTTCCGGCGAGACCTCACGCTGGCAATTCAATGCCACTGCGGGCGCGGCGCCAGCAGGACGCGAGCTGCGGATCTGGGATTCGTGGCCGACGCCCAGAGTCTTCACCCGCGTGCAGGCGCCGATGCCAACGGATGTGGAACTGGCATCGTTTGTCGGCCGGTACCGTATCGGTGAGGTCGACATGACGTATGCGGTGCTCATGACGGATGGCACGCTCAGGGTGCGGTGGCCTCGGCAGAGCGACCTGGTGCTGGAGCCTGTCGGCGGCGACCGCTTTGTTAGCGGCCCCTGGACGGTGACGTTCACGCGCTCGGAAGTGGGTGCCGTGAACGGCTTCACCTTCACCGCGCGCCGGCTGCGACGCATGCGGGCGGACCGGGAGTGACAGACAACCCATTTCTCAAGGCCGGTCAGCGCCGTGCATCACGGGCCGTTTAAGACAGGAAGCATGTTCGCTACCGGCGTGGATGAAATGGCTGCCGCGCTTGGCCGGTTGGTACTCGCGAATTGCCGGCACACGTGTACCCAGCAGGTTCCGTGCATTGACGACGAAGCGCACCTGTCAGCTAGCCAGCATGCAGCGCGCTCGTCGCCCTGTCGGCAATGCTACAGCTCACCCGCCTCACCCGCTGCAGCCGGCTCCTTGCGCAGGAATGCCACCAGCGCAGCGACCTGGCAATACTCCGCCGCCGCCATGAAGGTGGTCGGCACGTGGTCTTCGGTCTGCTGCACGGTGCGCATGCTGTCGATCGGCTCGACGATGGCCGGGAAGTCCTTGGCCTGTGCGTCGATGACGCGGTTGAGCCGGTCGAACAAGGGGCTTTTGTAGTCGAACCCCGGGGCGACGATGCACATCTGCGTGCCCGGGCGGGTGGCGATCTCGCGCATCGCGCTTTCGAACGCATCGGCGTGCGCGGTGTCGTCGGTCTGCAGTGCCAGGTTGGCGGACTCGCCGGTCACCCGGTAGTACACGCTGCCGGGCCGGAACAGGAACGTATACAGATGCGCACCGTCGACCTTGCCGGTCTGCGGTGAGCGCTGCCGTTGCCGTTCGCTGCGCAGCGGGGTGGAGCCGCCGTCGGCCAGCAGCTGCCGGGCGGTAATGCCGCAGCCTTGGCCGTCGGTGCCGAAGGACACTTCATAGTCCGTACCCGGTTCGGCCGTGAAGGACACCGAGGGGCCACCGATGTAGCGCAGCGCATCGCGCGACTGACCGGCGGCGGCCACTGGAATGCAGCGTCGGTTGGGGCCTTCGAAATTGGCCGAGATCGTCACGTGTTGGCCAGGTTCCACCGCGACCTCGTGGTAGAACGGCTTGGCACCGAAGCGGGTGTTCTCGTTCAAGGTGCGGGTGGCGAAGGAGGCCGGCATGCCGATGGTCACGTTGTCGTTCTTGCGCGCCATCGAAAACAGGGCGCCGATCGGCGTGACGCTGCCAGCGCTCCTGCCCTCCACGCTGACCATCTCGGCCTTGCCGCCCTGCTCAAGGGCATTGGCGCGCAACGACAGCCGCACCAGGTTGCTGCCAAAAAGGCGCACCCGTGCCTGTTGCTGCAGTGCTGCGGCCGACGATGGGGCGGGCCCCGCTGCGTCAGGCGCGGTCACGACCGGCGCGGAATCGGCCAGCGCGGTCGCTGAAAGGACCAGGCAAAGCATGAACGCGGCAACGCGAAGGGTCATCGATATATCTCCATGAATATTCAGGCGCCTCATGCGCCATCTCCGCCGCTCTAGCGGCACCCTGCCGGAAAACTTGAGTCGGCGCGGGGGGCGAGGGCCTTGCGGGGCAATCCCTAACACTGTTAGATTTGCCCCCTAACAGCGTTAGTCCAGGTCCCCCCCGTGCGCCAACCCATTGCCCGCGAGAACATCGTCGAGGCCGCTTTCCGGATCCTCGACGAAGCCGGCCTGGAAGGCATCACGCTGCGCAAGGTGGCCTGCTCGCTGGGGATCCGTGCGCCGTCGCTGTACTGGCACTTCAAGAGCAAGCAGGCGCTGATCGACGCCATGGCCGACGCGATGATCTGCGACGTCGCCCGTGACATCCCTGCCGGCCAGCCCTGGCGGCAGACCCTGCTGCAGATCGCGCGCGAGTTCCGCCTGGCCTTCAAGGCCCGTCGCGATGGCGCACGCGTGTATGCCGGCACCTTCCTGGCCACCGAGAACGTGCTGCGCGTGGGCGAGGCCAGCCTGGCCGCGCTGGTCGGCGCCGGGCTGCCGGCGCGCTTTGCCGCCACCACCGCGATGGACCTGGTGTATTACACGATGGGCTTTGTGATCGAAGAACAGTCCTGGCCGGGCGACGGCAGCATGGAGGCGCTCGGCGAGGCGTTCATGGCACTGGCCGAGCAGCGGTTCCCGCATTGCTGGGACGCCCGCGAGGTGTGGAGCGAGGTCGATTTCGATACCCGCTTCGAACAGGGGCTGGGGCTGATGCTGGACGGCATCGCCCTGCGCCTGGCCGCGACCACCTGATTCCATCATTCCCTCTGCTGTTCCCGCTGCTCCGATACGGAAGCCCCACCGATGCGTGACCGAATTCTTCGCTGCTCTTCCCTGATCCTGATCGCCGCGTTGCTGGCCGCCTGCGGTGGCAAGGAGGACACCCCGTCGGCTGCGGCCACGGCGGCCAGTTCGGCGTTGCCGGTGTCGCTGGCCACCGCGCAGCAACAGACGATGGCGCGTACGGTGCTGGTGTCCGGTCCGGTCAGCGCCTATGAGGAAATGCAGCTGGGTGTGGAAATCAGCGGCCAGCGCGTCACTGCACTGCCGGTGGACGTGGGCCAGTGGGTCAAGAAGGGCCAGGTGCTGCTGCAACTGGACCACCGCACCCTGGACAGTGAACTGGCGCAAGCCGATGCGTCGCTGCGCCAGGCGCAGGCCTCCCAGGAATTGGCGCGGTTGAATTACCAGCGCAGCGAAAAGCTGGCGGCGCAGCAGTTGATCAGCGCCAGCAGCCTGGACGAACTGCGTGCCGCCCGCATCAATGCCGAAGCGCAGACCGCCACGGCACGCGCGGCGCGCGATGCCGCCCAGTTGCGCCGTGATTTTGCCGACCTGCGCGCGCCGGCCGATGGGCTGATCTCCAAGCGGCTGGTGCAGCCGGGCCAGGTGGTGTCGGCGGGCACCGAACTGCTGCGGCTGATCCGCGATGGCCGCCTGGAATGGCGCGCCGAACTGCCGGAAAACCAGCTGGCCGACGTGGTGGTGGGCAACACCGTTGAACTGCCCTATGCCGGGCAGGTGGTACGCGGCCGCATCCGCGCGGTCAGCCCCGGCGTGGACGCACAAACCCGCACCGGCACCCTGTATGCCGATCTGCCCACGCCGGACCCGCTCAAGCCGGGCATCTATGTGGAAGGCCGCATCGTCACCGGCGACGGCCAGGTGCTGACCATCCCGACCGCGGCGATCGTGCAGCGCGATGGCCACAGCTACGTGTTCGGCGTGAACGACAAGCAGCAGGCCACCCGCCACCGCGTGCGCACCGGCCAGGCCGTGGCTGGCCAGACCGCGATCCTGGACGGCCTCAAGGCCGGCGACCGGGTGGTGGTGGATGGCGCCGGGTTCCTGGGCGAGGGCGACCGCGTGCGCGTGGTGGCCGATGCCAAGGCGGCGGCACGATGAACTTTTCTGCCTGGGCGATCAAGCGGCCCCTGCCTGCGCTGCTGATTTTCTTCGTGCTGTGCGTGGCCGGTTTGTGGGGCTTCTACCAGCTGCCCGTCGCACGTTTCCCGGACATCGCCTTTCCGATGACCACGGTCACCGTGACCCAGCCGGGCGCCTCGCCCAGCCAGCTCGAAGCCGAGGTCACCCGCAAGGTTGAAGACTCGGTGGCCACGGTCAACAACGTCAAGCGCGTGATCTCCTCGGTCAGCGAAGGCGTCAGCACCACCACCATCGAGTTCCAGCTCGAAGCCGACCTGGCCACCGCGCTGGACGACACCCGCGATGCAGTCACCCGCATCCGTACCGACCTGCCGCAGGACATCCAGGAACCGGTGATCTCCAAGGTGGACATCGGTGGCTCGCTGATGACCTACGCCTTGGTGGCCCCGCACATGACCCCCGACGAGGCCAGCTGGTTCGTCGATCGCGATGTATCGCGCGCGATGTACGGCGTGCCGGGCGTGGCCCGGGTCACCCGGGTGGGCGGCGTGCAGCGCCAGATCCGCGTGGACCTGGATCCCAACGCGCTGATCGCGATGGGCATCACCGCTGGCGATGTATCCCAGCAGCTGGCCCGCATCCAGGTGGAACGCGCCGGCGGCAAGGCCGAAATCGAAGGCGCGCAGCAGACCATCCGCACGCTTGGCACCGTGGGCGACGCACAGGCGTTGCGCGACTATTCCATCGCCTTGCCCGATGGCCGCGCGGTGCGCCTGTCCACGCTGGCCACGGTGACCGATGCCGCCGCCGACCCGACCGAAGCGGCGCTGCTGGACGGCGGCGCGGTGGTGGCGTTCTCGATGTCGCGCACCCGCGGCTCCAGCGAAGTAAAGGTGGAAGCCGGCGTGCATGCCGCGCTGGACCAGCTCAAGGCCAGCCACCCCAACATCGACTTCCGCCTGGTCACCACCGCCATCGACGAAACCCACCGCTCCTACGATTCGTCGATGACGATGCTGTACGAGGGCGCGCTGCTGGCATTGCTGGTGGTGTGGCTGTTCCTGCGCGACTGGCGGGCGACCTGGGTGGCGGCGCTGGCGCTGCCGCTGTCGATCATCCCCACCTTCGCGGTGATGTACTTCTTCGGCTTCACCTTGAACATGATCACGCTGCTGGCGCTGTCGGTGGTGGTGGGCATCCTGGTGGACGATGCCATCGTGGAGATCGAGAACATCGTGCGCCACCTGCGCATGGGCAAGCCGCCGCTGGAGGCCGCGCGCGAGGCCGCCGGTGAGATCGGCAACGCGGTCATCGCCACCTCCCTGACGCTGGCGGCGGTGTTCGTACCGGTGGCCTTCATGCCCGGCATCGCCGGCAAATTCTTCCGCGAATTCGGCTGGACCGCGGCCACCGCTGTGCTGTTCTCGCTGCTGGTGGCGCGCCTGCTGACCCCGATGATGGCCGCCTATCTGCTCAAGCCGCATGGCGAAGAAAAGCCCGATTCCAAGCTGATGGTCTGGTACCTGGGCTGGGTGGACGCGGCGCTGCGCCATCGCGGCCGCACGCTGTGGTTGGCCACCGGCCTGTTCGTGGCGTCACTGGCGCTGGTGCCGTTCATCCCGGCCACCTTCATTCCGCAGTCCGACCTGGGCCGCAGCAACCTCAACCTGGAACTGCCGCCAGGCACGCGGCTGCAGGACACCGTGGCGGTGGCCGAGCGCGCGCGCGCACTGCTCAAGGACATGCCCGAGCTCAAGCAGGTCTACACCGCCGTGGGCAGCGTGCTTGACCTGGGCGATCCCGGTGCCACCGGCGTGGGTGAGGCGCGCAAGGCCACGCTGGTGCTCGACTGGGGCACCACCGATACCCGCGACCGTGACCAGCGGGCATTGGAGCGCGACGCGCGCGAGCGCCTGGCCAACCTGCCTGGCGTGCGCGTGAGCTATGTGAGTTCCGAGCCGGGCAACCTGCTGCAGCTGGTGTTGTCCGGTGATGATCCGCAGCGCCTGCAGGAGGCATCGACCGCATTGGAGCGCGATCTGCGCGGCATCCAGGGGCTGGGCAGTGTCACCTCCACGGCCTCGCTGCTGCGCCCGGAGGTCCAGATCGTGCCCAACCCGGCGCGCGCGGCCGACCTTGGCGTCGCCACCGCCGACATCGCCGAAGCGGCGCGCATCGCCACTGCCGGCGATTACGAGCAGCGCCTGGCAAAGCTCAACCTGCCCGATCGCCAGGTGCCGATCCGCGTGGGTTTTGCCGAGGCTACGCTGGCCAACCCGGCCCTGATCGGACAGCTGCGCGTACCCGGCCGAAACGGCCCGGTGCCGCTGGCGGCGGTGGCCGACATCCAGCAGGGCAGCGGCCCGTCGCAGATTTCGCGCTACCAGCGCCAGCGCAACGTCACCCTCACCGCCGAACTCAACGGCCGCCCGCTGGGTGAAGTGATGACCCAGGTGCAGGCACTGCCCAGCGTGAAGCAGCTGCCACCGGGGGTGAGCTTCCTCAACACCGGCGATGCCGAGGTGTTCGTTGAGCTGTTCATCGGCTTCATGCTGGCGATGGCCGCTGGCCTGATCTGCATCTACATGGTGCTGTTGCTGCTGTTCAACCATGCGCTGATGCCGATCACCATCCTGGCCGCGGTGCCGCTGTGTGCCGGCGGTGCGTTCGGTGCGCTGCTGATCACCCAGAACATGTTGTCGCTGCCGGCATTGATCGGCCTGCTGATGCTGATCGGCATCGCCACCAAGAATTCGATCCTGCTGGTGGACTACGCGGTGATCGCCGAGGACGAACACGGCATGAGCCAGCATGATGCGCTGGTGGATGCCTGCCGCAAGCGTGCCCAGCCGATCATCATGACCACCCTGGCAATGGGCGCCGGCATGATGCCGATCGCGCTCGGGTTTGCCGGCGATTCCAGCTTCCGCGCGCCCATGGCCATTGCGGTGATCGGCGGCCTGATCACCTCCACGCTGCTCAGCCTGATCGTGATCCCGGCAGCGTTCACGGTGGTGGACGACCTGGGCGAGTGGCTGTCGCGCAAGTTCCGTCGCCGCTCGACGCATGCGGCCGGCCACGCCGCCGAATAAGGGGGCCAATGGCGGCCGGCGCGAGCCACGCGCCCAGGCTATGGGTGGCATGCGGAAATGCAGTGGCCGGTGCACCGCACCGGCGCAGGTGCGCCGATACAATCGGCGCACCCTCTGCCCGGCACCTGCCATGCACATACCGTGGGTCCTGTTGTTTTTGAGTACCGCACTCACCGGTTGCGCGCATGCGCCCGGGCCCGAGCGCGTTGCAGGCATTCCGGCGCTGGCCACCGATGCCGTGGCCGCAGTGGATGTCGGCCAGTTCGAGGTGGGGCGCTTCATCGCGGCCGATGGCACGGTGGTGCCGTACCGGCTGCTGCGCCCGGCATCGGTGCGCCAGGGCCAGCGCTATCCGCTGGTGCTGCAGCTGCATGGCTCCGGTGGTATCGGTACCGACAATGCCAGCCAACTGGATCGGCTGGCCAGGAGCTGGGCGATGCCCGCCACGCGCGAACGCTACCCGGCCTATGTTCTGGTGCCGCAGTTTGCAACGCGCAGTGCCAATTATGGCCCAGCCTCACCCACCCAGGCGGCGCAGGCGGCCCCGGTCCTCGGTGCGGCGCTGGAACTGGCCAACGCGTTCGCCACGTCGCATCCGGTCGACCGCTCACGCATCTACGCCGTGGGTTTTTCGATGGGCGGCTCGGCTGCGTGGTTGTCGCCCACCCTCGACCCCGGCATGTTCGCCGCGATCGTGCCGATCTCCGGCATCGCACCGGCCGACAGCGCCGCTGCCCGGTTCAAGGAACTGCCGGTGCTGGTCATGCATGGCGATGCGGACGAAGAGAACCCGATCACTGCCGATCAGCGTTTCTTCCGCGCCGTGCAGGCCTCTGGCGGCACGCAGATGCGCTTTCGCCACTACCAGGGGCTGGCACATCAACCTGCGGCCGATCTGCTGCCTGGACTCTGGTGGCGCGACTGGCTGTTCCAGCAGCGGCGTGCCACGCAGCGCTAACTGCAAGCGCAATGTCATGGGGAGGTCACCGGCGCTGCCAATACTCCGCCGGTCCCCCACTACCCATCTGACCCATGCGCGCATCTGGCCCGTTTCCCCGTGTTTCCCTGCTCGCCCTGCTGTTGAGTACCGCCGTGCAGGCGATGGCCGCCGAACCGGCACCGGCCGATGCGGCACGCAACGATGACGCACGCACGCTGGACCAGGTACAGGTGATCGGCCAGGCCACCAGCTACGCCAAGACCACGGTGAGCCAGGAAACCCTCAACCGCCAGCAGATCCTGGGCAGCGTCAACAACGCGCTCAACGAGCTGCCCGGCGTGGTGGTCAGCGAAGCCGATGCCACCGGGTCTTCGGTATGGGGTACACAGATCAGCATGCGCGGCTTTGTGACCAACCGCGATACGCAGCAGATCGGCACGACCATTGATGGCCTGCCCAACGGCGGCTCCGGCTATGGCGGCGGCTCGCTGGCCAACCGCTACATCGACACGCTCGACCTGGAGACCATCGAGGTCAGCCAGGGTACCGCCGACATCTCCTCGCGTTCGAACGAGGCACTGGGGGGTACGCTCAATTTCCTCACCAGCGACCCGTTGGCCGAACAGCGCCTGCGCATGGTGGTGGGCGGCGGCGACAACGATGCGCGCAAGTACTACGTGCGCTACGACACCGGCCTGCTCGGCGGGCATACCCGCGCGTGGGTCAGTGCGTCGTCGGCGCGCGTCAATGACTGGATCGACGGTAGCGGCCACACCAGCAACGACCATGTGGCGGCCAGATTCGTGACCGAGCTGGACCGCTGGACGCTCAGCGGCTACGCCTCCTACAACGATGCCGACGAGCCCGAGTACACCAGCGTCACCCCCAAGGCGTTCGCCACCAACCCCGATCGCGATGGCCTCACCGGCACGCTCACCGGCATACCCTACCTGGACCAGAACTTCCGTTCCGGCTCGCGCGCGCTGCGTGAGAACACCTTCGGCTACCTGCGCGGCGCATTCGACAGCGGCAATGGCTTCAAGGCCACGCTGACCGGCTACGCACACAAGATGGAAGGCCGCGGCGACTGGCTGCCGCCGTACCTGGTGCAGGCGCGCAACGACGGCGCGGGCCGGCCGGAATCGGAATACCTCGGCGGCAGCACCGTGTACGGTGGCAGCGCGCTGGGACAGTTCTATTTCGTCAATCCCGATGGCAGTGCCGCGCAGATGCGTGCCGGCTGCGTGCCGCGCGCCGGCTTCACCGCCGAGTACGATCCGAACTGCTATCCGGCCGGGTCGCAGGGTGTGCAGTCCTATCGCCACTCGCATTACGACAACGACCGCGCCGGCGTCACCGCCGATGTGGAATGGAAGCAGACCCTGGGCAGCGTGGACAACACGGTGCGCGGCGGGCTGTGGGTGGAGCAGTTCGACCGCAGCGTTCGCCGCGACTGGCACCGCCTGCTCAACGTGGGGACCGATATCGGCTTCGACCACCAGCCTTACTGGGTACAGTTCGAAGACCGCTACAAGACCAGCGAGCAGATGTACTACGTGGAAGACGTGGCGCGCTTCGGTCCGTTCAGCGCCCGCGTCGGTGTGAAGCAGTTCTTCGTTGACCAGAAGCGCAACCGGGTGATCGGCAACGCCGAGAACGTGCGCTCGGATTCCAGGTCCGACCCGCTGCTGTCGGTCGGCGGCACCTGGACGTTGCCGGTACAGGGGCTGGAACTGTTCGGCGGCTATTCGCAGAACTTCGCGGCGATTCCGTCCGGCGTGCTCGGCGAAACCGACGCGCAGCGCTTCGCCCGGGTCGAACCGGAAACCGCCGACAACATCGAACTTGGCCTGCGCGTGAGCCGCTGGCCCTTGACCGGCTCGCTGACCGTGTACAACATCAAGTTCGACAACCGCATCGTGTACCTGCCTGCGCGGCTGGCCGATGGTATCGACTACCTGGACGAAACCGATGGCGTCTACGAGAACTTTGGTGGCGTGGAAAGCACCGGCCTGGAAGCCGCGCTTGGCTACGGCTGGGACAACGGCTGGCGGCTCAACGGCGCCTACACCTACAACCGCTCCAAGTACCTGGGCAGCGGCAATGCCGCGCGTGATACCGCGCTGGGCATCGTTGATGGTGCGCAGGTGATCGGCCAGCCCAAGCATGTGCTGGTGGTATCGGCCGACTGGCAGGGCGACAGCTGGAATGCCGGCATTTCCGGGCGCTACCTGGGCGAGCGCTACCTGGATGCATCCAATACCGCCAAGCTGCCCTCCGCCACGGTATTCAACGCCAACATCGGCTTCGACCTGCGCAGCCTGTCGCCCAAGCTCAAGGGTGTCGGCGCCAACCTGGTGGTGAGCAACCTCACCGACCGCAAGTACCTGGCCGGCGTGGATGGCAGCAATTCGGCCTTCATCGGCGCGCCGCGTACGGTTGGCTTCTCGGTGCGGGTCGACCTGTGAGCCCAGCGCCTCCGCCGCTGACCGATCCGGCGCGCCGTCGCCTGCTGCAGGGCGGGCTCGGTGCCGGCATCGCCGCGCTGCTGCCCAGCATCGCGCGTGCGGCGGCGATTGGCCCGCATGCGCGCAGCGGCAGCCTGGAGGATGTGCAGCACATCGTGGTGTTCATGCAGGAGAACCGCTCCTTCGACCACTACTTCGGCACGCTGCCGGGCGTGCGCGGGTTCGGCGACCGCTTCGTCGCACCCGCCGCGCCGCTGGCGCCGGGGCAGCCGCCGCGCACGCTGTGGCTGCAGCCCAATGCCGCCGGCACGCGCGGCATCATGCCTTTTCCGCTGGATACGGCCGCACAGTTCGGGGTCATGCGCGTGGAAGGCACGCCACATACCTGGCCCGATGCACAGCGTGCCTGGGACCACGGGCGCATGGCGCACTGGCCGGCGGCCAAGCAGGACCACGCGATGGGCTACTTCCAGCGCGCGGACATGCCTTTCCAGTTCGCGTTGGCCGAGGCGTTCACCGTGTGCGACGCCTACCACTGCGCGATGCAGGCCGGCACCAATCCCAACCGCCTGTTCCTGTGGACCGGCCACAACGACCCGCAGGGCGGTGGCGGTGGCCCGGCGGTGGCCAACTCGCACGACAACTTCCCCGAGCTGGGCGGCCACCCGGCGTCCTACACCTGGACCACCTACGTCGAGCGCCTTCAGCAGGCCGGCGTGCGCTGGCAGATCTACCAGGACATGGCCGACAACTTCACCGACAACCCGCTGGCCGGCTTCGAGGTGTTCCGCCAGGCCTGGCGGGGTGCACCCGGCCATGATGCGGCGTTGCGCGCGCGCGGGGTCAGCACGCGCGGCCTGGCCCAACTGCGCGAGGATGTGCTGAAAGGGCAGTTGCCACAGGTCAGTTTCATCATCGCCGACGCCGCCGGCAGCGAGCATCCCGGGCCGTCCAGCCCGGCCCAGGGCGCGGCCTACACCGCGCGCGTGCTGGATGCACTCACCGCCGATCCGGCGGTGTGGAGCCGCACCGCGCTGCTGCTGATGTTCGACGAGAACGATGGCTTCTTCGACCACATGCCGCCGCCGGCCCCGCCTTCGCGCGATGCATCGGTGGCGGGCGGCTGGGCCGGTGCATCGTCGGTGTCCACCGCGGGCGAGTACCACCAGCTTGCATCGCCGGGCAACGAAAAGGCCGACCCGCTGGACCTGCGCGGCCGCCCGTACGGGCTCGGCCCGCGTGTGCCGCTGTACGTGATTTCGCCGTGGAGCCGGGGCGGCTGGGTTGATTCGCAGGTGTACGACCACACCTCGGTGATCGGCCTGATCGAACGCCGCTTCGGCGTGGCCGCGCCCGAGCTGTCGCCGTGGCGGCGCGCCGTGTGTGGCGATCTCACCGGAGCGTTCGATTTCTCGCAGCGCGACACCCGGCCCTTCGTGGCCGCCTTGCCGGCCACCGCCGCGATGGCGGCGCGCGCGGCGGCCTTGGCCGGCCGGACCGTGCCGGTGCTGCCCGAGGGCCTGCTGCCGGCGCGGCAGGAACCCGGGGTGCGCCCGGCGCGCGCGCTGCCCTACCGCCCGCAGGCAGGTATCGCGCTGGACGATGACCATGTAAGGCTCGATCTTGCCTGCGATGGCGCAGCGGCGGTGCTGCATGTCTACGACCGCCTGCAGCTGGGGGCGATCCCGCGCCGCTACACGCTGGCCCCGGGCATGCCGCAACACGCGCGCTGGGTCCTGGATGACGCGCACGGTTACGACTTGTGGCTGCTCGGCCCCAACGGCTTCCACCGCCACTACCGCGGCCAGCCTGGCGCGGGCGCGCCGCTGCAGGCACGCATCGACCGCAACGGCGACCGCCTGCAGTTGTGGCTGCACAACCCCGGCGATGCGGCGCTGGCGGTCACCGTGCGCGCGGGGGCCTATGCGGATACGGCCCCGCAACGGCAGTTGCAGCTGGCGTCCGGTGCGAGCACGGCAATGGACTGGGAGGCCGCGCCCAGCGGGGGCTGGTATGACCTGCATGTCGAACAGCCCGGCGCCTCCCAGCGCCTGGCCGGGCGAGTGGAAGACGGCCGGCCGGGCAGCACCGACCCGGCGATGGGCACCGAGGCGATGCGCCTGCTGCTGGACTGAGCGGCCACGCCGGGGCGCGGCCGCGCGCATCAGGCAAGCCGGCGGGCCGCCGATTCGATCATTTTCCAGCCATTGCCGGACGGATCGCGGAAACCGGCGTCCACCGTGCCGTAGCGTTCCACCGGTTCCTGGGTGAACTCCACGCCGGCTGCACTCAGCCGCTGGTAGGCCGCGCGGCAGTCGTCCACGGCCAGCACCAGCGCCGGCATTGCCCCTTTGGCCACCAATGCGGACAGCGCCTGTGCGGTGGCCGGGTCGTGCACCGGCGGGCCGGGGGTGAACAGGCCCAGCTGCAGCGAGGGCTGCTCGGGGTGCTGCACGGTCAGCCAGCGATAGTGGCCATTGCGCACATCGGTGTGCACGTCAAAGCCCAGCTTGCCGACATAGAACGCCAACGCCTCTTCCTGGTCGCGCACGTATACGCCGACCACATCGATACCCTGTGTCATACAACCTCCGTTGATTGAGGCTTCGTTGTACCGGCACCCCTGCGCTGGCGCTTCTCCGAAACTGAGGTGGTGAGGTCCGGGCGCCGGGCGGCGCGCAGGATGCACTCGGGGGCGCTGCCCGGCGACGGGGCCAAGGGCGTCGTGCCGCGCAGGTCGCCGGGGCATTGCCCGGTGATGTCGCGGAATACCCGGCCGAAGGTGCCCAGGCTGCGCCAGCCGGTCTGGTAGGCGATCTCGGTGATGGGCAGGTCGGTATCGCGGCACAGCGCCACGGCCCGCTCGATGCGCCGGCTCAACAGGTAGCGGTGCGGCGGCAGGCCGAAGGCCAGCCTGAACTGGCGCGCGAAGTAGGCCTCGGACGTGGCACTCACCTGCGCAAGGCGCCGGACCGGCCAGGCCTCATGGGGCGCCTGGTCCATCCGGTCCTTGGCCCGCAGCAGGCGTCGCAACAGTGCAGGACTCTGAGTCATCGGCTTCCTCCGCCCGGCGATGCTACGACCGCAGCTGTCCGCCAGCAAGCCGATGCGGCGCGGTCAGCGGCGCTGCATGGCACCGGTTGCGCTGTCCGCCGCCGTCCACGCGCGCAGCCCCATCACCGCCAGGCCGACGAACACCAGGTACAGCCCGGCGGTGACGTCCAGCGACTTGACCAGGTACATGCCCACATACACCACGTCCACGAAGATCCACAGCCACCACGTGGCGACATGCCGCCGTGCCTGCCACCACTGCGCCACCAGGCTGAGTGCGGCCAGCATCGCATCCAGCCACGGCAGCGCGGCGTCGGTGAAGCTGTGCATCGCCGCCCCCAGCACAATGCCGAACACCACGCCGATGCCGAGGTCGCGCAGCAGGTGCCGCCGTGGCAGTGGCGCGATCACGATCGCACCGTCCTGCTGCGCGTGGCGGCGCCAGCTCAACCAGCCGTACAGCAGGAAGCCGCCGAACACGACCTGCAGCAACGTGTCCGAGTACAGCTTGGCATCGACGAACACCAGCGCATACAGCGCCACGGCCACCAGCCCCACCGGCCACGCCAGCATCTGCCGGCGCGCCATCAACCACACCCCGAGGATGCTGGTGGCAACGGCCGACCATTCCAGGATCGCCGCGTTCATAGCCCGAAGGTCACCGACAGGCGCGCCTGGCGCGGTGCGCCGGCAAACAGGTAGTAATCGCCCGCGCTGCTGCCGGTATCACGCCAGTAGAAGCGGTCGAACAGGTTGTCCACCGACAGGTTCCAGGTCACCGGATGGTCGCCCAGTGCGTGGCTGAAGCGCAGGCCCAGGTCGACCACGTGGTAGGCCGGTGCACGCACGCTGCCATCCACCGTGGCCACGTTCGCCGAGGCGTAGCGCCAGCCACCGGTCAGCGCCAGCCCGCTGACGAAGGGCAGGTTGTAATCGGCCTGCAGGGTGGCGCGCAGCTTGGGCACGTTGACCAGCTGCTGGCCTTCGTACACCGCCGTGCCGCTGCTGCGCGCACGAGCCTGCAGCGCGCTGACGCTGGCGTGGACCTGCAAGACATCGGTGACCCGGCCATTGGCGGTCAGTTCCAGCCCGGTGTGGGTCTGCTGGCCCTCGGCCACGAAGGTGTAGCCGGCAGCGCTGGCATCGGGCTTGGCGTACTGGAACGGCTGCGAGGTGCGGAACACCGCCGCGCCCAGGGTCAGCGCATCGGCGGCGGTGTACTTGACGCCCACTTCGGTCTGGCGCGACAGCACCGGGGCCAGGAACGTGCCGTCGTTGGAGGTCCAGAACGGGGCTTCCTGGCCGAGCGAAATGCCGCGCACATAGCTGGCGTAGACATTCACCTGGTCGGTGGCCTTCCAGACCAGCGCGGTCTGCGGCAGGAAGCGCGACAGCGTGCTGTGGCGCTCGGGGTTGCCGCGCTTGTCGAACGCACGTTCGTCCAGGCGCACGAAGCGGCCACCGGCCAACCACTGCCAGGCGTCGCCGAACTGCATGCGGTCCAAGGCGAACACGGCGGTCTGGGCGCTGTCCAGGCGCCGCACCGACGGGCCCGGCTGCAGCGGCGATGGCGCGAACACCGGCACCTGCGCAGCGTGGATGTTGGCGGTGCCGACGTATTCGTTGACGTTGCGGCGCTTGTCGATGGTGCGCTCGAAACGGTCCGCGCCCACGGTGAGTTCGTGGCCAACCGGCCCGGTGCTGAAACTGCCACGCAGTTCGGCGCGCCCTTCCAGGTTGCGGCGGGTGTCGTCGGGACTGCGGTAATCATAGATGTCGTAGTCGCCGTTGGGCGCGAAGTAGTTGCCCGGCACGCTGCCATCGGCGCACTGCGCGGCGTAGTAGCAGCCGTAGGCGAAGGCCACGTTGTCGTCGATCACCGAGCGGCTGTAACCGGCCGACACCCGCCACTGCCATTGCGCATTGATCTGGAAGGTGTGCAGGGCGGTGATGTTGGTGCTGTCGATGCCGACCGGCCGCTGCCAGGGCTGGTAGCCCAGCATGTGCCCGCGGTCCACCCCGCGCGGCAGTTCGCGCGCGCCCAGCAGCTGGTAGCCCGATGCCGAGCGCTGCGAACTGGTCTGGTAGTTGGCATCCACCTCGAGCGTGCTGCGGTCGGTGATCCGCCAATCGGTGGCCAGCGAGTAGAAGTTGCGGCGGCCGTCGGCGTGCTCGATATACGAGGTGCTGCCGTCCCAGGCCGCGTTGAAGCGCACGCCAAGGCGTGGGGTCAGCCAATGGCCGACATCCACCGCGGCATAGCGCGAACCTTCCGAGTCGGTGCCCAGGGTGACGTTGCGAACCTCGGCCGGGCGCTTGCCAACGTAGTTGATGATGCCGCCGGGGGCCATCACGCCGGCGGCGAGCCCGGCTTCGCCCTTCAGGATTTCCACCTGCTGCACGTTCTCCAGCGCCAGCCGCTGTTCGCCGGTGGTGCTCAGGCCGTTGAAGCGGTAGCCGGTACCGGTATCCAGCGGGAAGCCGCGGATGGCGATGTTCTGGTAGTAGCCCACCGGGGCGTAGCTGTCGCCCAGCGATGCATCGTTGCGGGCCAGTTCGGACAGGCTGCGCACCTGGCGGCTGTCGAGCAGGCTGCGGTCCAGCACGGTTACCGAGGCCGGGGTGCTGTGCCAGTCGCCGCTGCCGAAACTGTTGGCCTGGACGGTGTCGGCCACCGGCTGCTTTGCCTGCACGCGCACGGCGGCAAGCTCGGTCGGGGAACGGTCGGGCGCATCCGGGGCGGCGTCGCTGGCGTGCAGCGGCAGGGCGGCGCTCAGGGCGAGGGTCAACAGGGCAGGGCGGTAGCAGCGGTTCATTCGATTCGTCATCAGCCAGAAGAGACGAAGCGACGGCGCGCGCGCACCGACCCATCCGGTCGTTGCGCCCACTGCACAAAGCTCCCTACGCCGGTATCAACCGGATCAGGTTCCAAGGGACTCTCTCAGCCTGGTTTTGCCAGGCACCCCCGCTTCAGTACCCATTTCACCACAATCGGTACGGATTTGCCCGCCTGCGCTCAGGCCGCCGCGTGCAGCGCGTCCAGCAGGCGTTGGCCCTGCACCCGGCTGAACCAGTCGGCATGGCCCAGCAGGAAGGTGTGGTAGGCCACGTCCGCATTGGCTGGCGAGCCGGTGATGCCCTGGAAGTACTCCACCTCGGACAAGGCGAAGTCCAGGTGTACGACCGGCAGCAGGTCGGCCAGCAGATGCACGCGTTCGGCCGGCAGCGGAACCACCTCGCGGTAGCCGGCCAGCAGGGCCTGTGCAATCGCCGCGCGCGCCGCGTCGGTCTGCTGTTCCAGCGCCAGCCAGGCAATCGCGTTGCGTTCGATCGCCGTGGCCAGGTCGAACATCGCGCTGGTGGGCGAGGCCAGGCCGAAGTCGAACACCGTCTGCACCTGCGGCGGGGTGCTGCCGCGGTGCCAGAGCAGGTTGGAGACGTGCCAGTCGTTGTGCGCCCACAGCCGCGGTTCGGCCTGCAGGCGCCCGCCAAGCGCGGCATGCCAGGGCAGCACCGCGCGCTGCAGGTCGTCCTGCCAGCGCTGGCGGGCCAGATACGCGGCCAGCCCGGGACGCCGGCCCAGGTCGGCTGCAATCATCGCCAGCGGGTCGGCGGCGCGGATCAGGTCGTCGCGCGCCACCAGCAGGTGGGTGGTGCGCTGGCCGGCGTGGTAGCTGGCCGAAGCGCGGTGCAGGGTGGCCAGCATGCGGCCGGCGGCGTGGGCGCGCGCCAGGTCGGCCAGCGGTGTCCATGACGGCGCATCGCGGTACAGGTCCTGGCCTTGGCCCACGCGGTGCAGTTCATAGGTCCAGCCAGCATGCTCCAGTGCGGTGGCCCCGCTGCCGGAGCGCAACACCTGCACCACCGGCACGCCGGCGGCGTCCAGGTGGGCGATGAAGCGATGTTCCTCGCCCAGCGTGGCTGCGTTGCGCACGCTGCCGTGGTGGCGTTTGACGAACACCCGACCGTGCGCGCTCTCCACGATGGCCGCTGCCGACAGCGGGCGTGGGCTGTGCCAGGCCACGCGGCTGTCCGGGCCCAGTTGCGGGTAGCGATCACGCAACCAGGCGATCTCGCGCGCATCGATCGCCGGCCAGTCGGCGGCCACCGCATCGTTGGCCAGGCCTTGCACGAGGTGGGGGGTATGGGTCATCGGGAAACAGGCACAACGTGCGCCCAGGCGCGGGGGCAACAGGGTAGCCCAACGCACAACGGGCGGGTCATCGACCCGCCCGTTGAAAGGCCCTGCCGCCGGGGCAACCCTGGCGTGTTTACCAGCTGCGGCCGTGCTGGCGATCCCAGTTGCGGCGGTCGCGCTGCTCGCGCTCCCAGCGCCCGCGGTCGTTGCGGCGGTCGTAACCCCGGTCGTAGCCGTAGCGGCGGTCATGGCGGCGATCGTCGTAACGGCGGTTGTCATACCCGCGGTCGTAGCGGCGGTCGCGGTTGTCGCGGGTGGTCAGGTTGCCGATGGCACCGCCGGCCACCGCGCCGCCCACCGTGGCGGCGGTATCGCCGTTGGACAGCAGGTGACCGGCCACGCCGCCCACCACCGCGCCCACCACGGTGCGCTTGTCCTTCCTGGACATCGCGCTGGCATCGCTGACGGTTGCCAGGCCGGCGGTCAGGGCCAGGATCAGGGTCAGGCCACGAAAGCTGAGTGCGGAAAGGTTGAGCATGTTCGGATCTCCAGTCGGATGCTTGCCACGCTGGGGTTCCAACATTGTCGGAACATTGCCACGCGGCCCAGGCGGGTCTGCGTATTCATCTAGCGGCAATGCGGATGAAGCGAGGCTGAAAGCGGCCGGACCCGCTCAGGTTCCAGAAAGGAACCCGGGGTGGCTCAGATATCGCCGTCGCGCAGGTAGTCGAACAGCTCGGCGTCGCCCTTCAGGCCCAGCTTCAACATGGCATCGCCTTTCTGGCGGCTGATGGTGCTCACGCTTTTGTGCAGCTGCAGGGCGATCTCTTTCACGGTCTGGCCGCTGCCGAGCAGGCGCAGCACTTCCATCTCGCGCGGCGACAACGGCTTGGTGCCGCCCTCATCGACGGTGTTGGTGCCGATTGCGTCAATGCGTTCCTTCAACGTGCGGCTCACATACGGCAGGCCACGTTGTACGGTCTGGATGGCCAGCGGCAGCTCTTCCATCGACGAAGTCTTGTCCACCAACCCCAGGACGCCGGTGGCGGCCACCATGCGCAGGATGGCCAGGTTGTTGGACACACTCAGCATCAGCACCGGCAGGTCGGGAAAGCGGCGCCGGATCATGCCGATCATGGTGAAGCCATCGGCCTGCTGGCTGCCGGGCATCGAGTAATCTGTCACCAGCACATCACAGGGTTCGTTGGTCAGCGCGGCCAGCAGTTCGTCGGCGCTGCTGGCCTCGGCCACCACCATGCCCACACCGCTGGATTCGATCACCGCCTTGGTGCCGATCCGGACTACCGGGTGATCGTCGGCGATGATGATGCGAAGTGTCATGGGCTGGTATGGTTGCCGGGGCGGTGGCCGCACGAACTGGGCCGTGGTGGACACATCATTCTACGGAGATGGGACGGCATGCGTACTCCGGTTGTCCGCGGGCTGCTGCTGGTTCTGTTGCTGGCCTGTCTGCCGATGCTGGCCGTGTGTGCCGAAGGGGCCGCTACCGCACCGTCGCTTTCGCCTCGTCAGAGTGAATGGCTTGGTCGGCACCCTACCATCATCCTTGGCCTGTACGACAGCGGCTGGCCGCCGTTCGAGTCGCTGCACGATGGGCGCCCGCAGGGGCTGGGCTACGATTACCTGAACCTGTTGGCGCAACGGCTGGGCGTGCGCGTGGAGGTGCGCCGCTACCGCGACTGGACAGCGGTGCTGGATGCGGCCTGCCGCGGCGAGGTTGACGTGGTGATGAACGTCACGCTGACCCCCGACCGCACCCGCTGCATGGTCTACACCGGCAGCTACGCGTCTGCGCCGTTGGCCGTGGTCGGGCGACCCGACGATACCCGCACCTCGACCGACCCGGACCTGCAGGGTCTGCGCGTGGTGACCGAACGCGAGTTCGTCACCAGCGACCAGGTCCGCGCGCGCTTTCCCGGTGCACTGCGGGTCACCGCTGCAGACACCCTGACCGCGTTGAAGATGGTCAGTGGCAACCAGGCCGACGTGTATATCGGCAACGCGCACGTGGCCAGTGCCATGATCCAGCAGCACGCGATGGGCCCGATCGCCCTGCTGCGCCCCAGCGACCTGCCGCCCGAACGTCTGCACTTCGGCATCCCCAATGCCAAGCAGCCGTTGGCCGAGGCGTTGGACAGCGTGTTGGGGCAGTTGACCACGACCGAACGTGACGCACTGGCCAAGCGCTGGCTGGGTCCGCTGCACTGGTCCACCCAGTCGCGGCTGATCCTGGGCAACGCCGAAAAACGCGTCCTGGCCACGCCGCTGCGGCTGGGCTTTGCACCCAACGCGGCCCCGCTGGCCTTCATCGATGACGCCGGCCATCCCAGCGGCGTGGCCGGCGATTACCTGCGCCAGCTGCGCATGGTGGGCGCGCAGCTGGTGCGCGTGCCGGCCCACGACTGGTTCGAGGTGCGCCAGCAGATGCGCCGTGGCGAGGTCGACGCGATCATGGGCATTCCCAACGACTCGGCCTACCTGGGCCAGGGTTGGGTGTTCAGCCAACCCTTCATCACCGTGCCCAATGTGATCGTGGTTGGCAGCGACAGCCCTTCGGTGCTGGGCCTGGCCGACCTGGACGGGCGCAGCATCCTGCTCTCCGATCCGGACCGGTTGCGCGGCTACATCCTGCAACACGCACCGCGGGCGCGCATCGTGCCGGCGCGCAGCACCGAACAGGCACTGGAGCGGCTGGCCAACGGCGATGCCGATGCCTACGTGGGCAACCTGGCCATGATCGACCGCATCGTCCGCGACCGCTACCCGGCGCAACTGCACGTTGCCGCGCCGGCCGGTTTCAGCGACAGCCTGTCGCTGGCGGTGAAGCGCCAGTACGCGCCGCTGGCCACCACGTTCGACCGGGTGCTGGTCACCCTGCCGCCGCGCGAACACGAAGCCATCCGGGGCGACTGGCTGTCGGCCGAATACCGCAGCGAACTGGACTGGCGGGCGATCGCCCGCTGGGCGGTGCCGCTGGCGCTGGTGCTGCTCACCGCAATCCTGGTGCACGGGTGGGGCTACTGGCGGTTGCGCCGCGAAGTGGCCATGCGCCGGCATCTTGAACAGCGGCTCGCCGAGGTGACCGACAACCTGCCGGCCACGGTCTACCAGGCGCGGCGCGACGGCGATGGCCAGTTCTCGTTTCCCTACATCGCCGGGGACATGGAGGCCCTGTTCGGGATCAGCGTGGCCGATGCGATGGCCGACGAGGGCCGGGTAATGGAGCGCATCGACGCGGACGACCGCGAGCGGGTGCGCCAGGCGCTTGAGCGGGCCGTGCGTGACTTCACTGCGTTGGACATGGAATTCCGCACCTGCCCGCACGGGGTGGTGCGTTGGGTTCGTTCGCGCGCGCTGCCGTATGCCATCGACGACGGTGCCATGCTGTGGAGTGGTTACTGGGTGGATGTCACCGAAGCCCGCGCCCAGGCCGATGCGCTGGCCACCGCCAAGGCCGCCGCCGAGCGCGCCACGGCCGCCAAGTCCGAGTTCCTGGCCACGATGAGCCACGAGATACGCACGCCGATGAGTGGCGTGCTGGGCATGGTCGAGGTGCTGGCGCATACCCCGCTGGACGGCGAGCAGCGGCGCATCATCAGCGTGATCGAGGATTCGGCGCAGATGCTGCGCCACATCCTGGACGACATCCTGGACTACTCGCGCATTGAAGCCGGTGCGTTGCCGCTGGAGCTGCAGCCGGTGGCGCTGCGCCGGCTGTTGGACAACGTGCAGCAACTGCTGTCGCCGCAGGCATCGGCCAAGGGGTTGGCGCTGGCGCTGCAGGTCGACCCGGCGGTGGCCCCGATGCACCTGGGCGATGGCATGCGCCTGCGCCAGATCGTGTTCAACCTGCTCAGCAATGCCATCAAGTTCACCGAGCACGGCAAGGTGTCGATGGATCTGACCCTGGAGGGGGAAGACGACGGCGCGCAGCAGGTATGCCTGCGCGTGGCCGACACCGGCATCGGCATTTCCGCCGAGCAGCGCGAGCGCCTGTTCAAGCCGTTCGCCCAGGCCGACATCGCCACCACGCGGCAGTACGGCGGCACCGGGCTGGGCTTGAGCATCTGCCAGCGGCTGGTGGCATTGATGCGCGGCGAGCTGGTGCTGCACAGCACCCCGGGTGAAGGCACCGAGGTGCGGGTACGGCTGTCGCTGCCGGTGGTGCCGGGGCTGGAGCCGGGCGATGCGGTGCCATCAGACCCGGGCAGCGTGGCGGCACTGCCCGAGGTGCTGCAATCGCGGCGGGTGCTGGTGGTGGAAGACCACCCTACCAACCAGGCGCTGATGCGCTGGCGGCTGCAGCAGCTTGGCCTGGCCCATGACGTGGCCACCCAGGGCCAGGCCGCGCTGGACCTGCTTGAGCACACCCGCTTCGACCTGGTCATCACCGATTGCCGGATGCCGGTGCTGGATGGCTATGCGATGACCCGGCGGCTGCGCGAACGTGAGCGGGAGACCGGCGCGCCGCGCATGCCGGTGATCGCGCTTACCGCCAGCGCCCTGGCCGAAGACCTGCAGCGCTGCCGCGAGGCCGGCATGGACGACCTGCTGGCCAAGCCGGTGGCCCTGGCCACGCTGCGCCAGGTGCTGCTGCGCTGGCTGCCCGATCCTGCCGGAGGGCCGCCAGCGGCCATGCCGGTGGCGGCGGCCATGACCCGCCCCGCCTCACCTACCCGTGCGGCGATCGTGCAGCGTTTCGGTTCCGAGCACGTGGCCAACGTGATGATCGAAAGCATGCGCAGCACCACCGAGGACGACCTGCAGCGCAGCCAGGCCGCGCGCGCCGGCAGCGACAGCGAGGCGGCGGTGGAAGTACTGCATCGCATCGTGGGCGGGCTGGCCACGCTGGGTGCCAGTGCGCTGGCCGAACAGGCGCGCACGCTGATGCAGCAGGTGGAAGAGGCGGGCGTGGATGCCTGCCATGCGGCCATCGACGACTTCGAACAGGCGCTGCGCGCGTATCTGGCTTCGCTGCAGGGCGCGTAAGCGCTGGGGCCCGCCTCAGCGTGCCTGTTGCAGGTATTGGATCACCTGCCGGCGTCGCTCCGGGTCGGCGGTGGCGTTGCCCATGCGCGAACCGGGCACCACGCTGGCCGGCGAGCGCAGGAACGCATCCAGGGTCTGTTCGTTCCAGGTGATGTCGGCCTGGCGCATCGCCGGTGAATACGCATAGTCGCCCAGGCTGCCGGCACGCCGCCCGATCACCGCGTGCAGGTTCGGCCCGAAGCGGTGCACCCCCCCGGCCGTGGCGGTGTGGCAGCCGGCGCAGATCGCGAACGCGCGCTGCAGTTGCTGCTGGTGCCGTTGTTCAGGGGTGTGTGGCGCGCGCGTGCAGGCGGCCAGCCACAGGCAGGCCAGGACAACACAGGGCAGGCGTAGCGGTGGCATCCACAGTCCGGGCAGGCAAGGGCGAGCGCAGATGATAGCCAGCGCCGCGCCCACGACAGCGGCCTGCGACCAACGGCCGCAGGCCAGGCCCGTCACATGCCGGTGTAGTTCGGGCCGCCACCGCCCTGCGGAGTCACCCAGACGATGTTCTGGGTGGGATCCTTGATGTCGCAGGTCTTGCAGTGCACGCAGTTCTGCGCGTTGATCTGCAACTGCTCGCTGCCCTGGGCACCGACGAACTCGTACACCCCGGCCGGGCAGTAGCGCGCCTCCGGCCCGGCGTACTGGGCCAGGTTGATCCGCACCGGCACGCTGGCATCCTTGAGCGTGAGATGGCCGGGCTGGTCTTCGGCGTGGTTGGTGCTGCTCAGGAACACCGAACTGAGCCGGTCGAAGGTGAGTACGCCATCGGGCTTGGGATAGACGATTTTCGCGTGTTTGTCGGCCGGTTCCAGGCAGGCATGGTCGGGAGTGCTGTGGCGCAGCGTCCACGGCGGGTTGCGGATGCCCAGCTTGGGCAGCAGCCACTGTTCGATCCCGGTCATCAGCGTGGCCACGGTCTGGCCCTTCTTGAACCACTGCTTGAAATTCTTCGACTGCTTGAGCTCGTCGTGCAACCAGCTGGCCTCGAACGCCGCCGGGTAGGCGTTGAGCTCATCGTGCTGGCGCTCGGCGGCCAGTGCATCAAAGGCCGCATCGGCGGCCAGCATGCCGGTCTTGATCGCGGCATGGCTGCCCTTGATCCGGCTGACGTTGAGGTAGCCGGCTTCGCAGCCGACCAGCGCGCCACCGGGGAACACGGTCCTGGGCAGCGACATCAGGCCGCCGGCGGTGATCGCACGGGCGCCATAGCCGATCCGCTTGCCGCCTTCCAGGTGCCTGCGGATCGCCGGGTGGGTCTTGAAGCGCTGGAATTCCTCGAACGGGCTCAGCCAGGGGTTCTTGTAGTCCAGGCCGACCACATAGCCGATCGATACCTTGCCACCCTCGGCGTGGTACAGGAACGCGCCGCCGTAGGTGGCGTTGTCCAGCGGCCAGCCGGCCGCATGTACCACCAGGCCCGGCTCATGCTTGGCCGGGTCGATCTGCCACAGCTCCTTGATGCCGATGCCGTAGGCCTGCGGGTCCTTGCCGGCGTCGAGCTGGTAGCGCGCGATCAGCTGGCGACCGAGGTGGCCGCGCGACCCTTCGGCGAAGATCGTGTACTTGGCATGCAGTGCCATGCCGCGCTCGAAATTCGGCCCGGGCTGGCCGTTCTTCTCGATGCCCATGTCGCCGGTGGCCACGCCCATCACCGCGCCATCGTCGTTGTAGAGCACTTCGGCGGCGGGGAAGCCGGGGAAGATCGACACGTCCAGCGCTTCGGCCTGCTGGGCCAGCCAGCGGGTGACCTCGCCCAGGCTGACAATGTAATTGCCGTCGTTGTGGAAGCACTCCGGCAGCAGCGCATGCGGGGTGCCGCGCGCGCCGGTTTCGCTCAGGAACAGGAACTCGTCGCGGGTGACCTGCTGCTTCAACGGCGCGCCGCGCTCGGCCCAGTCGGGGAACAGCTCGGTGAGCGCGCGCGGGTCCATGATCGCGCCGGACAGGATGTGCGCGCCGGGTTCGGAGCCCTTTTCCAGGATGCAGACGGACAGTTCACGGCCGGCCTCGATCGCGCGCTGGCGCAGGCGGATCGCCGTGGCCAGCCCGGCAGGGCCGGCGCCAATGATCACCACGTCAAATTCCATGGCTTCACGCGGGGGCAGGACGGGGGTCTCTTCGCTCATGGGGGCGTAACTCTTGGGTAGTGCCGCTGGCCGGGGCCAATGACGGTTGCCTGGGAATCGCGCGCGGGACACGGCGCAACTACTGGATCAGATGAGCAGGGTACCGGGGCGCGGCGTTTACGCCTAGATCGCCGACGTTGGCAGCCCTATCGATGCACGAGTCCGGGCGCTCTGCTGCAGTGCACCAAAGTGCGAAAGCCATTGCTGCACCGGACGTGGCGCGGCTCAGGCGCTCGCGTCGAAGGCATCGTGGTAGCGCACGTCGGCGTCGGGGCTGTCGCCGCGCAGCCGCCGCGACTGGAAAAATTCAGCCGGGATGCCAGGCAGTCGCAGGCGGGGATCAGCCTCGAAACCGAACCGCCGGTAATAGGCCGGGTCGCCCAGCACCACGCAACCGGCCGCCTGGCGGTGCTGCAATGCCTCGATGGCAGCGTGCATCAAGGCGCTGCCGATGCCGCGGCGTTGCTTTTCCGGCGCCACCGAGATCGGGCCCAGCCCGAACCAGTGCGGGCTGCCGTCGCTGAGGTGCACCGGGGAGAGCGCCAAGTGGCCGACAATGCCGTCGGCGTCCTCGGCCACCAGCGATACCGTCAGCGCGCCGGCCTGGCGCAGGGCGTCGACGATGAACTGCTCGGTGTGGCTGCTGTGGTCGGCGTCGGCGAACGCGTCGCGGGTGAGGGCATGAAGGGCGTCGCGGTCGCCGGGGCGTTCGTGGCGGATCTGCATGGCCGGTTCCTGTACGGCGGGAGGGGGTCATTGTAGGCCGTGCTGCGGCGTGCCTTGGCCGCACGCGGTGCAGCGACCACAATGGACGCCTGTTTGATCGCCATCACGCCCGGGTAGCCATGTCACTGAATCCGTATGACCTGTTTGATGTCCGCTCCCTGCTCACCGACGAGGAGCGCGCCGTGCAGGCCACGGTGGCGCGCTTCACCGACGAGCGGGTGCTGCCGATCATCGGCGATGCCTTCGACCAGGGCCGTTTCCCGGACGAGTTGATTCCCGAGGTGGCCGCGCTGGGCCTGCTCGGTTCCAGCCTGCCCGAGCAGTACGGCGGCGGCGGGCTCAACGCAGTCAGCTATGGGCTGATCTGCCAGGAGCTGGAGCGCGGCGATTCGGGGTTGCGCAGTTTCGTGTCGGTGCAGAGTTCGTTGTGCATGTACCCGATCTTCGCCTATGGCAGCGAGGCGCAGCGTACGCGCTGGCTGCCGGACATGGCCGCAGGCAAGGTGATCGGCTGCTTCGGGCTGACCGAAGCGCATGGCGGCTCGGACCCGGCGGCCATGAAGACCCGCGCGGTACGCGACGGCGACGACTGGCTGGTGAATGGCAGCAAGATGTGGATCACCAGCGGGCCGGTGGCCGACATCGCCATCGTCTGGGCGCACACCGAGGACGGCATCCAGGGCTTCGTGCTGGAGAAGGGCATGCCCGGCTTCACCACCCAGGAAATCAAACACAAAATGAGCCTGCGCGCCTCGCTCACCGGTGCGCTGTTCTTCGACAACGTGCGCGTGCCCGAGCGCAATCGCCTGCCCAATGTGCAGGGTTTGAAGGGACCGCTGGGCTGTTTGAACCAGGCCCGCTATGGAATCAGCTGGGGCCCGATCGGCGCGGCGGTGGCCTGCCTGGACGAGGCGTTGAACTACACCAAGCAGCGCGTGCTGTTCGGGCGCCCGGTGGCGGCCACGCAGAGTGCGCAGATCAAGCTGGCCGACATGGCGCGGCGGATCACCACCGCGCAGCTGCTGGCACTGCAGCTGGGCCGCCTGAAGGATGCCGGCCAACTGCAGCCGCAGCAGGTGAGCCTGGCCAAGTGGAACAACTGCCGCATGGCCATCGACATCGCGCGCGAGTGCCGCGACCTGCTGGGCGGCGCGGGCATCACCACCGAACACGTGGCGATCCGGCATGCGCTGAATCTGGAATCGGTGATTACCTACGAGGGCACCGAAACCGTGCACCAGCTGGTGATCGGGCGCGAGCTGACCGGCATCAACGCGTTCTAGGCCGGCACCGATCGTTGGTCGGTACGCGCCATCACATCCCGCCGGCGAACCCGCTTTGCCGCCAGGCTTCGTACATCACCACGGCGACGGTGTTGGACAGGTTGAGGCTGCGGTTGTCCGGCTGCATCGGCAGGCGCAGGCGTCGGCCATCGGGCAGGGCGTCGAGCAGGTCCTGGGGCAGGCCGCGGGTTTCCGGGCCAAACAGGAAGGCATCGCCGTCGTCGAACTGCGGGGTGTCGTAACGCACGCTGCCGCGCGTACTCAGCGCGAACAGGCGCTTGGGTGCAATGGCCTGCAGGGCGGTATCCAGATCTGGATGAACCTGCAGTCGAGCATATTCGTGATAGTCCAGGCCGGCGCGCTTGAGCTGCTTGTCGCTCAGGTCGAAACCGAGCGGCTCGATCAGGTGCAGCCGCGCGCCGGTGTTGGCGCAGAGGCGGATCACATTGCCGGTGTTCGGCGGGATTTCGGGTTGGAACAGGATGACGTGGAACGTGGGCGCGGTCATCGCCGCAGTTTACGCCGTGGCTGCGATCAAGCGCAGCCCAGGCTTACGGACGGACCAGCACCTGCACCGCCGTTTCCAGCGCCAGGGCCTGCAGGTCGGCGGCCGACGGACGCACCTGCAGGGCCGGCAGGTTCACGATCACATCGCGGGCCACTGCCGTCGCGGCGGCGGTCAGGGTGGCCACGTAATCGCGGTGGTTGACCTGCTCGGCGGCCAGTGCCTGGTACTGCTCGGCGGTCGGGCGCACTTCAACGGCGGCCAGCGTGGTGACGCGGCGGCTGTTGGCCAGTTCGGTGCGGTAGTCGGCGATCAGGCCGGCACCCGGGCGGACTTCCACCAGGGACAGCGTCGGGATGGCGCTGGTGCGCTCGACTTCGGCCTGGGCGATCTGGTCGGCCGACGGGCGAACCTGCACGGTGTCCAGGGTGGTGATGGCGGCGGCATGCACGTTGGAAGCAAACGCGGCGCCGGCGGCGAGGGCGATGGCAATGGCGAGGGTCTTGGTGTTCATGGCGGGCCTGTTTAGTGTTGGTGGGCAGTGGTGTGGTAGTAAGGTAGTACACCGATTCTGGGCTTGCAAGAACAATTTCAACTTTTCTGTTTTTGTTCAGCCTTCAGTCAGTTTCGATCTGTTTCTGCGTTTGCCACAGCCAGTACCAAGCAGGTCCCGTGCCAACTTTTATCCATTGATTTAAAAGGGTTTTATCCGTCTATTCGGGTGTCCGCTGTCCGGACACCTGTCCGTTCGTTCGGTGCGCCTGTCCGCCCGCCCCCCCCCTTACGGGCGCCTCCCGGACCTGACAGGCGGGACACTGCCGCCGTCTGCCACCACTGCGCGCAATGACTGTTGGCGCATGCCGCTGGCGCCCGCCACGCGCTAGGATCGGCGTTCACTTTCATGACCAAGGAACCGGAATGACCGTCCAACTTCGACCGCGTGCCGCGCTGCTGGCTGTAGCGCTCTCCGCCGCCCTGGGCAGCTTTGTGCCGGCCCCGGTGCTGGCCAAGCCCGCTACGCCGGCCAAGGTCGACATTCCGTTCGAACAGTTCACCCTTCCCAACGGCCTGCGCGTGGTGGTGCACACCGACCGCAAGGCACCGATCGTGGCGGTGAATGTCTGGTACCACGTAGGCAGCAAGGACGAACCGGCCGGGCGCACCGGCTTTGCGCACCTGTTTGAACACCTGATGTTCCAGGGCAGCGAAAACCACAACGGCGAATACTTCGAGCCCTTCAAGCAGGTGGGCGTGACCGGCCAGAACGGCACCACCAACACCGACCGCACCAACTACTTCGAGAACGTGCCCACCACTGCGCTGGACATGGCGCTGTGGATGGAATCGGACCGCATGGGCCATCTGCTCGGTGCGATCGACCAGGCCGCGCTCGACGAACAGCGCGGCGTGGTGCAGAACGAAAAGCGCCAGGGCGAGAACCAGCCGTATGGCCAGGTCTGGGAGAAGCTGACCCGCGCGATGTACCCCGAAGGGCATCCGTACCACCACAGCGTGATCGGCTCGATGAACGATCTCAACGCGGCCTCGCTGGACGACGTCAAGACCTGGTTCCGCACCTGGTATGGCCCCAACAACGCCGTGCTGGTGCTGGCCGGCGACATCGACCTGGCCACCGCCAAGGAAAAGGTTGCCCGCTACTTCGGCGACATCCCGGCCGGCCCGAGCATGGCCCAGCCCAAGGTGGACGTGGCCAAGCGCGAGAAGAGCACCCGTGAGGTGATGACCGACAAGGTGCCGCAGGCGCGCATCTACCGCGCCTGGAACGTGGCCCAGGTGGGCACCACCGACATCGACCAGCTGCAGTTGTTCGCCCAGGTGCTCGGCGGTGCCAAGTCCTCGCGCCTGGACCAGCGCCTGCTGCACCAGGACAAGCTGGTGGACAACATCAGTGCCGGTGCCTACAGCTCGCAGCTGGGCTCCAATTTCGTGGTGATGGCCACCGTCAAGCAGGGCGTGGACCCGGCCAAGGTCGAGGCGATCATCGACGAAGAGATCCAGCGCCTGGCCAAGGACGGTCCGACCGCCGACGAGTTGAGCCGTGGCAAGACCGCCTTCCGTGCCGGCTTCATCCGCGGCATCGAGCGCATCGGCGGCTTCGGCGGCAAGGCCGACGCGCTGGCCGAATGCACCGTGTATGAAGGCGACCCGGGCTGCTTCCGCAAGTCGCTGGCCAACATCGATGCGGCCAGCGCCGCCGACGTGCGCGCGGTGGGCGCCAAGTGGCTGGGCGTGGGCGACCACACCATCGTGGTCGAGCCGGGCGCGCGCGTGGCGCTGGCCGAACTGCCGTCCGCCTCGCCCAAGCCGTTCACCGTGCCGGCGGTGGATGCCAGGTTCACCACCCTGCCCAAGCAGGTTGACCGCAGCACCGGCGTGCCGCAGACCAAGACCTTCCCGGAACTGAAGTTCCCGCAGCTGCAACGTGCCACGCTCAAGAACGGCACCCAGGTGATCCTGGCCGAACGCCACGACATCCCGGTGGTGCAGTTCAGCTATGAGTTCCCGGGCGGCTTCACCGCCGACCAGGGCCGCAAGCAGGGCACCGCCAACTTCACCATGGACCTGATGGGCGAAGGCGCCGGCAAGCTCGGCGCGCTGCCCTTCGCCAACGCTGCCGATGCACTGGGGGCCACCCTGGGCGCGTCGGCGTCGCTGGACAGCGCCAGCGTGTACCTGTCGGCGCTGAAGGAAAACCTGGCCCCGTCGCTGGCCCTGTATGCCGACATGCTGCGCCAGCCGCGCTTCGAGCAGGGCGAGATCGACCGGGTCAAGGCCACCTGGATCGCCGGCATCCAGCAGGAAAAGGTCAACCCCAGCGCCGCGGCGATGCGGGTAATGCCCACCCTGCTGTACGGCGCCGGGCATCCGTATGCCATCCCGTTCACCGGCAGCGGCAATGAAGCAGACATCCAGTCGCTTACCCGCGAAGACCTGGTCGCCTTCCACCGCGACGCGCTGCGCCCCGAACAGGGCACCTTGATCGTGGTCGGCGACACCACCTTGAAGGACATCGTGCCGCTGCTGGAGCGCCAGTTCGGCGATTGGAAGGGCCAAGGCACCGCCCCGCAGGTCAAGGCCCCGGTTGACGTGGCCCGCCCGAGCCATGCCCGCGTGTTCCTGATCGACCAGCCCGGCGCAGTCCAGGCCAACCTGTTCGCCAGCCAGGTGGTGCCGTCGGCGATGGACCCGGGCAGCACCCGCTTCGACATCGCCAACGGCGTGCTCGGCGGCGACTTCACCTCGCGCCTGAACATGAATCTGCGTGAGGAGAAGCATTGGTCCTACGGCGCCGGCAGCAGCGCCAGCAACACCCTGGGCCAGCGCCCGTGGGGTGCCCGTGCGCCGGTACAGATCGACAAGACCGCCGAGTCGATGCAGGAAATGCAGAAGGAAATCCGCGAGTTCGCCAGCGGCGCCAAGCCGGCCACCGCGGCCGAAGTGGCGCGCATCCGCAATATCCAGACCCTGAGCCTGCCTGGTGCCTATGAAACCGCCAGCGCGGTGCTGGGCACCATCAGCGGGATCGTGCGCTACCAGCGCCCGGACGATTACGTGTTCAAGCGCAAGGCCGAGATCGAGGCAATGACCCCGGCCCAGGTGCAGCAGGCTGCGGCCACGCTGGATCCGAACACGCTCACCTGGGTGGTGGTGGGCGACCTGAAGCAGACCGAGAAGGAAGTGCGCGCGCTCAACATCGGCGAGGTCCACATCATCGATGCCGATGGGAACGCAGCAGCGCAGTCGCGCTGACGCTGCCACGATCCGCACGCGGAACGTGGGCCCCTCTCATCCGCGCCCACACCCCCGCGCCTTCGGCGCGCCCCCCTGACTCAGGGGGCTCTCCTTCAGGCACGCGTGCGTTCGGCCGGCCGCTGGCCGGCACCCTCAACAACGCGCCCGATAGGGTGCCGGGCCACTGCCCGGCACCCCATCACCCCCGATTCAGCCTTTTCCCGCACACTCCTTCCTTGTTGCCCAGCCAGGTTTCCCACATGCGCGTTCTCCTGCTTTCCCTGCTCACCCTCAGCGCCACCGCCTGCACCTGGGTGCCGATCGAACCGGTGGGCAAGACCGTGCGCGTGCTGCCGGCCGGGCCGGTGCCCAGCGGGTGCCAGAGCAAGGGCGAAGTGGTGGTGACGGTCAAGAGCAAGGTGGGCTTCTACAACCGCAACCCCTTGCGCGTACAGGAAGAACTGGAAACCCTGGCCCGCAACGAGGCCCCCAGCGCCGGTGCCAATGCGGTGCAGGCGACAGGCCAGCCGGCCGACGGCAGCCAGCGTTTCCTGGCCTTCCAGTGCCCGCCCCGCTGAACCCTTCAGGGCGGCTGGGACGACCATACGCCCGAGCCTGAATTCGTAAAGGTGCGGTGAAGGCAACGCCGGCTTACAATAACGCCCCCTTTGCCTGAGCCTTGGCGCTAACTGATGCTCTTCAAGAATGTCTCTATCGCCGGCCTGGCGCACATCGACGCGCCGCACACGCTGACGTCCAAGGAAATCAACGAACGTCTGCAGCCGACGCTGGATCGTCTGGGCATCCGTACCGACGTGCTCGGCGACATCGCCGGCATCCACGCCCGCCGCCTGTGGGATGCGGACATGCTCGCCTCCGACGCGGCTACCCTGGCGGCCCGCAAGGCGCTGGAAGACGCCGGCATCGGTGCCGACAAGATCGGCCTGCTGGTCAACACCTCGGTCAGCCGCGACTACCTGGAACCGTCCACCGCCAGCATCGTCTCGGGCAACCTGGGCGTGGGCGATGAGTGCATGACCTTCGACGTCGCCAACGCCTGCCTGGCCTTCATCAACGGCATGGACATCGCCGCACGCATGCTGGAACGCGGCGAGATCGACTATGCACTGATCGTTGATGGCGAAACCGCCAACCTGGTTTACGAGAAGACCCTCGAGCGCATGGCCCTGCCGGGCGTGACCGCCGACGACTTCCGCAACGAGATGGCCGCCCTCACCCTGGGCTGCGGTGCCGCTGCGATGGTGATGGCGCGTACCGAACTGGTGCCCGACGCCCCGCGTTACCGCGGTGGCGTGACCCGTTCGGCCACCGAGTGGAACCAGCTGTGCCGCGGCAACCTGGACCGCATGGTCACCGATACCCGCATGCTGCTGATCGAAGGCATCAAGCTGGCCCAGAAGACCTTCCTGGCCGCGCGCGAAGCGCTTGGCTGGGCGGTGGACGAGCTGGACCAGTTCGTCATCCACCAGGTCAGCCAGCCGCACACCGCTGCGTTCATCAAGAACTTCGGCATCGACCCGAAGAAGGTCATGACCATCTTCGGCGAGCACGGCAACATCGGCCCGGCGTCGGTGCCGATCGTGTTGAGCAAGCTCAAGGAACTGGGCCGGCTGAAGAAGGGCGACCGCATCGCGCTGCTGGGCATCGGCTCGGGCTTGAACTGCTCGATGGCCGAAGTGGTCTGGTAAGCGGGCCTCTGCGTTGATTCCAAGGGCCGGTACTACCGGCCCTTTTTACAGGTGCGATTGCATGCCCCAGCTTCCCGGTTACCCCGCCCACCCGCAGCGTTTCGAGGTCCGCCCCGGCCTGTCGATGAATTACCTCGACGAAGGCCCGCGCGATGGCGAGGTGGTGGTGATGGTCCACGGCAACCCGTCGTGGAGCTATTACTGGCGCACGCTGGTGGCCGGGTTGTCGGACAAATACCGCTGCATCGTGCCCGACCACATCGGCATGGGCCTGTCGGACAAGCCCGATGACGCGCACTACGACTACACGCTGCAGTCGCGCGTGGACGACCTGGACGCGCTGCTGCGGCACCTGGGCATCACCGGCCCGGTCACCCTGGCCGTGCACGACTGGGGCGGCATGATCGGCTTCGGCTGGGCGCTGTCGCACCATGCGCAGGTCAAACGCCTGGTGGTGCTCAACACCGCCGCGTTCCCGATGCCGGCCGCCAAGAAAATGCCGTGGCAGATCGCGCTGGGCCGGCACTGGAAGGTGGGCGAGTGGATCATCCGCACCTTCAACGCGTTCTCCTCGGGCGCCTCCTGGCTGGGCGTGGCGCGCAAAATGCCGGCCGACGTGCGCCGTGCCTACGTGTCGCCGTACAACAGCTACGCCAACCGCATCAGCACCATCCGCTTCATGCAGGACATTCCGCTGTCGCCGGCCGACAAGGCCTGGTCGCTGCTGGAGCGCGCCGGTCAGGCGCTGCCGTCGTTCGCCGACCGACCGGCCTTCATCGGCTGGGGCCTGCGCGACTTCGTGTTCGACCACCACTTCCTGGCCGGCTTCCAGGCCGCCCTGCCGCAGGCCCAGGTGCATGCCTTCGAGGATGCCGGGCATTACGTGCTGGAAGACAAGCACGAGGTGCTGGTGCCGCAGATCCGGGCGTTCCTGGACAGCAACCCGCTCTGACCGGCGTCCGGGGCGACACGCCCCGGCTTCGGTGGTTGGGTAGCGCCGAGCCGTGCTCGGCTGCCCTTCACGCCGCGATCGGGGCCTGTGGTGCCGGCGAATTGCCGTTGTCGTCGGGATGGCCATCGTCGTTGCCGGCCGCGTCCCGCCACCGCCAGTCGGCCAGGGTCAACGCCGCCATGCCGTGGGCCACGCGCGCCTTGTCGCACTGCGGGCTCGCCTTGCCGTACTCCCAGGAGGCGTCCACCTCGCGGCACACGCTGGGCCGGTTGGGGTGGATGCTGCAGCGTGAATACACGCCGATCTCCGCATCCAGCGCCACGCAGTAGACCGGCTTGGACAGCGTGCCGCGCATGCACAGCCGGTGCGGGTCCAGCACCTGGGTGAGTTCATGCGGCACGCCGCCGGGGGTGACCTCGTCGGACTCCATCCAGTGGAACGCCACACGGTACTGGGTGCAGCAGGCGCCGCAGGTGAGGCAGGGATGGGACATGGGGTGCCGGCCTTGGGCGGCAAACGTGCAGGTGGGAAGGGCGCGAATTTTCCACGCTGCCAGCCGGCGCGCAAGATTTTTCTGCAGCGGCGACAATGAACGGATGAACAGCCCCGTCAACATTGCTGCCCGCCTGCCCGAGCTGGCCCGCGAGCGCCCTGACCAGATCGCCATCCGCTGCCCGGGAAAACCTGGCCCCGGCGGCATGGCGGCCTACGACGTCACCCTGGATTACCGCACCCTCAACGCCCGCAGCGACGCCCTGGCCGCCGGCCTGGCCGCGCATGGCATCGGCCGTGGGGTGCGCGCGGTGGTGATGGTGCGGCCCTCCCCGGAATTCTTCCTGCTGATGTTCGCGCTGTTCAAGAACGGTGCGGTGCCGGTGCTGGTCGACCCGGGCATCGACAAGCGCGCGCTGAAGCAGTGCCTGGACGAAGCGCAGCCGCAGGCCTTCATCGGCATCGGCCTGGCGCACGTGGCGCGGCTGGTGCTGCGCTGGTGCCCGGGGGTCAAGACGCTGGTCACGGTGGGCCGGCGCTGGGGCTGGGGCGGCACCACGCTGGCCCGGATCGAGGCCGATGGCGCGCGTGCGCCCCAGCCGATGGCCGCCACCGACGGCGAGGAGGTCGCCGCGATCCTGTTCACCAGCGGCTCCACCGGCGTGCCCAAGGGCGTGGTCTACCGCCACCGGCACTTCGTGGGCCAGGTCGACCTGCTGCGTTCGGCATTCGGCATGGAGCCCGGTGGCGTCGACCTGCCGACCTTCCCGCCGTTCGCGCTGTTCGACCCGGCGCTGGGGCTGACCTCGGTGATCCCGGACATGGACCCCACGCGGCCGGCCAAGGCCGACCCGCGCAAGCTGCACGACGCCATCACCCGCTTCGGTGTTACCCAACTGTTCGGTTCGCCGGCACTGATGCGGGTGCTGGCCGACCACGGCCAGCCGCTGCCGGGCGTGCGCCGGGTGACCTCGGCGGGCGCGCCGGTGCCGCCGGATGTGGTCGCACGGATCCGCCGGCTGCTGCCCGATGACGCGCAGTTCTGGACACCTTACGGCGCCACCGAATGCCTGCCGGTGGCGGTGATCGAAGGCCGCGAACTGGAAAGCACCCGCCAGGCCACCGAGGCCGGGGCCGGCACCTGCGTGGGCCGTGTGGTAGCACCCAACGACGTGCGCATCATCGCCATCGACGACGCGCCGCTGCCCGATTGGGCGCAGGCGCGCGTGCTGGCGGTGGGCGAGGTGGGCGAGATCACTGTGGCCGGCCCGACCGCCACCGACAGTTACTTCAACCGCCCGCAGGCGACCGCAGCGGCCAAGATCACCGAAGTGCTGGCCGATGGCAGCACCCGCGTGGTGCATCGCATGGGCGATGTGGGCCACTTCGACGCGCAGGGCCGGCTGTGGTTCTGCGGGCGCAAGACCCAACGGCTGGAAACCGCGCACGGCCCGATGTACACCGAGCAGGTGGAGCCGGTGTTCAATGCGCTGGACGGTGTGGCGCGCACCGCGCTGGTCGGCGTTGGCACGCCCGGTCGGCAGCGGCCGGTGCTGTGCGTGGAGCTGCAGCCTGGCGCGGCAGATACGCCGGCACTGCGCGAGCGCCTGCGCCGCGAGGCCGACGCGCACCCGCACACGACCCGCATCGAACCGTTCCTGATCCATCCGGGCTTCCCGGTGGATATCCGCCACAACGCCAAGATCGGCCGCGAAAAGCTGGCCATCTGGGCCGCAACCCAAGTGGACACGCACGCATGAAGATCCTGGTAACCGGTGGGGGGGGCTTCCTTGGCCAGGCGCTGTGCCGGGGGCTGGTGCAACGCGGCCATCAGGTGCTCAGTTTCAACCGCGGTGATTACCCGCCGCTGGCGGCGCTTGGGGTCGGCCAGATCCGCGGCGACCTGGCCGATGCGGACGCGGTGCGCCATGCCGTGGCCGGCGTCGACGCGGTGTTCCACAACGGCGCCAAGGCCGGTGCGTGGGGCAGTTATGACAGCTACCACCAGGCCAATGTGGTCGGCACCGACAACGTGATTGCCGCCTGCCGCGCGCACGGCGTGGGCAAGCTGGTGTACACCTCCACCCCCAGCGTGACCCACCGCGCCACCCATCCGGTGGAAGGTCTGGGCGCCGACGAGGTGCCCTATGGCGAGAATTTCCAGGCGCCGTATGCGGCCACCAAGACCATTGCCGAACAGCGCGTGCTGGCGGCCAACGATGCCGCCCTGGCGACGGTGGCGCTGCGCCCGCGGCTGATCTGGGGCCCGGGCGACCAGCAGCTGGTGCCGCGCCTGGCCGAACGCGCGCGCGCCGGCCGGCTACGCTTCGTTGGCGACGGCACCAACCTGGTGGACACCACCTACATCGACAACGCCGCACTGGCGCACTTCCTGGCGTTTGAACATCTCGCGCCGGGCGCGGCGTGCGCGGGCAAGGCCTACTTCATTTCCAACGGCGAGCCGCTGCCGATGCGCGAGCTGCTCAACAAGTTGATGGCCGCGGTGGGCGCGCCGGGCGTGGAGAAGTCGATCAGCTTCAAGACCGCTTACCGCATCGGTGCGGTGGCCGAGCGCCTGTGGCCGCTGCTGCGCCTGCGCGGCGAACCGCCGATGACCCGTTTCCTGGCCGAGCAGCTGTGCACCCCGCACTGGTACAGCATGGAACCGGCGCGCCGCGACTTCGGCTACGTGCCGCAGGTGAGCATTGACGAAGGCCTCACCAGGCTGAAGTCTTCATCGCGCGCAGAGGGCGCCATCACTTCCTGAACACCGTGGTTTGGTGAAGATTGCAGCACGCCAATCCGGCACGCATTACGCGAGGATCGACATGCTGCATTACGCCGTAATCTTTTTCGTCATCGCCATCATCGCGGCGGTGCTGGGCTTCTCCGGTATCGCCGGGGCAGCCAGTAACATCGCCTGGATCCTGTTCGTGGTCTTCCTGATCCTGGCGGTGGTGTCGATGTTCCGCAAGCGAGGTTAGTTCGCCGGGCAACCCGCGCTACCTCTCTCCGGCGCGGGTTGCCCGGTAACGCCTCCGACGGCCTGGTGCACCTGTGTGCATCAGGCCGTCGTCGTGTTGGCGCTGTGCAGCGCACGCCCGCGCGCGCATGCCGCTCCAGTGCCAGCGCCAGCAGGCGGGTGATCAGTGCGGTGCAGCCCAGCGGCGCTCTGCGCCAACGCGGCGGTCGGGTCAGTGGGTGCCCTGGCTGGTGACGCGCCAGCCACGGCGCGCGTGCGGCGGTCCGGGCCCGGCATGGGCCGGGTAGAATGCACCGATGGCCCGTTCCCTTCTCAGTTCCCTCAAGCCGCTGGCCGGCAATGCGCTGCAGCTGGCGCTCAACCGCGCGTTGGCGCTGGACCCGGACACCCGCCATGCGCTGGCCGCGCTGGATGGCCGCCACATCGCCCTCACCCTGGAATCGCCGTCGCTGGCGATGCGCATCGGGGTGGAGGGCGAGCGCTTGACCGTGGGTCCGGTGGATGCCGCGCAGGAACCGGACCTGGCCGTGCGCAGCACGCTGGGTGGTGTATTGGCGCAGCTGCCGTTCCTGGCTCATGCACGCCGCGGCGGCGATGCCCCGGCCGGGCGGGTCAAGGTCTCCGGCGATGCAGAGCTGGCCCGGCGACTGCAGCAGTTGGCCACCCGTTTCGATCCGGACTGGCAGCAGCCGTTCGTGCGCGTGTTCGGCGAGGTGCTGGGGGTGCAGATCGCCAACAGCCTGCGCGCGGCATTGCAGCACGCGCGGCGCGGCGCATCCGACCTGGCGCACAGCGCCGCTGAATATGTCACCGAGGAGTCGCGCGACGTGGTACCGCGAGCAGAACTGGAAGCCTTCCACGACGACGTGGATGTGATGCGCGACGATGTGGAACGCATCGCCGTACGCGTGCAGCGCCTGCGCCAGGTGCGCGCATGAAGGCGATGTTCCGCGCCACCCGCATTGGCCGGGTGATCCTGCGTTATCGCCTGGACGACCTGCTGGAAGGTACCGTGGTCGAGCGCTGGCTGCGCCTGGCCAAGCCGTTCGTGCCGCGCGCCTCGGCCGATATCGCCGCCCAGTCGCGCGGCGCGCGGCTGCGCCTGGCGCTGCAGGACCTGGGCCCGATCTTCGTCAAGTTCGGGCAGATCCTGTCCACCCGCCGCGACCTGATTCCGGCCGACATCGCCAACGAACTCACCCTGCTGCAGGACCGGGTCAAGCCGTTCGACGGTGCCACCGCGCAGCGGATCGTTGAACAGGCGCTGGGCCGCCCGGTCAGCGAAGCATTCGCCAGCTTCGACCTGCAGCCGCTGGCGTCGGCCTCGATCGCCCAGGTACATGCGGCCACGCTGGCCGATGGCCGCCAGGTGGTGGTCAAGGTGTTGCGCCCGGACATTGAAAAGCAGATCGGGGCCGACATCGCCCTGCTCACCTCGGCCGCCGCGCTGGTCGAACGCACCCACCCGCGCGCCGACAAGATCCGCCCGCGCGAAGTGGTGGCCGAAGTGGAGAACACGCTGGCCGCCGAACTGGACCTGCAGCGCGAAGGCGCCAACGCCAGCGTACTGCGCCGCAACTGGATCGATTCGGACGACCTGTACGTGCCCGAGGTGATCTGGAGCCACACCGCCGAACGCGCGCTCACCCTGGAACGGGTGTGGGGCATTCCGTCCGACGACATCGTGGCGCTGGACAAGGCCGGCATCGACCGCAAGGCACTGGCTGCCAAGGGCGTGCGGGTGTTCTACACCCAGGTGTTCCGCGACAACTTCTTCCACGCCGATGCGCACGCCGGCAACATCTGGGTCGACCTGGACCCGGCGCGGCGCGACAGCCCGCGCTTCATCGCGCTGGATTTCGGCATCATGGGCCAGCTGTCCGAGGAAGATCAGTACTACCTCGCCGAAAACTTCATGGCCATCTTCAACAAGGACTACCGGCGCATGGCCGAGCTCCACGTGGAAGCCGGCTGGATGCCCAACAATGTACGCATCGACGAGCTGGAAGCCGCGGCGCGTTCGGTGTGCGAGCCGTATTTCACCCGCCCGCTGTCGCAGATCTCGCTGGCCGAAGTCCTGATCAAACTGTTCCGCGTGGCCCAGCGTTACGAACTGACCCTGCAGCCGCAGCTGATCCTGCTGCAGAAGACCCTGCTCAACATCGAAGGCGTGGGCCGCCAGCTCGACCCCGAACTGGACATCTGGGCGGTGGCGCGGCCGGTGCTGGAACGCATCCTGCGCGAGCGCTACAGCCCGCGCCGGGTACTGAAGGAACTGCGCAAGCGGCTGCCGGAGATCATGACCCACACCCCGGACATGCCACGCCTGGTGCATGCCTGGTTGAAGCAGCAGGTGGAAGGCGGGCATGAACTGTCGATGCGGTCGCAGGATCTGGTGGCGCTCAATACCAACCTGCTGAAGCTGCAGAAGCGCGCGGTCGCGGCGATCGCCGGCGTTGGCCTGCTGATCGTGGCGGCGGTGCTGTACGGCATGCAGCCGGGCGGCTGGTACCTCGGCGATGCACCGGTGTGGAGCTGGGTGAGTGGCGCGGCCGGCCTGTTCTCGCTGGCCAGTGCGTGGTGGCGGCGCTGACATGGAGCTGCAGGCACTCAAGGACGAGCTGGCCCGGTTCGGCGCAGACAACGACGCCACCCACGCCACGCGTGCCCAGCGCATGCTCAACATCACCGCCGATACCGGCGCGCTGCTCGGCGTGCTGGTACGCGCCACCGGTGCGCGCCGGGTGCTGGAAATCGGCACCTCCAACGGCTATTCCACGCTGTGGCTGGCCGAAGCGGCCGCCGCGGTCGATGGCCGGGTAACCACCCTGGACTACGCTGCCGACAAGGTCGCGCTGGCGCGCACCACCTTCCAGCGCAGCGGGCTGGGCGCGTATATCGCGCTGGTACACGCCGACGCGGGGGCATGGCTGCATGGCGCGGCCGATGCCAGCGTCGACCTGCTGTTCCTGGATTCCGAGCGCAGCCAGTACCTGGGCTGGTGGCCGGACCTGCGCCGCGTGCTGCGCCCTGGCGGCCTGCTGGTGGTGGACAACGCGGTCTCGCATGCCCAACAGATGGCCGCGTTCGAGGCGCAGGTGCGCTGCGATCCGCAGTTCACCAGCGTGCGCGTACCGATCGGCAATGGCGAATTGATCGCGGTCCGCAGCGCGGCCTGAATCGGCCCGGATGGCGCTGCCTGCGGCGGACGGGGATAATCGGTCGGTGAACGATACCGATACCGCCAATGACACCGCCCGCGAGACGGCCCCGCTGCAGCTGCTGCACCTGGACGATCGCCTGGCCGTGGTCAACAAGCCTGCCGGGCTGATGGTCCATGACAGCAAACTGGCCCGCGGCGAAGACGACTTCCTCGCCGACCGCCTGCGCGAGCAGCTCGGCAAGCCCATCTTCCTGGTGCACCGCCTGGACCGCGCCACCAGCGGCTGCCTGCTGCTGGCCTTCGACCGTGAAAGCGCGAGCGTGCTGGGCAAATCGCTGATGGGCGGGGACGTCACCAAAGACTACCTGGCGATCTGCCGGGGTTGGCCGGCCGACGAAGCCTTCACTGTCGACCATGACCTGGATGGCGGCCCGGGCAAGCCGGTCAAGAAGCAGGCCATCACCCATTTCCAGCGCGTGGCCGTGGGCGAGATCGCCGTACCGGTGGGCGAGTTCGAGACCTCGCGCTACGCGCTGCTGCGTTGCCAGCCGCAGACCGGGCGTTTCCGCCAGATCCGCCGCCACCTCAAGCACCTTTCGCATCACCTCATCGGCGACACCAGCCACGGCGATGGCCGGCACAACCGCAGCTTCCGCATGCAGGGCATCCATCGCATGCTGCTGCATGCCGAACGCCTGCGTTTCCCGCACCCGGACGGCAGCCTGATGGACGTCAGCGCCCCGGTGGAAGGCGAGTTCCGCAAGGCGATGGCGCTGTTGGGGTGGGATCTGACCGCGTAGAGCCGACCGTTGGTCGGCTGCGCTTCGCGCGGCATGCAGCCGACCAACGGTCGGCTCTACCGGTGGTGTGCGTGCAGCCGACCAATGGTCGGCTCTACCGGTGGTGTGCGTGCAGCCGACCAACGGTCGGCTCTACGGGGGTGTGCAGCGGACCAACGGTCGGCTCTACCCCGGTGGGGGGCGTTATCGGGCCGGCGCGGTGGCCGGCGCCGGCGCTTCATTCATGATCGCCTCCAGGTCCTTCTGCAGGTCCACGAACAGCGGCTGCATCTTTTCCTGGATGGCCACCATCACGTTCTGCATCAGGGTCGGGGTCTTGTCGAGCAGGCTCTGCCCGGCCGAACTCTCGTAGAACTCGGCCATCGCCAGCACGTCTTCCTTGCTGAAGCTTTTCTTGTACAGGTCCACGTACATCGGCCGCAGCTGCTGCCAGGACAGCGCCTGGCGGATGGTCTGGGTGGTGCGTGCTTCCATCCGCTTCATCTGCTCCTGCTGCTGGGCGTCCAGCTGGCGCTGCTGGGCCACCTGCTGGAACTGCTGGCGCTGCATTGCCTCGATCTGCGGCAGCATGCTGTCCAGCATGGTCTGCGCGCGCGAGGCGGCCAGCAGGCGGTTGATATCGGCATCGGACGGCGGCGCAGCCAGGGCCGGCACGATCCCGGCCAGGCCAAGCACCAGCACCAGGCCGACGCGGGTCAGCAGACGGCGGGGGCTGGCATCAACGGCCAGCAAACGGATCAAAGGCATGTGCGGGGCATCCTGCGTGGCATGGAACCCCGAGGATACCTGCGATGACGTCAGCAGACCGTAGTTTGCGGACGTTTCCAGCGTCATCGGAGATGTTGGCCCCACCCTCGGCCAGGGTCCTTGCCCTTACAATGCCGCTCATGGCCAGCGGACCCGTCACCATCAACGCGCATCTGTCGATTCCCGATACGGAACTCGTCGAACGCTTCGTGCGTGCCAGCGGCGCCGGCGGGCAGAACGTCAACAAGGTCTCCACCGCGGTGGAACTGCGTTTCGACGTGGCTGGGTCGCCCTCGCTGCCCGAACCGCTGCGGTCGCGCCTGCTGGCCCGGCGCGACCGGCGCATGACCGGCGACGGCGTGCTGGTCATCGATGCCCAGCGCTTCCGTACCCAGGACCGCAACCGCGACGATGCGCGCGAACGCCTGGCCGCCTTCATCCAGGCCGGTCTGAGCGTGCCCAAGGCGCGCGTGGCCACCAAGCCGACCTACGGGTCGAAACTGCGTCGTCTGGACGCCAAAAAGGGCCGCGCGCAGATCAAGCGCGGGCGCACCACACGCAATTGGGAGTGATTGCTTGAACAACCGACGTCCGCTGTTGCCTGCCATTCCGCCCAGGATGCCGCAGGTCAAACCCAATCGCTTCATCCGCTGGCTGGCCCGCTGCACGCTGCGACTGGGCGGCTGGCGCGTGGTGGGAACCCTGCCCGACGAGCCCAAGGTGGTGTTCATCATCGCCCCGCATTCCTCCAACTGGGACGGCTTCTGGGGCATGGCGGCGAAGATCGCGCTGGGCATGCAGGTCAAGGTGCTGGGCAAGGCGTCCCTGTTCTGGTGGCCGCTGGGACCGTTGCTGCGCAAGCTGGGCGTGATTCCGCTGGACCGCAGCTCGCCCCAGGGCACGGTCGAGCAGGCGGTCCGGTTGATCCGTGAGTCCGACCAGATGTGGTATGCGATCACCCCGGAAGGCACCCGTAAAGCCGTACAGACCTGGAAGGCCGGTTTCCTGAAAATCGCGCGCATGGCCGACGTGCCGGTGCTGGCGGCGTATTTCCATTACCCGGAAAAGGTCATCGGGATCGGCCCGCTGTTCCACCCCAGTGGCGATGACGCCGCCGACATGGCCGCCATCCGCGCGTACTACCGGCCCTGGCAGGGCAAGAACCGCGGCACCGTCTGAGCACCGCAACGCCCCGCCACGGCGGGCGCCGTGCCCCGCACAGCCAGGCGCCACGTCCGGCACATGCCGGTCCCGGGCAATCGGAGTAGGGTGATCGGCTGCGGTTTTTCCGCAGTCGCACCCCATTCCAAGGAGCCCGTTTCATGTCGCGTACCGTAGTTTTGGCCGCTGCCATCAGCCTGGCGCTGGCGGCTTGTTCCGGCAAGGAGTCCACCCCCGTGTCCGACACCCAGACCCCCGCCGCGCAACAGCCGGCCGATGCCTCCACCAACCCCCTGTTGAGCGCCAGCACGCTGCCGTTCCAGGCGCCGCCGTTCGACAAGATCAAGGACAGTGACTACCTGCCGGCCTTCAATGAAGGCATGAAGCAGCACCTGGCCGAAGTCCGCAAGATCGCCGACAACCCCGAACCGGCCACCTTCGACAACACCATCGAAGCGCTGGAGCGCAGCGGCGAAACCCTCACCCGCGTGTCGCGCATCTTCTTCGGCCTGGTCCAGGCCGATACCAACGAGGCGCGCCAGAAGATCCAGGAAGAGGTCGCCCCGAAGCTGGCCGACCACCAGGACGAGATCAACCTGGACCCGAAGCTGTTCGCCCGCATCAAGAGCATTTACGACCAGCGCCAGTCGCTGGGCCTGGACCCGGTGCAGCTGCGCCTGGTCGAACGTGACTACCAGGAGTTCGTGCGCGCCGGTGCCCAGCTCAACGATGCCGACAAGGCTTCGCTGCGCAAGCTCAACGTGGAAGAAACCACGCTGGCGACCCAGTTCCATACCCGCCTGGTGGCCGCCACGGCTGCCGGTGCGGTGGTGGTGGACGACAAGGCCAAGCTGGCCGGCCTGGACGAGGCGGCGATCAACACCGCCGCCGCCGATGCCAAGGACCGCAAGCTGGACGGCAAGTACCTGCTGCCGCTGCAGAACACCACCCAGCAGCCGGTGCTCGGCTCGCTGAGCGACCGCGACCAGCGCGCCGCCGTGCTCAAGGCCTCGGAAACCCGCGCCGAGAAGGGCGACGCCAACGACACCCGCCAGACCGTACAGCGCCTGGCCCAGCTGCGTGCGCAGAAGGCCAAGCTGCTCGGCTTCGACAACTACGCCGCTTACAGCCTGGCCGACCAGATGGCCAAGACCCCGGCCGCCGCGCTCAAACTGCTCACCGACACCGTGCCGGCCGCTACCGCCAAGGCGCGTGGCGAGATCGGCGAAATGCAGAAGGTGATCGACGCGCAGAAGGGCGGCTTCAAGCTGGCGGCTTCAGACTGGGACTTCTACGCCGAACAGGTCCGCAAGGCGCAGTACGACCTGGACGAGTCGCAGATCAAGCCGTATTTCGAAATGGACAACGTGCTGCAGAACGGCGTCTTCTACGCTGCCACCCAGCTCTACGGCATCACCTTCAAGCCGCGCACCGACATCCCCACCTACCACGCGGACATGAAGGTCTACGAAGTGTTCGACAAGGACGGCACCTCGCTGGCCCTGTTCTACACCGACTACTTCAAGCGTGACAGCAAGTCCGGTGGGGCCTGGATGGACGTGTTCGTCGAACAGGACGGCCTGACCGGTGCCAAGCCGGTGGTCTACAACGTGTGCAACTTCACCAAGCCCGCCGCCGGCCAGCCCGCGCTGTTGAGCTTCGATGATGTGACCACGATGTTCCATGAGTTCGGCCACGCCCTGCATGGCATGTTCTCCAAGGTGAAGTACCCGTCGATCGCCGGCACCAGCACCTCGCGCGATTTCGTCGAGTTCCCCTCGCAGTTCAACGAACACTGGGCGCTGGACCCGAAGGTGTTCGCCAACTACGCCAAGAACTACAAGACCGGCGAGCCGATGCCGCAGGCACTGGTCGACAAGATCCTCAAGGCGCGTACCTTCAACCAGGGCTATGCCACCACCGAGTACCTGTCTGCGGCGCTGCTCGACCTGGCCTGGCACACCCAGCCGGCCGACGCGCCGCTGCAGGACGTGGCCAGCTTTGAAGCCGGCGCGCTGAAGAAGTTCAAGGTCGACCTGCCGCAGGTGCCGCCGCGCTACCGCACCACCTACTTCGACCACATCTGGGGCGGCGGCTATTCGGCCGGCTACTACGCCTACTTCTGGGCCGAAGTGCTCGACCATGACGCCTTCGAGTGGTTCAAGGAAAACGGTGGCCTGACCGCGCAGAACGGCCAGGTGTTCCGCGACAAGATCCTGTCGCGTGGCAACAGCGTGGAGCTGGCCGACCTGTACCGCGACTTCCGCGGCAAGGACCCGTCGGTGGAACCGCTGCTGGTCAACCGCGGCCTGAAGTAACCGCGGCCCGGTACAACAAAAACGGCAGGGGAAACCCTGCCGTTTTTTTTGCTTGTCGCGCGCGTGAGGGCCGCGTAGCGGCCGGTAGGCCCCTGGCGCAAATGTCCCCCGGCCGCGTTGCGGCCTCCTCCTTTACTTTGCCCAGGAGCCTACCGGCTGCTACGCGGCCCGGCTTGCGGTAAGCAGGTAGAAGCCAGGCTTTTTTGGGCTGGTCGGTGGGTCGGGTGCTGGGGTCCCGTGCCCTTGGAGGCGAAGTAAAGGGGGAGGGGGCGGCCGTAGGCCGACGCCGGAGGCGTCGCCGGAAAGGGTATGGGACCCCAGCACCCGACCCACCGACCGCCCGCCCCGCGCGGCGGCAGTGTCCCTCACGTCCCTACATGCACCCCGTCCACGATCTCGCTGCAGCCCAGGTGGTCCAGCGCGATCTCCAGCGCATGCATGTAACTCTGCGCGCAGTACCCGCGCGCCACGCCGATGCGCTGGCCCACGTTCGCCGGCAGGCAGGCTTCCGGCATGCGGCTGTCATCGTCATGCACTTCCACATAGGCGTTGCGCAGGTGCGGCAGCAGTTGTTGCAGGCGCGTGCTGTGCACGCACGCGCCCGGGTCCAGCAGCGTCACCTCGCCCCGGCTGTGGTCGGCCACGCGCAGCGCATCGAGCAGCTCCTGTTCCGAACCGCAGGCACGAATGGCCACCGTGGTGCCCGCATCGATCGCGCGGTGCACCAGCGATTTCAATACCGATGCCGGCAATGGCGGCGCGGTGCGGATCAACGGGCCGGCCGCTTCCGGGCCGCGGATGATGAAGATCGACATGGCTCAGGCACCCTCCGCAACGATCTGCAGGCGGCGCGCGGCGATCGCCAGCGACAGCCGGCACGCATCGGCACGGCCACTGCTGCACACCACCCGCGCGGCCGGGCCGTGCTGCGGGTGCAGGTGGTCGTCCAGTGCGTCATCGTCGTTGCTGGCCATCTCGATGTACGGCGCCGGCAACGCATCCAGTGCGGTGCGCAGCGCCTGCCCATAACGCGCCCACTGCGGTGCGTCGACCGCCGTGGTGGCAATCAGCACCAGCGCCGGGCGGCTGCGCTGGGCGCGCTGCAGGCAGCGCACCAGGGCCGGCAGCGAGTCGCAGTCGCGGCAGGCCACGCGGTGCCCGGCAACCCGGGCCGGCAGCGGCATGGCATCCGGCGCCGCGCCAGGCGGCGAGTGCCGGATCATCAGGATGGTCATGGAACACCTCGTTCAAGCGCCCTGCGGCGCGGTGACGCCACGATGCGGCCACCGCCCGTAAAACCGCCATGCCGGTGCGGCCTGCGCCGCGTAAACTCGGCGTAGCTTCTGCGTGCGCGCCTGGGGAACTTGGCCGCTGCCGTGGCGGTCACACCTCACCACCTGAGAGAGCCTGGTCATGGACATGCCCGCCACCGAACCCACGCCCACCGCCCAGGGCCGCATCCTGCACTGGTTGAAGAAGGAAGCCTTGCCGTTGGCGGTCATGCTGGGCCTGCTGCTGGCCGCACGCGACTCGCTGGCCAATCATTACCAGGTGCCCAGCGGTTCGATGCAGCACACCCTGATGCCGGGCGACCGGGTGGTGGTGGACATGCGCGCCTACGGCCTGCGCCTGCCGTTCACCTCGGTGGAACTGCTGCACACCGGCCAGCCACAGCGTGGCGATGTGGCCGTGTTCGATTCGCCCGTGGACGGCATCCGCCTGATCAAGCGCATTGCCGCGGTGGGCGGGGACCGGGTGGAACTGCACGATGGCCACCTGAGCATCAATGGCCGGCCGCTGGCCGACGCCAGCCAGGGCGAGGTCGAGGACTTCGGCCAGCACGTGGCGCAGCTTGACCTCGGCCAGGGCGGCGGGCCGGACATCACCGGCCTGACGGTGCCCGATGGCAAGGTGTTGATGCTGGGCGACCACCGTGGCAACAGCGCCGATGGCCGCTTCTTCGGGCTGGTCCAGGCCAGTGCGTTGTACGGCAAGGCCTCGCACGTCTACTACCGGCGCGGGGAAGGCCTGACCTGGCAGCCGCTGTAACCACGACCGGGATCTGAATCGATACTTGAAACGTCTCGATTCAGACATTCCAGGTTATGGATCGACCTGTCAGTGCTGCCTATCCTGAGCACTGACTCCTCGCTCCGGCCCGTCCACGCGGGTCTTGACGGCATGAATGGCGACACCGCAGCGGTCCCCGACCGCAGCTCCCCGGCAACCACCGCAGCGGTGGCGGCAGACCACATCCAGCAGGGCACGCCGGCGTTCCGGCGCAGCGCCGCTGCGTTGTTCCTGGCCGGCTTCTCCACCTTCGGCCTGCTCTACACCGTGCAGCCGCTGCTGCCCGAGTTCAGCCGGCACTTCGGCGTCTCGGCAGCCAACAGTGCGTTGACCCTGTCGCTGAGTACCGGCCTGCTGGCGGTGTCGATGCTGATCGCCGGGCTGATCTCCGACCGCATCGGCCGTCGCGGCGTGATGGTCGCTGCACTGTTGGCCTCCAGTGTGTTGTCCGTGGCGACGGCGATGGTGGATGACTGGTCCACCCTGCTGGTACTGCGCACGTTGCTGGGCATCGCGTTGAGCGGGGTCCCGGCGGTGGGCATGACCTATCTGGCCGAGGAAATGGACAGCCGCGCGCTGGGCCTGGCGATGGGCCTGTACATCGGCGGCAACGCGATCGGCGGCATGAGCGGCCGTCTCATCGCCGGCATCGTGGCCGACCACTGGGGCTGGCGCTGGGGCATCGGCGTGGTCTCAGTGATCGCGCTGTTGAGCACCGTGCTGCTGTGGTTCCAGTTGCCGCCCTCGCGCCACTTCCAGAGCCGCCGAGGCGGCCTGCGTGAACTGCCGGCGCGCTGGCGCAGCCTGTTCGCCGACCCCGGCCTGCCGTGGCTGTTTGCCACCGCGTTCGTGTTGATGGGCGTGTTCGTCACCCTCTACAACTACCTCGGCTACCACCTGCTCGCGCCGCCCTATGGCCTGAGCCAGACCGTGGTCGGCCTGATCTTCAGCGTGTACCTGGTGGGCACCTTCAGCTCGGCATGGATGGGCCAGCAGGCCAGCCGGCACGGCCGCAGCCGCGTGCTGGCCATCTGCTACGGACTGATCGCGCTGGGCATCGCGTTGCTCGCGCTGCCGTGGCTGGGCTGCATGGCCGCCGGCATCGCGCTGGTCACCTTCGGCTTCTTCGGCGGCCACTCGGTGGCCAGCAGCTGGGTCGGCAGCCGCGCCGGCACGCTGCGCGCCGAGGCGTCGGCGCTGTACCTGTTCGCCTACTACCTGGGCTCCAGCGTGGCTGGCGTCATTGGGGGCGTGTTCTACACCCACTGGGACTGGCTGGGCGTGTGCGGTTTCGTCGGTGTGCTGACGGTGGCCGGCGGTGTGATCGCCTGGCGGCTGGGGCGGCGCGTGCAACCGGCCGGTGCCGCGCTTGCGGTGAGCCGCTGACGGCCACGTCGTCCAGACCGCCTAGCCGGCATGCACGACGCGGCGCTCCTCCAGCAGCACAACGTCCTCGGCCAGGACGTGGAAGGCCACATTCTCCGCCATGAATTGAATGCTGAAGTGTCGTATCGACGGCGGCGCATGGGATGAGATCGACCGCCATGCCGCCAGGCTGCCTGCGACCCAGTCGGACTGGGTGAATTCGGTCAGCTCACCAAGCGTGAAGCGCCCTGATCCTGCGTCGAACGCAAACAGCGTGCTGCCCGGAAACGGCTGTTTGATCAGCGAATGCACGCGGCTGAAGTGTATCTGGCGTGTCAGCATCGTGATCGCCTCATGCCGCTCACCGTCCGGCGCTTCTCTTTCGTAGACCACTTCGAGCACGGCATCCAGGCCCTCGGAGCGGAAGGCAACCTTCGATTCGCCGTACCCGGGCAGCCATTCGTACGGGTTGAAGATGGAACGTGGTGCGCCGATCAACATGGCTGTCCTTGTATGGGATGTATCTCTTCGGCTGCATACCTCGCCCGTGCTCAACGGTGCGCCTGGCCCTGCAGCAGCTGGGTGAAATGGGCGATCAGCGGCGAGGCGGTGCCGCGTCTGCAGGCCACGTGCACTTCCGAACTGGCGGCGCGGTCGCTGAGCGCCACGAAGCGCGCGCCGTCCACCTGGATGTGGCTGCACGAGGCCGGCAGCACGGTGACCCCGAGGCCGGAGGCGGCCAGGCTGATCAACGTCGAGGCCTCGCCCGCTTCCTGGATGATGCGGGGCGTGAAGCCCGCGCTACGGCACAACGCGATGAAGTGATCGTGGATGCCCGCGCCGACCTCGCGCAGGAACCCCACGAACGGTTCGTGCGCGAACAGCCGCAGCGCCACCGACGCGTCAGCCGGTAGCGCCCGCACCAGCGGATGCTGGTCGTGCACCACCAGCGCCAGCGGATCACTGAACAGCTTGCGCGACATCAACGGTGCCGGCAGCGCACGCTTGCGGATCAGCCCCACGTCCAGCTCACCGGCCATCAGCGCATCGATCTGCTGCAGGGTGTTCATCTCGCGCAGCTTCAACTGCACCTGCGGAAACTGCTGGCGGTAGGCGAAGATCGCGCGCGGAATCTGTGTGGACAGCGGCGTGGCGCGGGTCAGCCCGATCCGCAGTTCACCGGTTTCCCCGCGCTGCGCACGCTGGGTGAGGTCGATGGCCTTGTCCATCCGTTCCAGCACCTCGCTGGCCTGGGCCTGCAGCACGCGCCCGGCGTCGGTCAGTTCCACCCGACGGTTCGCGCGCAGGAACAGGCGCGCGCCCAGCAGCGTTTCCAGCTGGCGAATCTGTTGGCTGAGCGGCGGCTGGGACATGCCAAGCCGTTCGGCGGCGCGGCCGAAGTGCAGGGTATCGGCGACGGCCAGGAAGTAGCGCAGGTGGCGGAGTTCGATGGACATGCAGGACGAGTGTCAGCGCTCGGAATGACCGCTTTCATCATAGCTGCGCGGACTGAACAGGTCCGGCTGGATCAGCTCGATGAAGGCCCGTGCCTGCGGCGACAGGAAGCGCCCGCGGCGTACGATCACCCCGTAGCTGCGTTCGGGGAACCAGGCGCTCATCGAGCGCGTTACCAGTTTGTCGCGGTCGGCATCGTTGAGGCACAGCGCCGGCACGATCGAGATGCCCATGCCCATCGCCACGTACTGCTTGATCACCTCCCAGCCGCCCACCTCCAGCGCCACCGTGTAGGGCAGGCGATGCCGCTGGAACACCTGGTCGACCAGCCGGTAGGTGATCTGGCGCTTGGGCGGCAACACCAGCGGGTGCTGCGAAATCGCCTCCAGGCTCAGGTCACCGCGCGCCAACGGGTGCCCGGGCGGGGCAATCAGCACCTGCTCGAAACGGTAGGCCGGGGCATAGCTCAGGTCGGCCGGCACGTCGGTCATCGAACCCACCGCCAGGTCGGCCGCGTCGCTGCGCAGCAGGTCGGTGCCATCGGCGCTGATCGCGTTGTGCAGGGTCAGGCGCACGTCCGGATGACGCTGGCGGAAGCGCTCCACGATGCGCGGCAGCAGGTACAGGATGGTGGAACTGTTGGCGGCGATGTTGAGCTCGCCGGCGTCCAGCCCCTTCACCTTGTCGCGGAAGCTGGCTTCCAGCCCGTCCAGGCTTTCCACCAGCGGCTGGGCCATCTCGAACAGCAACTGGCCCTCACGGCTGGGCACCAGCCGGCGCCCGCTGCGCTCGAACAGGTCCACCCCCAGCTCGCGCTCCAGCGCCTGCAATTGCTGGCTGATGGCCGGCTGGCTGACGAAAAGTGCCTCAGCGGCCCGTGAGACCGAGCCAAGACGCACCGTCTGGCAGAACGCCCGCAGCGGCTTCAGCCGATCAGATTTGTAGGAAAAACGAGGACTTGGCTTCGGCGGCGTAGGCATGGTGTTACGAGTATAAGCACAACTTATGTAAAGCATTGCAATAACTGTTTTGCCATATACGGTACGGCGGCGCACGGTGTAGCCCTACCGCACTGCAGGAGCCCACCATGTCCGCCGTCGCCGCTTTCGCCACTGCCCAGCCCACCCCGATCGATGCCCCGGCCACCCCCGGGATCGCGCTGACCACCCAGCTCGCCGGCCAGTCCGCGCTGCTGCCGGCGGGGGTGCTGGCGCTGCTGGTGTCGCTGCACCGGGCGGTGGAGCCCGAGCGCCAGCGCCGGCTGCAGGCCCGGGTTGCCCGCCAGGCTTTCTTCGATGGCGGCGGCCTGCCGGACTTCCGCGCCGACACCGCGCACCTCCGCAACGAGGACTGGCGCGTGGCACCGCTGCCCGATGCGCTGCTGGACCGCCGGGTGGAGATCACCGGGCCGACCGATCCGAAGATGGTCATCAACGCGCTGAACTCCGGCGCCAAGGTGTTCATGGCCGACTTCGAAGATTCCACCGCCCCGGCCTGGCGCAACCTGCTGGCCGGCCAGCAGGCACTGATCGGCGCGGTGCGCGGCGACCTCACCCACACCGGCCCGTCGGTGGATGGCAAGCCCGGCAAGCAGTACGCGCTGCGCCCGTTCAACGAGCAGGCGGTGCTGATCGTGCGGCCGCGCGGCTGGCACCTGGATGAGAAGCACGTGCGCATCGACGGCCAGCCGATCGCCGGCGGCCTGTTCGACGCGGCGGTGTTCGCCTTCCACAACGCGCGCACGCTGATGTGCAAGCAGCGCGGCCCGTACTTCTACCTGCCCAAGCTGCAGTCGATGGAAGAGGCCGGGTTGTGGGAAACCGCGTTGTCGCACATCGAAGGCATGCTCGGCCTGCCGCACGGCCAGATCAAGGTCACCGTGCTGATCGAAACGCTGCCGGCGGTGTTTGAGATGGACGAGATCCTGCACGCGCTGCGCGATCGCATCGTGGGCCTGAACTGCGGCCGCTGGGACTACATTTTTTCCTACATCACGACCTTCCGCCGCCACCCCGACAAGGTGCTGCCCGAGCGCGGCCAGGTGACCATGACCCAGCCGTTCCTGAAGGCCTACTCGGAACTGCTGATCCGCACCTGCCACCGCCGTGGCGCGCATGCGATGGGCGGCATGGCCGCGCAGATTCCGATCAACCACGATGCCGCCGCCAACGAACAGGCGTTGGCCCGGGTGCGGGCGGACAAGCTGCGCGAAGTGACTGCCGGCCACGATGGCACCTGGGTGGCGCACCCGGCGCTGATTCCGGTGGCGCAGGCCATCTTCGATGAACACATGCCCGGCCCGAACCAGCACGCCGTGCTGCGCAACGATGTGCAGGTGGACCGTGATGCCTTGATTGCCACGCCCACCGGCACCATCACCCGCGCCGGTTTCGAGGGCAACGTGGAGGTCTGCGTGCGCTACCTGGCCGCCTGGCTGGACGGCAACGGCTGCGTGCCGATCCACCACCTGATGGAAGACGCGGCCACCGCCGAGATCAGCCGCAGCCAGCTGTGGCAATGGCTGCATACCTCCGGCCAGCACCTGGACGACGGCACCGCCATCGACCTGCCGCTGCTCGACGCCACCCTGGCCCAGTTGCCCACCCGCCTGGGCGACCGCAGTGCCCTGCCTGGCGCCGCGCGTATCGATGAGGCCATCGCGCTGCTGGCCGAATTGAGTCGACGCGATGCGCTCACCGACTTCCTGACCCTGCCCGCTTACGACCGCCTGGATTGACCGGCCCAGCCGGGCATGACCCGGCACGACACCCCTCGCACCGCTTCACACGTTCCGCTTTCCCCTTGGAGAATCGAGATGAGCAAGCTGCCGACCGCCGAACAGATCCAGCACGAATGGAACACCGACCCGCGCTGGGCGGGCATCCAGCGCAACTACACCGCTGCCGACGTGGTGCGCCTGCGCGGCACCGTGCACGTGGAGCATTCGCTGGCGCGGCTGGGCGCGGAAAAGCTGTGGACCTACCTGCAGGAAAAGGACTTCGTGAACGCGCTCGGCGCGCTCACCGGCAACCAGGCCATGCAGCAGGTGAAGGCCGGATTGAACGCCATCTACCTGTCCGGCTGGCAGGTGGCCGCCGATGCCAATCTGGCCGGCCAGATGTACCCCGACCAGTCGCTGTACCCGGCCGACTCGGTGCCGGCGGTGGTCAAGCGCATCAACAACACCCTGCTGCGCGCCGACCAGCTGCACCACGCCGAAGGCAAGGATGACATCGACTTCCTGCAGCCGATCGTGGCCGACGCCGAAGCCGGTTTCGGCGGCGTGCTCAACGCCTTCGAACTGATGAAGGCGATGATCGAAGCCGGCGCGGCCGGCGTGCATTTCGAGGACCAGCTGGCCTCGGTGAAGAAGTGCGGGCACATGGGTGGCAAGGTGCTGGTGCCCACCCGCGAGGCGATCGAGAAGCTCAACGCCGCGCGCCTGGCCGCCGATGTGCTGGGCGTGCCCACCCTGCTGGTGGCGCGTACCGACGCCGAAGCCGCCGACCTGCTGACCAGCGACATCGACGCCAACGACCAGCCCTTCGCCACCGGCGAACGCACGGTGGAAGGCTTCTACAAGACCCGCAACGGCCTGGACCAGGCCATCAGCCGCGGCCTGGCCTATGCGCCCTATGCCGACCTGATCTGGTGTGAGACCGGCAAGCCGGACCTGGAGTTCGCCCGCCAGTTCGCCGAAGCCATCCATGCCAAATTCCCGGGCAAGCTGCTGGCCTACAACTGCTCGCCCAGCTTCAACTGGAAGAAGAACCTGGACGACGCCACCATTGCCACCTTCCAGAAGGAAATCGCCAAGTACGGCTACAAGTTCCAGTTCATCACCCTGGCCGGCTTCCACGCGCTGAACTACTCCATGTTCAACCTGGCCCACGGCTACGCGCGCCGCCAGATGAGCGCCTTCGTGGAACTGCAGGAAGCTGAATTCGCTGCCGCCGACCGCGGCTTCACCGCGGTCAAGCACCAGCGCGAGGTCGGCACCGGCTACTTCGACGCGGTCACCCAGGCCATCCAGCAGGGCCAGTCCTCGACCACCGCCTTGAGCGGCTCGACCGAGGAAGAGCAGTTCAACGCCGAACGTGCGGCCTGACGATCACCAAGGGCGGCCAGGGAAGGCCGGGGCGGCGGGCGGTCGGGGGACCGCCCGCCGTGTCTGTGTATATGGCGAGCCGTTCGGTGCTTGGGAATACCGTTCAATGCCGGATGAACCCAGTCAGTTTCTGAGACTCTGCGTCCAGCACGGGGCGTTTTCGTTGAGAACAACCTTATCGAGGAGCGGCCCCATCTGCTCAGGGTGAGCGTGTGCACGCGGACGCGGGATCCAGCTTCGGATCTTCCTCATAACGGTAGCTTTCAGGATTGAAGCTGAGTTTGATTCTTTGCGGTGGATCTTCTTCGTGCCCGGATGCTGCACATCCACGCGTGGCAGCCAGATCGGGCCACGGTTCGGTGATGATGACTGGTGCGATGACATCCTTGAATTGTCCCTCAAGCACTTTGATAGCCGTGCCATCCCTGCATTGCACGAAGCCAAGATAGTGCACGACGTCGACGTCACCGTAGTTCGAGCCGAAGTGCTTCACGAGTTGGTCTGGGTGACCATCGGCATTGAGATCCGGCATGCCAGCGCTGTAGGTTTGACCAGCTGTCATGCTGTAGATGCAGTCACTATCCACTCCGGGTGGGCAAACGCTGAGCTTTTCATGCCCTTGCGGAGAAGTCTCAATCACAACCAGATCGTCAACCGCTGTATTTGCGCAACGCTCTTGCAGCGTTTGCGTGTGTGCAGCAGCGAAGCACGTGCTGGCTGACAGGAGAAAGGGGATGAATAGAAGAATTGCTCGCGCCATGGATCAAATTCCCGTGGTATCGGTCCGCAGACTGTTGCGCGTGTGCCGCAGTCCACCAGGTTCGCTAATACAATTGAGTGTCCGATTACCCGCTTCAGTGCGAGCCTCGATCGCCTGGGGCAAACTCAAATAGTCCCCTGCACTCTGCTTCCCCCGCGGGGCCTTCTCCATTGAGAACAACCTTCTTGTTTTCGTGTATGTTAC
>JAHREJ010000026.1 GCA_021733645.1 Bacillus subtilis subsp. subtilis | reverse complement strand
GGTCTCGAATGCCACATGGACGTCGAAGTCCTGATGAATGCCAAGCACAAAAAGTTTGATTCGCTTGAGGACCACATCAACCAGCACCCTGCGGGTAGCCTCATCGGCCACTCCCTGCGCTTGTGCAGAGAAGAAGAGGGCGGCATCTGCGATGTTTCGCGAGTAGAAGGAAACATGCTGCTTCAGGCTGGGCCCAAGGTGGCTCCGCTTGAGTGCGTAGTAGTCGTAGTATGTTTGCAGTGGCTCATTGTCGCGGAACTGGATTGGAAATCCCTGCGCGCCGAGCGCAGCCAGCATCAGGGCGATGGACGTCATGCGCTGTTGACCGTCGATCAGCTCAACCAGGGTACCTCCGGGTTCAGCATTGGAAAGCATGATGGAGCCGCCGTAATGGTGGGAGCCGCTCCTTTCTGCCGTACTGACCACGTCATCCCACAAGGCCTGCCACTGCTCCTCGTTCCAGGCATAACCGCGTTGGAATTCCGGAACCACGAAAGTGAAATTGCTGCGGACCTCTTCGACCGTGAAGAGGTTTGCGCTGTTGAAGCTCATTGGACGTTCCCCTGTTCCATATGGTGACTCTCAATCATAGCTGTGTCGCACGTGGCCCGTACTTGCGTGGCCGTGCAGTGGGACATCGTGCATTTCCTTCTCGCCGCTGCTCCTGACGAAGAGGCGTGTCTGTCAGCGGACTTAGCGGCCGGCACTCGCGTTTCTTTAGAAAATCCCGCATAGCGCGCCGTCCCGCCCGCGCCTTGCGCGATAATCAACGGTCGCGTCCATCGTTGACGCACCGCTACCGAGACTACGGATGTCCCCACCTTCCTCGCGCACCCTCACCGCGATGCCCGCCGACCTCCGCGCCCGCCTGCACGCGGACCTTACCCGCCAACGCGCCGCCGGCAATGTATGGCTGTTGATGGCCGTCTGCCTGGCGGTGGCCATCACTGCCTACTTCGGCTGGCTGGGCCTGCACCGCGCGCATGCTGCACCCACTTGGGTGCCGATGACGATTGCGGCACTGGTTGGGGTGGCCGGCATTGTGGCTGCGGCGGTGGTGCGGCGTCGCCGGTTGGCGTGGTTGCAGGCGGCGTTGGCCTTGCCGCAGGTGGCCGTGGTGGACGGTGTGCTGCAGCGTGCGGTCATCCTGCCGCAACAGGAACGCTTTGCGCGACTGCCGCGCAACTATGCGCTGCAGGGCGTGCTGCACAGCGTGCTGGAGGAGTCGCCCGGCACCGACGCGCTCTCCGGCTTCGTGCCGCAGCATGTCGTCGGCCCCGCACCGGGCACACCGCTGCGTTTGGTATGGAGCGCGGCGCATCCGGGTCACCTGCTGCAGGTGGACTACCCCGGCATGACGGCGATAGCCGACACGCCCGCCCCGATGGACGCACAGGATTGGCGCGACCTAACCGCGCGCCCGCGTGCAGCACTGCGTGCTGTAGCGTGGCTGGTGGGCGCAATGCTGCTGGGCATTGCCGTGCTGGCCGCAGTGCCTGCCATCGGCGCAGGTGTCCGCGTGTGGCTGTGGGCCGGCGTGGGCGTTGCGCTGCTGTGGCTGCTGGGTGTGTGGGCGCCGATGGCGCGGCTGTGGCTGCAGCGCGGGCAGCTGCGCCGCCATACCGTCAGCGGGCCCGTGCAGGAACTGATGTGGGCGCGTCGCAATGATGGTCGCCAGGGCGTTGAGCATGCGCTGTTCGCGCGGCTGGGCGGGTACTGGCATCTGCTGCACGCGGCCGGCAAGGCCAGTGCGCTGCAGACCACGCTTGTTCCCGGCGCACCCCTCACCGTGAGCTATGCGGTGCTGGGCGAACACCGCGTGCCGTTGCGGCATTCGGCGGCGCTGGCCTGAGCGGTTACCGCCAGCGCGCTGCAACGTCTGGCGTTGCAGCGCGTGCCGCGGTCACTTGCGCACGTAGTACGCGCGCGCCTCGCCATGCACCACGCTCAACGCGTTGACGTTGCCCCACGCATCGCGGTGGAACTCGATCTGCAGTCCGTCGATATCCGGTGACACGAAGCGGTTGGGGGCAAGCGGCAGTACTACCCCGTCCTGCGGCCGTCCGGCGACGCCCACGCGCACCTGCCCGCTGGCCACCTTCACCTGCAATGCCGGAATGTCGAAGATGTCGGCCAGGGCGCCGCGGTGCGCCATTGGCACCGCACGGTCCTGCTCGAACACGCCGACGTAGTCGGCATAGGCCGGTGCGTGCAGGTCCAGCGCGATGGGGCGTACGGGCGGGTTCACGCCGCGGCCCAGTGCGTCGGACAGGGCATTGCGGATCTCGGTGGTGAGCTCGGCGCCGTTCTCGCCATTGGTGAGGATGACCAGGCCGTCGCCGCTGTCCAGATAGCCTTCGATCCAGGCGCGGTAGCTGTCGTTGGAGCCGCCGTGGTGGAAGATGCGGGTGGTACCGCTGCCATCCAGACGCGGGCCCAGGCCGTGCCAGCTTGGCGATACCTCGGTCATCATGTCGATGGCGATCGGTTGCGGCAGGAATCCGCCTGGCGCGCGATAGCTGTTGGTCAGCGCCGCCACGAAAGCGGCCAGGTCATTGGCGCTGGTCCACAGGCCCGACGCACCGGCCTCGGGGAAGGATTGCCAGCCGCGCGGCAGGGCGGTGGGCGCGCCGTCGCCATCGTGGGCCTTGGCGATGTTGTCGCTGCTGTCCGGCGGGGTGGTGAAGCGGCTGCGCTGCATGTGCAGCGGCGTGAACACCTGCGAGCGGGCCAGTGCATCCAGCGGCTGGCCACTGGCATCTTCAAGCACCTGCTGTTCCACCATCACGCCGCCACCGGAATAGTCGCCGCGCTCGCCGGGTGCGTGGATCAGGCGCACCGGTCTGTTCTTGGCGGGGGCGATGCCGTCCAGCGTTTGCAGCAGCGTGGGCAGCGGTTCGCCCGGCAGGTAGTCGGCAAAGCCGTGCACGCCCAGCCCGGCGGTGTGCGACATCAGCATGCGCAGGCTCACCTGCGGGTTCGGGGTGGTGGGCGTCGCGGGCACCTTCCAGCGGCGCAGGTAGGTGCTGATGTCCTGGTCCAGCGCAAGACTGCCATCGGCCACCAGGCGCAGCGTGGTGGCCGCGGTGATGACTTTGCTGACCGAGCCCACCGAGAACAACGTGTCGGCGTCCACGGCATCGCGGCTACCGGCCTGGCGCAGGCCGTAGCCGGCGCTGTGCACCAGCTTGCCGTCACGCAGCACTGCGATGGCCACACCGGGCACGTGGTAGTGGACCATGCGCGCCTGCAGCGACCAGCGCGGCAGCGGGTCGCTGGCGGGCACCACGCTGGGGCGCAGGCCGGCGGTCAGCGCGCTGTCGATGGCGGTGTCGTGACGGTCGGCGGCGACGGCGGGCAGGGCCAGCAGCAGTGAGAGCGTGGTGGCCAGTGCGCCACGCAACCGGACATGGCGGGGCGGCAGCACGGGGACGGCAGGGGAAGCGCGACGGATCGAAACCATGCGGAACCTCGGGGTGGGGTGTGCGGGCGGAAAACCGATGCGGCGTTGCCAAACGCAGGCCGCAGCCGGCCGGTGATGGCCGGGCGGCCACCACGCCGGGTGTTGCAGGGGCGGGTTACGCGCGGTGGACGCGTGGGGTCAGCGGCGGCCGGTGACGGCGCCGCGCTGGATCAGGTAGTCGCGCACGCGGCTGTTGCGCGCCTGGTTCAATGGCGAGCGCCACTGCCCGGCGTCGGCCACCACGCCCAGGTTGACGTCGGCACCGTGGTTGACCAGGTAGGCCACGGTGTCCATATCGCCGGAGCGGGCGGCGTTGATCAGCGGGGTTTCGTCGTAGGCGACGATGCGGTTGACGTCGGCACCGGCGCCTACCAGCCGCGCCACCACCGGCAGGTGGCCGCGGCGTGCGGCGGCGATCAGCGGATTGCCGTCGCCACGCGAGGCCAGGTCCGGCGTGGCCCCCAGGGCGAGCAGGGCGTCTACCGTGGCCAGTTGCCCGTGGCGCGCGGCGGCGATGAGCGCGGTGCCGTCACCGGGAAGCCGGGTATCCACCGCGACGCCGGACTGCACCAGGTGCCGCACCTGCGCGAGGTCGCCTTCTGCGGCGGCGTCGAGCAGGCGTTCGGCCTGTGCGGACGCGGTGCGTGTAGCGGGGGCGCTGTCGGGCGCCGCCACAATCGGCGCGCCCAAGCGCGGCGTGGCGGCCACGGTGACGCCGACGTGCGTGGCCATGGCCGCCAGGCACAGGGCGCTCCAGCGCAACCGGGTACGCCAGCTCACCTGCCCACGCTGCAACTGCAGCAGCCCGTCCACGCGCTGCGTCAGCCCACTGCGGCTGCCCGACATGCCCACGGCCAATGCGGCGCCCTGTGGGCGGTGCTGCACCATGCCGGCGATACCGCGCAGCAGCGAATCGGCGTAGTCGCGGCCACTGCTGGAGCGGTGTGCGGCGCGGGTATCGCAGGCCATTTCGCGGGCCAGCTCCAGCCGGTTGCCCAGCATGCGCAGGCACGGGCTCCACCAATACACCGCGAGCAGGGTGCGCTGCAGGGCGGTTACCCAGAGATCGCGTCGCTGCACATGCGCCGCTTCATGCAGCAGCAGGTCGCGCAACGCCGGGGGCGACAACGTGCTGGCCAGGTGCGGCGGCACCAGGATGCGCGGGGCGAACAGGCCCACCACCATCGGGCCGGCCACCGCATCAGACAGGGCAACGCCGCTGCCGCGCGGCAGCGCCGGGCCCAGCAGGGCATCCAGCGCGGGTGAAGGACATGCGGCACGGTGCAGCCGTCGTGCCTGCCAGATGCCCTGCGCCAGGCGCAGCAGCCCCCACAGCGTGCCGAGCAGCCAGAGCATCGCCAACGCCTGCAGCGCGGTGGGGACGAAAGCGGCCAGTGATGCAGTGGGTGATGCTGGCGCGGCCGGCGCAGCGGAGCTCGGCAGTGGGGTCGACTGTGCTGCAGTGGGCAGGGCGACCGCGGCCTCGGCTACGGTGACCGCTTCGCGCGGCAGCAGCACCAGCAGCGGCGACACCGCGGCCAATGCGAAGGCCCCGCAGAGCACCCAGGAGCGCGCCTCGGCGCTGAGGCGCGCGCGCTGCACCAGCAGCAGCACCAGGGCCAGCAACAGCGCGGCATGCCACAGGTGCTGCATGGCCAGGGTCAGCAGGGTGTGGGCGGTGTGTGCGCTCATGTCGACTTCCCCGGGGTGCTCGCCTCGTCAACGCGCTTCTGCAAGGCGGCCAGTTCGTCGGCCTCCATGTCGTGTTCGTCGATGAGGTGCTGGGCCAGCACGCTGGGCGAGTCGTTGAAGAACGACTTCAGCAGGTTTTCCAGTGCCTGGCGGCGGGCCTCGCTGCGGCTGATGGCGGCGCTGTAGATGAACGCGCGGCCCTCGCTGCGGTAGGTCACCAGGCCCTTCTTTTCCAGCACTTTGAACATGGTGAGCACGGTGGTGTAGGCCACCGGCTTCTTCTTCGACAGCGCGTCGGTCACCTCGCGCACGGAGGCTTCCTTGGTCTTCCACAGCACTTCGAGGATGCGGCGCTCGGAGTCGGTCAGGGTGGGCGAACTGGGGCGGGCCATCGCTGTCTACTGGTTTTTTAGTTGATGATCGGATCGTGCGCCCGCCGCGCTCGGCATGTCAACTATGTAATTAGTAATGGGGCGCGCCACGGACCACGCGAGGGGACCCGTGGCACCTGGATGTGGGTCTGCGGGGCGGGGGCGAAACGCGTGCGCTCAGGCGCTGGCGCTGGCCACGCACGCCGTCTTGCTACCCGTGCCCGCCGCGCTGCGGGCGGCCGGAGACGTGGCACACGCGTGCGAACGCGGAGCGGCGGGGCAACACTGGCAGGTCCCGGCCGGGGTGCTACTGCGCAGTGCCGTGCGCAACGCGGCGCGCGAAGCGGGGTGTGCGCCCACGCCGTGCAGCAACAATGTGCGGGCCAGGCCGCCGCAGGCAACACGCGGCAGGGCCAGCACGGCCGGAGCGGTGGCGCGGGGATAAAGCGGGCGAGGGTCCATTTGTCCCGGTCTCCGTGGGGTGGTACGGGATGCAGCATGCGGCTCGCCTGTCTCACCGGTTGAGACAGGCGAGCCGATGCATCGGGTTGCCACGATGGCCGACGCACGTAGGTGTGTGGAGGGGTCAAGCCGGGGTGGATGATGCGCGATTCATCCCCTGCACACCGCGCCATGAGCATGGCGTGCGCGCGCACGGCTGTGCACGCGGCGTAGAGGATGCAGCGAAATTTTTCACGGGCCGTGCTGTGCCCTGTGCCTAGCATCGGCCACTCGCTTTCCCCCCACCTTCGGAGTTTCCATGACTGCTTCCCGCGTTCACCTGCACGTTGAAGATACCGGCGGTAGCGGCCGCCCGGTGGTGTTGATCCACGGTTGGCCGCTGTCGGCCGAATCCTGGAAGGCCCAGGTGCCGGTGCTGAAGGACGCCGGCTACCGCGTGGTGGCCTACGACCGCCGTGGTTTCGGGCGTTCGGACGCGCCGGCCGATGGCTACGGGTACGACACCCTGGCCGACGATCTGGCGGGGGTGATCAACGACCTCGACCTGCGCGATGCCACGCTGGTGGGCTTCTCGATGGGCGGGGGCGAAGTGGCCCGCTACATCGCCCGTCATGGCGAGCAGCGCCTGCACAGCGTGGTATTCGCCTCTGCGGTGCCGCCGTACATGCTCAAGACCGATGACAACCCCGAAGGCCCGTTGACCCAGGCCAAGGCTGATGAAATGAAGCAGGGCCTGGAGCGCGATCGCGAGACGTTCTTCGATGGCTTCACCAAAGATTTCTTCAGTGCCAACGGCGAGCTCAAGGTGAGCGAGAAACAGCGCCAGGAAGCCATTGCGTTGTGCAGACAGTCCGACCAGACCGCCGCACTGGGCTGCATGAAGGCCTTCGGCACCACCGACTTCCGCGAGGACCTGAAGAAGGTCACCGTGCCCACCCTGGTGCTGCACGGCGACAGCGATGGCACGGTGCCGTACGAGGGCTCGGGCAAGCGTACCCACGCGGCGATTGCCGGCAGCGAAGCGGTGGTGCTGAAAGACGCCCCGCACGGGTGCAATGCCAGCCATGCCGAGCAGTTCAACGCGGCGTTGGTCGCGTTCCTGGCCAAGTAACGGTGCGGTAGCATTCACCCATGCGCCAGACCCGCACCCCGCCGTGGAAGAAACCCAACCCCAAGGGCGGGGTCTCGCGCCCGTTGTCGCCGGCACAGAAAGAGGCCGCACGGCAACGGGCCGAGGAAAACGGCCGCGCGTATCCGAACCTGGTGGACAACATGTGGGCGGCAAAGCTGCCGCGCGGAGACTAACGCGCCCCGCGCACGCGCCGTCGCCCGGACACGGGCGGCGACGTCAGCGGCGAACGGCGAGCACGCCGTCCAAGGCCAGGTCGGCCTTGAATCCGGCCTTCTCCAGGCGCTTGGCCACTTCGCGCGGCACATCACGGCCGCTGGTGAGTTTGTTCGGCGCGCCGGTGTAGTGGAACATGCGCCCGCCCTTGCGTATCACCCGCGCCAACTGGTCGTAGAACACCTGCGAATACAACTCGCCGGCAATACCGAAGCGCGGTGGGTCGTGCAGGATGGCGTCGACCGAGCTGTCTTCGAGCGCTTCAATGGCCTGCGACACATCGGCATGCGTCAGCGACAGGCGCCCGCCGCTGCTGGCCGCCTCCGGGTCGGGCGACCACGGGTTGAGCGTGCGCAGCCACAGTACGTCCGGGTTCTTTTCGAACGACTGGATGCGGGTGACGCCGCCTTCCAGGCAGCACGCCGCGAAGTAGCCGAGCCCGCCGCATGTATCCAGCACGGTCTTGCCGGCCGGGGCGATCAGCGCCACTTTTCGCCGGGCGTCTTCGAACGGCGACACCTGCGCGCTGGGCAGCATCTTGATGCCATCGATCTCGAAGGTGGGGGCATCCCACTCGGTGGGCACCAGCTTGATCAGCGCCGAACCGAACCGCGACACGGCCAGGAACTCTTCGCCGTCCCAGTAGTACAGGGTGCGGTCCTTGGTCTTGCCCGGGTAATCGTAGCGCTCGCCCTTCCAGTCCCAATGATCGGCGGCCAGCGTGGCGGTGCCGCGGGTCAGGCCAAGGTCGAGCGAGCCGGTCCATTCGGTCGCGCCGCTGTCGCGGGCGCGGGTGAGGGCTTCGGCAAGCGGGCGGGTGAGCAGGGGGCCGGTGTAATGGGGCACGGGAGTGGGGGCGCCGGGGCTGCAGGGCAGCGTGGCGTCAGGTCAGCCAGGGGGAAGGCATCGTACCTGAGACCGCGCCCGGGGACAGGGTGCCGCCGGGCCGGAGGCTCTATAGTACCGGCGGCATACCGCGCTGCAGGGCCTTACAGGAATCGACGTGGGCATATCGTTGGAGAACATCAGCCGTTTCCCGCGCTGGGCGCGCGCGCTGAAAATGCTGGGCGTGGTGCTGGTGGCCGGCTGCAGTTCGCCGCATGCCCCGCCGGCAGGCGCCTTGCAGGACGTGCAGTCCATCGAGATCGGCTACCAGTACAGCGGCCGGGGCCGGGTGGACGAGGTGCACCGGTTGGAGCCGGCCGCGGGCCGACGCACGTTCCGGCGCAGCTCGCAGCTGGACAGCCTGGAAGACCCGGGTGCGGTGGTGACCGATGCGATTCCCGCGCAACGGGTTGCCGAGTTGCTGTGGGCGGTTTCCGCTCCACCGTGGCCGCGCGAGCGCGGCGTGGAGGCAGTGGCGCGCCGGGTGCGGCCCGCGCGGATACTGGAACAGGCGCTGCCGGGCTATCTGCCGACGGCACCGGGGTGCACCCCGCGCGCGTTCGAGGCCGGGCTGCATGCGCTGCTGCAGGGTGCCTCCCTGAAAGCGCAGTTGGATCATTACTACGCCAACGGCATCTGGACCGATGATGACCCCGCCATGCGGGTGGTGATCCGCTACGAGCACCGACCACCGCAGGTGGTGGCTTCCAACGCGCGTACGTTGCTGATGCTGCCGTGGGTGCTGGGTGACCCCGGCGCAGGCGATGCCGCAGTGACCACCTGGTCGGTGCCGGTCAGTCAATCACTGCGCCGGCTGCTGCCCGAATCCTCCAAGGCGTTCGAACGGCTGGGGCGGCGCGAAGACGCGAGCCTGGTGACGCGGATTGCCGCCAACGCGCGAGACGCCTGCGAGGCGCAGCAGCGCTGACGGCGGCGCGCCTCAGGTTCCGTAGCGCAACAGCGTTCCGCGGCTGAACAGCCATTGGCAGCGCTGCTTGCGCATGGCGCGCACCTTGCCCTGTTCGATCACCACATGGGCCTCGTGCAGCGCTTGGCCGTGGACGCGGGCACCAGGCTTGAACCGGAACACGCCACTCTGGCCGTCCGGTGTCAGCAGGGCTGCTTCGACCTGGGCAAGCTCGGCCGCATTGAACAGGGCCGCGCGCTGTTCGCCGTCCGGGGTGATCAGCGGTGTATCCACCTGGCGCCAGGGCGAGGCGAGCCGGTAAGCGATGAAGTAACGGCCGTCCACACGCGTCAGCTTGACGCTTTCCCGGCGGTGGGCGCCCGGTGCGGCATAGCAACCGATCAACCGCCCCTGGCCGATCGAATCGCCGTTGCCGCAGCCGGCAAGCAGCACAAGCACAGGCAACAGCAGGGCAGACAATCGCATCAGGCAGCCACGGGTGCGGGTGGCCATGCAGTGTAGCGTCGTCACCCCAATGCGGGGATGCCTGACCCGCCACGGCTTCTGCGATGACAGCATCGTGCGTGGCTTTCCCAGCCAACGGCGATGCGTGTCCTGATCGCTGCCGTGCGGGTGGACACGGACACTGCGTGCATGTCCTGCGATCACCGCCCCTGGCAGCCCGGCAACGCGTACTTCTTCAGCGCGCACCTGCATCGTGCCCACACCGGCCTGTTGGTCGAGCATGCACAGGCATTGCGGCTGGCATTCCGGGTGGCACAGCAGGCACGGCCGTTCCGCATCGACGCCATCGTGGTGCTGCCCGACCATCTGCATGGCGTGTGGACGCTACCGGCCGGTGATGATGACGGGCATCGGCGCTGGACACAGATCCAGGCCATCTTCGACCGCCACCTGCCGGGCAAGCCGCCGCGCGCGGTGCTGCGCCGCGATCGTTGTGCGCGGCCGCTGTGGCACAGCAGCTTCCGTGAGCATCGCATCCTTGACGACGATGACTTCCGGCGGCACGTGGCCTACGTGCATCAGAATCCGGTGAAGCATGGCCACGTGCGCGATGCGATGCAGTGGCCGTACAGCTCCATCCATCGCATGGCGCGGCCGGGGGAAGTGCCATGCTGAGGTAATGCCAGTTGCCGCCAGGGTCAGCCGCAGCGCACCTTGAACACCGGACCGGCTCCGATCAGCACCAAGGCCATGTAGTCGCTGTTCTTGTCCTTGCCCTTGAGCGTGGCCCCGGGGTTGAAATGGAAAATGCCGAACCCGCCATTGGGCCGGACCAGTGCCTTGTCGATCTGGTGGGCATCGTCCTTGAAATAGCGGGTGATGTCCGCGCGCGAGGACGCCTGCAGCGCCGTGGGATCGCGCTGCCATTGCTCGTCGCGGTTGAAGCTGACGAAGTACTGGCCCTGCTGCTGCTCGATGCGGAACTCGGCCGGTTTACGCGCGTGGGTGGCGTAGCAGCCCAGCAGCGGATCGGCGGAGAACACGCCCGCGCCGTTGTCGTGGTTGCCGCAGGCGCCAAGCAGCAGGACCGGGGCAAGCAGAAGCAGTGAAGCGGCAGAGCGCATGGCGGTGACCTCCTACGGCGGTAAGCGCAGTCTAGGCAACCGCGGTCGAGGACGCCGTGTAGAACGCGGGGAGGTGGCAGACGCGGGCCACGGGACACGCGCCAGGGTGTACGTTGGGGGACATTCCAGACGAGTAACGCGTGTGTCCCAGCCCAACCTTTCGCCAGCAACGCCGTCTGTTTCGCCGTCACCGCGTGGCGCCCGGGCACCGTTGCTGGGGCTGTGCAGTTTCCTTGGCCTGCCGGTGGGCGGTGCGGCCGGCTGGCTGGCCGGCGTGGCCAATCACGGCGTCATTGCCGGGGCCGGGACCACCGGGGTCGCCATCGGCGTGCTCGCGGCGGCGGCCGTGGGGCTGGTGGCCAGCATGGCCTCGCGGGTACGCCAGGAACGCTGGCCGTGGCTGGGTATCGTCGGTGCGGTGGTCAGCACGGCACCGTTGGCGCTGTTCATCGTGTCGATGCTGCTGCACCGCTGAGCGTTCAGGCCGCTGGTAGCGCATCCACCCGATGCACCTCCACCGTGACGTGCACCAGTTCGTCGTGGATCGACAGCGCCTCGCGGATACGGTCGGCATCCAGTGCCGCGGCCGTGACCACGCTGGCGACCACGGCGAACTTGCCGCGCCCGACCTGCCACACATGCAGGTCGGCCAGGCGCGCCGGCCAAGGGCCCTGTTCGATCACCTCCCGCACTTCAGCCACCACCGGCGCGTCCATCTGCGCGTCCAGCAGCACGCGGCCGGTGTCGCGCAGCAGGCCCACTGCCCACACCGTTACCAGCACCGCGCCCACCAGGCCCATCACCGGGTCCAGCCAGGCAGCGCCCCATAGCTTGCCGGCGGTCAGGGCAACGATTGCCAGTACCGACGTGGCGGCATCTGCGACCACGTGCAGGTAAGCCGAGCGCAGGTTGAGATCCTGCGCCGGGTGGTCGTGATCTTGCGCGTGTGGATGTGCGTGACCATGACCGTGAGTGTGACCGTGGTGATGTGCATGCCCATGCCCGTCGCGCAGCCACCAGGCGCAGAGCAGGTTCACCGCCAGGCCCGCCACGGCGATTGCGATGGCCTGGTCGTAATGGATCGCACTGGGTGCGAACAGCCGCTGCGCGGACTGCACCGACATCAGCAGCGCGACACCGAGCAGCGCGATGGCACTGGTGTAGCCGGCCAGGATCTCGATCTTCCAGGTGCCGAAGGCAAAGCGGCCGTCATGCGCGTAGCGACGGGCGCAGGCATAGGCAAATGCCGCAAGGCCCAACGCCAGCGCGTGCGAACTCATGTGCCAGCCATCGGCCAGCACGGCCATGGAGTTGAACCACCAGCCGCCGACGATCTCCACCACCATCATCACCGTGGTCAGCCACAACGCGCGGCGGGTGCGGCGCTCGGCCAGTGGGTTGCCATCGTCGAAGCGATGGGTATGGCGGCGGGCCTGGGCGGCGGCAGCGAGGGTCATGGCGGTGGCTGTGTGAATATACCCCCATAGGGTATATCATTCCGCCTATGTCACATGTCCAACATCATCGAAAGGCCCTGCTGGCCCGGGTCCGCCGCATGGCCGGGCAGGTGGCCGCGCTGGAGAGTTCCCTGCAGTCCGAGCAGGCCGATTGCACCGATGTGCTCATGCAGGCCTCGGCGGTACGCGGTGCCGCACACGGCCTGCTGATGGCCTTGCTGGACGAGCACCTGCAGGAACACGTGGTGAGCCCGACCGACCCGGCCGAGCGTGCCGCCGAGGCCCAGGTGCTGGTGAAGCTGCTGCGCGCCTACGGGAAGTAAGCGCGCCGTAGCTTCTACAGGTGCCAGTCGCACGACCGGGCATGCCACCAACGCCAGCGGGAGCACGGGAGCACGGCGACCGTACCGGGAGGGTGCCCGCCGCGCCGCCGCAGTGCTTCGGTACGCAGCCTTGCATACCGGTGGTTACAACGCGCGGTTCCCGTTCTCGCCGACACGAAGCTTCTGCTGCACCGATACGTGCCCGCGCCGAAGCCGGACCACGCTCTGGTTTGCAGCACCATGCGTTGCCCCGATGCATCGAAAGTGACCGAATCCTGCGGAGGTTGTTGTCCACCGGCGTGGGCGGGAAGCGGCAGAAGGGCGAGCACAGCAATGGAGACGTTCATTCTGGGCAACCTCATGAAGAATCAGGATCTCCATGTTGGGCGGAGTCAACCGCGTAGGATGTGCCCGGATTCCATCAACGCGTTGTCCGCGCACCTTCAATTGCATGGCAATGTCCAGGTCAATTGCTATGTGCAATGAGCGCGTCGCGCGCTCAGTGCCGATGCCGCCGCCATGCGTTCCACACGTGCGTGGCCGCCAACAGCAGGCTGCCGGCGACGGTCATCGGGGTTTCGCTGTGGTGGCTGGGCCACTCGGCGGCGCCGGCCAGCAACAGCAGCAGGCCCAGCGCAGCGCTGGTGACGGCGGCCGCGGGCAGGCGGTGCTGGCGGTGCGCGCGCCACAGGGCGAAGCCGGTCAGTGGGGCGGCAATGGCCACGAACAGCACGTGCACCCATTCGGCCTGCGCCCACACCCCGAACAACGGCAGGGTGGCGGCCAGGATCGGCAGGGCCAGGCAGTGCAGCAGGCACAGGCTGGACAGGGCGATGGCGCCGGCATCGAGCAGGGTTGAGGAACGCTTCATGGGGGTGGGGCCCGGATCAATGAGTGTTATATAGTAACATTTCATTCCGCTGCGGACCCTGTCCTTCCATGAACGCACCTGCTGCCCCCACCGATGCCCGCCTGCCGGTGACCGTGTTGTCCGGTTTCCTTGGCGCAGGCAAGACCACCCTGCTCAATCAGCTGCTGCGCAACCGCGAGGGACGGCGGGTGGCGGTGATCGTCAACGACATGAGCGAGATCAACATCGACGCGCAACTGGTGCGCGACGGCGGCGCTGCCCTGCGCCGTACCGAAGAGACGCTGGTGGAATTCAGCAATGGCTGCATCTGCTGCACCCTGCGCGAGGACCTGCTGCAGGAGGTCAAGCGGCTCGCCGCCGAGGGCCGCTACGACTACCTGCTGATCGAATCAACCGGCATCGCCGAGCCGATGCCGGTGGCGGCCACCTTCTCGGTACGCGACGAGGACGGCTTCTGCCTCAACGACATCGCGCGGTTGGACACGATGGTGACCGTGGTGGACGGGCAGCAGTTCCTGCACGACTTCGGCTCGACCGACCGGCTTGCCGACCGCGGCCAGCAGGCCGGCGCCGATGACGTGCGTGGGGTGGTGAACCTGCTGGCCGAGCAGATCGAGTTTGCCGACGTGATCGTGGTGAGCAAGTGCGACCTGATCACCGACGACACGCTGCAGTCGACCCTGGCCGTGCTGCGCGCGATGAACCGCGAGGCGCACCTGGTGCTGTCCGAGCACGGCAACGTGCCGCTGCACGAGGTGCTGGACACGCACCGCTTCGACTACATCAAGGCGCAGCTGGCACCGGGCTGGATGCAGGCGCTGCGTGGCGTGCATACGCCGGAGACCGAGGAATACGGCATCAGCAGCTTCGTGTACCGGGCGCGCCGCCCGTTCCACCCGCAGCGCTTCGCGCAGCTGCTGCAGCAGGGGCTGGGCCCGGTGATTCGCAGCAAGGGCTTCTTCTGGCTGGCCAACCGCATGGACTGGGTGGGCGAGCTGTCCAGCGTGGGCGCCTCCACCCGCACCGGGGCTGCCGGTTTCTGGTACGCCTCGCGCCAGCGGGTGGAGGCCGGGCTGGAAGACACACCGCCGCTGCTGCCACCGCCGCAGGTGCCGTACACCGACGTGGGGTGGGTGCGCCAACAGGCTGCCTGCTGGACCGCGCCGATGCCGGGCATGGACGAAGTGGGCGATGCTGGCGAGTACCAGGCCATGCGCCGGATGTGGCACCCGTGGTGGGGCGATCGCCGCCAGGAGCTGGCGGTGATCGGGGTGGAGATGGACGAGCGCGCGGTGCGTGCCAAGTTCGACGCCTGCCTGCTCACCGACACCGAGATGCACGCCGGGCCGATGCGGTGGCAGCTGCTGCCCGACGCGTTCCCGGCGTGGTCGCGGCACTGACGCGGCCGCTTACACCGCCGTCAACGACCAGCCGTCGGCGCCCGCGTCCAGGTAGTGGGTCAGTCCCACGGCATCCAGCAGCGCCGGGTCGTGCGAGACGATCATCAGGGTGCCGTGGAACTGGCCGAGCATCTGCTCCAGCGCGGACAGCGAGGGCAGATCGAGGTGGTTGCCGGGTTCATCGAGCAACAGCAACTGCGGCGGCGCGCCTGCGTACAGCACGGCGGCCAGCGCGGCCTTGAGGCGCTCGCCGCCGCTCAGTGTGGACAGCGGGCGCAGGCTGCGTTCGGCGTCCAGCCCGAGCAGCGCAAGCCGGGTGCGCGCATCGGCATCGCCGGCATCGGGGTGGGCATCGCGCAGCAGCGACAGGGCTGTTGCCTGCGCGGGTAGCGACGACAGCGATTGGTCGAGCAGCGCGGTGCGCGCGGCAACCGTGCAGGTACCGGCGACGGCATCGCAATGGCCGGCCAGCAGCCGCAGCAACGTGGATTTGCCACTACCGTTCGGGCCGCGCACGCCGATGCGTTGACCACGCTGCAGCTGCAGGGTGAGGTGCTGCCACGGCGGCGACACCCACGGCAGGTGGACGTCGATGAGCGCGGCCACGCGCTGCGGCCCGGACGCGGTCTGGTTGGGGGCCAGCAGGGAAATTCCTGCGGCATCGTCCCGCTGCGCAGCGGCCTCGCGCACACGGGCGTCCAGCACTGCGCTGCGCTCCAGCTGCTGGGCCTGCCAGCGCCCGGCACTCTGTTCGCTGCGGTGCTTCATGCCGCCCAGCAGGATCGGGGCCTGGTTGGCCGTGCGCGCGCTGCGTTGCGCGCGCGCCTGGCGGTGCTCAAGCCGTTCGCGTTGTTCGCACGCGGCCTCGTGCTGGTGGCGTCGTTCGCGCTTGCGCAGCGCGAGCCGTTCGGTGGCGGCGCTGTGCTCGTCGTGTTTCTGCGCGGCATACAGGTCGTAGTTGCCGCCGTAGCTGCGCAGACCGCCCGGCGACAGCTCGATGATGCGCTGCATCGCGCGCAGCACGCGGCGGTCGTGGCTGATCACCAGCAGCCCGCCGCGCCATTGCGCCAATGCATCCAGCAGCCGCGTGCGGTGGGGGGCATCGAGATGGTTGCTGGGCTCATCGAGGATCAGGCCGTCGGCCTGCGACAGCAGCGCACCGCCGAGGGCTACCTGCATGGCCTGGCCGCCGCTGAGCGACGCGGCCGGCCGCGCCGGGTCCAGCGCCGGCAATCCCAATTGCTGCCATTGCGCCTGCAGCTGTTCGCGGATGTTCCAGCGCTCGCCCACCGCGGTGAAATCGGCCGGGTCGACACTGCCGGCCTCGATGCGCGCCAGCGCATCCAGCAGCGGGGCCACGCCCGCCAGTGCGGCGATGCTGCCCGGTGGGGCGCCGCTGTGCTGGGCCAGCAGGTGCACGCGGCCGTGGCGCTGCACCTGGCCGGTGCTGGGCGCGTGCTGGCCGGCCAGCACGCGGGCCAGCACGCTCTTGCCCACGCCATTGCGCCCGACCAGGCCGGTCGGAGTGGTGTCGATATGAGTGCTGATATCGGAAAACAGGACCCGCCCATCGGGCAGGGTGCAGGTCACGCGGTCGAGCGTGAGGGAAAATGCGGTCATGCGACCTCCAGGGATGCCGTGGGTTCCCTTCACGCACAGGGCGGGAAGGACACAGGCCGTCAAACAGACGGCGGGGCATCACTGGCGCATGCGGGCATACCTCATTACACAGGCGACTGGCTGTCGCACGGCCAGTATAGATTTGCACCGCGCCACGGAAGTGAATGCATGCTGTTCAGCAGCTCACCCCGGTGAGCCGCGCGCTGACGAAATCGATGAACACCCGCAGCTTGGGCAGCACGTGGCGGCCCGACGGCCACAGCAGGTGGAAGGTGCCGCAGGCGTGGATCTGCTCGGGCAGCACGCGCACCAGGCGGCCATCGGCCAGCGCATCGCGTACCGAGTGCTCGGGGATGTAGCCGATGCCGCGCCCGGCCAGGGCGAAGGCCAGGCGCGCCTCGATGGTGTTGGACACCATCGACACGGGCAGCTCCAAGGCCGGTTCCCCGGGCGGGCGCGGCAGCGGCCACGGCTCCAGCTTGCCGCTGCTGGGAAAGCGGTAGTGCAGGCAGTCGTGCTGCAGCAGGTCGCGCGGGGCCTGGGGGGTGCCGCGCCGTGCCAGATAGTCCGGCGAGGCGACCAGGTAGCGCGGGAACACGCCCAGCCGGCGCGCGCTGAGGCGCGAGTCGGACGGCTCGCCCAAGCGCAGCACCGCATCGAAGCCTTCCTCGACCACATCGACCAGGCGGTCGTCGAAATCCAGCTCCAGACGGATGCCGGGGTAGGTGGCCATGAACGCGGACAGGATAGGCAGCGACAGGTCACCCACCAGCGGCAGGCTGAGTCGCAGCACGCCACACGGCGCGGCCGCCTGCTGGGCCAGTTCGGTGCGGCCGGCGTCCAGCTCGTCGAGGATGCGCCGGCACCGCAGCAGGAAGCGCTCGCCCTCGGCGGTGAGGGTTACGCTGCGCGTGCTGCGATGGAACAGGCGCACGCCCAGGGCCTGCTCCAGGCGCGTGATGGTCTTGCCGGCGGCCGAGGCCGAGACGCCGAGCAGGCGCCCGGTGTCGACGAAGCTGCGGGTGTCGGCCACGTGCACGAAGGCCTGCAGGTTGCCGATGTTGTCCAGTGCCGACATGGCCGAACCCAAGGGGAAAGACGCCACTCTAGCGGCCCGGCGCAGCGGTGGCGCGCGGCGGATGGGATGCAGCGGTGCGCGCATCGGTGGCAACGGCTGCATCCTTTGCCAGTACGGGGTCTGCGCGGATTGCGGAATGCAGTGTCCGGAATGTGTGGAGCGCCGCCTGGGTGTTCAGGGCGCCGCCGAACGCCGAGCATGGCGCTCCCCCCGCTGCAGGAATCCCGCCATGTCCTCCGTGCTTGATGCGCCATCCCTTGCCCCGCCGCGGCTGGCCGCGGTGGATACCGTGCTTTCTGATGCCCATGCCGACCAGCGTGTGGTCGGCGCGGTGGTGCTGGTGCGCGAACATGGCCAGCTGCGCCATGCCAGCGCCAGCGGCTGGGCCGACCGCGAGCAACGGCGGCCGATGCAGGCCGATGCCCTGTTCCGGCTGGCGTCGGTAAGCAAGCCGATCGTGACCGCCGCGGCGATGCGCCTGGTGGTGCAGGGCCGGGTGTCGCTGGATGCACCGGTCACCGACTGGCTGCCGGACTTCCGGCCCGCGCTGGCCGATGGCACCCGGCCGGTCATTACCCTGCGCCAGCTGCTTAGCCACAGCGCCGGGCTGGGCTACCGCTTCCTGGATGCCGACGCCCAGGGGCCGCATGCGCGCGCCGGGGCCAGCGACGGCATGGACGACAGCCCGATCAGCCTGCACGAGAACCTGAGGCGGATTGCCGAGGTGCCGCTGCTGTTCCCACCCGGTCAGGCCTGGCACTACGCGCTGGGCGTGGACGTGGCCGGTGCCGTGCTCGAAGCGGCCACCGGCCAGCCGTTGGCGCAGGTTGTGCGCGAGCAGGTGACCGCGCCGTTGGGGATGCATGACACCGGCTTCCACACCACGACCCCGACGCGCCTGGCCACGCCCTACGTTTCCGATACGCCGCAGCCGCACCGCCTGCGCGAAGGCGAGGTGGTACCGCCCTTCGAAGGCACGGTAGGGATTGCCTACAGCCTTGCCCGGGCCAGCAACCCGGACGCGTTCGCCTCCGCCGGCGGCGGCATGGTGGGCACCGCGCAGGATGTGATGCGCCTGCTGGAAGCGCTGCGCGGCACTGCGCAGCGCACCTGGTTGCCGGCGGCGGGCGTGGCCGAGATGGCGCGCGCACAGGTGGGCGAACAGGGGCCGCCCGATGCACCAGGCTGGGGCTTCGGGCTGGGGTTTGCGGTGCTGCGCGACCCGGCGCTTGCGGCCACGCCGCAGGCGGCGGGCAGCTGGTGCTGGGGCGGTGCCTACGGGCACAGCTGGTTCGTAGATCCGGCGCGTGGGGTAAGCGTGGTGGCGCTGACCAACACGTTGTACGAAGGCATGCACGGGCCGTTCGTGGCGCAGTTGCGCGATGCGGTGTACGCCGACCTTGCTGCCGGTGCACGGGCATGAGCGGCGCAGGCATGAGTGGCGAGGCAGGTGCCTGTGCGCGTCCCGACGCACCCGTGGCGGCCGAACGGTTGCCGTTGTCCGGGTTGCTGGCGCTGGCCTGCGCCGGCTTCATCACCATCCTCACCGAAGCCTTGCCGGCCGGGCTGCTGTCGCCGATGAGCGCCGATCTGGGCGTCAGCCGCGCGCTGGTGGGGCAGCTGGTGACCATCTACGCGTTCGGGTCGCTGGTGGCGGCCTTGCCGATGACCGCCCTTACCCAGCGCCTGCCGCGGCGACCGCTGCTGCTGGCCGCGATCGCCGGTTTCGTGGTGGTCAACACGGTTACGGCACTGACCCACCACTACGCGGTGATGCTGGTGGCGCGCTTCGTCGCCGGCATCAGCGCGGGCCTGCTGTGGTCGCTGGTGGCCGGCTATGCCAGCCGCATGGTAGCGCCCCGGTTGCAGGGGCGGGCCATCGCGGTGGCGATGGTGGGTACGCCGTTGGCGTTGTCGCTGGGCATCCCCGCCGGTACGTTGCTCGGGCAGACCATCGGGTGGCGGTGGGCGTTCACGCTGATATCGCTGCTCAGCGTGGGCCTGCTGGTGTGGGCGCGGCTGGCCTTGCCGGCGTTGTCGGCCCCCGGCACCGGCACCGGCGCACGGCAGACACTGGGCGCGGTGTGGCGGCTGCCGGGCATGCGCGGGGCGCTGTTGACCATGTTCCTGTTCGTGCTGGCGCACAACGTGCTGTACACCTACATCGAACCGTTCGCGGCGCTGTCCGGTGCGGTGGCCTGGCTGGACCGGTTGCTGCTGGTATTCGGCGTGGCCGCACTGGTGGGCATCTGGATCACCGGGTTGTGGGTGGACCGCTGGCTGCGCGTGCTGGTGATGGCCAGTACGGCCGGGTTCGTGCTGGCGGCGCTGGCCTTCGCGCTGTGGCCCGCATCGGCCTGGGTGCTGGTGCTGGGCACGGTGATGTGGGGCATGGCGTTCGGCGGCGTGCCTACCTTGTTCCAGACTGCCGTGGCACGCCGCGCCGGGGTGGCCGGCGACATCGCGCAGTCGTTCGTGGTCACCGGCTGGAACCTGGCCATCGCCATCGCCGGGGTGGTGGGTGGGGTGATGCTGGAAACGTGGGGCGAGCGGTGGTTGCCGGGGGTGGTGCTTGCACTGTTGGCGGCCACGCTGGTGGTGGTGCTGCGGCGTCCAGGCGCGTGGGCGCCCACGCTGGATCGGTAGTGGGTCGCCTAGAGCCGGGCGCTGCCCGGCTGCTGTCAGGCGGGGTTGCCGGGTTGCCGGGTTGCCGGGAAGGGCCCGGCACTACGTCCGGCGGTTGTTACCACCACGCCCGGCATGTCGATTGGGTTTAAGGTGGTGGCACGGATCAGGAGGCTTGGGTGCGCCACATCGTGTTGCGTTGGATGGGACTGGGACTGCTGGGGCTTGCCGCTGCCGTGCAGGCCGCGCCGGACCAGCGGATTGCGCTGACCATCGACGATCTGCCCTGGCAGCGGCTGGATGAGCGTGACGATCCGGAACTGGCGCAACGCCATGCGGAGCTGCTCGCGGCGCTGAAGGCGGCGCAGGTGCCGGTGGTGGGGTTCGTCAACGAGATCAAGCTGGAGCGCGATGGCCAGGTGCAGCCGTCGCGCGTGCAGATGCTGCGCGACTGGCGCGATGCCGGGTTCGCGCTGGGCAACCACACCCGTGGCCACGTGGACCTGCATGCGATCGGGCTGGACGCCTACGAGCAGGACATCCTGCGTGGCGAACAGACCTTGCGCCCGTTGCTGGCCGAACGCGGGCAAACCCCGCACTGGTTCCGCCATCCGTACCTGCGTGCCGGGCAGACCCCGCAGCAACGCGCTGCGCTGGCGACCTTCCTGGACCAGCAGGGCTATCGCATCGCGCCGGTCACGGTGGACAACAGCGAGTGGATCTGGGCGTTCGCCTATGACCATGTGCGCGACACCGAAACCGACCCGGCGGTGCGCGAGGCGCGGCTGCTCCAGCTGCGGCGTGGCTATGTGCCCTACATGCTCAACAAGCTGGACTACTACGAAGGCCAGTCGCGGCAGTTGCTGGGCCGGTTGCCCGCGCAGGTGTGGTTGATGCATGCCAATGCGCTCAATGCGGCCAGCATCGGTGAACTGATTGCCGCTACCCGCCGCCGGGGCTACACCTTCATTACCCTGGAGCAAGCGCTGCAGGACCCGGCATATGCGCATGCCGACGGCTACAACGGGGCCGGCGGCATCAGCTGGATACACCGCTGGGCGATGGCCGAAGGCAAGCCGCGCAGCTTCTACACGGGCGAGCCGAAGGTGCCGCGCTGGGTGCTGGACTTGGCGGGCATTGCCAGCGAGTAGTGCCGGGCTCTGCCCGACATTCCCCGATTCCCGCATAGGAGCGACCGCGCAGGACCCGGCGCTACTCTACGGCGCTGTTGGGATTCTGGAAGTTCTCGCGGGCCTTGCCGTACTGCTGCATGCGCTGCTGGTGGAAGGCGATGAAGGCCTCCGGCGGCAGCGGCCGCGAGAACAGCCAGCCCTGGCCGAATTCGACCTGGCGGGCCTGCAGGTAAGCCAGTTGTGCAGGCGTTTCAATGCCTTCGGCAACGGTGAAAAGGCCCAGCGTCTTGGCCATGTCGATGATGTGCGAGGTAACCGGGCTGGTGGCGCTGTCGGTGCCGATGGCATCGATGAAGGACTTGTCGATCTTCAGCGCGTCCAGCGGCAGCTGTTGCAGGTACTGCAGGCTGGAATAGCCCACGCCGAAATCGTCGATGGCCACGCAGTGGCCGGTGCGGCGCGCGATGGCCAGGGTGTTGCGCGCGCGCTGGACGTCGATGAAGCCACGCTCGGTGGCTTCCAGCCAGATCTGCTGCGGGTGGATGCCGGTACCGGCCAGCTTGGCCGACAGCACCTTGAGCGCGCGGCCGCTGCTGACATCGCCGGCGGACAGGTTGATGGCGATATGCGCGCTGCGGTCCTGCACCAGCAGCCCGCGCATGTCATCGATGACCCGGTCGATGACCTGGTCGGTCAGGGCATCGATCAGGCCGTGTTCTTCAGCCAGCGGGATGAACAGGTCCGGGCGCACCTGGCTGCCATCGGGGCGGGTCCAGCGCACCAGCGATTCGGCGCCGACGCAGATGCCGGTGTCCAGCTCGATGATGGGCTGGTAGTGCATGAAGAACTCGCGCCGGCGGACGGCGGTGGCCAGTTCGCCCCGCAGCGACAGCCGCCGCCGCGACAGCCACAGCACCAGCCCGACCGCGGCCAGCGCGCCCAATACGCCCAGCGGGATGAACTGGCGGAACTGCTGGCGGAAACTGGCCATCAGGTCGGTGCGCGGCGCCGTGGCGATGGCCAGCCACTCCTGGTCCTGCGCGGTGGCATACAGGGTGTGGCTGTCCATGCCGCTGCGCGGTTCGCGCAGCAGGCGCTGCAGCAACTGCTGGTCCAGGATGTCCTGCTGGGCCATCAGGCGGCCGTCCGGGCTGGCCACGGCAAGGCGCACGTTGGGATCGGCGATGACATCGACGAAGCGCACCGGGTCCATCAGGATGTCGTAGCGACCCAACTGCAGGGCCAGCAGCGAGGACCCGTCGCCGGCCTCGGGGTGGACGTCCAGGGTGATGCCGGCGCCATCGGCGGTGATGTGGTCCGGGGTCGGCTCGGGCACGTGCTTTTCCATCATGCCCCAGGACGTACAACGCAACCGGCCGTCCTCGAAGTAGCCCACCTGCTCGGCCGAGTGGGTGCTCAGGGTGAGCGCGCGCATCAGGTGCAGGTGGTCGGCCGAGCACGGTGCCAGCGGACTCTGGTTGAGCCGGCGCAGCGCCAGCAGCCCGGCCTCGTAGGCGCGGTGGGCGCGCAGCAGGGTGCGCTCGGCGGTGACCTGCAGACGGCGCTGCTCGGCATCGTTGGCCCGGCTCCAGGTGACATACACCAGGCCGGCGATCGGCACGAACGCGCCGAGCAGGGCGAACACCACGGTAGCGGCAAGGATCCTGGCGCGGCTCAAGCAGACCTCGATGTCCAGCGGACGGGAACGGGCGAACGGCAGCCGGGCCATGCCCATCGACGGTTCCGGTGCGCTATATCACCATCTGGCGGCGAGGATTGGAACAGGGATATGCCGGGTTGACGGTAGGCCCGCGCCCGACGCTGGCATCGGGCGATTCCCACAAGGGTGAACCCGACACGGCCGGCGGTGGCGGGGCGGGCCTGTCGCGGCAGTGGCGGAAGCGTCCGCTCTCTTCTATGTTCAGAGCCTTCGCCCCGCTGGCCCTGCCCATGTCCGATCCTGCCGTCGCGCCCGAACACCTCCGGCGCAGCCTGTCCAACCGCCACCTGCAGCTGATCGCCATCGGCGGCGCCATCGGCACCGGCCTGTTCATGGGCTCGGGCAAAACCATCAGCCTGGCCGGTCCGTCGATCGTGCTGGTGTACCTGATCATCGGCGCGATGCTGTTCTTTGTGATGCGCGCGATGGGCGAGCTGCTGCTGTCCAACCTGGAGTACAAGTCGTTCATCGATTTCTCCACCGACCTGCTCGGGCCGTGGGCGGGCTTTTTCTGTGGGTGGACCTACTGGTTCTGCTGGATCATCACCGCCATCGCCGATGTGATCGCCATTGCCGCCTATGCGCAGTTCTGGTTCCCCGAACTGCAGCCGTGGATACCGGCGCTGCTGTGCGTGATCCTGCTGCTCAGTCTGAATCTGGTCACGGTGAAGCTGTTTGGCGAAATGGAGTTCTGGTTCGCGCTGATCAAGATCATCGCGATCTGCGCGCTGATCATCACCGGCTTCGGGCTGGTGGCGTGGGGGTTCACCGCGCCGTCCGGGCACCCGGCCACGTTCGCCAACCTCTACAACGACGGCGGCGTGTTCCCGATGGGCATGGCCGGGTTCTTCGCCGGTTTCCAGATTGCGGTGTTCGCCTTTGTCGGCATCGAACTGGTGGGCACCACGGCCGCCGAAACCGCCGACCCGGAGCGCAACCTGCCCAAGGCGATCAACTCCATCCCGGTGCGCATCATCGTGTTCTACGTGCTGGCGCTGATCGCGATCATGGCCGTCACCCCGTGGCGCGAGGTGGTGCCGGGCAAGAGCCCGTTCGTGGAGCTGTTCGTGCTGGCCGGCATTCCGGCCGCGGCCAGCCTGATCAATTTCGTGGTGCTCACCTCGGCCACGTCCTCGGCCAACAGCGGCATCTTCTCCACCAGCCGCATGCTGTACGGCCTGGCCGAAGAACGGCACGCGCCAAGCTTCTTCGGCCGGCTGTCGCGGGCGGCGGTGCCGGCGCGCGGGTTGCTGTTCTCGTGCATCTGCCTGCTGCTGGGCACGATGCTGATCTACATGATTCCGAACCTGGTCACCGCCTTCACCCTGGTCACCACGCTGGCCGCGGTGCTGTTCATGTTTGTATGGTCGCTGATCCTGTGCTCGTACATCGTGTACCGGCGCCGGCGCCCACAGCTGCACGCGGCATCCAGGTTCAAGATGCCCGGCGGGGTGTTCATGTGCGGGGTCTGCCTGGCGTTCTTCGTGTTCGTGCTGGTGCTGCTGACCCTGCAGCCAGACACCCTGTATGCGTTGGCGATCAGCCCGCTGTGGTTCCTGCTGCTGGGCCTGGGCTATGCGGCCAAGCGCCTGATCGGCGGCAGCCGCTGAGGTTCCCGCCGGGTCCGCCATCACGGCGGGCCCGGTATTCACCTTCGGTTCGCGGGCCTGGCCGGATGATCGCGCCGCACCCTCACGGTGCCCTGTCCGAGCCCATGAACCCGACCCTGCCCGCCACGTTGGCCCTGTTGTCGTTGCTGTTGCCGTGGCCGGCCGCCGCGCGCACGGTGTACCGCTGCGTGCAGAACAACACCGTCAGCCTGGCCACCGCGCCGGAGCCGGGCTCCAGATGCAGCGCCCGGCAGATCGACGACAGCGCCGTGCAGACGCCCAACCTGTGGGGCAACATGGGGGTGTTCAGCGGCACCCTGTACGAGCGCGAGCAGGACGGCGCGCTGGTGTATTCCACGCGAAACCTGCCCGGGTCACGCGTGTTCCTGAAATTCACCGTAGCCACCCCGCCGGGCGAACCGGCGCACGAGGGGCTGGGCAAGGTGGGTACGCCGCAGCTCAATCGCCATGCCAAACAGTTCAAGGCGGCCGCCAAGGCCACCGGGGTGGACGATGCCTGGCTGCGTGCGATTGCCCATGCCGAGAGCGGCTTTGATGCCGGTGCCATCTCACCCAAGGGTGCGCAGGGGGTGATGCAGCTGATGCCCGATACCGCCACCGAGTGGGGCGTGGCCGATCCGCTGTCGGCCGAGCAGTCCATCAACGGCGGCGCGCGTTACATGAAGGCGCTGCTGACGCGCTACAAGGGCGACCGCACGCTGGCAGCGGCCGCCTACAACGCCGGCATCGGCGCGGTGACCCGCTACAAGGGCGTGCCGCCGTACGCCGAAACCCTGGCCTACGTGGAAAAGGTGAGCGCGTTGTACCAGCGCTACCGCGAGGCGATGGGGTTCAAGGTGGAAACGCCGGCGAAGTAACGCCCTGCGCCGCTACTGCCGGCAAGGCTTGGGGCCACCTCACCGCCAGGCGGCACGGCTATGGATGGACAGGGTTTCACGGCGGCCCACCGCCTCCATCGCGGCGACCACATCGGGTCGTTTGAGCAGCTGCTGCCAGCGCGCATCGTTGTCCACGTCGGCCGGCATCGGCGGCAGCATGCGGAAGTTCTGCATCAGCTGCAGCATTTCCTGGCGGCGCCGTGGCGCCTGTAGTTCGGCAATGACCCACCCGGCGGCCTCGTCGGTGCGCTGTTCGACCAGCAGTACATCCACATACGCGGCGCGGCCTTCGCCCTGGTTGTCCTGCAACCAGCGGCGCGCCTGTGCCGTGCGCGCGGCATCGCCCACCGACCGGTAGGCACTGAACCGGATCCACTGGCGCACGTATTCGCCGAACATCGGTTCCTCGTCCAGTCCTTCCAGGGTCTGCAGCGCACGTTCGGGCTTGCGGTTGCCCAGGTACCAGCTGGCCAGGTACAGCCGATGCAGCGGGTTGACGGTGTGGCCTTCGTCGGTGAGCGTGCTGGCCAGCACCAGCGTGGCCTCGGCCTGTGCCTCCTGGCCCAGCCGGTGCTGGGCCACCGCGCGGTGCAGCAGCACCCAGGCTGCGTACGCACCGCCGGGGAAGCTGCGCGGGGCATCGGCCTCGGTCAGGCGGGTAAGCAGCAGCGCGGTGGTGGCCAGCACCTGTTCGTGGTCGCCCAGCAACAGCAGGGTGTCGGTGAGCGCGGCGATATCGCTGGCCTCCGGGCGCAGCAGCGCGGACACGCGCAGGGCATCGGCGTGGCGGCGCGCGGACTGCGAGGGGTCAAAGCGTGGATCGCGACGGTCGACCACGGCGTCGAAGCGCTTGTCACTGCGCAACGCCACCACCTCGAGCGGTGCATCGATGCGCCGCACCGTGGCGGCCAGGCGTTCGTGCTGCCCGGCATCGGCCTGCAGCGTGGCCAGTTGCAGCCACAGGGCGTTGGGTTCCAGGCCGTCGATCTGCCACTGGCGGTCGAACAACACCTGCAGCAGCGCGGCGTACACATCGGGCTGGTCCGGCAAGGCCTTGCCCAGCGAATACACCAGCGGTGCATCGATGTCGCCAAGGAACCGGTCCGAGGCGCGCAGCGAGCGGGTGATCAGGCTGGCGCCCTCGGCCGGTTGGTCCTGCAGGAGTCGCAGGCGTCCCAGCACATACAGGGCACCTGCATCGTCTGGTGCCTGTGTCAGCGCCGCATCGAGATAGCGCTGCGCATCGCGCGGCTGGCGCGCGTTGAACGCGGTGCGCCCGGCGCTGACCAGTCCGTCCAGGCGCAGGGGAGCGTCCAGCGTGGCCGCGCCGGGATCGTCGAACACGCGCTCGAAGCCGATCAGTGCGCCCACGCTGTCCCCTTGTTCGGCCAATGCGATGCTGTCGGTCAAGGCCAGGGCCAAGGCGCTGTCGGCGCGCGTGGCGGTGGGGGGCGGGGCGACCGGGCTGGCCAGCCCCGGCGTGGCCGCCATCGCCATCAGCAGGCAGAGGGCGAAGCGGGTGGGCCGGCTGGGCATGTCGCATCCTTGCGTTGAGAGTGCAGGGATTGAACCCGGAACCACGCATCGGCACAAGCGCACGGGGTGTGCAGACGCGCAGGCAACGTTTAAGGTCAACGCCGGATTAGCGCAGGGAAGGCAATGAAACGTTGGCAGGCAGGAATGGTGCTGGTGGTGGCGGTCACCGCAGCGGCGCTGGCATGGACGTTCTTCGATGGCCCCTCACCCGCGCCGGTGGCCCAGGGGCCGGTGCCCACCGCACTGGCCTGGCAGGCGCAGATCGACACGCTGGCCGGGGATGGTGTGGGTGGCCTGCGCGATGGCCCGGGCGCGCAGGCGCGCTTCGCCGATCCGTATGCGCTGGCCATCGACGCCCACGGCGTGGCTTACGTTGCCGATGCCGGCGACAACAACCGCATCCGTCGCGTGTATCCGGATGGGCGCGTGGACACGTTGGCCGGCACCGGCGAAGGCTGGCGCGATGGCGCCGGCGCGCAGGCGCAGTTCCACACCCCGTCTGGGATCGCGCTGGATGCCGCCGGCAATGTGTACGTGGCCGATACCGGCAACCACCGCATCCGTCGCATCGGCACCGATGGCCTGGTGAGCACGTTGGCCGGCGATGGGCTGCCGGGCTTTGCCGACGGTCCCGCCGCGCAGGCGCGGTTCGATGCGCCGATGGGCGTGGCGGTGGATGCCCGCGGGCGGGTGTTCGTGGCCGATACCTACAACGACCGCATCCGCGTGATCGAACCCGATGGCACGGTGCAGACCCTGGCCGGTGGCGACCATCCGGGCAACGTGGATGGCATCGGCGCCGAAACGCGGCTGGATACGCCGGTGGCGCTGGCGCTGGACGCGCACGGCAACCTGCTGATCGCCGATCTGTACAACAACGCCATCCGGCGGTTGTCGCCGGACGGCGTGCTGCGCACCCAGGTGGCCGATGGCGGGGTGGTCAGCGGGCCGTTGTCGGTGGCAGTGACCCACGACGACGTGCTGTACGTGGGCGACATCAACGGCAAGGTGGTGCAGGTGTCGGCGCAGGGGCATCAGGTTGCCTTGGCCGGTGTGGCGCCGCAGCCACGCTTTGCCCGCCCCAGTGGCATGGCGCTGGACGCACGGGGCGGGCTGTACCTGGCCGACGCTGCGGCCTACCGCGTGCACCGGCTGCAGGCGCTGGCCAGCGGTGCCACCCCGGCGCCGGCGCTGACCGGCCCGGCCGCCGATGCGCCGCTGCCGGTCACCGGCGGGCGCTGGCCGCTGGCCCCCCAGGACGGCTGGCATGAAGTGGTGGGCACGCTGGGCGAAGTGCGCGGCAATTTCAGTGGTGAAAGCCGCCACCACCTGCACGGTGGTTTCGATATCCGCGGCGACGTGGGCCAGCGCGTGCTGGCGATCGCCGACGCCAAGGTGGACAGCGCGTTCGCCAGCTGGTCGGTGGGTGGGCAGGCCGAAGGCCTGGCGTTGGGTCGCCTGAAGTACATCCACATGCAGGTCGGTCGCGATCCGCGTGGGCAGCCGTTCGACCCACGCTGGCAGCAGGTGATGGGCCTGGATGGCAAACTGGAACGGGTGCGCGTACGTCGTGGCACCCGCTTCCACGTGGGTGAGCCGCTGGGCAGCATCAACCGCATGGCCCATGTGCACCTGAGCGTGGGCGCCAGCGGGTTTGAGCGCAATGCGGTAGCGCTGGGCTTTGTCGGCTATGCCGACACCTTCGCACCGCGCATCACCGGGGTGGAACTGCTGGATGACCAGGACCTGCCGATCAAGGCCGTTGGCGCTGCGCCGGTGCAGGTGCCGCGCGAAGGACCAGGCGTGCAGATCGTGGTGGAGGCCTGGGACCAGGTGGACCGCAACCTGCCGCGTCGCCGGCTGGGCGCCTACCAGGTGGGCTACCAGATCCTGGATGCGCAGGGCCGGCCGCTGGCCGGTTACGAGCAGCCACGCTTCAACATCGTGTTCAACCGCATGCCGCCCCAAGACAGCGCCACGGTGGTGGCCTACGCGCCGGACAGCGGCATCACCGTGCACGGCAGCGCGGTGACCCGCTTCCGCTACCTGGTGACCAACACGGTGCGCGACGGTCTGGTGGAAACCGGGCGCTGGCAACCCGCTGCGCTGCCACCGGGCGACTATGTGATCCGTGCCAGCGTGCGCGACTACAGTGGCAATGAGGGCGTGGGTGCGCGCGACCTGAAGATCACGCTGTTGTAAGCGCGATCAGGCGCCGACGCGCTCGCGCTCGGCGTCCATGTCGGCCAGGGGGCGCACTTCGATGCTGCCATAGCGTGACCACGGAAATTGCCGGGCGATGGCCAGCGCTTCATCGTGGTCGCGCGCGTTGATCAGGTTGAAGCCGGCCAGCAGTTCGTGGGTTTCGGCGAACGGCCCGTCGATGATCCGTTCCTGGCCCTGGCGGGTGCGCAGCGTACGCGCGCTGGCCACCGGTTCCAGCTTCTGGGCCAGCACCAGGGTGCCTTGGGCCTGCAGCGCATCGGCGTGTTGCAGGCAGCCGTGCATGAGGCGGTCGTACTCCTCGGCGGGCAGGGCCTGCAGCAGGCCCTCATCGATGTAGATCAGCAGCAGGAATTGCATGGCCGGACGCTCCTGGGCAGGGGCGGCCATCATGCCGCAGCGGGCGCCGTTGTCGTGTTGCAACGCCGCACGGGCGCCCTGTTCAGGCCATTGACGCCATTGCGCCGGCACCGGCCGAAATTCTTTTCCCTGCCGTGTCGATTTCCTGTCCGCCGGGTCGTCGTAACCAGTGAAAGGCCCACCGCCCGGGCCGCCCACCAGGAGCAACGCGATGAAAGTGATGGTGATCGTCAAGGCAACCCCAGCCACCGAGGCCGGGCAGATGCCGACCCAGGACGAGCTGCGCGCCATGGGCGCCTACAACGAACAACTGGTGCAGGCCGGGATCATGCTGGCCGGCGAAGGCCTGCACCCCAGCGCGCGCGGGCGGCGGGTGGCCTTTGGCGATGCCACGGCCCGGGTGATCGACGGGCCGTTCGCCGAAACACGTGAGCTCATCGCCGGGTTCTGGCTGTGGCAGGTGCGCTCGCTGGACGAGGCCACCGAATGGCTCAAGCGCGCGCCCTTCGGCCCGGATGACGTGGTGGAACTGCGCCCGCTGTTGGGCATGGAGGATTTCGGCGAGGTCTTCACCCCCGAATTACGCGCACAGGAACAGCGTCTGCGCGACCAGATCGACAACGCGTCTTGAACCGGAGAACACCCATGAAACTGATTCCGTTCCTGAGCTTCAGCGGCACCACCCACGAGGCGATGGCCTTCTATGCCCAGGTGCTGGGCGGCAAGGTCACCTCGGAAATGAAGTACCGCGACATGCCGCCGATGGAAAGCACCGAGGGCTGCGCGGAGATGCCGCCGGAAACCCTTGACCACGTGGCGCACAGCCAGCTGGAGGTGGGTAGCGCGATCCTGATGGCTGCCGACAGCCCTTCCGGCGCTGGCGAGGGCACCACCACGATCAACATCGACGTGGACTCGGTGGAAGAAGCCGAACGCGTGTTCCAGGCGCTGGCCGACGGTGGCCAGATCAGGATGCCTATCGGCGAGACCTTCTGGGCGCACCGCTGGGGCTTTCTGATCGACCGCTACGGCAAGCCGTGGATGGTCAACTGCATGAAGCAACCGTAATTTCCCCATCAAGGACCGAGCCATGACCGATTCCCCGCAGATGATCTTCGTCAACCTGCCCGTGCGCGACCTGGACGCCGCCAAAGCGTTCTTCGCCGCGCTCGGCTACACCTTCAACCCTACCTTCACTGATACCAATGCGGCCTGCATGATCGTCAGTGACAGCATCTTCGTGATGCTGCTGGTGGAGAGCTTCTTCAGCGGATTCACGACCAAGCCGATCAGCGATGCGCGCAGTACCACCGAGGTGATCACCTGCCTGTCGGCGCCCAGCCGCGCTGCGGTGGACGTGCTGGTGGACAAGGCGCTGGCCGCCGGCGCCAGCGAGCCGATGCCCGCGCGCGACTACGGGTTCATGTATCAGCGCGGCTTCCAGGACCTGGATGGGCATCTGTGGGAAATAGCGCATATGGATGGCGCGCCGGCCTGAGCCCTGCCGGGGCACGCGGCGGGCTTGTACAGGCCCGCCGCCGATGCTCTGATCGGCCGCATGGATACCGCACTGGCGCAACGCATGGATACCCTCTGGCGGATGGAGTCGCCGGTCCTGATCGCACGCCTGGCGAGGATGCTGGGCGGCGATGTCGGGCGTGCCGAAGAACTGGCCCAGGACACCTGGCTGGCGGCGCTGGAGCGCTGGCCGGTGCAGGGCGTTCCGGACAACCCGGGAGCGTGGCTGATGACCACCGCACGCAATCGCGCCATCGACGTGCTGCGCCAGCACCAGCGCGTGGCCGGCCAGCATGCGCTGTGGGGCAGCGAACTGGAGCCGCAGGCGTTGCCCCTGCCCGACGACAGCGATGCGCTGCAGGACGACATCGGCGATGACCTGCTGCGGCTGATGTTCGTGGCCTGCCACCCGGTGTTGTCGGCCGATGCGCGGGTCGCGTTGACCCTGCGCCTGCTGGGTGGGCTCACCACCGAGGAGATCGCACGCGCGTTCCTGCAGCCGGAGCCGACCATCGCCCAGCGCATCGTGCGTGCCAAGCGCACCCTGGCATCGCGGCAGGTGCCCTTCGAGGTGCCCCGCCAGGCGGCGTTGCCCGAGCGGCTGGCGTCGGTGTTGGAGGTGGTCTACCTGGTGTTCAACGAAGGCTATGCCGCCAGCGCCGGCAGCGACTGGATGCGCCCGGCGCTGTGCGAAGAGGCGCTGCGGCTGGGGCGCGTGCTGCTGCACCGGTTGCCGACCTGGCCGCAGGTGCATGGGCTGGTGGCGCTCATGGAACTGCAGGCCTCGCGCGCGGCGGCACGGGTGGATGCACAGGGCCACCCGATCCTGCTGCCCGAGCAGGACCGCACGCGCTGGGACTGGCTGCAGATCGCCCGTGGCCAGGCGGCGTTGGGCCAGGCGGTTGCACTGGGTGGCAGCGACGATCCGTACGTGCTGCAGGCCGCCATCGCCGACTGCCACGCCCGCGCGCGGCGTGTGCAGGACACCGACTGGACGGCGATGGCGGCGCTGTACCAGCGCTTGGCCTTGCAGCAGCCGTCGCCGGTGATCGAATTGAACCGGGCGGTCGCCCTGTCGCGCGCGCAGGGCGCGGCCGCGGCGTGGCCGTTGGTGGAGCAGCTGGCGCAGGACCCGCGCCTGCACGGCTATGCCCCGCTGGCGGCGGTGCAGGGGGACCTGCTGCTGCAGCTCGGGCGCGGCGATGAAGCGCGCGCCGCGTTCCTGCGCGCGGCCAGCCTGACGGCCAACGCCCGCGAGCAGGCGGTGCTGCTGGCACGGGCGCAGGCCGTTCCGCTCGCGTAGCGCCGGCTGCGGCCACACCGTCGTAGCGCCGGGCTCTGCCTGGCGGCTGTTGCGATCTGCGGTGCAGGCTGCGACAGCGGGGCAGAGCCCCGCTCTAGCGGTAGACTCGGGGGTTGTTGTTCCATGCTGGGGAGAGAGCGATGAAGCGAGTAGTACTGAGCGTGCTGGCCCTGTCGGTGTCCAGCGCCCTGATGGCGGCAACGCCCAAATTCGATGGCGCGCGGATTTCCGCTGACGTCAAGGAACTGGCATCGGACGCCTACGAAGGCCGTTCGCCGGCCACGCCCGGCGAAGACAAGACCGTGGCCTACCTGAGCAAGCAGTTCGCGGCGGCCGGCCTGCAGCCGGGCGGCGACCTCAAGGACGGCAAGCGTCTGTGGACCCAGGCCGTGCCGCTGCGCAAGGGCGACATCGTCGGCACGCCGAGCCTGTCGCTGGCCAGCAAGGGCAAGCCGCAGGCACTCAGCCAGGGCAAGGAAATCGCCGTGCGCGCGGCCATGAACGGCGCCAGCGCGGTGGATATCAACAACGCCCCGCTGGTGTTCCTGGGTTACGGCGTCAACGCACCGGAGCGCCATTGGGACGATTTCAAGGGCGTGGACCTGAAAGGCAAGATCGCCGTGGTGCTGATCAACGACCCGGATTTTGAAAGCGGCCAGGGCGACTTCGACGGCAAGGGCATGACCTACTACGGTCGCTGGACCTACAAATACGAAGAAGGCGCACGCCAGGGCGCACTCGGCGTGCTGATCGTGCACGAAACCGCGCCGGCCTCCTACGGCTGGGCCACCGTGGCCGGTTCCAACACCAACACCATGTTCGACGTGGTCCGCGACAACCCGGCCGAGGCCCATCCGCTGCTGGAAGGCTGGATCCAGCGTGACCTTGCCGTGGACCTGTTCAAGCGCGCGGGCCTGGATTTCGAAACGCTCAAGCGGCAGGCCCAGACCCGCGATTTCAAGCCGGTGGAACTGAAGGGCGAAACCTTCTCGGCCAAGTACGCGGTCAAGACCGAGGTCATCACCTCCCACAACGTGGCCGCGCGCCTGGAAGGCAGCAAGCATCCGGACGAGACCGTGGTGTACAGCGCGCACTGGGACCACATCGGCGTGGGCAAGCCCGACGCCAACGGCGACACCATTTTCAACGGCGCGCTGGACAACGCCAGTGGCACCGCCTCGCTGGTCGAACTGGCCCGCGGCTTTGCCAAGGGCAAGCGCCCGGAGCGTTCGGTACTGTTCCTGGCGGTCACCGCCGAGGAGAAGGGCCTGCTGGGTTCGGAGTACTACGCCAGCCACCCGCTGTATCCGCTGGGCAAGACCGTGGCGGTCATCAACATGGACGGCATGGCGCCGTTCGGCCCGTCGCGTGATTTCGGCATTTACGGGTCGGCCAAGCTGGAACTGCTGGACCAGCTCAAGGACGTGGCCAAGGGCTGGGACATCCGCTACACGCCGGACCCCAAGCCCGAAGCCGGCCTGTTCTTCCGCTCGGACCACTTCCCGTTCGCCAAGCGCGGCGTGCCGGCGGTGTCCTACTCGGCAGGCCAGGACTGGGTGGACGGCGGCGTGGCCGCCGGCAAGGCCGCCTCGGACGACTACACCGCCAAGCGCTACCACCAGCAGGGCGACGAGTGGCAGCCCGACTGGACCTTTGCCGGCGCCTCGCGCGACCTGGAAGTGCTGTACACGCTGGGCAACCAGCTGGCCAATTCGCGGGCCTGGCCGAACTGGAGCAACGATTCCCAGTTCCGCGCCCCACGCGACGCCAGCGCCGCCGAGCGCAAGTGAACCCGCGTCCCCACCGGCACAGCGCCGGTGGGGACGCCTTGGGGTAGCGCCGAGCCATGCTCGGCGGCTGTCCCTGCGCGCGAGCACAGGCAGCCGGGCAGAGCCCGGCGCTACGTGATACGGGCAGAGCCCACCTTCATCCCCCCATTCCCCGCCTTCGTCGCATGCCGCTTGTCCTTGCCGGCGGCAGGGCTATGCTCGCCCCATCCCATCGTGAAGACGCCGCCGTGTTCGCCAGCCTCGCTCTGATCCTTCGCATCCTGTTGGCCTGGGCCGCCGCCATCATCGTGGCCGGTTTCGTCTGGAGTGGCATTTTCAGCGGCATGGACGACGGCCCCGGTTGGGTCTTCGGGCTGCTGGCGATGTTCCTGGTGGTCACCGCCATCGGCAGCTGCATCACCCACATCCGCCGGGTCTGGCTGATCGCCGGGCGCCTGGATGGCACCACGCTGTCCAGCCGCCAGCGCCGCCAGATCGAGCTGCCGATGGACGCCGGCCCGGCCTTTGCGCTGCTGGAAAAGGCCATCGCCGAGCTGCCCCGCGTGGAAGACATTGAAAGCGCCGCCGGCAGCCTGCAGGTGCGTGCCTACGTGCGTCGCGTGGACCCCTACAACGGCCGCCCGCCTTCGCGCTGGAACCTGCCGGCGCGGCTGGCGATCCGCCGCAACAGCGTGCTGGCCACGGTGACCCCCGGCCAGGGCACCAGCAGCGTGACGCTGCTGTTCGAGCCCGATGCCGGGGTCTGGGCCGACCTGCTGGCGGTGGACGAAGGCAGCAACTACGAGAATGCCGAAGCGGTGACCCGTGCGATCACCCGCCGCGTCTCCGAGCAGCGCCGCGACGAGCAGGCCGCCGCCGAACAGACCGCCACCGAAAAGGAACTGTCGGTGGCCAAGCTCAACCTGCTGCACGCCCAGGTGGAGCCGCACTTCCTGTACAACACCCTGGCCAACGCGCAGGTGCTGACGCGTACCGACCCGCCGCGCGCCGACCAGATGCTGGGGCATCTCATCCAGTACCTGCGCAGCTCGCTGCCCAGCGTGGATGAGTCGATGTCCACGCTGGGCGTGGAGCTGGAACGCACCCAGGCCTACCTGGAAATTCTCAAGATCCGCATGGGCGCGCGGCTGGCGCTGCAGGTGGATGTGCCGCCGGCACTGACCGGGCTGCCACTGCCGTCGATGGCCCTGCAGACGCTGGTGGAGAATGCCATCAAGCACGGCCTGGAACCCAAGCCTGGTGGTGGTACGGTGTGGATCATCGCCCGCGCCTTCGATGACCACGTCACCCTCACCGTGGCCGACGACGGACTGGGCTTCGGCCAGGGCACCAGTGGCACCGGCATCGGCCTGAAAAACCTGCGAGAACGCCTGCGCCTGACCTGCGGCGAGCGCGCCGCGGTGGCCATCGTGTCCAATTTCCCCAGCGGCGTGGCCGCCACCATCACCCTGCCGCGCGATGCGCGCGAGGCCATCCATGCAGCTTGATGCACTCATTGCCGAAGACGAAGACCTGCTGCGCCAGTCGCTGGTGGCCCAACTGCAGCGGCTGTGGCCCGAGCTGAATCTGGTGGCCGAATGCGAAGACGGTGCCTGCGCACTGGAACGGCTGGCCGAGTTGAAACCCGACCTGGCGTTCCTGGACATCCGCATGCCCGGCATCACCGGCATCGACGTGGCCCGCGCACTGCCCGAGATCAGCCCGCGCACCCAGGTGGTGTTTGTCACCGCTTACGACCAGTACGCCATCGACGCTTTCGAGCAGGGCGCGATGGACTACCTGCTCAAGCCGGTCAGCGACGAACGCCTGCTGGCCACCCGCGAGCGGATCCTGGCGCGCCTGCAGCAGGGCCGGCCGGACAACGCCATGCTGGAACAGCTGCTGCAGCGCCTGGGGCAGGGCGGCACGGCGCCCAGCAGTGCGCCGCCGCTGGCCTGGATCACCGCCAGCAACGGGCGCGACACCCAGCTGATCATGCTGGAAGACGTGCTGTATTTCCGCGCCGACAGCAAGTACACCACCGTGGTCACCGAGCAGGGCGAAAGCCTGCTGCGCACGCCGCTGCGCGAGCTGCTGGACGTGCTGGACCCGCAGCGTTTCCGCCAGGTGCATCGCTCCACCATCGTGAACATGAAAGCGGTGGCGGCGGTCAGCCGCGACGATACCGGGCGTGGCCAGCTGCGCCTGAAGCACCGGGCCGAAGTGCTCAATGTCAGTCAACCATTCATGAGCCTGTTCCGGGGCATGTAGCCGGAACAGGCCCTCTTTTTTCCTGGAGTGATCATGCGCACTTTCCTGCCCCTGTGCGTCGCCGCGGTGCTGTTGGCCGGGTGCCAGCAGTCCAGCAACACGTCGGTGACCCGCATCCGCGCCAACGGCGTGGACGCGCTGTACAGCAAGAGCACCCTGGTGGACGGGGTGGCGCAGTTCAAGTGCATCGCCAGCAGCAGTGGAACCTGCCACTACCTGTTGCTGGACCCCGCCTGCCGCAAGGATGCGGCGTGTGCCAAGCCGCCATTGCACCGGCTGGCGGTGGCGGCCGGCAAGACCGAACAGATGGCCGGGTTGCCCGCCGGCTTTGTCCAGTGCGTCAGCGAGCAGCCCAAAGAACAATGCCACCGTGAGTGATCACGGTGGCATTGTGGGTCCCCCCGCTTACCGGGATGGTCAGAAGGCAGGTTGCAGGTGCAGGTTGCCGCGGTTGTCCTGCTCGCCTACATGGTTGAGCTGGCCCACCAGTTCGGTGTGCTGCCGCATCCGCCCGATCTCGCGCATGATGCGGATGTCTTCGTGGCGAAGCTCGCGGCGCGCGGTGACGGCCTGCTTGTAATCCAGTACTTCGGGGTAGTGCTGGGCCATGTCCAGCGCTTCGGCCACGCACTCGACGCTGTCGGCGTCGGAGGTGATGCGCGCGCGGCTGTTGAAGGCTTTCATCCAGCGCTCGAAACCGGCGGTATGGTCGAACATGTTGGCCATGAACCAGATCACGAACAGGATCGAAATCCACGAGCCGAACACAATCACCACGCGGGTGAAGGTGATATGGAAGTCGTCCCGCCACAGATAGTTGGAGATCAGGCCCAGGATCAGCAGCGAGGCCGCCTGCCAGCCCACGATGGAGGCCATCAGCCATTGGCCCTTTGCCTTGGCCAGCACCGCCACTTCCTCGCGGATCTGCTGCTCGCTCTTGTTACGCCAATGCGCGACCTGTTTTTCGAACGGGCTGTTGTACAGCTCGTTGTCCTGCAACAGCAAACCCAAACCCTTGAACAAAGCGATCATGACGTGCTCCTTCTGGAACGTGCGGCAGCGCATTGGACGAACGTGAGGCGGATTCAGTTCTAGCACTTCCAGCGGGTCGTGCAATGGGGGGCATGCAACGCAGACGCGGCGGTTTTTCTGAATGGGCGCCGGCTGGTGCAGTGCATCATCGCGCCTGCGGCCTGCGACAAGATGTCGCAGGGAAATTCATGCTGCGCACGCACATGAAACGGGAGCCCAACCGTCGCCTCGCCGCGTGGGTCGGGATCGGCCAGAATTGGGGCTGACCGCGCAGACTGCGGTCGTCCCTGGCCCGACTGGAGCTGTGATGCCGCCGTTGCTGCACCGTCTTTCCCACCCCGTGGCTGCCCCGATCCGGCGCTGGGTGCTGGGGGCCTTCCCCCGCGGCCAGAGCGGCATCGAGTACGACCACCCCCGGGGCGACCCGGGCTGGTTCGGGCCGCACAGCGCAACCTGGCGCGTGCATTCAGAATTCCCCGGCATGCTCGCCGGCGGCCTGTGCGCCTTGATGCTGCAGACCCTGCACCCGCTGGCCCTGGCCGGGGTATACGACCACTCCAACTTCCGCGACGACCTGGTGGGGCGGCTGCGTCGTACCACCGCGTTCGTGGCCGGCACCACCTATGCGCCCAGTGCCGAGGTGGACGCGCTGGTGGCCAAGGTCACGCGCATTCACGCACAGGTACGCGGGCACAGCGCCGACGGACGCGCGTATTCAGCCGATGACCCGGCCCTGCTCACCTGGGTCCACGTGACCGAGGCCTACGGTTTCCTGCAGGGGTGCCGGCGTTACTGCCGCGAGGTGCCAGGCGCGGTGGCCGATCAGTATTACCGCGAGTACAAGCGGGTGGCCGAGGCATTGGGCGCCACCCAGGTGCCCGCCTCTGAAGCGGCGGTGGATGCGTACTTCGCCCGGCAGCTGCCCCAGCTTCGCTTCGATGCGCGTTCGCGCGAAGTGCTGGGGGTGTTGTCGGGCATCCGCCTGCCGGTGCCGATGGCCGGACTGTCGCGGGAGCTGTTCCTGGGTGCCGGCGCGGCGTTGTTGCCGGAGTGGGCCGGGGCAATGCTGGAACGCACGGGGATGCAGCGCACACAGGCACGCACCTCCGCCCGCGTGCTGCGCGCGATGACGCCGCTGTTCCGGCGCGCGCTGCAGGACGGCCTGGCCCCGCGTGCATGCGCACGGATGGGCCTGCCCCCCAGCGTGCTGGCCGAGTGGGGCTGACAAAAAAACGGGCGCCGAAGCGCCCGTTTTCTGGTGTCACCGTCGCGCGGTGAGACCGCTCACCACACCTTGACCCGCTTGTCCGGGGCCAGGTACAGCTTCTGGCCTTCCTTCACCTCGAAGGCCGGATACCAGCCGTCCAGGTTGCGCACGGTGAGCGCGCGGAACTGGCCGGGCGCATGCACGTTGGTCAGCAGCGAGTTGCGCAGCGCCTGCTCGCGGGCCTTGCTGCGCCATGCCTGGGCAAAGCCCAGGAAGAAGCGCTGGTCCGGCGTGAAGCCTTCGATGGTCTGGCCTGGCTTGCCCTGCAGCGACAACTGGTAGGCATCGAACGCGGTGGCCAGGCCGGCCACGTCGGCGATGTTCTCACCCAGCGTCAACCGGCCGTTGACCGACACGCCCGGGAACGGCTGGTAGCTGCTGAACTGCGCGGCCAGGGCGTCGCCGGCCGCGTTGAACTTCTTCAGGTCGTCGGCCGTCCACCAGTTGTGCAGCTTGCCGGTTTCATCGAACAGTGCGCCGGCGTTGTCGAAGCCGTGGCTGATCTCATGGCCGATCACCGCACCGATCGCGCCGTAGTTCACCGCATCGTCGGCGGCGCCGTCGAAGAACGGCGGCTGCAGGATCGCGGCCGGGAACACCAGGCGGTTTTCCAGCGGTACGTTCATCGCGTTGATGGTCTGCGGCAGCATCGCCCACTCGCTGTGGTCCACCGGCTGGCCCAGCTTGGCGATATTGCGCTGGTACTCGAACTGCTCGGCGCGCGTGGCATTGCCCAGCGCATCGTCGCGCTTGATCTCCAGACCGGTGTAATCGCGCCATTTTTCCGGGTAGCCCATGCCCACCGTCAGCCCGTTGATCTTGGCTTTGGCATGGGCCTTGGTCTGCGGCGACATCCAGGCCAGCGCATCGATGCGCTTGGCGAAGGCGGCAATGATGTTCTTGGCCATCTCATCGGCGCGTGCCTTGGTGGCGGGGTCGAAATGGCGCGCCACGTACAGCTTGCCGATTGCCTCGCCGACGGCGTGGTTGCTGTCGTCCACCGCGCGCTTCCAGCGTTCGCTCTGCTGCGGCGTGCCGTTCAGCGTGGTGCCGTGGAAGGCAAAGCGTGCATCGGCGAACGCCTTGGGCAGGTACGGCGCGGCGCGGTCCAGCGCGTGGAAGGCCAGGTAGTCCTTCCACACGTCCAGCGGCTCGGTGGCTACCAGGCGCGAGATGCCGGCCACGGCCTTGGGCTGCCACACGATGAAGTCCTGCTGCTGGCCCAGCTTGGCGCCGGCCAGGAACGCGGCCCAGTCCATGCCCGGCGCCTTGGCGTTCAGGTCGGCCTGCTTCCAGGCATTGGCGCCCTTGGCCACGTCGTTGGTTTCTTCCTGGGTGGCATGGGCCTGGGCGATTTTGGTTTCCAGCGCCAGGATGCGCTGCGCCTTGGCCGCCGGATCGGCCACACCGGCCAGCTGCAGCACCTGGGCGATATAGGCCTGGTACTGCTTGCGCAGCTCGGCCATGCGGCCGCCCTGCAGGTAGAAATCGCGGTCGGGCAGGCCCAGGCCGCCCTGCACCAGGTACGGCGCGTTGCGGTCCGGCTGCAGCAGGTCCACCGACACCCACACCCCGAACAGGCGGTCGGTGTAGAAGTTGGTCGCATTCAGCAGGTCCACGTCGGCGCGCAGGGTGCCGCCCAGGGCGGTGGCCAGCGCGGCCTTGTCGGCAATGCCGCCGATGGCGTCCAGTTCGGGCTTGATCGCCGCCTCACCGCGCGACTCGATGCCGGCCTGGTCCATGAAGGCGGCGTAGTAATCCCCGATCAGCCTGGCTTCGCCGGTGGCCTTGGTGTCGGCGGCGGCGCCTTCGAGAATGGCGCGGGTATCGGCCAGGGTCTTCTCGGCGATCACGTTGAAGCTGCCATAGCTGGAGCGGTCGGCCGGAATCTCGGTGTTCTTCACCCAGGTGCCGTTGGCGAAGCCGAAGAAATCATCGCCGGCGGCAATGCTGCGGTCCATTCCGGCGGCATCGAAGCCGAAGCTGCCCAGCTGCGGCTTGGGCGCGGCCGGCGCTGCGGCGGTGCTGTCCGGGGCGGCGGCAGCGGGGGCGGCCGGCTCGCGGTCGCAGGCGCTCAGGCCCAACGACAGGCTGGCGGCAATGGCAAGCATCAGGGTGGGGCGGCGCAGCTTGGACATGGATTTCTCAGGCAACGTGGAAACCCCAAGTCTAATCCTCCCCACCGGACGTGGTGACCGCTGCAACGGCCGCCGGTTGTGCCAAGCGTGGCCTTTGTCAACGCCGCAGGCCGGTCTGGCCCTTCCCGTGCTGCACGGGCTGGTGCATGCTGGCACACAGGATTCCGGGCGCACACAGCAGCAGGCATGACGTGGCGACCAAGAGATCAAGAATCCCGGGCTTCGGCCGCTCAGGTTTGGGGAAACCAGGAAGCGTTTACGCATGAAGTCAGCCCATTGCAGCGGGAGAGGTCGGCGATGCCCGCGTTGAACCACGCCTTGGCGCGGCCATTGCGTACGATCGTGTGGCTGGGCGCCAGCCTGGGCGTGCTGCTGGCGGTTGGCCTGACGGTGGCGCTGGGCAACGATTACCAGCGCCGCCAGGAAGCCGCCCAGCGGCAGAGTTCGGCCTTGGCCGCCGGTTCGCAGCGCCTGCTGCGGCTGGAGCTGCGCAACCTGGAACGGGCCATGCTGGGCATCGCCGAGGATGGCGCGCTGCTGTTTGAGCGGGTGCCCACCCAGGCACCGGACCTGCTGGACGATGCGATCAGCGGGGTGCTGCAGCGGCACGCCGAACTGGACAGCATCGTGGTGGTGGACCAGTACGGCCGTGCACTGACCAGCGGCAGCGGCGACCTGTACCTGCCGTTGTGGGCGGTGGACACCAACCGTGGCGTGGACAGCCGCCTGTACCTGGGCCCGCCGCAGCAGCGCAACGCGCAGCGCTGGGTCCTGCCTCTGGCGCTGCGCATGGGCGATGACCGCTGGCTGTTGAGCCGGCTGCATACCAGCGAACTGCAATCGATCATCGGTGGCCTGGACACCGGCGAGCACGGCGTCATTTCGATCACCGATGCACAGGGCTACGTGCTGGCGCGCAGCCCCGACAGCATCGGGCTGACCGGGCAGCGCTTCGGGCTGGGCAAGCGCGACATGCTGCGCCGCGATGCGGTGATTCCGCTGGGCATTGAAACCAGCACGATCGACAACGTCGAGCGCATCTCCACGTTGACCACGCTGGGCCAGTACCCCATCGCGGTGTACGCCGGGCTGGGCCGCGGTGACGTGCTGGCACCGTGGTGGCCCTATGTGCACGCCTCGGTGCTGCTGTACCTGCTGTACTGGGGCGTGTTCGCGCTGGTGTATGTGAGCGTGCGCCGCGCCACCCGCAGCCAGGATGTGCTCACCGAGGAACTGCGTACCGGCCACGCCGAACTGCTGATGGCCCACCAGGTGGGCAAGGTCTGCACCTGGTACGTGGACGAGGATGCCTCGCTGCTGCGCTGGTCGCCGTTGGCGCGTGAGATCTTCGGCATCGACATCGAGAGCCTGCCGGTGGCCGCGTTCTTCGCGCGCGTGCACCGCGAAGACGCCGAGCGCATGCAGTTGGCGTTCGACAATGCCTTTGCCGGCAACGGCGTGCTGGATGAGATGTTCCGGGTGGTGCTGCCCGGCGGCACCGTGCGCTGGGTGTCCGCGCGCGGGCAGCGGGTGGCGGTGGTGGACCGGCAGCGTCGCATGATCGGCGCGCTCACCGACGTCAGCGAACGGGTGCAGGCGCTGGCCCGCGTGCAGCAGGCCGAGCGCCAGTTCCGGCTGTTGTTCGACCGCAATCCAGCCCCGTTCTGGGTGTTCGACCCGGACACGCTGCGCTTCCTGGAGGTCAACGAGGCGGCCGTGCAGCAATACGGCTACAGCCGCGATGAATTCCTGGCGATGAGCATCCTGGACATCCGCCCGCGCGAAGGCTGGGACGAGATCCGGGGGGCGATCGCACGCTCCAGCAGCGGCGACGTGCAGGACGCCCAGGTGCGCATGCACCGGCGCAAGGACGGCAGCCTGTTCGAGGTGCGCGCACATCTGTCGCGGCTGGATTTCGACGGCCGCGAGGCGTGCCTGGTGCTGGCCGAAGACATCAGTGAGCGGCTGGCCTACGAGCGCGACCTGGCCTACCACGCCACCCACAACCCGGCCACCGGCCTGCTCAACACGCGGGCGCTGGCCGCCCAGCTGGACGAGGAGGGCGGCGGCTACACGATTGCCTACGTGCAGTTCCGCGGCTTGCAGCTGGTGGCCGATACGCTGGGCCGTGAAGTGGGCGATGTGGTCCTGCAGGCGATGGCCAAGCGGCTGGGCGGGCTGGGCACGCGCTATGGGTTGCTGGCCTTCCAGCCGGCCGAGGATTTCATCTTCGCCATCCGCGACGACCACGAACGCCAGACCGCACTGGATACGCTGGTGCAGACCGTGTCCGAACCGGTGCGCGGGCAGGACTGGCTGCACCAGTTCGAGCCACGGATCGGGGTGGCGGTGAAATTCGACGGCGACAACGTGCCGGCCGAACAACTGATCGGCATGGCCGCACAGGCCGCGCATGCCGCGCGCGACGAAGGCAGTGTGATTGCCTGGTTCGACACCACGGTGAGTTCGCGGCTGGCCGAGCGGCTGCGCCTGGCCGGGCGCATCCACAGCGCGATCGACAGCGAATTCGAGCTGTATTACCAGCCCATCTGCCACGCCAGCGATGGCACCCCGGCGGCGCTGGAGGCGCTGCTGCGCTGGCCGCAGGCCGACGGCAGTTTCATTCCCCCGGGTGAGTTCATCCAGCTGTGCGAAGACACCGGCCTGATCCTGGCGTTGGGGCGTTGGGTGATCCGTGCGGCCGCGCAGGCGCAGCGGCAACTGGCCGATGCCGGCTGGCCCCTGCCGATCGCGGTGAACGTGTCGGCGGTGCAGTTCTTCAACAGCGACCTGGTGGCCGAATTCGCGCGCGCCACCCAGGAATTCGGGCTGGCACGCGGGGCGCTGCAGGTGGAACTCACCGAGAGCAGCCTGATGCGCAAGCCGGCCCAGGCCAAGCAGACCATGCAGCGCCTGCACGAGCAGGGCGTGTGCATTTCGCTGGATGATTTTGGTACCGGGTACTCGAACATGTCCTACCTGCAGCACCTGCCGCTGGACATCCTGAAGATCGATCGCAGCTTCGTGGCGGATGTGGAAACCAATCCGCGCAATGCCTCGATCTGCCGCGCGCTGCTGTCGCTGGGGCACAGCATGGGGCTGACGGTGATCGCCGAAGGCGTGGAAACCCCGGGCCAGCACCAGTGGCTGGCCGCGCACGGCTGCGACCAGGTGCAGGGCTACCTGCTGGGGCGGCCCTCGCCGCTGGCGCAGGTGATCGCGCGGTTGGACACCGTCGAGGCCACCTGATGCCAGGCAGCCGGGGCCGCGCCCGGCGCGGGGTCATCGCCAAACCCGTAGAACCGGGCGCTGCCCGGCTGCGTCACGCGCATACGGCCGGCGCTACGCCAGCGCTTCCACCAGGTAATCAATGAAGCTGCGCACCTTCGGTGCCAGGTGGTTGCGGCTGGTGTACACCGCAAAAATGCCGATCGGCGCCACGTCCCAGTCCGGCAGCAGGCGTTCCAGGCGGCCGTCGGCCAGCGCATCGGCGATGAGGAAGTCCGGTTGCAGGATCACTCCCATCCCCGCCAACGCCGCTTCGCGCAGCACGTCGCCATTGTTGGCGCGCAGCCCGCCATGCACCGGCACGGCCACCTCACCGCGCGGGCCGCGCAGTTGCCAGCTGTCGCCGCCACCCCAGTAGCTGTAACCCAGGCAGTCATGGGCGGCCAGGTCTTCGGGCTGCTGCGGGCGCCCACGCGCGTCCAGGTAGGCCGGTGCGGCGCACAGGGTGATCTGCGTATCGGCCAGCCGGCGCGCGATCAACGCCGGATTGGGCTGGCGGGTGATCCGGATGGCCACGTCATAGCCTTCTTCGACCATGTCCACCAGGCGGTCGGACAGCGACAGGTCCAGCTGCACCTGCGGGTAGCGCGCCCGGTAACCGGCCAGCAGCGGCCCGAGCCGCGCAATACCGTAGCTGACCGGCGCGTTGACCCGCAGCAATCCCGATGGCGCCAGCGCCTGCGCGCCGATGCCCGCCTCCAGCGCGTCGAACTGAGCCAGCAACTGCACGCACTGCGCGTAGTAGGCCGCGCCACTGCTGGTCGGGCTGACCCGGCGCGTGGTGCGGTTGAGCAGGCGCGTGGACAGGCGCTTTTCCAGCGCCGCGATCTGCCGGGTGACCCCGGCGGTGGACAGCTCCAGGGCCTGGGCGGCGGCGCTGAAGCCATTGCGCTCCACCACCGCCACGAACACACGCATCGCCTGGAGGGTGTCCATTGTTTCAATTCCTGTAATAAACAGCGTCGCCCGATCGTATTTATCGCCGTGCGTGAGCGCAATAACCTGTGGCCATCCTAATCCGCGAGGTGGCCCATGCCTACGTCCCCGATCCGCGTTCCGTCCTCCGCCGCCCTGGGCGCCACCCTGCTGCGCTGGAGCCTGGGCGGGTTGTTCCTGGTGCATGGGCTGACCAAGCTGCTGGTGTTCACCCCGGCCGGCACGGCGGCCTACTTCCAGTCGCTGGGCCTGCCCGGCGCGCTGGGCTATGTGGCCCTGGCGCTGGAACTGACCCTGGCCGCCTCCTTGCTGCTGGGCGTTTACGCGCGTTGGGTTGGGCTGCTCGGGGTGCCGCTGCTGCTGGGCACCATCGTCAGCGTCCACGGCGCCAACGGTTTCAGTTTCGCCAACGCCGGCGGCGGCTGGGAATACCCGGCGTTCTGGGCGCTGGCACTGCTGGTGCTGTTCTGCATCGGCGACGGCAAGTGGACGCTGGCCTCGCGCTGAGTCGCGCCCGTTTCATGCCCTTCTTCTGGAGTCTGTGATGTCTGGTCTGCCGTCGTTGTACATCTCCCACGGTTCGCCGATGACCGCGCTCAACCCGGGCTCGGTGGGTGAACGCCTCGCGGCGCTGGCCACGCAGTTGCCGCGCCCGCGCGCCATCGTGATGGCCTCGGCGCACTGGCTGACCCATCAGCCGGCGGTTGGCGGCCATCCACAGCCGCCCACGGTCCATGATTTCGGTGGTTTCCCGCAGGCGCTGTTCGACCTGCAGTACCCGGCCCCGGGCGCCCCCGCGTTGGCCGAGGACATTGCCGCGCGGCTGGCGGCAGCCGGTTTGCCGGCCGCCATCGACCGCACCCGTGGCCTGGACCACGGTGCGTGGGTGCCGCTGCGCTTCCTGTACCCGCAGGCCGACATCCCGGTGGTGCCGCTGGCGATCCAGCCGCGGCTGGGGCCGGCCCATCAGTTCGCACTGGGCCGCGCGCTGGCGCCGCTGCGCGAGCAGGGCGTGCTGCTGATCGGCTCGGGCAGCATCACCCATAACCTGCACGACTGGCGCAGCTACCAGGCGGGCAAGGAGGCACCGTACGTGCGCCCGTTCATCGGCTGGGTGGAACAACGGCTGCAGGCCAACGACAGCGCCGCGCTGCTGGACTACCGCGCCCGCGCGCCGTATGCCGCGCAGGCGCACCCTACCGATGAGCACCTGCAGCCGCTGCATTTCGCGATGGGCGCTGCCGGCGGCGATACGCTGGGCGCGCAGCGCATCGATGCCGGTATCGATGCCGGGTTCCTGGCGATGGACATCTACCGCTTCGACGGCGCGGGCGCATGAGCGCGCTGACGGCGGCGGTGCGCGCGGCCACCGGCCCGGTGCAGGGGCTGGTGGTGCTGCTGCACGGGGTGGGCAGCAACGAGCGCTCGCTGCTGGCGCTGGCGCACGGCCTGGACCGGCGCCTGCAGGTGGTGCTGCCGCGCGCGCCGCTGGCCTTCGGCGCGGACGCGTTTGGCTGGTTCAACGTGCAGTTCGGCGCGCACGGACCGGTGATCGACCCGGCCCAGGCCGACGCCAGCCGCCACCGGCTTACCGATTACGTGCGCGGCCTGCAGGCGCAGCACGGCGTGGATGCGGCGCAGACACTGGTGGCCGGCTTCAGCCAGGGGGGCATCCTGAGTGCCAGTGTCGCGCTGACCGCGCCGGCGCTGGTGCGGAACTTTGCCATCCTGTCCGGGCGGATACTGCCGGAGATCGACCCGCACATTCCCGCCGATATCGCCCTGTACAACGTGCGGGGCCTGATCCTGCACGGTCGCCACGACAGCACGTTGCCGTATGCGCTGGCCACGGCCGCCGCGGCGCGGTTGCAGGCCCTGGGCGTGGCCCACGCGCTGCACGAGTACCCGGCCGATCACGCGCTGACCGCGGCGATGCAGGCCGATTTCAACGCGTGGACCACGCGCGTACTGCTGTCCGGCGGCTGAGTCCAACCGCGGCGGCGTTCGCGCGGACGGGCGGGTGTGTTAGTTTTTTTGCAGTTTCCGGCGCCGGCTGCCCACAGCCTCCCCCTCGCGCCGTCCACTGGAAAATGCATGCATACCATTGAAGTCGTGCTGGCGATGCTGGTGGCCGTGGTCGCCAGCGGCTACCTGGTCCGGGTGCTGCCACTGTCGTTGCCGTTGCCGCTGGTGCAGATCGGCCTGGGCGCGGTGATTGCCGGGGTGTTCAACCGTGGCCACGCGCTGGAACCGGAGATGTTCTTCCTGCTGTTCCTGCCGCCGCTGCTGTTCCTGGATGGCTGGCGCATTCCCAAGCAGGGCCTGTTCCGCGACAAGGGCGTGATCCTGGAGCTGGCGTTCGGGCTGGTGGTGTTCACCGTGATCGGCGCCGGCTTCCTGATCCACTGGATGATTCCGGTGATGCCGCTGGCGGTGGCCTTCGCGTTGGCGGCGATCATTTCGCCCACCGACCCGGTGGCCGTCGGGTCGATTGCCTCGCGTGCGCCGATTCCCAAGCGGCTGATGCACATCCTGGAAGGCGAGTCGTTGTTGAACGATGCGTCCGGCCTGGTCTGCTTCCGCTTCGCGGTGGCCGCGGTGATGACCGGCAGTTTCTCGCTGGCCACCGCGTCGCTCACCTTCATCTGGGTGGCGCTGGCCGGCGTTGCGATCGGTGCGGCGGTCACCCTGGGGGTGTCCACTTTCCAGCGTTGGCTGTGGCGGCGTTTCGGCGAAGAGCCCGGTGCGGCGCTGCTGGTCAACCTGCTGATTCCGTTTGCGGCCTACCTGCTGGCCGAAGAGGCCAATGCATCGGGCATCCTGGCGGCCGTGGCGGCCGGCATCACCATGAGCTATGTCGAGCTCACCGGCCGCGTATCAGGCAGCATGCGCGTGCAGCGCGCGGCGGTGTGGGGGATGCTGCAGTTCAGCTTCAACGGCATCATGTTCGTGCTGCTGGGCGAGCAGTTGCCGGGCATCGTCGAACGCGCGATCAAGACCGTGAGCGAAAGCGGCCACCACAGCGCCTGGTGGCTGCTGGTGTACGTGGTGGTGATCAACCTGGCGCTGGTGCTGCTGCGCCTGGCCTGGGTGTGGCTGTCGCTGCGCTGGAGCGTGCTGCGTGCGCGTCACCGCGGGGAAGCGCGGCCGGGGACGTCGTGGCGGATCGTGGTGGCCACCTCGTTGGCCGGCGTGCGCGGGGCGATCACCCTGGCCGGCGTGCTCACCCTGCCGCTGTTCCTGCCCGATGGCAGCGCTTTCCCGGCGCGCGACCTGGTGATCTTCCTGGCCGCGGCGGTGATCCTGGTGTCGCTGGTGGGCGCCAGTGTGGCGTTGCCACGGTTGTTGAAGGGGTTGGAACTGCCGGCCGATTCGGGCGAGCGCAAGGCCGAAGACCTGGCCCGGCGGCTGGCATCCAAGGCCGCGCTGGCCGGGGTGGAGCGCAAGCGCCAGCAGCTGGTGCAGAACCAGACCACTGAAAACGTACAGCTGTACAACGACGCTGCCTCGCGGGTGAGCCTGCTGTACCAGCGAAATCTTGAGAAGGATGACGGCCCGGATGCGGACCCGGAAAAGGTGCAGCGCATGGAGCAGGGTTACCGCCAGCTGCGCGGCGCCGGGCTCACCGCCGAGCGCGAGGAACTGTTCCGCTTGACCCGGCGTGGCACCATTTCCGACGAGGTCTCGCGCAAGCTGATCCGCAATCTGGACCTGCTGGAGACGCGGCAGCGCGATTGAGGCCGGGCAAAGGGAGCGCCGAGCCAGGCCCGGCTGACTTCGCCAGGCTGTCTTCGCTCGGCGGACGTCTGCCGCGCCACGCGCCACCCGCGGCGGCAGCCGAGCATGGCCCGGCGCTACGCCACGCCACACCGGCCGCGACGGGCCGGCGTGCGTGCGTGATCAGGCGTCCGGCTTCTGCTCCAGGTAATACGCCACCACGGTGCCCTTGATCTTGATGGTCATCGGGTTGCCGCGACGGTCACGGGCCTTGCCGGCCTGCACGCGGATCCAGCCTTCGCTGACCGAGTATTCCTCGACGTTGTCGCGCTCGACATCGTTGAAGCGGATGCCAACCCCGCGCTCCAGGGCCGCGGCGTCGTGGAAGGGACTGGTCGGGTTGATCGCCAGGTGATCGGGAGGGGTATCGCTCATGGTCATTCAGTTGTGATGGCCACCACGGCCATCTTCCAGGCGCACAGGATAAACCGCGACGCCGCTGACGCCGAATTTCGCTTCCTGCCAACGCCCCCGCACGGCAGAATGCCCGCCTGCCTCCAGGATGACCGGTCATGCCCGACAACAGCGATTATTTCGACTTCGAAGAAGAAGAGCGCGATTTCGACGAAGACGATTTCGAGGCGCGGATCTGGAACCTGTTCGTGCTGATCAACCCGGGCGACGACGAGCTGGCCCTGCAGCAGTTCAATCGCTGGCGCGAGGCGCTGCTGGAAAGTGGCGAGGAAATCGACGAGGAGGCCGATTGGCTGCCGCCGCTGATGACGGCGATCGCCTGGCAGTCCGGGTTCGAAGTGGATCGCGGGGATCCCGATGCGCTGGTGTCGGCGGTCAACGAACTGGCCGCGCGCTGGAACCTGCAACTGGACTGGGGTGGCGACCTGGACGATGAGGATTTCGCCGCCGGATCGGACGCGCCGGCGTTGATGGCCACCGCGCACGACCGCCTGCGCGAGCACAACTACGCGTTGTGGAGCGTGGATACCGGCAATGGCGGCCTGGCCGGCTGGATGGCGCTCAACCGCGACGACGACGCCATGCTGGCGCTGTGCTCGCTGCTGGGCGTGGAAGTGCGGCCGGGCAGCGACCCGTTCTGATGCGTGCGGCGGGTTGGCCGGTTCCGGCCAACGACGTCTGTCTGGAGAGGAGCCCCCTGACCCGGGGGGCGGCCCCGAAGCGGCGGGGAGTGGGAGCACCTCACAAGGCCCCGCGGTTTGCGTAGCGAACGGTGGGGCGCAACGCGCGCAATCAATACCTGCCTACGGCAGGTATTGATTGCGCGCGTTGGCGATGACGGCTTTGACCAGGGCGCGGTCGGTGTGCCGCGAGATGGCCTGGGCGCCCAGGTCGATGGCCTGCAGGCGCAGCGGGGCGGGCACGTCGTAGTGCGCGCCGCTGGGGCGGTTCTGGAAGGCCCGCCGGGGAATCCCGAGCTGCGCCGCCAGGGCGTGCAGCTCGGGCAGGGTGTCGGCCATCAGATGCGCCCAACGCTCGCCGCGCCAGGGGTGTACCGCATCGTCGATATAGACCGTCACCGGATGACCGTGGCTCAGGCCTGCGGCTTGTCGTCGCTGGCGGCCGGGCTGGCAGCGGCGTCGGCGGCCGTGTCGGTCTCGGTGCCGGCTTCGTCGACGATCTGGGCGGCTTCGGCGCTGTCCTGCCCTTCTTCGCCGTCCTCACCTTCCACGCCTTCAAACTCGGACACCAGCTGGGCCAGGTAGTCCTCGGCGGTCTTGCCTTCGTCGGCGGCCAGGTCGTCGATCAGCTGCTGCAGCTGGGTCGAATACTCCAGGTTGACCGTGCGGCCTTCCTTTTCCTGCACGTTGGACAGGTGCTTGAGCATGGCCAGCATCGGGATCGGGTTGTCGGCGTTGCCCATGGTCTGGCCGCCGATGGCCAGCAGCCATTCGGTGCCCTGCAGGCCGATCGCGGCCACCACCTGGCCCTCTTCGTTGGTCAGCACGGCATGGTTCTGCACCTGCTGCTGGGCGTTGAGGCGGTTGATCGGGCGCTTGGGCTGCAGCTTCTTGCGCTTGTCGCGCTTGGCCTTGGACTGCTTGGACATGGTGGGGTTTATCTGTACGTGGAAAGACCGCCATTGTAATGGGGGATGGCCGCAGACGTCGGCCCCTTCCCGCCGACAGCCTGTGACCGATCCTGCAAACGGCCGACCCTGCGGACGGCCCCGCCGGTCAGGGCGTGGCCGGCGGGCTCTGGGCGGCGTGGATGTCCGGGTCGGCGGCGGTGGGCGACAGCGCCACTTCCTGCCCGGCACCGGCCAGGGCGGCCGCTTCGGCGGCCTTGGTCATCACCACGATGCTGATCCGGCGGTTGATCGGGTTGTCCGGCTGGGCCTTGTCGAACAGCACCGAAGAGGACAGGCCGACCACGCGGGTCACCTTGTCTTCGGTCATGCCGCCATCCAACAGCGCACGCCGGGCGGCATTGGCGCGGTCGGCACTGAGTTCCCAGTTGCTGTAGCCGTGCACCGCGTTGTAGGCGGTGGTGTCGGTGTGGCCGGTGATGCTGATCCGGTTCGGCACGTGGTTGATGAAGGCCGACAGCTCGCGCAGGATCTCGCGCGTGTACGGCTTGAGCGCGGCGCTGCCCATGTCGAACATCGGCCGGTTCTGCTTGTCCACGATCTGGATGCGCAGGCCTTCCGGGGTCAGATCCAGCAGCAACTGGTCCTTGAACGGCTCCAGCGCCTGACTCTTGCTGATGGCTTCCTCCAGCTCACGCTTGAGCGCTTCGAGCTGCTGCTGTTCGCGTTCGCGCTCGGTCTGCGGGATCGGCTTGGCGGTCTGCTGGGCCTGGAAGGGGTCGTTGCTGTTGCCGCGCGAGATATCGGTGGCCCCGCCCAGCTTGATCATCGAGGTGCTGGCCCCGCCCGGGCCGGCCATGCCCGGGGCGGGAGTCGAACTCTGCCCGACCAGCGGGCTGGGGTTGCGGAAATACTCGGAAATGGCCGCACGCTCGGGCTTGGTGGTGGCCGCCATCAGCCACAGCACCAGGAAGAAGGCCATCATCGCGGTGACGAAGTCGGCGTAGGCCACTTTCCAGGCGCCGCCATGATGGGCGGCGTGGCCGGCCTTCCTGACCCGGCGGACGATGACGGTGGGTTTGTTCTCGGCCATGGTGGTGCCTTACTTGACCGTCTTGAGGTGCTGCTCGAAGGCGCTGAAGCCCGGGCGCACGTTCGAGGGCAGGGTCTTGCGGGCAAATTCCAGCGCGATCTTCGGGTTGTAGCCACGCAGGCAGGCCAGCAGGGCGGTCTTCACCGACTCATAGATGCGGCTGTCCTGTTCGGCGCGTGCTTCCACCGCCGCGGCCAGCGGGCTGACAAAGCCGTAGGCCAGCAGGATGCCCAGGAAGGTGCCCACCAGCGCGCCGGCCACATGGGCGCCCACTTCGGTGATTTCCCCGCCGATGGAGCCCATCGTGATCACGATGCCCAGTACCGCGGCCACGATGCCGAAGCCGGGCAGGCCGTCGGACACCTTGTTGAGCACCGCCGAGGGCTGCATCGCTTCGGCATGGTGCTTCTCCAGCTCCAGTTCCAGCAGCGGCTCCAGCTCGTGCGGCTCGATGTTGCTGCCGATCATCAGGCGCAGGCAGTCGGTGATGAAGTCCACCAGGTGGTGGTCGGCCTGCACCTTGGGGTAGTTGGCGAAGATGCTGCTTTCGGCCGGGCGCTCGACATGGTCTTCCAGCGCCATGAAGCCTTCGCGGCGGGCCTTGTTGAGCAGTTCGTAGAGCAGGCTCAGGACGTCGATGTAGTCCTGCTGTTTGTAGGCCGGGCCCTTGAACACGCCGACGGTGGCCTTGAGGGTCTGCTTGACGGTCTTGAACGGGGTGCCCACCAGGAACGCGCCCAGGGCCGCGCCGCCGATGATGACCAGCTCATAGGGCTGCCACAGGGCGGCCAGCTTGCCGTGCGCGCCGATGTAGCCGCCCAGCACGCTGATGATGACAATGAGGAATCCAACGATGATGAGCATGGGGCCGGCGCGGAGTAGGGGATACCTCCATGTCGGCCCGGACCCCGGGTTTCTGAAGGGGGCGTTCGTTCAATGTCACACTTTTACCCGGGCGGCAGGCCGACCCTGGCCGCCTGGGGGGGCCGACCCGCCGTCCGCACCTGCCGGCATCAGTGAGCCGGCTGGGCCTCGGCGCCACCGCGCTGCAGGGGGTCCGGGTAGGCCTGGCCATTGGCGGTGAAGGCCAGCGAGACCGAATTCAGGCAGTGCCGTTCATGGGTGGGCGGCGGGCCATCGGGGAATACATGGCCAAGATGGCTGTCACATCGTGCGCAGACGATTTCGGTACGGATCATGCCGTGGCTGATGTCGCGGATTTCACGCACGTGGGCCGGGTCGAACGGTGCGAAGAAGCTGGGCCAGCCGGTGCCGGAGTCGAACTTGGTGCTGGAGCGGAACAGCGGCAGCCCGCACAGCCGGCAGCCGTAGACGCCGTCCTGCTTGTTGTCCAGGAACACGCCGCAGAACGGGGCTTCGGTGCCGTGCTGGAGCAGTACGCGGCGCTCATCGGCGCTCAGGCCGGCTTCCAGGGCCTGGCGCTGGGCGTCGCTGGGGGGAGAGAGATCGAAGGCGGTCATGGGCGGTTCCTGGCAGTGGATGCCTATTGAGATTGGGACGGCCGCGAGCGCTTCAACGGCTGGCCATTCATTGTGCTGATACCCGCACAGGCGCAAGGTGGAGCATCGCCCACCGCCGGAGCCTGCCATGTCCCCTCACCTCCGCTTCGCTGCGGCGCTGTGCCTGATGTGGCCGGCCGCCAGCATGGCCCAGATCGGACCGCCACCCAATCCCACGGCCACCCGCCCGGTAGTGGTGCCGCCGCCGCCGCCGTCGCCCATGCCGGTTCGCCCGGTGCCGGTGGACAGCCAGTCCGGGCAGGTGGCCCCGATGACAGCCAACCGCCAGGTCCAGTCGCAACTGGGCAGCCACCCCATCCAGGCCCAGGGCATCGGCCCGGCGCAGCCGATCCAGGGCCCCACCCTGCAGCCCAAGGTGTACGACCGGCATGGCCGGATCATTCCCGGTGCCAAACAGGTGGGTCCCAACCGCGTGCTCGATACCCGCACCGGCAAGTATTACGACGCGGTTCCCAGCGGCGACGGGCAGCAGATCAAGCCGTGATCGTGTCCCGGTGCCGGTCGCTGAATGCAGCGCAAACCGCGCCCCGCAGTCATCTGGATCAACGCGTCAGCTCACCACTTTTTCGCCTGTGATTAACCGATTTGGCGCCACCCTTTGCGTGCGCCGGAATGCGGCGTATTCCACGGTTTTTCAGAAGAGTGCAGCCATGACCAACCAGCAGAACCGCACCCCCGGCAAGATGCCGCAGGAACAGCAGGGCAGTCAGCAGCAGAACCAGAAATCCGGTCAGCAGAACCAGCAGCAATGGGACCAGCAGCACCCCAAGGGCGGCAAGCAGCCGGAGCAGCGCAATCCCGGCGGCAAACAGCAGCGCTGAACGTCGTGATTCACCAGACAAGGGCGGTGCGCGCAAGCGTGCCGCCCTTTGCGTTGGCCGCTCAGTCGGGAATGGGCAGGGTCAGGGTTTCCTTGACCTCTTCCATCACGATGTAACTCTTGGATTCGCGCACGTGCGGCAGGGTCAGCAGGGTGCTGCCGAGCAGCTTGCGGTAGGAGGCCATCTCGCTGATGCGCGCCTTGAGCAGGTAGTCGAAATCGCCCGACACCAGGTGGCATTCCAGCACGTTGGGCAGCTTCAGGGCGGCGCGCCGGAACTCTTCGAAGATATCGCCGGATTTGTAGGCCAGGCTGATCTCCACGAACACCAGCAGGCTGGCCTTGAGGTAGTGCGGGTCGAGCTTGGCGTAGTAGCCGGTGATGGCCCCATCGCGCTCCAGCCGGCGCACGCGTTCGGTGCACGGCGTGGTCGACAGGCCCACCCGTTCGCCCAGTTCGGTAAAGGAAATCCGGCCTTCGTCCTGCAGGATCCGCAGGATCTTGCGGTCGATCTTGTCCAGTTCGCGGGGGCGCACGGCCATCGGCGTCATCCAGGCATGGGGGTTGGCGCGACAATATCCTGTCGTGGCGGCTAAAAATAGGGCAAAAGCTTGGTTTGGCCGGAATATACTTCCGCAATTATGATCCCGGCACGCTCCAGTGCAGGGAATGATCGGGTTGGAGAAGCTACATGCGCGTTCTAGTCCTTGGCAGCGGCGTCATCGGCACCACCAGTGCCTGGTACCTGCGGCAAGCCGGGTTTGAAGTCACGGTCGTGGACCGCCAGCCCGGTCCGGCGCTGGAAACCAGTTTCGCCAATGCCGGCCAGCTGTCGTTCGGCTACACCTCGCCGTGGGCCGCCCCGGGCGTGCCGCTCAAGGCGGTCAAGTGGCTGTTCTCCGAACACGCCCCGCTGGCCATCCGCCCCGGCCTGGACTGGCGCCAGTACGCCTGGCTGGCGCAGATGCTGCGCAACTGCACCCATGAGCGCTATGCGATCAACAAGGCGCGCATGGTGCGCATGTCCGAATACAGCCGCGACTGCCTGAACGAGCTGCGCCAGCAGACCGGCATTGCATTTGAAGGCCGCGACCTGGGCACCACCCAGCTGTTCCGCACCCAGCAGCAGCTGGATGCCTCGGCGCAGGACATCGAAGTGCTGGCCCAGTACGGGGTGCCCTACCAGGTGCTCGACCGCGCGGGCATCATCGCCCACGAACCGGCCCTGGCCGCCGTGGCCGACACCCTGGTGGGCGCGCTGTGGCTGCCGCGCGACCAGACCGGCGACTGCCAGTTGTTCACCCGCCGCCTGGCGCAGATGTGCGTGGATGCCGGGGTGGAGTTCCGCTTCGACCAGGACATCGCGGGCCTGCAGACCGACGGCGACCGCATCACCGGTGTGCGCATTGACGGCAAGCTGGAAACCGCCGACCGCTACGTGGTGGCGCTGGGCAGCTATTCGCCGTCGCTGGTGGACCCGCTGGGCCTGCGCCTGCCGGTGTACCCGCTCAAGGGCTACTCGCTGACCCTGCCGATCACCGATGCGGCCCTGGCGCCCACCTCGACGATCCTGGATGAGAGCTACAAGGTGGCGGTGACCCGGTTCGACGACCGCATCCGCGTGGGCGGCATGGCCGAAGTGGGCGGTTTCGACCTGTCGCTGTCGCCGCGCCGCCGCGCCACCCTGGAAAAGGTGGTGGGCGACCTGTACCCGCACGGCGGCGATCTCAGCCGTGCCGAATTCTGGACCGGGCTGCGCCCGGCCACCCCCGATGGCACCCCGGTGATTGGCGCCACCCCGTACCGCAACCTGTTCCTCAACACCGGCCACGGCACGTTGGGCTGGACCATGGCCTGCGGTTCGGGCCGTTACCTGGCCGACCTGATGAGCGCGCGCCAGCCGCAGATCAGCACCGAAGGCCTGGATATCTTCCGTTACGGCCACACCGCCGCATCCGTTGTTCATAGTGAGCCCAAAGCATGCGCCCAGCCCGCGCGTTGATCGACCTGGACGCATTGCGCGCCAATTTCCAACTGGCCCGTGAGCTCGGCGGCGGTCGCAAGACCCTGGCGGCGATCAAGGCCGATGCCTACGGCCACGGCGCCATCGCCTGCGCGCGCGCGCTGCAGGGCCAGGCCGACGCGTTCGGCGTGGCCTGCATCGAAGAAGCGCTGGAACTGCGCCAGGCCGGCATCACCACCCCGATCGTGCTGCTGGAAGGCTTTTTCGACGCCGACGAACTGCCGCTGATCGTGCAGCACGACCTGTGGTTCGCGGTCGGCGCGCCGTGGCAGGTCGATGCGGTGGCCGCGTTCAAGACCACCGCGTCGCTGCGGATCTGGTTGAAGCTGGACAGCGGCATGCACCGCCTGGGCCTGTCGCCGGCCGACTTCCGCGCCGCGCATGCGCGCCTGAGCGCATTGCCGCAGGTGGCGCCGATGGTGCTGATGAGCCACATGGCGCGTGCCGACGAAGTGGACAGCCCGCGTACCCGCGAGCAGGCCGACCTGTTCGCGGCCACCATCGACGGCCTGGCCGGGGAAACCAGCCTGTGCAATTCGCCGGCGCTGCTGGGCTGGCCGGATGTACGCAGCGACTGGGTGCGCCCGGGCCTGATGCTGTACGGGGCCAACCCGCTGCCCGGCCATACCGCACTCACCGACCGCCTGCGCCCGGTCATGACCATGCAGTCCCGAATCTTCGCCGTGCGCGAGATCGGCATCGGCGAACCGGTGGGGTATGGCGCGCGCTTCGTCGCGCAGCGCCCGACCCGGGTAGGGGTGGTGGCGCTCGGCTATGCCGACGGCTACCCCCAGTTCGCTCCCAACGGCACCCCGGTGGTGATCGATGGACAGCCGGGCACGCTGATCGGGCGGGTGTCGATGGACATGCTCACCGTTGACCTCACCGACCTGCCACAGGCCGGCGTGGGCAGCACGGTGACCCTGTGGGGCGTATCACCGCGGCTGGACGCGCTGGCCCCGCTGTGCGGGGTGAGCGCCTACCAGCTGCCGTGCGCGGTCAAGCGTGTGCCGCACGTGCACGTGGGCCGCTGACCTACGGGCCACGCAGGGCGTGGCCCGTGTCGAGGGGGGTCAGTTGCTGGCGGTGGCTTCGTTGCGCAGGTCGCGGCGCAGCCAGTCGTCGAGCAGGTGTTTCTCATAGCGCAGCGGGTCGGTGTCGCGCTGCAGCCCGATGTTGTGCAGGTAGCCGCTGTCAGACAGCTTGCGTTCGCCCTGTGCCAGTACCTGGCCTTGTGCATCGGTGAGCGTGTAGGTCAGGGCGATGCGCGGCGGGTAGATGTCGCGCATGATGCGGATGTCACTGCCGCGCGGCCCGTGCCAGGGCTCGTAGTCGCCGGCACGCTTGATGTCGGTAAAGGTCACATCCAGCCGCTGCCCGGGCTGGAGCTGCTTGCCGGCGGCGGTCTGCACGTACTTGGCCAGCTGCGCGACCCAATCGCCGCGCTGGGCCTCGAAGCGGTTGCCGCTTTGCCGGATCTCGGTGAACTGGGCCGGGTCGGTCCATTGCACCTGGACCGGACCCTCACCGCTCAGCGCACGGGGCGCCTGCGGGTCGGTGACGGTACGCGGGGCAGCAGCCGAAGCGCTGCCGATCACCAACAGGCAGGTCAGCAGGCCGGCCACCAACGGTTTGCGGTTCATGACGACTCCTCGATCGCGATCACAGACGGGATCAGGCTTTCAGTGTGATCCTGATCACGAGGTGCGACAATCGGCAATCGCGTCATCGGCCGCGTCGGTTGCCGCCAATTCACCTACGTCTTCATCCACGTCAACCGCGACTTTTGGCGCTTGACGCTACGAATACGCTCTCTGGAAGATGCTGTGTCCCTCCGTTTCGCCAGTTGCCCCATTGACGCCCTTGCCCAGCCTGCCCACTTCCACGCTTGAACGCCCTCCTTTCATGACCGCTGCAGCCCACACCGGTATGTATCGGAGCGTGCTGGAGCAGATGAATGCCGGCTTCTGCGTGATCGAAGTGCTGTTTGCCGAGGCCACCGCCGTTGACTACCGCTTCCTGGAGGTCAACGACGCTTTCGAGCGCAACACGGGCCTGGTGGATGCGCGCGGGCAGCGCATGAGCGTGCTGCAACCGCAGCATGAGCCGGAATGGTTCCGCATCTACGGCCAGGTCGCCGCGACCGGTCAATCCCAGCAGTTCGAACTGGAAGCCCGTGCGCTGGGCCGCTGGTACTCGGTGGAAGCGGTGCGGGTGGGTGAGCCCGGCGACAACCAGGTGGCCATCGTCTTTTTCGACATCAGCAACCGCAAGCAGATCGAAGTGGAGCTGGCCGAAAGCGAAGCGCGTTTCAGTGCGCTTGCCGATGGCCTGCCCATGCCGGTGTGGGTGCTCGACGAGGTGGGCCATGCGCGCTTCGTCAACAGCGCGTTCAGCGAATTCTTTGGCGGCGACGAGCAGCGCGTGCCCGATGACGTCTGGCGGGGCCTGGTGCATCCCGACGATGCCTCGGTGTTCGACTACGAACTGCAGGAAGCGTTGAAGGCGCAGCGTTCGATGCATGCGCTGGTGCGTGGCCTGCGGGCCGACGGCCAATGGCGCTGGCTGGAAATGAATGCCCGCCCGCGCTTTTCGCGCATGGGCCACTTCATCGGCCTGGCCGGCAGCAGCCCGGACGTCACCGAGCGCCGCGAAATTGAAATGGCACGCGAAGAACTGCTGCAGTCCGAGCGGGCCGCGCGCAGTGCCGCCGAGAACATGGCCCGGCTCAAGGACGAGTTCCTGGCCACGCTGTCGCACGAGCTGCGCACCCCGCTCACCACCATCCTGGGCTGGAGCGAACTGCTGCTGCAACGCGTGGATGCCACCAGCCCGCTGTACAAGGGCCTGGGCGTGATTGCCAACAGCGCCATGGCGCAGAAGCGCCTGATCTCGGACATGCTCGACCTGAGCAGCATGCTGCTGGGCAAGGTGCAGCTGGAAGTGGAAGTGCTGGACCTGCGTGCGCAGCTCACCGAAGCCATGCGCGCCCAGGAGCTGGTGGCCGAAGGCAAGGCACTGCAGATGAGCCTGGTGCTGCCCGACGAACCCACCTGGGTGCTGGGCGATGCCACCCGGCTGCAGCAGGTGCTGTGGAACCTGCTGTCCAATGCGATCAAATTCACCCCGGCCGAAGGCACCGTGGCGGTGACCCTGGCCAGCGATGGCGGGCATTGGTCGATCAGCGTGGCCGATACCGGCGACGGCATCGCCCCGGAATTCCTGCGTCACCTGTTCAGCCGCTTCCGCCAGGCCGACGGCACCACCACCCGCCGCCACGGTGGCCTCGGGCTGGGCCTGGCCATTGCCCAGCAGCTGGTGGAACTGCATGGCGGCGCGGTGGCGGCCACCAGTGAGGGTCACGGTCATGGGGCCACCTTCACCGTGCGCCTGCCGCGCTACCAGCCGCAGGCCGACGGACGCCCGCTGCGCGAAGTCTTCAGTGGCCCGATCAGTGAACAGGTGATCGAGCCGTTCCCGCTCAAGGGCCTGCACCTGCTGGCCGTGGAAGACCAGCCCGAAGTGCTGGAATACCTGCGCCGGTTGCTGGAAGAACAGGGGGCCGAAGTCACGGCCGCCGCCTCGGCCGGCGAGGCGCTGGCCCTGCTGGACCAGGGCGGCCATGAAGGCATTGACGTGCTGCTGACCGACATCGGCATGCCCGGCATGGATGGTTACGGCCTGGTGCGCACGCTGCGCGAGGACATCGGGGTGGAAGCCCAGGTGCTGCCGGCGGTAGCGGTCACCGCGCTGGCCCGCGCCGACGACCGCAAGCGCGCGCTGGCCTCCGGGTTCCAGGAACATGTGGCCAAACCGTATTCGGTGGCCCAACTGGTGTCGGCCGTGCGCAGCGTGCTGGCCGAACAGCGCCGCTAGCCGGCGCGCGGGGTGCCGTGGATGCGTCGGGCCGGATATTGCGTTGCCGGGCGTGGCTCGGCCCTGCCGGGTCAACCGGTCTTGCCCACACCTTGACGCCCCACCGCGCACACTCCAGGGCGTACGAACACAGGAGCTGCCATGTCCCGCTACGCCCCGAACGTCCACACCGACCCCGACCGTATCGCCGCGCTGGAGGCGCTGCTGCCGCAACTGCGCGGCCAGACCCACGTGGAGGTCACGTTGGACGACGGCACGCGCCTGCTGGGCACGGTGGCGGTGCAGCCCACCCTTCAGCAGTACCGCGATGCCGACGAGAACGAAGGCAGCAATGGCCAGCTGCGGCTGGATGACCTGGACACCCCGGTGCAGCAGCGCCACGTCTGGCTCGACCAGATTGCCAGCATCCGCCAGATCCCCTAGTGCCGGGCCTTGCCCGGCTATCCCTTTCCGCCCGGCACCGCGCTACCGGCATGCCGCGTGGCCGGCAACGCGCGCCTCAATGCACGAACAGTTCCGCTTGGGCCTCGAAACGCCGCGCGTAGGCGCGCTCGTCAGCCACCCGGGCCACTTCCTCGTCGGCCATGTCCGGGGCGCCATACACCGCGTAGGCCACCGTGCCGTCGGCCTGCTTGCCCACCTGGTGCAGGCGGTAGCGGGAATGCCCGCCGCCGGTATCTTCCGGGTAATGCACCGGGGGCTGGGCGCCCTCGATGTCCATCTCGCTGTTGTCGACAACGCCACCGACAAACAATGCACGCATGAGCCATCTCCACGGGAAGTGAGGCTCCACCCTGCCGGTTTGGATGTTGTCAGGGCATCAACAGGACGTTGAATAAACGCAAATCCGGGTCAGGCGGGGCGAACCGGTAGAATGGCGGCCTCTTTTCAAGATGTGCCCCCGCATGGCTGCCCAGCACGACGCTCCCCTGGAAACCCTGTTCCTGCCGTTCGCCAGTGGCGCACTGTCCTGGCCGGCCGGCCCCGTGCTGTTCCTGCGCGCCCGCGATGGCGCGCCGCTGCGCGAGCACGCCCAGCCGGCCCAGCTGGTCTGCGAGCAGAGCTTCCGCCCGTTCGCCGACGCCCTGGAAGCCAGTGGCTGGACCGTGCGTGACGAGCAGCAGCTGGCCGGCGATGCCACCCGCTACGCGGTGGTGCTGGTGCTGCCGCCGCGCCAGCGCGAGGAGGCCAAGGCGCTGTTCGCCCGCGCGCTGGCCCTGACCGCCCCGGGCGGCATCGTGGTGGCCTGCCAGCACAACAACGAAGGCGCCCGCTCCGGCGAAGGCGACCTGCAGCAGTTGGCCGGCCTTGGCGGAAAACTGACCAAGAACCACTGCCGCGCCTACTGGACCGCACCCCTCAACGGCCAGCACGACGCCGCGCTGGCGCAGCGCTGGGCGACCCTGGACGCACCGCGCGCGATCCTGGGCGGCCGCTTCCAGAGCCGCCCGGGCATCTTCGCCTGGGACCGTATCGATCCCGCTTCGGCATTGCTGGTGGAGCAGTTGCCGGCCGATCTGGCCGGTCGTGGCGCTGACCTGGGGGCCGGCTTCGGCTATCTGTCGGCCGAAGTGCTGGCCCGCTGCCCGAACGTGGCCGCGCTGGACCTGTACGAGGCTGAAGGCCGTGCGCTGGCGCTGGCCCGCGAGAACCTCGCTGCGCTCGGCAAGCCGGCGGCGCTGGCCTATCACTGGCAGGACGTCACCGCCGGCATCGAGGGCGAGTACGACTTCATCGTGACCAACCCGCCGTTCCACACGCCGTCGCGCGCCGACCGTCCCGATATCGGCCAGCGCTTCATCGCCGTGGCCGCGCAGGCGCTGCGCCCGGGCGGCCGGATGTGGCTGGTGGCCAACCGCCACCTGCCGTACGAGCAGATCCTCAACGCCAGCTTCGGTCAGGTCCGCGTGGCCGCCGAGCGGGATGGCTTCAAGCTGATCGAAGCGACCAAGGCCAGCAAGAGCGCCACGCCGGTCCGGACGCCGCGGAGCACCGAGCCGAAGTGGGGCCGCGGAGGCCGCGCATGAAGCTGGTCAAGCTGTTGGCCAACCTGGGCTATGGCAGCCGCAAGCAGGTGCAGGGGATGTTCCGCGCCGGTCTGATCACCGATGCGCAGGGCGAGGTGCTGTACGCCGATGACGCGGTCGCGCATGAGGCGATCCGGGTCGAGGGCGAGCCGCTGGACCCGCCGCAGGGGCTGACCCTGCTGCTGCACAAGCCGTCTGGCTACACCTGTTCGACCAAGGACAAGGGTCGGCTGATCTACGACCTGCTGCCGCCGCGCTACCGCGAGCGTGCACCGGTGTTGTCCTCGGTGGGGCGGTTGGACCGCGACACCAGCGGCATGCTGCTGATGACCGACGACGGCGCGCTGCTGCACCGGATCGTGTCGCCCAAATCGCGGCTGGACAAGGCCTACGAAGTGACCTTGGCCGAAGACCTGCGCGGGGATGAAACCGCGCGCTTCGCCAGCGGCGCGCTGCTGCTGGAAGCGGACGACAAGCCGCTGCTGCCGGCCGAGCTGCACGTCAACGGTCCGCGCCAGGCGCAGCTGGTCCTGCATGAAGGCCGCTACCACCAGGCCCGCCGGATGTTTGCGGCGGTGGGCAACCATGTCCAGGCGCTGCACCGCAGCCGCATCGGCGGGCTGTCGCTGGGCGAGCTGCCTGAAGGCCAGTGGCGCAGGCTTGATGCAGCCGATCTTGAGACGCTGTTCAACGTCCCATGACCGCCATC
>JAHREJ010000025.1 GCA_021733645.1 Bacillus subtilis subsp. subtilis | reverse complement strand
GCTCGGCTGCAGCCCATCCCAACACCGGCGCCCCGCCACCGGTAGAGCCGAGCCACGCTCGGCTGCAGCCCATCCCAACACCGGTACCCCACCACCGGTAGAGCCGAGCCATGCTCGGCTGCAGTGCATCACAACGCCGGCGCGCCCGGCGTGGCGAACAGCAGCACCACGTCCTGGTGTGGCGGCGGCAGCGTCAGGTCGCCGCGATCTTCCATGCCCAGCTTGCGCAGCAGCGCGGCCGAACGCAGGTTGTCCGGCGAGACGATTCCGTAAAGGTCGGCATGGCCCAGCACGTCGCGCGCGTAGTGCATCACCCCGCGCGCGGCTTCCAGCGCGTAGCCATTGCCTTCGTACCGGGCCAGCAGCGCATAGCCGATGTCAGGCGCTGGCAAGCCATCGCGGCGCACCAGCCCGGCATTGCCCAGCCACGCACCATCGCTGCGGCGGATGATCGCGTACATGCCGAAGCCGTTGAGCGTGTAGCTGCCCAGCACGCGCTCGGCGGTGTAATCGCGCGCCTGTGCCAGGGTGCGCACGCCACGGTCGGCGATGTTGCGGATGAAGCCCGGCTCGTTGAGCAGGGCCAGCATGTCGGCCGCATCGTGGTCGGGATCGATCAGGCGCAGGTGCAGGCGTTCGGTCTGGATCACGGCGGACATGCGGATCACTGCAGAGGACAATGCGCCGATTGTGCAGTGCGCGCCGCGAACACGGTAGAGCCAACCGTGGGTCGGCTGCTCTTGGACCAGACATAGGGCAGTCGACGCGCCTCGGGAACGGCAGCCGACCCACGGTCGGCTCTACCGGGTGTTGGGTCAGTCGAACAACGCCTGGATCGCGGCCAGCCCGGCGCTGGCGCGCTCTTTCTTGCGCGCCGCATCGGCCACCGGATCGGCGCCATCGCGCTGCATTTCCTCGGCCGGGATCTCATCGAAAAAACGGCTGGGCTTGAGCCGCACGTGCTCGCCGAACTTGCGGGTGAGCTTGCTGTAGCTCATCCACAACTGCAGCTTGGCACGGGTGATGCCCACGTACAGCAGGCGCCGCTCTTCCTGCAGGTTGCCTTCATCCAGGCTGACCTGGTGCGGCAGCACGCCGTCCTCGCAGCCGATGATGAACACATACGGGAACTCCAGGCCCTTGGAGGCGTGCATGGTCATCATGCGTACCTGGTTGCCGCCGTCGTCCTTGTCGTTGCGCGACAGCAACGCCAGCTGTGCGGCAAGATCGGCAGTGGTGGCCCCGCGTGGGCCGCCTTCGAACCACTGCGCCAATTCTTCCAGGTTGCCCAGGCGGCGCTGGTACACCGACTCTTCCTTGCACGCACCGCGCAGTTCGGAGACCAGCCCGGACTCCTTCACCAAGCGCCGCACCAGGTCGCCGGAACTGAGCGTGGGCATTTCCGCGCGCAGGTCGCGCAGGATGTCGGTGAAGCGGCTCAGGCCATTGGCCGCGCGCGGCGGCAACTGCGACAGCGCGCCGATCGCTTCGGCGGCATGCGCCATCGGCAGCTCTTTTTCAGAGGCCAGTTCGGCCAGCTTGGCCAGCGTACCGGCGCCCACTTCGCGCTTGGGCGACTGCACCGCGCGCATGAACGCGGTGTCATCGTCGGGGTTTACCAGCAGGCGCAACCAGGACAGCGTGTCCTTGACCTCCTGGCGCTCCAGGAACGCGGTGCCGCCGGTGATGTGGTACGGCGCGCGCACCAGCTGCAGCGCTTTTTCCAGCGGCCGCGACTGGAAGTTGCCGCGGAACAGGATGCAGAAATCGCTCCACGGAATCTTCTTGGACGTCGCCAGGAACGAGATCTCGGCGGCGACCTTCTCCGCTTCGTGTTCGCTGTTGCGGCATTCCCATACGCGGATGCGCTCGCCGTCGGCCTGGTCGCTCCACAGCTTCTTCAGGTGTTCGTGCGGATTGTTGGCGATCAGCGCATTGGCCGCGCGCAGCACGCGGTTGGAGCAGCGGTAGTTCTGCTCCAGCTTGATGATTTCCAGCGCCGGGTAATCGCGCGCCATTTGCTGCAGGTTTTCCGGGTTGGCACCGCGCCAGGCGTAGATGGACTGATCGTCATCGCCCACGCAGGTGAAGTTGCCCTTGTTGCCGGCCAGCTGTTTGAGCAGCCGGTACTGCGCATCGTTGGTGTCCTGGCATTCGTCGACCAGCAGGTAGCCGATGCGCTCGCGCCAGGCCACGGCGATCTCCGGGTTCTCTTCCAGTACCTGCACCGGCAGCCGGATCAGATCGTCGAAGTCCACCGCGTTGAAGGCGGTCAGGCGCAGCTGGTAGCGCTCGTAGACGCTGGCCGCCTCCTTCTCGCGGGTGCTGCGCGCGGCGGCCATCGCCTGTTCGGGCGACAGGCCGGCATTCTTGGCGCGTGAAATGAGGTTTTTCACGTCCTCGATGTCATCCGGCTTGGCACCGTACATCAGGTCCTTGACCTGCGAGGTGGCGTCATCGGCATCGAAGATCGAGAAGCCGCGCTTGAGCCCCACCGCCGCGTGCTCGATCTGCAGGAATTTCAGCCCCAGGGCGTGGAAGGTGCAGATGGTGACGTCCTCGGCATCGCCACCGTGCAGCCGCTTGGCCACGCGCTCGCGCATTTCCTTGGCCGACTTGTTGGTGAAGGTGATCGCCGCGATGCGCCGCGCCGGATAGCGTTTGGTCGCGATCAGCTGGGCGATCTTTTCCACGATCACGCGCGTCTTGCCGCTGCCCGCGCCGGCCAGCACCAGCAGGGGACCTTCGCAGTGCAGCACTGCCGCGCTTTGGGGGGGATTGAGACCGTGCATGCCATCTCCGGGGGAAGGGCATTGTACCGGCCCGGGCGGGGCGACCGCCGACGGCGGACGAAAGCGTCCGCTGGCAAGGCCTGGCCGCCACGGGCAGCCGTCGGGCGTCTAGAATTGGCCGATGGCCAAGCTCTATTTCTATTATTCGGCGATGAACGCCGGCAAGACCACCACCCTGCTGCAGTCGGCGCACAACTACCGCGAGCGCGGCATGCGCGTGGCCATCCTGACCCCGCGCCTGGACGACCGCGCCGGGCGCGGCGTGGTGGCCTCGCGGATCGGGCTGAAGGCCGACGGGGTGGCCTTCGACCGGGACACCGACCTGCAACGGCTGATCGCGCAGGACCTGGAGGCCCACGGCAAGCTCGGCTGCGTGCTGGTGGACGAGGCCCAGTTCCTGAGCCGCAGCCAGGTCTGGCAGCTCAGTGAGGTGGTGGACCAGTTGCGCATCCCGGTGCTTTGCTACGGGCTGCGCACCGACTTCCGCGGCGAGCTGTTCGAAGGCAGCCAGTACCTGCTGGCCTGGGCCGACGAGATGCAGGAGATCAAGACCATCTGCCACAGCGGCAAGAAGGCCACCATGACCGTGCGCGTGGACGAACACGGCCACGCGGTGCAGGACGGCCCGCAGGTGGAGATCGGCGGCAACGAACGCTACGTGTCGGTGAGCCGGGCCGAGTTCAAGAAGATCACGCGGGGCGAGGGCAAGATCGATCCGGCGCAGGCACCGCTGCCGTTGTAGGGGGTCTTTTGCAGGGCTTGCAGCCCTGCAAACCCACACCCTTCTTAGTACAGCGTGCGCTCCGGTGCACCGGCCGGCGGCGGGCTGTACTGGTACAGCCAGGTTTCGGTCAGCGTCTTGCCGCCGCTGCGCAGGTACAGGCGGATGTCGATCTGGTCGGTGGAATCGTCCGGCGGCACCAGGTCGAACATGGCGCGGTAGCCCTTGATCTCGCGCAGGGGGCGCGCCGAGACGATCTCCACGCGGCCACGGCTGGCCTGAACCACCGCCTCGACCTCTCCCTTGTCGATCAGCGCGGCCAGTTCGCCGCCCTGGAAATCGACCGCGAAGCGCCATGAGAAGTAGGCCCGCTTCTTGCCGATCACCCCGCCCAGGCCGGTGCGGCTGTCCACGCAGTGCGCCAGCGGTGGGCGCGCCGGCGGCTGTGCGCCCCAGTAAAGGCGGTAGCCGAGCAGCAGCTCCTGGCCCGGCTGCGGCTTGGCCTCGGGGTTCCAGAAGGCCACGATGTTGTCGAAGGTTTCATCCACGGTGGGAATCTCGACCAACTGCACCGAGCCCTTGCCCCACTGCCCTTTCGGCTCCACCCACAGGCACGGGCGCTTCTCGTAGAACACCCCGTCGTCCTGGTAATGGTCAAAGTTGCGGTCGCGCTGCAGCAGGCCGAAGCCGCGCGGGTTGTTGTCCACGAACATGTTGAAGCGCAGGTTGTACGGGTTGCACAGCGGCCGCCAGATCCATTCCCCGCTGCCGGTCCACATCGACAGGCCATCGGTGTCATGGATTTCCGGACGCCAGTCCCAGGCCATGCGGCGGTCGTTCTCGCCCACCTGGTACATGCTGGTGCACGGGGCGATGCCCAGGCGCTCGATGGCCTTGCGCGGGTACAGCGCGCAATCGATGTCCATCAGCAGCGTGTCGCCGTTGGTGATGGCAAAGCGGTAGGCGCCGGCCACGCTGGGCGAATCCAGCAGCGCATACACCACCAGGGTGTTGGAATCGGCGGCCGGCTGTTCCAGGTAGTAGGCGATGAAATCGGGGAATTCCTCCGGCTTGCCCATGCCGGTATCGATCGCCAGGCCGCGCGCGGACTGGCCGTACTGGCCTTCCTTGCCCACGGCGCGGAAGTAGCTGGCCCCCAGGAACGCGGCGAAGTCGCGGTCGGTGTCCGCGCGCGTGTTGAGGCGGAAGCCGGCAAAGCCCAGGTCGGCGGGCAGGTGGCTGCCCTTCAGACCGCTCTTGCCGTAGTTGAACGCGGCCGGGTCGTAGGCCAGTTCCTGCGCGGCACCGTCGACCACGTCGTACATGCGCACCGGCGAGTGGAAATACAGGCCCAGGTGGAAGAATTTGGCTTGGTACCTGCCAGGCTTATCGGCCCACAGCGCATGGTCCTGGCGGTAGCCGATGGACTGGTATTGATCCCAGTCCAGCGCTTCCAGCGGCCCGGGCAGGGTGCGCTTGTGGCTCTGGTATGCGGCCTGCGACAGCGCGCGCGCCTGGCCCTTGAGGGTGGCGAAATCGAACGGCTGCGGCTGGCCGAGCCGGCGCAGCCCCAGCTGGTTGCCCTGCGCGGCGCAGGCCGGCAGTGCGGGGACGCCGATCGCGGCCAAGGCCAGGGAGGCAGTGCGGATGAAGTCGCGACGTTGCATGCAGGCAGCGCTGGCAGTGAGGGCCGGACATCATAGGCAGGCGAACGTTAATTCGCCGAGGTGGTGCGCGTACGGCGTTCAGCGAACGCCCCCATCAGCGATTGGCCGCCAGGGCCGAGGGCGCACACGCCTGCAGGGCCAGGTCGATATCGCGCAGGACCGCGCCACCCTGCGGGCGCTGCGCACGCACCTCGCCCCGCAGCTGCTGCAGGGCCTCGCGCCCGCGCAGCGGGGCCTGCGCGCATTGCAGCGCGGCCAGGCTGGCGCGTGCCTGCCAGCGCAGTTCGGTGCTGGCCGGGTCCGGCGCACGGTACCCGGCCACGGCCTCCAGCGCGCGCCCGGCTTCCACGTCCTGGCCCATCCGCGCCAGGTTGCGGCCCCAGGCCAGCTGCAGCGCCTGCTGCTGCGCGATGGCCTCCGCACCACCCTGGCGGTTGCGCACCATCAACTGCGCCAGTTGCTCGCCTGCTTTGCGCGGGTCGCCATGCGCGCTGGTGATCTCGGCCATCATGCGGTCGGCGCGCTGCACCGAGGGGTCGTGGTCGCCGCGCTGGGCCGCCTGCCATTGGCGGCCTTCATGCAGGGCCGCCAGCGCGGCCTGCCATTGCCCGGCCTGTGCCAGTGCGCGGCCGTAGTCGTACAGACCCTGTGGCAGCAGCCCCACGCAGTCCGGCTGCCGCCAGATTGCCACCGCGCGGTCGAAATCGGCCACGGCCTCGGCGCTGTCACCACGCTCCAGCGCCAGCCGGCCCAATGCATGCCAGCTCAGGCCGGTATCGCGGTGCTGCTCACCCAGTGCCAACCGGGTCAACCGGTGCACCTGCTGCAGCGTCGCGGCCGCCTGCTGCAGGTCGCCGCGCTGCAACGCCAACACGCCGCGCAGGCGTCGGATCGACAGCGTTTCCGGGTGGTCCTGGCCGTACAGGCTGACCGCGTCGGACCAGGCGATATGCAGGGTCTGCTCGGCGGCGTCCAGCTCGCCCTGCGCGGCCAGGGTTTCGCCCAGGTGGCGGCGCAGCGTGATCGTCTGCGGATGCCGCTCGCTGCTGCGCAGCTGCAGCAGCTGCAGCGCATTCTGGTAGCCGGCCAGGGCCGCCTGCGGATGGCCATCGTCACTGTCCAGCGCGGCCAGGTCGGCCAGGCTTTCGGCGGTGCCGGTGGTGTCGCGCAGCACATCGCGGCGCAGCGCGAGTGCCTGCTCAAAGGCGGCACGCGCCTGGTTGCGGTACCCCAGCAGCTGTTGGCAGCGGCCCAGTTGGGCGTGGTATTCGGCCACCAGGCTGGGCAGGGTGGTGTGCTGCTGCGCGGCCAGCGCCTGCATGGGGGTCATGTGGGTGACGCACTCGCGCGAGCGGCCCAGCATGCGCAGCGCGCGCCCGCGCTGGGTGACCGCTTCCAGCTGCAGCGGCGCCGGTACCTGGCCCACCTGCTCAAGCAGCGCACGCTGGCGATCCAGGGTCTGCAGGGCCAACTGGTAGTCGCCCATGCCGATCCGCAGGCGCCCGATCACGCCCTGCAGGTCGGCCAGCGACAGCGGCTGGTCGGCCAGTTCGGCCTCGCCACGCTGCTGCCCGGTGGCCAGCAACTGGCGCACATCGAAGCTGCCGTGGCGCACCCCGGCCGCACGGTCGAACAGGCCCACGGTGAAATCCTGCATGGCCTGCGCGCGGGCAATCTCGCGGCGTGCCTGCTGCATCTGCCACAACGCCACCACCGCCAGCCCGGCCAGCGCCACCGCGCCGAGCGAGCCCAGCGCCACGCCCCAGCGGTGACGCCCGATGTACTTGTGCAGGCGATACAGCGTGCGCTGTGGGCGGGCATGGATCGGGCGACCTTCCAGGAAACGTCGCAGGTCCTGCGCCAGCGCTTCAACCGAGGCGTAGCGCTGGCCGGGCTCCTTCTGCAGGGCCTTGAGCAGGATCGTATCCAGATCCCCGCGCAGGCGCCGGGCCAGCCGCCGTTCGGCCAGCGTGGGCGGGGCGTCGGCGTTGCCACGCAACATCACGGCCGACGCGCGCGGCGCGCTCACCTCCAGGATCGAGCGTTCCCATTCGGCATCGCTGTGCCGGCGCAGCCGGTAGGGCTTGCGCCCGGTGATCACTTCAAACAGCACCACGCCCAGCGAATACACATCGGTCAGCGTGGTCACCGGCTCGCCGCGCACCTGTTCAGGCGCGGCGTAGTGCAGGGTGAATGCCCGCGCCTCGGTGGGCGGGTGCGCGGGGTTGTCGCGCGCGTCGGGGTCGTCGAGCAGCTTGGCGATACCGAAATCAAGCAGCTTCACTTCGCCCTCGGCGGTGACCAGGATGTTGGACGGCTTCAGGTCGCGGTGCACGATCAGGTTGGCATGGGCGTGGGTAACCACCGCACACACCTGCAGCATCAGGTGCAGGCGGCGCTCCAGCGGCAACTGCAGGCGCTGGCAGTAGTCGGTGATCGGCTCGCCTTCCACGTACGCCAGGGCCAGGTAAGGCTGGCCCTGCAGGTCCACGCCGGCATCCAGCAACTGGGCCAGGTTGGGATGCTGCAGCCGCGCCAGGATCTCGCGTTCGCGGCTGAAGCGCTGGCGCAGGCCAGGGTCGGCATAGCCACTGCGCAGCAGCTTCAGGGCGACCTGGCGCTGGTACAGCCCATCGGCACGTTCGGCCAGCCAGACCTCGCCCATGCCACCTTCGCCCAGCGCGCGCAGCAGCCGATACGGGCCGATCATCGTGCCGGCGCGGCTGTCCTGGGGGGCGGCCGTCCATAGGGGCTGGGCCATGAACTCATGGCTGTCGCGCTCCTGTTCGAGCAGCCGCTGCACGTCGTCGGCCAAGGTCGAATCGGCCGCGCGCAGCTGCGCCAGGCGCCGCTCTCGCTGCGCCGGGGTGAGTTCCAGCAGTTGGTCCAGCAGCGAAGATACCTGCCGCCAGCGCGACGCTTCCATCGGCCCGCTCCCCGAACGCCTGCCACCACCCGCGCCGCCACGCGGGACCCGCATTGCCTGCTGCGATCAGTCTTCGCGCACCGAGGCCAGCAGAAACATGCGCGCCTTCTGCCAGTCGCGGCGGATGCTGCGTTCCGAGCGCTGGCACAGATCGGCGATTTCCTGCTCGGACAACCCGGCGAAGTAACGCAGTTCCACGACCTTGGCCAAGTGCCCATCCACCGCCTGCAACCGCGCCAGCGCCATGTCCAGCGCCAGCAGATCTTCATCCAGGCGCACGCCGCTGCTGCTGTTTTCAGGTATTTCGACCCGCTTGAGGTCGCCACCGCGCTTGCGTGCCAGCCGGTTGCGCGCGTAATCCACCACCACGCTGCGCATGGCCGAGGCGGCGTAGGCGAAGAAATGCGCGCGGTCTTCGAACCGCGCCGCCCCGCGCGCGCCAAGCAGCTTCAGGTAGGACTCGTGCACCAGCGAAGTCGCATCCAGCGTGCGCCCCTGCTGGCCGGCCAGCTGGCGTCGGGCCATGCTGTGCAGCTCGTGGTACAGCAGGGTCAATACCCGGTCCAGCGCGGCGCGGTCGCCCGCGCGCGCTGAATCCAGCCATACGGTGATATCCGGGCCCTCGTCCATCGCACACCCCCGCCGGTGACGTTGGCCGGACTATACCGCCGGGAAGGCGACAGGCGCGCGACGGTCAGCGCTGGCAGTGCCCGCACCAGACACTGGCGCGCTGGCCGATGGTGGCGTGGCGCAGGGGCCGGCCGCACTGCCGGCAGGGCTGGTCTTCACGCCCGTACACCAGCAGTTCCTGCTCGAAATAGCCCGGGGCGCCGTCAGGGCTGATGAAGTCGCGCAGGGTGGTGCCACCGCGGGTGATGGCGTGGCTGAGGATCTGCTTCACCGCCGTGGCCAGGCGCTGGTAGCGTTCGCGCGAGATCCGCCCGGCCTCGCGCAGCGGGTTGATGCCGGCCATGAACAGGCTTTCGGCGGCGTAGATGTTGCCCACGCCCACCACGATGCCCTGGTCCATCAGGAAGGTCTTCACCGAGGCGCTGCGGCCGCGGCTGCGCTGGAACAGGTAATCGCCGTCGAAGGCATCCTCCAGCGGCTCCGGCCCCAACCCGGCCAGCAGTGCGTGGGTTTCCCCGGCCGGCTGCCACAACAGGCAGCCAAACCGGCGTGGGTCGTTGAAGCGCAGCAGGCGGCCGTTGTCCAGGCTGATATCGACGTGGTCGTGTGCGCGCACCGGGGTGTCACCGGGCAGTACGCGCAGGCTGCCGGACATGCCCAGGTGCAGCACGGCGCTGCCGATGGCGGTATCCAGCAGCAGGTACTTGGCGCGCCGGCGCACCCCGGCAATGGCCTGCCCGGGCAGCCGTTCACCGATCTCGGCCGGAATGGGCCAGCGCAGGTCCGGGCGGCGCAGGATCACCCCGTGCACGCGGCGGCCCTCCAGGTGCGGGGCGAGGCCGCGGCGGGTGGTTTCTACTTCGGGAAGCTCGGGCATGCGCAGATTCTAGCCAGACACCGGCCTGCCGGGCGTAGACCGTTCAGCGCGGCGGTGCGGCCAGTTCCTTCGCGCTCAGGTAGCCATCACCGTTGGCATCCTGCTTGTGGAAGCGTTGGATCAGGGTCTGGCGCTGCTGTTCAAGGGTGATCGGAGCACCCTTGCCGCCGGGCAGCTCATCGGCACTGAGCACGCCGTCGCCGTTGCGGTCCATGCGCTGGAAGGCGTACATCATCCACTGCACGTACTCCTCCACGCTGACCCGGCCATCGCCGTCAGTGTCCATGCGCTGCAGGTAGCTGCCGGTATCGGTCACCTGGGCGTGCACGGCACCGGCGGCCATCAGCAGGACCACACCGGAAAAACGCCGCGCGAGGCGGCGTTTTCCAGGGTGCAGCACACCAGGGCGCATCGGCTCAGTGCGCCGTCAGCGCATAGCCCTTGAGCCGCGCGGCATAGGCCTGCAGTGCGGCAATGCCGCTGGCCTCGGCCTCGTGGCACCAGGCCTGGAGCAGCTTCAGGCGCTCGGCGGCGTCGTTGCCGCGTGCTTCCAGCAGGGCCGCCAGACGCGCACGGTGTTCGACCAGCACGCGGATGCGCGGGCGCTGCTCAACCCACGTACTGAGCTGGGCGCGGCAATCAGGCTTGAGCCAGCGGCCATCGTTCACCAGGCCGCGACGCATGCGCCGTGGCAGCAGCTTGCGCAGCTTGGCACCGGCCATCGTGGCTTCTTCGCGCAGGGCGGGCACGAACACGTTGCGCTGGTAGTCGGTCATCGCCTGGAAGCGGTGCGACAGCAGCGCCTTCAGGGTTTCGGCATCGGGTACGGCAATGTTCGGGCGCACGTCCATGGACGGGGCCACGCGCAGCACCTTGGCCAAACGCAGGGCCTGCAGGCCACGGATGGCGGCCCAGCCGATGTCGAACTCCCAGCGGCGCATGGAGAAGCGGGCCGAGCTCGGGAAGGCGTGGTGGTTGTTGTGCAGCTCTTCGCCGCCAATCCAGAACGCCCACGGGGTGAGGTTGGTGGAGGTGTCGGCCGATTCGAAGTTGCGGTAGCCCCACCAGTGGCCCAGGCCATTGACCACGCCGGCGGCCCAGAACGGAATCCATGCCATCTGGATGGCCCACAGCGCCACGCCGGGCAGGCCGAACAGCACGCTGTTGACCGCCAGCAGCGCCACCGGGCCAAGATTGGCGTGCGGGGTGTACAGCTTGCGCTCGATCCAGTCGTCCGGCGCGCCGCGCCCGTACTGCTCGATGTCCGGGCGCATCGCACGGGCTTCCCGGTACAGCTCCACGCCACGCCAGAACACCATGCCGATGCCCTTGGTCACCGGGCTGTGCGGGTCTTCGTCGGTTTCCACCTTGGCGTGGTGCTTGCGATGGATGGCGACCCACTCCTTGGTGATCATGGAGGTGGTGAGCCAGGTCCAGAAGCGGAAGAAGTGCGCGATGACCGGGTGGAAATCCACGCCACGGTGCGCCTGGCTGCGATGCAGGTACAGGGTGACGGCGAAGATGGTCAGCTGGGTGAACACCAGCAGCACCAGTGCCATGCCCCACCAGCCGAGGCCGACAACACCGCCGGTCAGGAAGTTGAGGAGCGTATCGAGCATCGCAGGACTCCAGGCCTTGGGCGGCCATCAAGGAAACGGGTACACCTTCGGACATGATGGGGCCTGTGCTTGCAAACTTCATCCGTCTGGTGCGATTTTTGCGCAGTCATTCAGTTGTTTTCCCTCTTCGTGAGCATGCGCGCACATTCATGACAGTGACAGCCTCTCCGGCGCCCCTGGCCGCCAACGCCCCCCTGATCGAACTGGACCGCGCCTGCGTGATCCGCGGCCAGGTCCGGGTGCTGCACGACCTCAGCCTGCGCATCGACCAGGGCCAGCACACCGCCCTGCTGGGCCCCAACGGCTGCGGCAAGTCGTCGTTCATCAAGCTGATCACCCGCGAGCTGTACCCGCTGGCGCATGCCGACGGCAGCGTGGCGGTGCGGGTGCTGGGCCAGAACCGCTGGCAGGTGGACCGGCTGCGCGCGCAACTGGGCATCGTGACCGGCGACCTCAGCAGCAATCTGGCCGACATGCCCGGGCTGACCGTGGAAGAGGCAGTGCTGTCGGGCTTCTTCGCCAGCTTCGTGGTGCCGGCCTTCCGCGAAGTCACCGACGCCATGCGCGAGCGGGTGCGTGAAACCCTGGCGCTGACCGGCGCGTTGCCGTTGCTGCAGCGCGGCTATGCCGAACTGTCCGCCGGCGAGACGCGACGCGTGCTGATCGCCCGTGCGCTGGTCAACCGGCCGCAGGCACTGCTGCTGGATGAACCGTCCACCGGGCTGGACCTGATCGCCCGCCAGCACCTGATTGCCACCCTGCGCCGGCTGGCCGCCGAGGGCATCACCCTGGTGCTGGTGACCCACCACATCGAGGAGATCATTCCCGAGATCGAGCGGGTGGTACTGCTGCGCAGTGGAAAGATCGTCGCCGATGGCCGTCGCGACGAGCTGCTGCGCGATGGTCCCTTGTCGGAGGTGTTCGGCGGGCCGATCCAGGTGGTGGAACACGCGGGGCGCTTGAGCGCGTTCGCCGGATGAGCGCGCGCCCACGGTAAAGCCACGCCATGCGTGGCTGGCGCGGTCTGCGGGCGCCCGATGACAGGCAACCACGCATGGCGTGGCATTGGCCCGGGGCGGAGGCCGCTGCCTCCGCCCCCTTCCCTCAGAACGTAAGCGCCACCACCCGCGACTCGATCGGCGCCATGCGGCTCTGGTCGTGCAGCTGCAGGTCACGCAGTTCAAACGGGGCGGCGTAGCCGCGCGGCAATGCCACGTCTGCAAACGGCAGGTCGATCGCGCCGCTGCCGGCGCGCTCGAACCACGCCGCACTGTGCGCCTGCGCCACCGGCCGCAACTGGCCATCCGGACCGGTGGCGTACAGCGTGCCACGCACTTCGTAACGGCCCGCTGCGCCGATCTGAAGCGGCAGCCGCACCGTGCGGGCGGCCACATCCACATCGGCCTGGCCGCTGAAGCGCGCGGTGGGCTGGGCCACCGCAAAGGCAACCTTGGCATCGCGCTGCACGCCCTTGGCACTGACGAAGGCCTGCAGTTCCCACAGCCCCTGCACCTGGCCCACATCCTGCGGGATGGCCACGCGTGCGCTCAGCCCGTCTTTGCCGGCCACCAGCGGCACCGGCCAGCTGCGCCCGTCGGGGGCCACCAGCAACGCTTCACCGCCGGCTGCCAGGGTGCGTCCGCTGGCCTTGGCGCCGGCCAGTGCGGCGCGGCCACCGTCGTCAATCAGCCGCACCGTCAATGCCAGGCTGCCCCCGGCCAGTACCTGCTGCGCGCCGGCCTGCATCTGCAGCGCCACGGTGCTGTTGGGCTCCAGCACCTGCACCACATAGCGACCCTGCGCCTGCGCACTGCGCAGGCTGTAGGTGCCCACCGCAGCACTGCTGCCGGTGCGCACCATGGCGCTGCCCTGCCCCACGGAAAGACCGGCCGCCCGCAGTTGCTCGGCGTCCACCGCCTTGTCCACCGCCAGCGTGCCGGCCGGGTCGCGCACCTGCCACTGTTCCGGGGCCAGCGCCCGCGCGCCTTGCACGGGGCTGACCTGGATCACCGCATCCGGTGCGGTCAGCGGCAGGTCCAGCCCGCGTTGCAGGGTGGCCGCATCCACCAGTTCCCAATAGCTGCGGCTGGTGGCCACGAACGGCGCCGGCGCGGCCAACGCCTGGGTGGGATCCAGCGCCCAGGCAAAATCCACTGGCGCGCGCTCGATGCCGTTGGCCTGCAAAGGCGCGTTCTCCACGCGCGGGGCCACCTGGTCACCGCTGCGGACCTGCAACGGCTGGGCGGCGTGCAGCGGAAGCGCGACCAGGGTGGCGGCCACGGCGGCGGCAATGATCAATCTTGACGTCATGGCGTGCTCCTCAGAGGGTCAGGTCGTTGCGCAGGATGGTGCCCAGACCGAAGCATTCGCGCCGGCTCTGGTTGTGGCTCAACGGCTCGGCGCCGTTGGTGCGCGCCTTGTCGGTGAACCACACGGTGCCGGCCGCCTTCTGGCTGCTGCACTCCAGGAACCCGTCCGAGCAGCTGTTCAACCAGTTCTGGGTGAACTCCAGGCCCACGTTCTGCGCGTAACCACCGCAGTAGCTGTTGCTGTCCCATACCGCCGATTCCACGTCCGAGCCCACCACCGCGCGGAACGGTTTGGGCAACCCCGGCCGCCCGGCAGTGCCATACAGGTTCTGCGCGTTGTAGGTGGCCATGTGCCCGACCTGCTGCTGGCGCACGGCATCGCTCTTGTAGCCCAGCAGCCAGCCCACCGAGGTTTCAAACGTGTTGCCGTTGAGCGCGGCGTCGGCCAGCGGCGTGCCGGCCGATGAGGGTGCCAGCGCGGTGACCTTGCCGATGGTCTGGATCAGCTTCGGATAGCGGCTGTCGTAGGTGGGGTTGGACAGAATCCAGCGCACCACGTTGCCGCCGTTGGAGTGGGTGATCACCACCAGCTTGGTGATGCCACGGCTGTTGATGAAGCTGGTGAGCTGCCCGGCCAGGCAACCGGCCGCCTCGGGCTTCCACATGTACTGTTCGAAATCGCAGTTCACCACCGTGTAATTGCTGCTGTTGGGCAGCCCCTGGCGCACGGTGTCGATGATCGCCGGTTGCCAGTAGTCGGCGCGCGCATCGGTCTGTTTGCCGGTGCCGTGCACGAATGCCACCCCCACCACATCGGCGGCGTGCACATTGCCGCACGCCAGCATCAAGCCCAGGGCAAGTCCACCGCCCGTCCTTCCCGCGTTGCTTCGCATCCGCTTGCTCCCTTGCAGGTGACCCCCCTGATGAGTGGCACCACCGCGTGGCCATGCGGGCATGCCGGCAAGGCGTCATGACGGTGGTAGACCCTGGGTGGAACCTATTCTGAGAAGCAATCGAAATCCGTGAACCAGTAGATGGTTTCTATCGAAAGGCGATTCAAACGCTCCGCGATGCCAGGCTGTCGCCTCGGTCATCACGTGGCCCTCACCATGCCGGATCTGGCCTTACGACGCCCGGCCGCTGCCGCAGCGGGACCAAACTGCGATCATGCCGCTTCGTTCGTCCCGAGACCTGCCGATGTCCTCGCCTGCCCTTGCTGCCACCCGCCCGCTCCTGACTGCCGCCCTGCTGATTGCATTGGCGGGGTGTACGACCCTGGCCGGGCCGGGCACCACGGCGGTGGAAGCCTCGGTAACCACCAAGGCGGTGGGCTACCTGGCACCCGATGCGGTACCGGCCAGCCTGGCCCTGGTGCCGGCGCCCCCGGCCGATGCTTCGGCCGGCTTCGCGCTGGACCAGCAGGTCAGCCGCGAAGCCCTGGCCCTGCGCGGCAGCGCGCGGTTCGAGCAGGCCCACCGCGATGCCGAGCTGGCCTTCCCGGCCGGCGCCAACCAGTTTTCCTGCGCCATCGACGTGGACGTGGACGCGGCCAGGACACCGGCGCTGTACCGCCTGCTGGAACGCAGCCGGATCGATGCGAGCGCGGCCACGCGCACCGCCAAGAAGCACTACCAGCGTGCGCGCCCGTTCATGGTCAACGGCGAGCCGACGTGCGCGCCGGAAGACGAGCAGGACCTGCGCGGCAACGGCTCCTATCCTTCCGGGCATACCTCGATCGGCTGGGCGTGGGCGTTGATCCTGTCCGAGATCGTCCCCGACCGCGCCGATGCGATCCAGGCCCGTGGCCGCAATTACGGCGAGAGCCGCCTGGTGTGCAACGTGCACTGGCAGAGCGACATCCTGGAGGGGCGGTTCATGGGCGCGGCGGCCGTCGCGCGCCTGCATGACAACGCGGCGTTCAACAAGGACCTGCTGGCCGCGCGCAGGGAAATTGCCGCCGCGCGCAAGGCGGGGCTGCATTCGGCACGCGATTGCGCCGCCGAAACGGCGGTGCTGAAGGTGCGGCCGGAAAGCGCGCTGTAGGGCGAGCGGGGATCGTTGGTGCCGGCCGCTGGCGGCCGACCAACGCCCGGCTTTACCGGGATTGGGCATAACAGGAACGGCGCGGATTTCTCCGCGCCGTTCTGTATTTACAACAATCCGCAGTTACATCAGAACTTCGCGGTGAACTCCAGGCCAAACGTGCGCGGCTCGTTGAGGAAGCCGGTGAGGTTGTTGAAGTCGATCGCCCCGACCACGCGCACCTGGTCGGTCAGGTTGCGGCCGTACACCGCCACGTCGTACTGGCCGTAATCCCAGTTGTAGCCCAGGCGCAGGCCGCCTTCCAGCGACGAGCGGCTGCGGAACTCCGGCGACTCGTACAGGAAGAAGTTCACTTCGCTGCGGTAGGCCCAGTCGGTGTAGACGTACAGCTCGCTGGCGTCATTGATCGGGAAGCCGGCGCGCAGGGTCAGGTTGTGGATCCACTTGGGCGCCTGCGGCAGCGAATTGCCGTTGACCAGGGCATAGGTGGCGCCGTCGATGACCGTGGTCGGGTCGGTGATGGTGCAACCACCACCGCAGATCGCCACCGCCAGGTCGCGGTCCTTGATCTCGGTGTCGTTGTAGCTGCTGCCCAGGGTGAGCAGCACGTGGTCGGTGAGGTAGGCCTCGAAGTCCAGTTCGACGCCCTGCCCCAAGGTCTTGTCGGCGTTGAGCAGGGTGGCGGTATTGTTGCTGCCGCCCACTGCGATCAACTGCTGGCCGTCCACGTTGTAGCGGAACACGTTGAAGCCCAGGCGCGCGCGGCGGTCGAACAGGTCGGCCTTGATGCCGGCCTCATACGAGATCACCTTTTCCGAATCGGCCTGCGATACGCCACCGAAGGCCAGCCGGCCCTGGATGGACGGGGCGCGGAAGCCCTTGGCCACGCGCGCATAGGCATTGAGGTTGTCGGTGATCTGGTACACACCGCTCAGGTCCCAGCTGACGTCGTTGACGTCGGTGTTGGCCAGGTACGGCCCACTCACCGGCGTACCAAACGGCACGGCCTGCAGCACGCTGGCGCTGAAGTCCTTCTTGTCCTGCGTGTAGCGCACGCCACCGCGCAGCTTGAAGCGCTCGGTCACGTCGAAATCGCCGGACACGAACGCCGCCCAGGCCTTGTTGCGCTGGCTCTGCACGGCGTGGCCGTTCTGCGGATTGCCCGGGGTGAGCGAGTCGTAGTTGAAGCTGTCGATGGTGACATCTTCATCGAAGTAGAACAGCCCCGCCTGCCAGTCGAAGCGGCCCCACTCGTTGGATTCGATGCGGAATTCCTGCGTCCACTGGCGGTGGTGCGGCAGGCCATCGGCCGACTCGGAGGCAAACGGGATGAAGCCCGGGCCGTAGTTGCCCGCGCCCAGGAAAGCTGCGCCGTAGCCGCCGTCGATGTCACCGTGGTTGAGCGATTCGGCGGTTTCATAACCGGTGATGGAGTGCAGCGTGACCCGGCCCAGATCCCACTTCAGGCGGGCGCTGGCGCCCCAGGTTTCCAGTTCGGAGAAGTTCTGGCCGTCGGTGGAGACTTCATCGCGGTCGAAGTTTTCCACCAGCTTGTTGCTGCCCGGCTGGAGGATGTTGGCGCGGAACAGGCGCGCGGTGCCGTTGAGCTTGCGCTTGTGCAGGTTGAACAGCGCTTCCACGTCGTCGCCTTCGTACAGGAACTGCACGCGTGCGGCGGCTTCGTCATAGCCCTCAAAACCCTGTGCCGGTGCATTGGCGCGGGTGTTGGTGACCCAGTCGTCGCGGCGCTGGTACAGCGCCGACACGCGCGCCGACCAGCGGTCGGTCAGCGGGCCGCCGTAGGCGCCCTGCGTGTTCCAGGTGTTGTAGCTGCCGTAGGCAACCTTGATGTAGCCATCGGCATCCTGCGAGGGACGCGCCGAATCGAACTTCACCACGCCAGCCGGGGTGTTGCGGCCGAACAGCGTGCCCTGCGGACCACGCAGCACTTCCACACCGGCCAGGTCGAACAGCGGGAAACCCTTCAACAACGGGCTTTCCTGCACCACATCGTCATACACCAGCGACACCGGCTGCGAGGCATTGAGATCGAAGTCGGTATTGCCCAGGCCACGGATATAGAAACGCGGGAAGGCTCGGCCGTAGGACGATTCGATGTTCAGGCTGGGCACGCGCGCGGACAGAAAGCGGATGTCATCGCCGGCCGAGCCGAGCACATCAAGCTTTTCGCCCTGGATGGCCGAGATCGAGACCGGCACGTCCTTGGCATTTTCCACACGGCGCTGGGCCGTGACCTGCAGCGTATCGAGCGCGACCGGATCCTTGGTGGCAGGTGCGTCCTGGGCTGCGGCCGTCAATGGCAGCAGGGCGGCAAGGGCGAGGACGAGCGGGTGCACGGACGGAAACCGGCCGTGGGCAGTGCGGTTCGGGAACATGGCGTTTTAGGCTGTGTTGGGAGGGGTGGTGGACCGGCGCTACCAGACAATTGTTGCAGTACAGCAACAGCGTCGCAAATTCCGGTCATTCATTAGCAAGATCCGGCCACCCGGATGTGAAGGGAGATCGTAGATTCCGACGCCGGTCACGACTTCCGGCCCACTCGGGCCCATGCCGGGCCGCTCTAGACTGGCCCCCTTCTCGTCTGCCAGGCACACCGCCATGACCCAGTGGTATTTCCATACGTCCGGCCAGGTCGATCGCACCGGTCCCCTCGACGATGCCGCCGCCCGCCAGTACGCCCACCTCAACCCGCGCGCGCTGGTCTGGTGCGAGGGCATGAGCGGCTGGATGGCGATCAGCGACGTGCCCGAGCTGCTGGCCGGCAGCGTCGCCGCGCAGGGCGCCCCACCGCCGTTGCCCGGCCCTGGCGGCCGCGGCCAGCGCGCCGACGACATCGACTTCCGCATCGTCGGCCATGAAATGCAGTTCGTGGAGATCGAGCTGGACCCGGGCGAAAGCGCCATCGCCGAGGCCGGGGCGCTGATGTTCAAGGACGCCACGGTGCAGATGGACACCGTGTTCGGCGACGGCTCGCACAGCGGCCAGGGCGGCGGCTTCATGGACAAGCTGATGAGCGCCGGCAAGCGCGTGCTCACCGGCGAGAGCCTGTTTGCCACCCTGTACACCCACACCGGCCAGGGCAAGGCCAAGGTCGCCTTTGCCGCGCCCTACCCCGGCACCGTGCTGCCGATGAAGCTGGACGAACACGGCGGCTGCCTGATCTGCCAGAAGGACAGCTTCCTGGCCGGCGCACGCGGGGTGCAGATCGGCGTGCAGTTCCAGCGCAAGATCATGACCGGGCTGTTCGGCGGCGAGGGCTTCATCATGCAGAAACTCGAGGGCGACGGCTGGGTGTTCGTGCATGCCGGTGGCTGCGTGGTGGAGCGTGAGCTGGCCGTCGGTGAGCGGCTGGACGTGGACACCGGCTGCATCGTGGCCTACCACGCCAGCGTGGACATGGACGTGCGCCGCGTGGCGGGCATCAAGAGCATGGTGTTCGGCGGCGAAGGCGTGTTCCTGGCCACCCTGACCGGCCCGGGCAAGGTGTGGCTGCAATCGCTGCCGTTCTCGCGCCTGGCCGGGCGCATGTGGATGGCCGCGCCGCAGGCCGGGGGGCAGAGCCGTGGCGAGGGCTCGGTGCTGGGCGGCATCGGGCGCATCCTGGATGGCGACAACCGGTTCTGAGCAGGCCGGCCGTTGGCCGGCAACGCGATATGACCGGGCGTCATGCCCGGGCCGGCCAACGGCCGACACTACCGGTATGCTGGCGCCCTTGATGCCCATTCACTTTCTGCGATCCCGATGAAACCACTGCCCCGTATTCGTCTTGCGCTGTCGGTTGCCCTGCTCGGCCTGCTGGCCGGTTGCGGCGGCGATCCCGTCCGCCCGACCCCGCCGCCGGTGGCCACGCCCGTGGCGCAGGCCAAGCCGGTGAAAATCGGCATTGCGCTGGGCGGCGGCGCGGCCAAGGGCTTTGCCCACATCGGCGTGATCAAGATGCTGGAAGCCAATGGCTTCGAGCCGGTGGTGGTGTCTGGCACCAGTGCCGGCAGCGTGGTCGGGGCGCTGTATGCCAGCGGCATGGACGCCTTCCAGATGCAGACCAAGGCGGTGGCCCTGGATGAAGCCAGCATCCGCGACGTGCGCCTGTTCTCCGGCGGCCTGGTGCAGGGCCAGAAGCTGCAGGACTACGTCAATGCGCAGGTAGGCAACCGTCCTGCCGAAAAACTGCAGAAGCCGTTTGCCGCGGTGGCCACCAACCTGGACACCGGCGAGCGCGCGGTGTTCGTGCGCGGCAACGTCGGCCAGGCCGTGCGCGCCTCCAGCAGCATTCCCGGCGTGTTCGAGCCGGTGAAGATCGGCAAGAACAGCTTCGTCGACGGCGGCGTGGTCAGCCCGGTGCCGGTGGATGCTGCGCGCCAACTGGGTGCGGACATCGTCATCGCCGTGGATATTTCCAGCAAGGCCAGCGGCAAGTCACCGACCGGCATGCTGGGCATCGTGAACCAGTCCATCGCGATCATGGGCCAGCGCCTGGGCGAACAGGAACTGGCCCGCGCGGACATCATCATCCGCCCCAAGGTGCTGGAGATCGGCGCGGCCGACTTCAGCCAGCGCGGCTACGCGATCCTGGAAGGTGAAAAAGCCGCGATGGCGGCGATGCCGCAGATCCGCGCGAAGGTGCAGCAGTTGCAGCGGGCGCGTGCGGCAGCGGTAGCGCCGGCGCCGCCGAAGCCCAAGTGCGATGAACCGTCGCGCGTGGGCCGGCTGATGGGGCGCAAGGAAAAGTGCGAGGGCTGAGGCCCCGCCACCGGTAGAGCCGACCGTTGGTCGGCTGCTGCTGGCGTCCGCACAGGGGAAACGGGCTCTCGAGCGCCGTTTCCATCCGCCTCAGGTGCGTCAGTATCTGAAGTACGTGTCGTAGTGCACGTTTTACCGAGAACGGTTGCGCTTTGCTAAAAAAACGTTATTAATGCGCGGGCGCAGGTTATGCGTCCAAGTGCCCGTCGGCAGGGGAGAAACCGTGGGGCTTATCCCAAAAAGCCAGTCGCCGCTTATTGGCGTCGACATCAGTTCGACTGCAGTAAAGCTTCTGCAGCTTTCACGTAGTGGCAATCGTTTCCGCGTGGAACATTACGCCGTGGAACCACTTCCGCCGAATGCGGTGGTGGAAAAGAACATCGTGGAAGTGGAGGCCGTAGGTGAGGCTATCCGCCGCGCCGTGAACCGTTCCGGTACCAAGGCCCGGCACGCTGCCGCGGCTGTGGCCGGCTCGGCGGTGATCACCAAGCTGATCCCGATGCCGGCCGACCTGGACGAGAACGACATGGAAGCCCAGGTCGAACTTGAAGCGGTCAATTACATCCCGTACCCGATCGAGGAAGTGAACCTCGATTTCGAGGTGCTGGGCGCCATCCCCAACAACCCGGAAATGGTCCAGGTGCTGTTGGCGGCCTCGCGTTCGGAAAACGTGGAGCTGCGCCAATCGGCGCTGGAGCTGGGCGGGTTGACCGCCAGGGTGATGGACGTGGAGGCCTTCGCGGTCGAAAACGCCTTTGCCCTGGTCGCCAGCGAACTGCCGATCGCCAGCGATGGCGTGGTCGCGCTGGTGGACATCGGTGCCACCATGACCACCCTGAATGTCCTGCGTGGCGGGCGTAGCCTGTACAGCCGCGAACAGGTATTCGGCGGCAAGCAGCTGACCGACGAGGTGATGCGCCGCTACGGGCTCACCTACGAGGAAGCTGGTCTGGCCAAGCGCCAGGGCGGGTTGCCGGAAAGCTACGAAATGGAAGTGCTGGAGCCGTTCAAGGAAGCCACGGTCCAGCAGATCAGCCGCCTGCTGCAGTTCTTCTATGCCGGCAGCGAATTCAACCGCGTGGACCACATCGTGCTGGCCGGCGGTTGCGCGGCACTGACCGGGCTGCCGGAGATGGTGGAAGAACAGCTGGGCGTGGCCACCGTGGTGGCCAACCCGCTGGCACAGATGACCCTGGGTCCCAAAGTGCAGGCACACGCCCTGGCACAGGATGCCCCGGCGCTGATGATTGCCACCGGTCTGGCCCTGAGGAGCTTTGACTGATGGCAAGAATCAATCTATTGCCGTGGCGCGCCGAGCGGCGCAAGCAACGCCAGCGTGACTTCTACGGCATGCTTGGCTTCGCCGCCATCGGCGGGGTGCTGCTGTCGTTGATGATCTGGTTCTACTACGACCGCCAGGTGAGCGGGCAGGGCGAGCGCAATGCCTTCCTGCAGACCGAGATCGCCAAGGTCAAGGAGCAGAACAAGGAGATCGACCGCCTGGATCGCCAGAAGGAACGCCTGCTGGCGCGCAAGAAGGTGATCGAGGAACTGCAGGCCAAACGCTCGCAGATGGTGCACCTGTTCGATGCACTGGTGCGCACCATTCCCGATGGGGTGGTGCTGACCGCGCTCAAGCAGGAAGGCGACATCCTTACCCTGCAGGGCCGTACCCAGTCCAACGCCCGGGTCAGCGCCTACATGCGCAACCTGGAAAGCTCGGGCTGGATGAGCAAGCCGGAACTGTCGGTGATCGAAGCCAAAAAGCCTGAAACGGGCAAGGATGGCCCAGGTCCGGTCAGCGACATCAGCGCGCTGCCCTACATGTTCGAGGTCAAGGTGACCCTGCCGGCACAGAGCGAGCCGATCGGTGGCGTAGGCCCCGATGGCAGCGTGCTGGCACCGGCCGATGCCGCACCGCCGGTGGATCCGGCCGCCGCACCGGCAGCGGCACCCGCAGTGGCACCGCTGTCGCCGGCGGCTGCGCCGACCTCGACCGCACCGGCCGCTGCGCCTGCCACGGCACCGGCCGCCGAGCCGGCCAAGCCGTCCGGCAGCCGCATCGCCCCACCCGCACCCGCGCAACCGGCTGCGTCCAGTGCGCCGCAGAAGGGGGCCGCATGAGCCAGAAGATCAACCTCAAAGAGCTGGACTTCAACAACATCGGCAACTGGCCGCAGCAGGCCAAGGTGGTGTTCTGCGTGCTGCTGTCGCTGCTGATCGTGTTCCTGGCATGGTTCGCCCTGATCAGCGGCAAGCGTGAAGAGCTGACCGCGCTGGAAAGCACCGAGACCACGCTCCGCGCCGAGTTTGAAAAGGAACAGGGGCGTGCGGTCAATCTGGCCCCGCTCAAGCAGCAGTTGGCCCAGATGGAGCAGGTGCTGCAGCAGATGCTGCGCCAGCTGCCCAGCAAGACCGAAATGCCGGACCTGATCATCGACATCTCGCAGACCGCGCTGTCCAGCGGCCTGGTCAATGAGCTGTTCCAGCCCGGCGCCGAGCAGCCCAAGGAGTTCTACGCTGAAAAGCCGATCGCCCTGCGCATGGTGGGCAGCTACCACCAGTTCGGTGCGTTCGTCAGTGGCGTGGCGTCGCTGCCGCGCGTGGTCATCCTGACCATGCACGACATCAACCTCAAGCCCAAGGACCCCAAGACCGGCATCACCGCGCGCAGTGGCGCGCTGGAGCTGTCCGGTACGGTCAAGACTTACCGTTACCTGGACGAGCTGGAAATGGAAGCGCAGGAAAAGGCAGCCGCCGGCACTGACAAGTCCGCCAAGTCCGGAGGCACGCCATGAGCCTGGGGATGACCGCACGGGTGTGTGGCCTGCTGATGCTGGCGTTGCTGGCCGGTTGCGCGCGTGGGGTGAGCAGCACCCCGGGCGATGCGCCGAACCTGGCCAAGTGGGTGGAGGACGTGCGTGCGCGCCCGGCGCCACCGCTGGAGCCACTGCCGGTAATGCAGCAGTTCGAGACGTTTGAATACTCCGCGCAGGGGATGCGCGATCCGTTCACCGATGCCTGGACCAATCCACAGGGTGGCTCGGGACTGCGACCGGATCCGAACCGTCGCAAGGAACCGCTGGAAGCTTTCCCGCTGGATGCCTTGGACATGGTCGGTTCGATCGGCAAGGGTGGCGGGCTGGTCGCGCTGGTGATGGCGCCGGACAAGGTCACCTACCGGGTGCGTCCGGGCGTTTATCTGGGGCAGAGCGACGGCCGGGTGACCGGGGTCTTCGAAGACCGGATCGAACTGATTGAACTGGTGCCGGATGGCGCGGGCGGCTGGCTGGAACGGCCTGCATCGCTTGCGCTTGAAGATCAATGAATGATTACGGGGATAGCACGATGACCTTTTCCAATGCCATGCTGCAGCGTCCCAACCGGCGCCCGAAGCTGATCCACCTGTGCGCGCTGGGAGTCGCGCTCATGGTGGCCAATGGCACGCTGCAGGCGGCCACGCCTGCCGCGGCGGTTGCGCAGCCCGCAGCCAGCGCCGCGCCGATCGCCGCACCGGCCTCGCTGTCGGTATCCAAGATCGACTTCAAGCGCAGCGAAGATGGCGCCGGCCGGTTGATCCTGCAGTTCGACGGCAAGGGCGCCAGCCCGGACCTGCGCACCCAGGGCAACAACGTGGTGATCGACGTCGGCAACGTCCGCCTGCCGGAAAGCCTGCAGAAGTCGATCAACGTGACCGACTTCGCCACCCCGGTGCAGCGCATCGATCCCAAGCCCTACGGCGGCGGCACCCAGTTGGTGCTCAACACCAACACGGCCTTCGAGTCGCTGGCCTACCAGACCGGCAACGAGTACGTGGTGGAGATCAGTCCACGCAAGGCGGCCCCGGCCACCGGTGCGATCAATGCCACTTCGGTGACCCAGGCCGCCAGCGCGATTGCGCAGCGCGGTTACAGCGGCAAGCCGGTGACCTTCAACTTCCAGGACGTGCCGGTGCGCACCGTGCTGCAGTTGATCGCCGAGGAGTCCAACCTGAACATCGTGGCCTCCGACAGCGTCGAAGGCAACGTCACCCTGCGCCTGGTCAACGTGCCGTGGGACCAGGCATTGGACATCGTGCTGCGTGCCAAAGGCCTGGACAAACGCCGTGACGGTGGCGTGGTGTGGGTGGCCCCGCAGCCGGAACTGGCCAAGTTCGAGCAGGACAAGGAAGACGCCCGGATCGCGATCGAAACCCGCGAAGACCTGGTGACCGACTACATCCAGATCAACTACCACAACGCCGCACAGATCTTCAAAGCGCTGACCGAGGCCAAGGGTATCGGCGGTGGCGGTAGTGGCGGCGGCGGTAGTGGCGGCAACAGCGCGCAGGAAGACAGCGGGTTCCTGTCCTCGCGGGGTCGCATCGTCGCCGACGAGCGCACCAACACGCTGATGATCAGCGACATCCCCAAGAAGCTGGCGCGCATGCGCGAACTGATCAACGTCATCGACCGTCCGGTTGACCAGGTGCTGATCGAAAGCCGCATCGTCATCGCCACCGACACCTTCGCGCGGGAACTGGGGGCCAAGTTCGGCATCACCGGCAATCGTGACAATGTGTTCTTCAGTGGGAATACCGACAACAACCACGAAAACATCAGCGACCAGGCCAAGGTCAACAATGACTACGCCAAGGCGTTGGCAGATTGGGACGCCGGTGGCCGCACGGGTGCCGTGCCGGTCCGCGCGCCGTACACCATCCGGCCAGGCAATCTGAACTGGAACCTGCCGGTCGCTGCGGCCAGCAACCCGGGTTCGCTGGCGTTGTCGATCCTCAACGCCGGCTACCTGCTGGACGTCGAACTGTCGGCGATGCAGCAGGAATCGCGTGGCGAAGTGATCTCCAATCCGCGCGTGGTCACCACCAACCAGCGCGAAGCCACGATCAAGCAGGGCAAGGAAATCGGCTACGTCACCATCACCGGCGGCGGTGCCGGCGGCGCGGCCACGCCCAACGTGCAGTTCAAGGAAGTGGTGCTGGAGCTGAAGGTCACCCCGACCATCACCAACGACAACCGCGTGTTCCTGAACATGGCGGTCAAGAAGGATGAAGTGGAAGGCTACATCCGCCTGGCCGGCTACGGCGAAGTGCCGACCATCAACCGCCGCGAGGTCAACACTGCCGTGCTGGTGGAAGACGGCCAGACCGTGGTGATCGGTGGTGTGTACGAATTCACCGACCGCAACAGCGTCAACAAGGTGCCGTTCCTGGGCGATGTGCCGTTCCTGGGCAATCTGTTCAAGAAGCGCAGCCGCAACAAGGACAAGGCCGAACTGCTGGTCTTTGTCACCCCGAAGGTGCTGCGCGTGGCCAAGACCAACTGAGGTCAGGCCAGTGGCAACAGCGAAAGGGCCGCCGCGTGCGGCCCTTTCGCGTTTCGGCCGCCCGGGGCTGGCCAAAGCGCCCGGGGCGGGCCTGTGCGGCCGTGCGCCCCCGGCGTCGGCCTGTGCCGGTTTGGGCGGGTGGGGCCGATTTCAGGCGCGCGGCAGGGGGGCGGGCTATGCTGGTCTGTATGTCAGTCCAACATCAGGTGAATTCCATCGCCGCAAACTGCTCCAGCTGCGACGCGCAGTGTTGCCGGCTGACCGCGGTGCTCGGGGCGTCCGAGCAGGTCCCGGCGCACCTGACCATTGAAATGCCTGGCGGCCTGCGCGCGATGGCCAAGGGCGAGGATGGGTGGTGCGTGGCCCTGGACCGGGTACGCATGAACTGCGGCATCTATGACGACCGACCGCTGGTGTGCCGACGCTTCAAGATGGGCGGCCCGTACTGCAGGGCGATCTTCTCCGGCGGCGACGACGTCCCGGCCGCGACCCCGCGATAGGCGTGGAGAAACAGGGGCCTGTTGTTGCGTTCAGGCAATCTTGATCCCGACCCGGTGTCCACCCTGCCATCATGTGGATGGAACCTTCGCACGCCGCGCAGGTCACACGGACGCCATGAACCTGCCTCCCCCGATGCCCGACACCCCGATCGACACCCCTGCCGCCGTTGAGCTGGCCCACGACCGTCTGCACGATGGCTTCGTCGCCTTGCGCCAGGCCCTGGCCAGCGAGATCGTCGGCCAGGCCGCCTTGGTCGATCGGCTGTTGATCGCGTTGCTGGCCGATGGCCACCTGCTGGTGGAAGGTGCCCCGGGCCTGGCCAAGACCACCGCGATCCGCGCGCTGGCCGCCCGCCTGGAAGCGGATTTCTCGCGGGTGCAGTTCACCCCGGACCTGCTGCCGGCCGACCTGACCGGTACCGAAATCTGGCGCCCGCAGGAAGGCCGCTTCGAATTCGTACCGGGGCCGATCTTCCATCCCATCCTGCTGGCCGACGAAATCAATCGCGCGCCGGCCAAGGTGCAGTCGGCGCTGCTCGAAGCGATGGGCGAGCGCCAGGTCACCGTCGGCCGCCACACCTACGCGTTGCCGGCCTTGTTCCTGGTGATGGCCACGCAGAACCCGATCGAGCAGGAAGGCACGTTCCCGCTGCCCGAAGCGCAGTTGGACCGCTTCCTGATGCACGTGCGCATTGGCTACCCGGATTCGGACGCCGAAGCGGAAATCCTGCGCCTGGCCCGTGAGCGCGCGCGTGATGCGCTGGGCACGCCGCCACCGGCACCGGCGCGGATGCCGCTGCAGGATGTCTTCGACGCACGCAAGGCGGTGTTGTCGTTGCACATGGCGCCGGCATTGGAGCGCTACCTGATCGAGATCGTACTGGCCTCGCGCGATGCCGCGCGATACGACCCGGCGCTGGCCCGCCGGATTGCCTGGGGCGCCAGCCCGCGAGGCTCGATCGCATTGGAGCGCTGCGCGCGTGCGCGCGCCTGGCTGGCTGGCCGCGACTTCGTCACCCCCGACGATGTGCGCAGCGTGGCCCCGGACGTGCTGCGCCATCGGGTGCTGCCCAGCTATGAAGCCACCGCCGAAGGCTGGGATGGCGACCGCCTGGTGGCCGATCTGCTGGCCCGCGTGCCGGCGCCCTGACCCTCATGGGCTCCAACGTGGACGGTACGGCGGGCGCCCCAGAGGGCGACGGCCTGCGCCCGAGCCTGGCCGAGCTGGTCGCGCTGCGGCGCAACGCGCATCGACTGGCCCCGGCACGGCGCGGCCGGCTTGGCCATGCCGGCAGTGCGCCGGCGCCGATGCGTGGGCGCGGCATGGAGTACGCCGAATCCCGCGAGTACGTGGCCGGCGACGACGCCCGCCATATCGACTGGCGCGTCACCGCACGCACCGGGCGCGCGCATACCAAATTGTTCCAGGCCGAACGCGAGCGCTTGACCCTGCTGGTGGCCGACACCGACCCGGTGCTGTACTTCGGCACGCGGGTGCGCTTCAAATCCGTGCAGGCGGCCCGCGTGGGTGCCATTGCCGCATGGCTGGCGCAACGCCAGGGCGATCGCCTGGGCGCGCTGCGCGGCAGCACGATCGAAGCGCCGGTGGCGCCCGCCGGCGGTACACGCGGGGTGCTGCGCGTGCTCGACGCCCTGACCCGCTGGTATGCCCAGCCACCGGCCGAGGACGCCGGGCTGGACCGTGCGCTTGAGCACGCGGCCCGCCTGCTGCGCCCCGGTGCGCGGGTGGTGGTGCTGGCCGACCCCGGCCAGGCCGCGGCAATCAGTGTGTCGCGCTGGACGGCGTTGGCCCTGCACCACGACGTGGTGGTGATGCTGCTGGTGGACCCGCTGGAACTGGCGCCGCCGTCGGCGCCGTTGGCGTTTCTGTCGCAGGGCCGTCGGGTGCTGCTCGACCTGGACCGCCGCAACGTGCGCGAGCACTGGCGCGAGCGCTTCGTGGCGCCGCTGGAGGATCTGCAGAAGACGCTGTCCTCGCGGCGGATCCAGGTGCACGTGGTGGCCACCGACGATCCCAGTGATTGCTGGCTGACCCCGCTGCCGTCGGCGGTGGTGGCATGAGCGCGGCCAACGCGTTGCCGCTGCGTGATGTGCAGTTGCCGCCGCCGCCGTCATGGTGGCCGCCGGCCCCGGGCTGGTGGCTGCTGCTGGCCGGCGTACTGGCCGTCCTGGCCCTGTGGGGCTGGTTGAAGGTGCGTCGTCGCCGTCGCCAGCAGCGCTGGCTGCGCAGCTTTGACCAGTCGGTCGGGCAGGCCGCCACGCCGGTAGACGAAGTGGCCGCCGTGGCGTCACTGCTGCGCCGTGCCGCGCGCACATGCCAACCCGGCGCAGAGCTTCTGCAGGGCCAGGCGTGGCTGGAATTCCTGGATGAGCCTGGCAGCCGTGCGTTCTCCGATGGTGATGGCCGGCTGCTGTTGGACGGCAGCTATCGCCCGCAGGTGGATGCCGAAGCGGTCGCGCGCCTGCGGGTGCTGGCCCGCACACGCTTCCTGGGGCTGGTCTCGGGGCGGCCGCGATGATGGGCGCGAACCTGCCGCCCGGGCTCACGGCGTGGTTGCCGGGCTGGCTGTCCTGGCTGGATACCCTGGCCTGGCCGTGGCTGCTCGCCGCGCTGCCGTTGCCACTGTTGATGTACTGGTGGCCGCAGCGCAACGCCAATGCCGCGGCCCTGCGGGTGCCCTATGCCGCAGCGCAGTTGCAGTCACTGGGCGAGGCCGCGGGCGGGCGCTCGTTGGGCCTGGGCCGGCTGCTGCTATGGCTGGCCTGGGCCTGCCTGTGCGTGGCCGCAGCGCGACCGCAGCAGTTGGGCGAGGCGGTGACGCCGCCGCAGCAGGGCCGTCAGATGATGTTGGCGGTCGATGTGTCCGGCAGCATGAGCGAGGCCGACATGCTGCTGGGCAATCAGGTGGTGGAACGCCTGAGCGCGGCCAAGGCGGTGTTGGCCGACTTCCTGGACCGGCGCGCCGGTGACCGGGTGGGCCTGCTGATCTTCGGCGAGCGTGCGTACACCCTGACCCCGCTGACCAACGACCTGGCCAGTGTGCGCCAGCAATTGGGCGACAGCGTGGTGGGCCTGGCCGGGCGTGAAACCGCCATCGGCGATGCGATCGCCCTGGCGGTCAAGCGCCTGCGCGAACAGCCGCAGGGCCAGCGTGTGTTGATCCTGCTGACCGACGGCGTCAGCAATGCCGGCGTGCTCGAACCCCTGCGCGCGGCCGAGCTGGCCAAGGCCGAGGGCGTGCGCGTGTACACCGTGGCGTTCGGCGGCGACGGCGGTTTCAGTCTGTTTGGTGTGCAGATCGCCCCGGGCGAAGACCCGGTCGATGAAGCCACCCTGCAGAAGATCGCCACGCTCACCGGCGGGCGCGCGTTCCGGGCGCGTAATACCGATGAGCTGGCCGGCATCTATGCCGAACTGCAGCGACTGGAGCCGGTAGCCTCGGCCGGGCCGACGGTGCGGCCACGCATCGAACGCTACGCATGGCCGTTGGCGCTGTCGGTACTGCTGGCCGGGTTGGCCTGGTTGCTGCCAAGGCGGTGGGCATGAACATCGACTGGACCGCGCTGCATCTGGTGCGCCCGCACGCCTTGTGGCTGTTGCTGGCGCTGCCGCTGATCGCCGCACTCTGGTACTGGCGCCGTCGTCGCGGCAGCGCCTGGCACACCGCGGTGGATGCGCACCTGCTGCGCCACCTGCTGGTGGCCGGTGGGCAACGTGCCTGGGGCGGGCTGGTGGCGTTGTTGCTGGGCTGGACGCTGGCCACACTGGCCCTGGCAGGACCGAGCTGGCGGCAGGTGGCACAGCCGTTGTGGCAATCGCCGGCCCCGCTGGTGGTGGCGCTGGACCTGTCCTCGCGGGTGACCGCCACCGACCTGCCACCGTCGCGGCTGCTGCAGGCACGCGCCAAGCTGGCCGCGCTGCTGCGTGAGCGCCAGGGCGGGGAGGTTGCGCTGCTGGTCTACGCCGACGATGCCTACACCGTGGCGCCGCTCACCGCCGATACCGCCAACGTGGCGCTGTATCTGGATGCACTGGGCCCGGACGTGATGCCACGCGATGGCCAGCGTGCCGAGCGCGCATTGGACGCGGCCGTGCTATTGCTGCAGCAGTCCGGTGCCCGCCGTGGCGACATCCTGCTGCTCACCGATCGAACCGACGCGGCGGCCAGCAGTGCGGCCAGCGCAGCGCGCCGGCAGGGATTTGCGGTGTCGGTGTTGGGCCTGGGCACGCCCACTGGCGCGGCCTACCGCAGTGGCGATGGCCAGATCGCCCAGGCGCGGCTGGAAGAAGCCTCGTTGCGGGCGGTAGCCAGCGCCGGCGGTGGGCACTACGCGCGGATCGCCAACGACGATACCGATCTGAACGCCTTGGGCGTGCTGACCCCCACCGCCGGCGTGGATGATCGACGCGAGGGCAACGGGCTTGCCTGGCGCGATGAAGGCTTCTGGTTGTTGCCGCCGCTGATGCTGCTGTCGCTGTGGGCATTCCGCCGGCGTGGCATGGCCCTGGTGCTGGTTGCCTGCCTGGCATTGCCGCTGGCCACGCCCGCCCCGGCGTATGCCGCCGAAGGCAGCTGGTGGAAGCGCGGCGACCAGATCGACCAGCAGAAACTCAGCACTGGCGTGGCGGCTTACCGGCGCGGCGATTTCAAGGCTGCCCAGCAGCAGTTCGACGGCATCCACAGCGATGCCGGCTGGTACAACTTGGGCAACGCACTGGCCCGCCAGGGGCAGTACGACGCTGCCATCGAGGCCTATGACCAGGCGCTGCGGCAGACGCCCGGCATGCCCGATGCGGTGGCCAACCGCGCGGCGGTGGATGCGGCTCGCAAACGTGCGCCGCCGCCATCGCCGCAGGGCGGGGAAGGCAAACAGCCGCCGAAATCGCCGCCGTCGCAGCAGGGCCAAGGCCAGCCCGGCAAGGACCCCGGGCAGCCCCAGAAGCAGCCTGGGGAGCCGCGTCCAGGGCAGGCCCCGGGCCAGGCCTCGGAAACGCCCGGGGACCGTAGCGAAGACAAGGACCGCGGCACCCCCGACCCGGCCGCGCAGGCGCAGGCCGATGCGGTGCAGCGCCAGCAGATGCAGCAGGCCTTGCTGCGCCAGGGCAAGGACGGCAAGGACACAGGGGCGCAGCGCCAGGCGGCCGAAACCCCGCAGCAGCGCGAGCAGCGCCAGGCCGTGGAAGCCTGGATGCGGCGCGTCCCCGATGATCCGGGCAGCCTGTTGCGGGCCAAGTTCCAGCTGGAAAACGAACGCAGGAAACGGGAAGGACGATGAGCACCGATTCGACCACGCGGCGATGGATGCGCGGCAGCTGTTGGCTGCTGCTGGCCGCAAGCGGCTGGGCGCAGGCGCAGACCCGTGCCTGGCTGGACCGCGACCAGATCAGCGACACCGAAACGGTGACCCTCAACATCGAGAGCGACGCCGCCGGCGCGCCGGACTACGCGCCGCTGCGCGCCGACTTCGACCTCAGCGGGCAGACCAGCAGCCGCCAGATGCAATGGAGCAACGGCAGCACCCAGGCGCGCAATCTGTACGCAGTGACCTTGTCGCCGCGGCGCAGTGGCACGGTGCAGATTCCCGCGTTGCAGGTGGGCACCCAGCGCACGGCACCGCTGCTGCTGCAGGTCGGCGCCAGCGCGGCCGCGCCGGCCGCCGTGCCGGGCAATGCGGCGGTTTTCATGGAAACCGAGGTCGATGACCCCACGCCCTACGTGCAGCAGAGCGTGGGGGTGGTGGTGCGGTTGTACTACGCCTCGCAACTGGTATCAGGCGAACTGCTGCTGGACACCCCCAGCGGTGCGTCCCTGCAACGGGTGGGCGAAGACCGCAGCCTGGTGCGCGAGGTCAATGGCCGCCGCTACAACCTGGTGGAACGGCGCTTCCTGCTGATTCCCGAGCGCAGCGGGCCATTGCAGCTGCCGGCGGCGCAGTTCAACGGGCGTGCGGCGGGGGGCTTTTTCGACGACATGTTCGGCGGCGACGGGCGGCTGCGCGCCAGCGCGCCGCCGCGCACGCTGCAGGTACAACCGCAACCGGCCAACGCAGCGCAGCCGTGGCTGCCGCTGCACGACCTGCGCCTGCGCTACACCGCCGCCCCGACCAGTGGGCGCGCTGGCGAGGCGGCCACGGTGGTGGTCGAGGCCATCGCGCAGGGGGCCACCCGTGCCCAGTTTCCCGAGCTGCCCGCGCTGGATGTCGGCCCGGACGCGCAGGTGTTCGCCGAACCGGCACAGTTCGATGAAAGTTTCAACGGCACGACCCCGCAGCTCAAGCTGACCCGGCGTTACTCGATCGTGCCGCGCACCGCTGGCAGCCTGCGCGTCCCCGGCCCACGCATGCCGTGGTGGGACGTCAAGGCCGGGCAGGCGCGCACGGCCACGCTGCCGGACCTGACCCTTGTGGTCGCGGCGGGTGGGGCCGGCAACGGGGCCGCCACGCCAGCAGTGCCGGTGGATACCCGTTCGGCGCTGCCCGATGAGGCCGGCGCGGTGTCCAATGCGCTGCCGCTGGCCCAGGTCCAGGCGGCTGCGCGGCCGTGGGGATGGATGGCGGCGGCCGCCGGGTTTGCCCTGCTGTGGCTGCTGACCCTGTGGTGGGGCTGGCGCCGCGCCGCCCGCCATCGGCCCGCCACGGCACCACTGGCCGGCGGGGGTGGCGTCGCCGCGGGGGCGGCGGTATCGCCTGCGGAACTGCGCCGCGCGCTGGAAAGCCAAGGCCTGGACGAGATCATCACGCTGCTGGCGGCGATGGGCGGGGTGCAGGGAGTGGATGCGCTGCTGGCGCGGCTGGCCGACCCGGTCCAACGCCAGGCGTTGCTGGCCATGCAGCAGGTGCGCTGGTCCGGCCAGGGCGGTGACGTGGCCGCCGCGCGCCAGGCGCTGCGCCGGGCATTCCATGACGGACCACACTGGCAGCCGGCTGCGGTGGCGGAAAACAATGGGTTGGCGCCTCTATATCCTTCGGGACCTTGATGTGTTGCCGGGCCCGCGGGCCCGGCTTTGTTAAGCTCATTCAATTCTTTACAGGAAAGCCGCTCCATGACTGAGGCCGCAACGACCCGCAAGAAACTGCCCTTGCACTGGAAAATGGGCATTGGCTTCGCGCTGGGCCTGGTGCTTGGCCTGATCGTGCACGCCGCCGGACCGGGCGTTCCCGGCCTGACCGACTTCGCCAAGGGCGTGATGGCCTGGGTGACCACGCCGCTGTCGGGCCTGTTCCTCAACCTGATCTTCATGCTGATCGTGCCGCTGATCTTCTCGGCGCTGATCATGGGCGTGTCGGAGATGGGCGATATCCGCGCCCTTGGCCGGATCGGCTGGAAGACGCTGGCCTATACGGTGCTGCTGTCGGGCATCGCGGTGGGCATCGGGCTGGTGCTGGTCAACGTGCTCAAGCCCGGCGCCGGCGTGGATCCGCACGTGGCCGCGCAGATGCTCTCGGAGAATGCCGAGCGCAGCAAGGAAATCGTGGCCGGCATCCATGAAACCCCCAAGGGCATGGACATGCTGCTGTCCATCGTGCCCAGCAATGTGCTGCAGGCCGCCTCGGACAACGGCGCGATCCTGTCGCTGATGTTCTTCGCGCTGATGTTCGGCATCGGCATGGTGCTCAGCGATGAGGAGAAGGTCGCGCCGCTGCGACGCGCCGTGGAAGGCGTGTTCGAAGTATCGATGACCCTGATCAACCTGGTCATCCGCCTGGCCCCATACGCGGTGGCCTGCTTCATGTTCAACCTGGCGGCACTGTTCGGCTTCGACCTGATCATCCGCCTGGGTGCCTATGTGGGCGTGGTGGTGCTGGCGCTGGGCCTGCACATGGTGGTGACCTACGGCGTGGCCGTGTGGCTGTCCGGGCGCTCGCCGCTGGCGTTCTTCCGTGATACCCAGGAAGCCACGGTGATGGCCTTCTCCACCGCCTCCAGCAACGCCACCCTGCCCACCGCGCTGCGCGTGGCCGACCAGATGGGCCTGCCTCAGAAGGTGTCGCGCTTCGTGCTCACCGTGGGCGCCACCGCCAACCAGAACGGCACCGCCTTGTTCGAAGGCGTCACGGTGATCTTCCTGGCCCAGTTCTTCGGCGTGGACCTGAGCATCGGCCAGCAGTTCATGGTGATGGCGGTCTGCATCCTGGGCGGCATCGGTACGGCGGGCGTGCCGTCGGGCTCGCTGCCGGTGGTGGCGATGATCTGCGCCATGGTCGGGGTCAACCCGCTGGGCATCGGCCTGATCCTGGGCGTGAACCATTTCCTGGACATGTGCCGTACCGCGCTGAACGTCACCGGCGACCTCGCACTGACCACCCTGGTGGCCAAGGGCGAGACCGAGGACAGCCCGGTCCCGGTGCAGGTCACCCGCGACTGATTGCCTGCCTGCCAAGGCGCGCGGTCCCGAACGCCCCGCCTTGTGCGGGGCGTTTTTGTTCAGGAAGGCGACGTACGGCCTGACCCCGCCGGACGTCTGTGGGACAATTGCCTGCCCGCAGCTCCGCGGGAGCCTCCCGACTCTCAGAACCATGACGCAGCCTACCCGCCGCCAGTTGGCCAACGCCATCCGCTTCCTTGCCGCTGATGCGGTCGAAACCGCCAAGTCCGGGCATCCCGGCATGCCGATGGGCATGGCCGATATCGCCGAGGTCCTCTGGAACGACTATCTCCGTCACAACCCGAAGAATCCGCAGTGGTTCAACCGCGATCGCTTCGTGCTGTCCAACGGCCACGGCTCGATGCTGCAGTACGCGCTGCTGCACCTGAGCGGCTACGACCTGCCGATCGAACAGCTCAAGCAGTTCCGCCAGCTGGGCAGCAAGACCGCCGGCCACCCCGAACACCATGAAACCCCCGGCGTGGAAACCACCACCGGGCCGCTCGGCCAGGGCCTGGCCAATGCCGTGGGTTTTGCGCTGGCTGAAAAGCTGCTGGCGCAGCGCTACAACCGCCCCGAATACGAGATCGTCGACCACCGCACCTGGGTGTTCCTGGGCGACGGCTGCCTGATGGAAGGCATCTCGCACGAAGTCGCCTCGCTGGCCGGCACCTGGGGCCTGGGCAAGCTGGTCTGCTTCTGGGACGACAACCACATCTCCATCGACGGCAACACCGCCGGCTGGTTCACCGACAACACCCCCGAGCGTTTTGAAGCCTATGGCTGGAACGTGGTGCGCGGCGTCGATGGCCACGATCCGGACAGCATCAAGGCCGCCATCGATGGCGCCCTGTCGCAGTTCGACAAGCCCACCCTGATCTGCTGCCGCACCACGATCGGGTTTGGTTCGCCGGGCAAGGCCGGCAAGGAATCCAGCCACGGCGCGCCGCTGGGCAAGGACGAACTGGAGGCCACCCGCAAGCAGCTGGGCTGGAACTACGGTCCGTTCGAGATTCCCGAAGAGATCTACGCCGGCTGGCGTGCCGGCGGTACCGGCACCCTGCGCCAGGCCGAGTGGGAACAGCAGTTCGACAAGTACGCGGCACATTTCCCGGCCGAGGCCGACGAACTGACCCGTCGTTCGCACGGTGAGCTGCCGGCGGATTTCATCGCCAAGGCCGATGCCTACATCGCCCAGGTCCAGGCCGACGGCCAGACCATCGCCTCGCGCAAAGCCTCGCAGCTGGCCATCGAAGCGTTCGCACCGCTGTTGCCGGAACTGGTGGGCGGGTCGGCCGACCTGGCCCATTCCAACCTGACCCTGTGGAAGGCCAGCAAGTCGGTGGCCACCGATGATCCGAACGCCAATTACGTGTACTACGGCGTGCGCGAGTTCGGCATGACCGCCATTGCCAATGGCCTGGCCCTGCACGGTGGTTTCATCCCGTTCGATGCCACCTTCCTGGTCTTCAGCGATTACGCCCGCAACGGCGTGCGCATGAGTGCGCTGATCCCGGCCCATGCGATCCACGTCTACACCCACGACTCGATCGGCCTGGGCGAAGACGGCCCGACCCACCAGCCGGTGGAGCACCTGGCCTCGCTGCGCTACATCCCCAACAACGATGTGTGGCGCCCGTGCGATGCGGTTGAATCGGCAGTGAGCTGGAAGGCTGCGATCACCCGTACCAACGGCCCGAGCTGCCTGGTGTTCAGCCGCCAGAACCTGCCGCACCAGCCGCGCAGCACCGAGCAGGTCGCTCAGATCGCGCGGGGTGGCTACGTGCTGGCCGACGCCGACGGCGGCGTGCCGGACGTGATCCTGATCGGCACCGGCTCGGAAATTGGCCTGGCCGTGGCGGCCAAGGCCGAGCTGGATGCGGCCGGGATCAAGACCCGTGTGGTGTCCATGCCGTCCACCGACGTGTTCGAGCGCCAGGATGCGGCCTACCGTGAGTCCGTGCTGCCCAACGCGGTGCGCAAGCGCGTGGCGGTGGAAGCCGGCGTCACCGGTTTCTGGCGCCAGTACGTGGGCCTGGACGGTGCGGTGATCGGTATCGACACCTTCGGTGCTTCGGCCCCGGCCGAGGCGCTGTACAAGCACTTCGGCATCACCACCGAGGCGGTGGTGGCCGCCGCAAAGGCGCAGCAGGCGAACTGATCGCCGCGTAGCGCCTGGCAGCAACAAAACAGAAGGCCGGGGGATTTCCCCGGCCTTCTGCGTTTCCAAGCGAAGAGCAGCCGAGCATGGCTCGGCTCTACCAAACCCACGGCAACCCCGGGGTCACGTTCGGCCGTACCGAATCCCGCGCCACGCCGGAACACGTTCGGCCGCACCGATCCCGCGTCATGCCGGGCCACGTTCTGCCGCACCGAATCCCGCGTCAGGCCGGGCCACGCTCGACCGTAACGATCCGGCGCCACGCCGGGCCACGTTCGGCCGTACCTATCCGGCGCCACGCCCGGCCACGTTCGGCCGTACCGATCCGGCGCCATGCCGGGCCACGTTCGGCCGTAACGATCCGGCGTCATGCCGGACCACGTTCGACCGTACCGAATCCCGCGCCATGCCGGGCCGCGTTCGGCCGTACCGATCCGGCGCCACGCCGGGCCACGTTCGGCCGTAACGATCCGGCGTCATGCCGGACCACGTTCGACCGTAATGATCCGGCGTCATGCCGGGCCACGTTCGACCGTACCGAATCCCGCGCCATGCCGGGCCGCGTTCGGCCGTACCGATCCGGCGGCACGCCTGGCCACGTTCTGCCGCACCGAATCCCGCGCCACGCCGGGCCACGTTCGGCCGTAACGATCCGGCGTCATGCCGGGCCACGTTCGACCGTAACGATCCGGCGTCATGCCGGGCCGCGTTCGGCCGTACCGATCCGGCGCCATGCCGGGCCGCGTTCGGCCGTACCGATCCTGCGGCATGCCTGGCCACGTTCTGCCGCACCGAATCCCGCGCCACGCCGGGCCGCGTTCGGCCGCACCGAATCCCGCGCCACGCCGAACCACGTTCGTCCGCACCGATCCCGCGCCACGCCCGGCCAGGCATCCAGGTAGAGCCGAGCCATGCTCGGCTGCCGTAGCTTCAACCGGTTGCGGTACGCGCCAATGCCAATCGCACCAACCGCGCCTCGATCCGTTCGCCGATGTCCTTCGGTGCCTCCAGTCCCATCCGCTGCAGGTACACCGCATCGCCGTCGCCGGCTGGCTGGGTCAGCGCGGCCAGCACCGTGCGCAGCTTGCTCCCCCGCGTCTGCGTGTTCTGCTTCAACCAGCCCAGCGCCTTGACCAGATGCTGCTCGACCTCGGTGAAGTCGCTGCCCAGCGGGTAGTCCGGCAAGAGGCCCGACTGCCGGAACGGCGCCAGTGCCGCACTGACCGCCGCGGCGGTATTGCGTTGCTGCCAGTGCGCCGGCGCTTCAAACGCCGTGTCCAGCTTCCTGCACGCCTTGGCGGTCTGCAGCAGCTCGGCCTGGAATGCGGCATCGGTGATGCCGGCCATGCCGGTCACGCAGTCCTCGTCGGTGAGGTTGCGCAGGTCGGCGATGCCGTACTCGTTGATGTAGATATCGCGCAGATGCCGCGGGATGGTGGCGTGGCCGTAACTCCAGCGTACGTTGGACTGCGCGCGGCCCTTGTCTTCGCGCACCGCCCGGAACATCAGCGCACTGCGTGCTTCGGGCAGCGCATGGGCCATAGCCACAAAATTGTATTGCCCCCCCACACCGGACACCACGCGGCCGTCTTCCAGCGCGTCGGACACCGCCGCACCCAGCGCAGTGGCGATCATGCACGAATTGAAGAACCGCGCATGGCGGCGCTGCATCCGCTCCAGCGCCTCATTGCCCCCGTAAAGCTGGTTGATCTCGCTGATCCGGCGCATGCCGATCGCACCGCGTTCGTCCTCGGGCAGGTCGCGCAGCCATTGATAGAACTCCGGCGACCCCAGGTAGAACGCGCCGTGCAGGTACTCGCCTTCAGCCTCCAGCGTGGCATGGTCGATGGTGAGGGTACTGCCGTTTTCAATGCGCTCCATCAACGTCAGGTCGTCATGCACCTTGCGCCGGATCACCCCGGTCTGGACCAGCCGCCGGAAGCCTTCGTTGAGCATTTCGCTGCAGCCGTACAGGCCGATCTCGAACGGCGCCAGGCCACCGCATTCCAGTACCGTGGGGTGCGTGGCAAGGCGGGGGTCCAGGGCGTGCAGGATCTGCCGGTAACGCGCGTTGTCGGTATGCCGCAGCACCAGGGCGTGGCTGATCGCGTCGGCCAGCGTGCCGATGCCGATCTGCAGCGTGCCACCGTCGCGCACCAGCGCACTGGCATACAGGCCGATCGCATAGTCGGCCGCGCTGACCGGCTGGCGCGGCAGGCCGAACAACGCCGGGTAGGGGGCCGGTGGGGTGATGACCAGGTCGAAGAAAGTCACATCCACCGTCGCCGAGCCGCCCAGATAGGGCAGCTGCGGATCGATCTCGGCGATCATCAGCGGACGCGGCAGGCCACGCGCCACCATCGCATCCAGGGTGTCCTGGGTGATGTCGTTGTTGCACGACAGCGACAACCGGCGGTCATCCGGGCGCATGGCCACCTTCTGCACGATGGCGTGCGGGGCGCGCTGTGCCACCGCGTCGGCGGCATGGGTGTAATTGAGGCTGGTATAGCTGCGTTGCGCCTGCGATGAACCCAACAGCGCGCCGGACTGCATGTAGAACTCCTCCACCTGCACGTGCGCGGGCAGGCGGTCGCGCGCCATCGCATCGGCATAGGCCAGGCGAGGGAAGTCGGCGCCGAAGTGGCGCTCGGCGAAGGGCGCCATGAAGCGCGCTTCCAAGCCGCCGCCGGCTGCCTTGGGCGGGTTCAACGACAACGCGGTGTAGATCTGCAGCGGGCGCGCCGGATCGTGTTCGATCCGGGCATACAGCGCGTTGAGCAGGCGGTGCGGCTTGCCCAGCGCCAGCGGTGCGCCGATGCGCAGGGGGCCGTCGACCCGCTGCAGCAGCCAGTCGATCGCAGCGTCGAGGTCGGTAAGGTGTTCGGTCATCCAGCGCCATCCTGCAGAGTCATGCGGGCCATTACAGCATTTCGGGTTTGAACAGACCGCGACGCGACAACGCCGCCCCGGACAGCGTGAACGGCCCATCGTCGTGGTAATGCGGGGTTCTGGGCCGCTTCGGTACCGCTGCCACGTGCGCCTTGACTACTTCCCGGATGAACAAGCGGTGGCGTTTGACCTGGCTGGCGACGTGCAGCCGGCACTCGATACTGGCGGGGCACTGGGCCAGCAGCGGCGCTGGCCGGCGTCGTCTCCAGCCCGACGCGCGCGAACGTGGCCACTTCGGCGCCGCTGCAGTTGCCGATGCCCACCACCGTATCGAGCAGGTCCACGGCGGGCAGGTTGATCACGCATTGGCCGCTGCGCCGGATCCGCTCGACGCTGTGGTGGGCGCTGGAAACCAGGGTGCCCCGCAGTGACGGATCAAACGCCAGCCAGCCCCGCGTCATCACGGTGCGCTGGCCCTGCCACGCCGAGCTGACCCGCACCACCGGGCCAGGTTCCAGATAACGGCGGACGTCGGCCACCGGGTAGTCCCGCTTTCGGCAGCGTCTCATCAAAGGCTCCGCAGGCAATGGCCCGATCCTCTCAACAGGCGCATGAACCGGCCGTCGAAGCGCTTGACAGGTGGGTTGATTACGGGTGTAATCGGTACATCGATTACGGATGTAAATGATGAGCCAGATCAGCGAAGCCGAAGCCGTGGTGATGGATGTGGTGTGGCGCAGCCCGCCGGTGAGTGCCGATGAGGTGGTGGCCGCCCTGGCTGATCGGCAGTGGGCCGAGCCGACCATCAAGACCCTGCTCAACCGGCTGCTTACCAAGGGTGCGATCAGTGCCAGCCGCGACGGTCGGCGCTACCTGTATTCGCCGGTGCTGCAGCGCCAGGCCTGGGTGGCCGAGCAGAGCAGCGGTTTGCTGGACAAGTTGTTCGGCGGTCGCGTGGCACCCCTGGTGGCGCATTTCAGCCAGCGCGGCGAACTCAGCGCGCAGGACATCGCCGAACTCAAGACGCTCATCCAAGCGCTGGACCATGACTGAGGTGCTGCATGGACTGATGCAGGCCAGTGTGTGGCTGGCAATGGCGGTGCTGCTGGTGGCTGCGCTGCGCCCGCTGCTGCTGGTACTGGGCGGGGCGGCGCTGGTCTACCGCAGCTGGTGGTGCGTGCCGGTGCTGTTGCTGGCACTGCACCTGCCGTTGCCGGCGGCACGCATGGCCGATGCGCTGCCGGTGCTGGCTGCGGCTGCCGCGTGGACCGCACCGGTGGTGGCGTCGGCATCGCCGGCCTGGCCGGTGCTGCTGCTGGTGGCATGGGCAGGCGGCGCGCTGGGCATGGGCGTGGCCAGTTGGCGCGCGCAGCGCCGCTTCGAGCGCGCGCTGGGCCTGCTGCGGCCGCGCGCCGACGGCAGTTGGCAGGCCAGCGCCGATCCCGGCTTGCCCGCGCTGGTTGGGCTGTGGGCGCCGCGCATCGTGGTCGGCCCCGGCTTCGACCAGGATTTCAGTGCGGCCGAGCAGGACCTGATCCTGCAGCACGAGCGCAGCCATCGCCGCCACGGCGACCCGTGGGCAAACGCTGCGTTGGCGGTGCTGCGCTGCGTGTTCTGGTTCCATCCGCTGCTGCCGTGGGCGGCCCGCGGTTTCCTGCGCGACCAGGAGTTGGCCTGCGATGCGCGCACAGTCGATCCACACCCGGCCCTGCGCCGGCTCTACGCCAACGCGCTGCTGAAGGCGCAGTTGGTCCACCCGGTTGCACCGATGGCCTGCCACTGGCGCAGCCAACCGATGTTGAAGGAGCGTATTGCCATGTTGAAGGAACACAAGCGGAAGGCCCTGCCGTGGTTGACCGGGCAAGTGTTGGTGATGGGGGTATGCGTGGGCCTGGGGACGGTGGCGTGGGCCAGCCAGGGAGGGGCGGGTGTCGAGCCGGTCACCACCACCACCGAGAAGTTCAAGCAGGTGCAGACCGGGCCGGCGACGGCCACCGGCGATCGCCCGGTAACCCCCAGCAAGATGGCCCCGCCCAGCTTCCCCAGAGAGGCGTTCGAGCAGGGGCAGTCGGGCAAGGTGGTGCTGCGGGTGGATGTGGATGCACAGGGCGCGGTCACTGACGTGCGGGTGCTCAGTGCCAGCAATCCGGGCGTGTTTGAAGAAAGCGCGATCGCGGCTGCGCGTACGTGGACCTACGAACCGGCGCTCAAGGATGGCAAGCCGGTGGCCACGGCCGTGCGCATTCCGGTCACCTACGCGTTCGACGAATCGGCGCCCACCCAGTGAGGCGCGGTTGGCCGGCCGCGCTGGCGCTGGTCATGGTCGGCTGCGCCGGGCATGACCGGATCACCACGGTGGACACCCGCGCCGAAAACGTGGACCACCAGCGTCTGCGCACCGATGGGCATGGTGGGGCAGGGCAGGTGCAGCCCTATCGGCTGCAACCCAGCGAAGGCTACCGGATGCCGCAGCTGTACGCGGCACCGGACCCGGTGGTGGGCACGCGCGATCCGCGCCGCGAACTGCCGCCCACCGTGGTGTGCCTGCAGGTAGTGGTGGATGCCGAGGGCAGGGTGGAACGCAGCGTGGCGTTGACCGATCGCCCCGAATGCGCGGCCGGCACTGCCGAGGACAACGCCCCCCTGCTGCAGGCCGCACAGGAGGCGGTGGCGCAGTGGCGCTACATGCCGGCGGCGGTGTGCCATTACCCGGCCGCGCACGTGCCGGATGATCGCGGCGATTGCGCCGGTGCCGAGCGCACCGAGCCGGTGCCGGTGAGCCTGCTGTACGCCTTCACCTTTGAAATCGTCAAAGGCCAGCACACCGTACGCCGCCAGGGCCGGTAACCCGTAGCGCCACCTCGTGGGTGGCTGCCTCGGACCAATCCGGGCTGGGTGCCAACGCAGCGGGGCAGCGCCCCGCTCTATGCGTCCGGTGCCGGACCGCCCTGGATGTTGGCCTTCACGGACGGATGCATCAGCTTCGGCTCGGCCAGCGTGGCATCGCGGGCCTGGCGGGTAGCCACGAATTCGGCCTCGCTGACCCCATCACGCAGGTGGATGTTGCGCGCGCGCTGTTCGCCGATGGTGGTCTGGTTGGCCACCGCGCGGCCGCCCGGGCCGTAGTCGTGGCAGATGAACACCCGGGTGGCATCGGGCAGCGCCAGCAACCGCTGGATGGAACGGTACAACTGCGCCGCATCGCCGCCGGGGAAGTCGCAGCGGGCGGTGCCGCCATCGGGCATGAACAGCGAGTCGCCGGTGAACAGCGCATCGCCGATGCGGTAGGCCACACTGTCGCTGGTGTGCCCCGGCACCGCGATCACCTCGGCGTCGATGTTGCCCAGCGCGAAGTGCTCACCGTCGCTGAACAGATGGTCGAACTGCGAGCCGTCGGTCGGCATGTCCACTGCGTAGCGCGGAGCGAAGGTCCGCTGTACCTGCACGATGCCATTGCCCATCGCCAGGGTGGCCAGCGGCCACGGCTGTTTGAGCCGTCGGCCGGCGCTGACGTGGTCGGCATGGGCGTGGGTTTCCAGCAACCAGCGCACCTGCAGCCCGCCGTCGCGCACATGCGCCAGCAGCGGTTGCAGTGGCCCGGCACCGAGCGCGTCGGTGTCCGGGTCGTAATCCAGGACCGGGTCGATCACCGCCGCCTGCAACGTCGCCGGATCGTGCACCACGTAGCTGAATGTATGGCTGTCGGGGTGGAAGAAGCTGGCGACGTGCAGTGACATGGTGGTTTCCTCAGCGTTTGCCCAGCGTTGCGTTGAGCAGCACTGCCAGGCGTTCACCGGCCAGGCGCAGTTCCTGTTCGGCGATCGGGCGGTAGGTCGCGGTGTACTCAGGGCCCAGCGTACGCTTGGCCGGGTAAACGCCAGGTGCAATGGCGATGCGGCAGCTGGCCTCGGCCCACTGCACCGCATCGGTGGTGATGTTGGACCGCTTGTCCAGCTTCGGGGAGGGCAGCGCCATCAGGCGGGCGAGGTACTGGTCGTCATCCAGCTTGAGCCCGTTGAGCATGCCGCTGTCCCACAGCGAGTGCAGGTTGGTGCCGCGGTTGTTGAACTGCACCTGGAAGTCATTGCCGCCCTTGTCGTGGCCGTAGCCGGCGTGCATCGGCTGGTGGACGTCACCGGCGAAATGCACCACGAACTTCAGCGCCTGGGCACGCTCGGCGTCGGACTTGCTGCGGTCGCCGAGGATGGCGGTCTGCGCCTTCAGCGCTTCGACGATGCAGTTGCCCCCCTTGCAGTGCTTCTGCACCTCGTAATGACAGTTGTCTTCGGCGATGTTGACGTAGTGCCAGCCGGCCGAGCGCTTGCCCAGGCCCGGGTCCTTGGCGCGCAACTGGTCGGCCCAGGGGGCGATGGCGTGCAGGGTGGGGTCCGGTTCGCCGGCCAGCAGGCGATCCACTTCGGCCTGGGTGGCGGGGGTGAGGCGGGTTTCGGCGACGCGGGCAACCAGACGGTGGCCTTGCGCGCCCCAGGCCAGGGCATCGGTGGAAACGAAGGTGAGGGCCAGGGCGAGGGCCGTGGCCGGAATCAGGGAGGCGATCTTCATCGGCTGCATTCTAGCGGGCCGTCTGCGGGGTGGCTTGCCCGGATCTGGCTGGCGGCGTCCCGGCGGCGCTACGCTGGCCCCTGGATCGACAACGGGAGCGGCGCGGTGCAGAAGGTCTTGGGTCTGATCGGCGGGATGAGCTGGGAGAGTTCGGCGCACTACTACCGGATGATCAACGAGCAGGTGCGCGATGCGCTGGGCGGGATGCATTCGGCGCGGCTGCTGCTGTGGTCATTCGATTTCGCCGATATCGAGGCGATGCAGCGCGCCGGGGATTGGACGGCGGCAACGCAGGCGATGGTGGAGGTGGCGCGGCGGCTGGAGGGCGCGGGGGCGACGGCGGTGGTGATCTGCACCAATACGATGCATCTGATGGCCGAGGAGGTGCAGGCGGCGATCGGCGTGCCGCTGCTGCACATCGCCGATCCGGTGGGCGAGGCGATCCAGGCATTGGGGCTGACGCGGGTAGGCCTGCTCGGAACGGCGTTCACGATGGAGCAGGGGTTCTACCGGGCGCGCCTGGCACAACGATATGGTCTGGAGGTGCTGGTGCCGGCGGCGGACGACCGCGCGCAGGTGCATCGGATCATCTACCAGGAACTGGTGCAGGGTCAGGTGCTGGATGCATCGCGCGAGGTCTACCGGGCGGTGATGCAGCGTCTGGTCGATCGCGGTGCGCAGGCGATCATCCTGGGCTGCACCGAGATCATGCTGCTGGTGGGCGACGGGGATGCAACCGTGCCGCTGTTCGACACCGCCGCGCTGCACGCGCAGGCGGCGGCAGCGCATCTTCTCGCCACCGGGTAGTGCCACCGGATGGGTGGCTACGCACGGTGCAGGATCAAACTGCGAACCCCGCTTGTTTTGCGCTGCCACGCAGAAAACGGGCGCTTCGTCCCTGTGCGGGCGCAGCCGTTGGTGGGTCGGGCGCTGGGCCCCATGCCCTTTCCGGCGAATGTCCCCCGGCGTCGGCCTGCGGCCGACCCCTCCTCCTTTATTTCGCCTCCAAGGGCATGGGGCCCAGCGCCCGACCCACCAACGGCCCCCGGCTCCCCGCCCTTACCGCAAGCCGAGCCCCGTAGCCGCCGGTAGGCTCCTGGGCAAAATAAAGGAGGAGGCCGCAGCGCGGCCGGGGGACATTTGCGCCAGGGGCCTACCGGCGGCTACGGGGCCCTCACGCGCGCGACCACCCCGATCGGAGACGCCAGCCGGCCTGCGCACCCAGGCACCCGCGTAGCGTCGTGCCCACGCGGCGACGGCCCCGCAACAAGCCGCTCCCCTCAGAGGGGAGAACAACCAAAAAAAATCCCCGGCCGAAGCCGGGGATAAACGCTTGCTGCGAGGGGTGTTGCGCTTGTCAGTCCGGATCCGCCGATCAGAACTTGAACACGTAGGACACGCCGTAGGCCAGCGGGTCGATGTTGACGGTGCCGATCTTTTCGCCGTTGAGCTTGACCTTGCTGTCGATGTCCATCCAGCGCACATCGACGCGCAGCGCGCCCTTGTCGTTGATCGCGAAGTCCAGGCCTGCATGCGCGGCCAGACCCCAGGAATCTTCCATCTTCAGCTTGCTGCCGGCGAGCGCGCCGCCGGTCTTCTCGCTGAAGAAGGTGGTGTAGTTGATGCCGGCGCCCACGAACGGGGACACCTTGCCCTTGCTGTTGAAGTGGTACTGCAGCGACACCACCGGCGGCAGGTGCTTGGTGCTGCCCACGTTGCCCAGCCCGGCGATGTTGATGTCGTGCTTGAACGGCAGCGCGGCCAGGATCTCGATGCCCAGGTTGTCGGCGATGAAGTACTCACCGGTGATGGTCGGCTTGACGTCGTTGTCGACATCAACCTTCAGCGTGCCGCCGGCCAGCGAGCCGTTGTTGGACTTCGGGGCCACCTGGTGCACGCCGGCACCGATCGTCCAGTCGCCCTTGGACTGGGCCAGGGCGGGGGTGGCGGCCAGCGCAAGTGCGGCAGCCAGGGCGGACAGCAGGAGGGGGGAGGTCTTGCGCATGAGAGCGTCTCGTTGCGGTGTGGAATGGGGCCAGTTTTCCCGTCCGGGGGCGGGCGCGCCTTGATCCGGATCAATCCACGGAAATCGGCATGTAACCGCTTCCCATTCGCCGGACGGGGGCCGGCCCCGGTTCGGCCCTGCTAGAATGAGCGCCCCTTTCCATCGGCGCCGCACCGTCGCGGCTGCAGGAGCTTGTGAACATGGCAATCAAGGTTGGCATCAACGGTTTCGGTCGCATCGGTCGCAACGTGCTGCGTTCGGCCGTGTTGAATTTCGGCAATGACATCGAAATCGTCGCCATCAACGATCTGCTGGAGCCGGACTACCTGGCCTACATGCTGAAGTACGACTCCGTGCACGGTCGCTTCAAGGCCGACGTGGAAGTGTCCGGCAGCGACCTGCTGGTCAATGGCAAGAAGATCCGCCTGACCCAGGAACGCGATCCGGCCAACCTGAAGTGGGACGAAGTGGGCGTGGACGTGGTGATCGAATCCACCGGCCTGTTCCTGACCAAGGACACCGCACAGAAGCACATCGACGCGGGTGCCAAGAAGGTGATCCTGTCGGCGCCGTCCAAGGACGACACCCCGATGTTCGTGTTCGGCGTGAACGACAAGACCTACGCCGGCCAGGCCATCATCTCCAACGCCTCGTGCACCACCAACTGCCTGGCCCCGCTGGCCAAGGTCATCAATGACAAGTGGGGCATCAAGCGCGGCCTGATGACCACCGTGCATGCGGCCACCGCCACCCAGAAGACCGTCGATGGCCCGTCCAACAAGGACTGGCGCGGCGGCCGTGGCATCCTGGAAAACATCATTCCGTCTTCCACGGGTGCGGCCAAGGCCGTGGGCGTGGTGATTCCGGAACTGAACAAGAAGCTCACCGGTATGAGCTTCCGCGTGCCGACCTCGGACGTGTCGGTGGTCGACCTGACCGTCGAGCTGGAAAAGGAAGCCACCTACGCCGAGATCTGCGCCGAAGTGAAGGCACAGAGCGAAGGCGCCCTGAAGGGCATCCTGGGCTATACCGAAGACAAGGTGGTGGCCACCGATTTCCGCGGCGAAACCCACACCTCGGTGTTCGATGCCGACGCCGGCATCGCGCTGGACAGCACCTTCGTCAAGCTGGTGTCGTGGTACGACAACGAATGGGGCTACTCCAACAAGTGCCTGGAAATGGCCAAGGTCGTCGCCGCCTGAGCGCGCCGCACCCCTGGCAATCCCTGCGGACCCCGGCCTCGTGCCGGGGTTCGTCGTTTCCGGGCCGGGCCGCCCGCAGCCGCCGCCGATCCATTAGCATGGCCGCGTGCCACCGGCGTGGTGTTGGCAGGATGCCGCCGGGGCTTTCCTATGAGGATGGCGTGGAATGGAAGCGTTGATTGCCCTGGTAGCGGTGGTACTGCTGCTGATTCCGGTGCTGCTGATCGTGGCCCTGGTGATGATCGCCGGCCTGCGCCGCCGCGTGGCGGCGCTGGAGCTGCAGCAGTTTGAAGGCACCGCCGCCGGTGCGCCGGCCCAGGCCAGCGCGCCGGAGACACGCTCGGTGCACTGGGCCGACGCGCCCTACCAGGCCCGGGTGCCGGAGGCCGCCGCTGCGGTACCGCCTCGCGCTGCAACAGCACCTGCATCGGCCGCCGCCTCGGCGCCGACCGCCAGCGCCGAGGCCGCCGACCCGATCACCGCTGCCGCTCCCCGCCGGCCACCACCGCTGCCGCCTGCGCCGACCATGCCGCCACCGCCGTCCGGGCCCGGCCTTGGCGAGCGCCTGGCCGGTGCCATCAAACACTGGTTCACCGACGGCAACGTGCCGGTCAAGATCGGCATGCTGGTGCTGCTGGCCGGCGTCGCGGCGCTGCTCAAGTACGCCAGCGATCAGGGGTGGTTGAACGCGCCGATCGAGTTGCGCCTGGCGGCCATCGCCGCGGCTGCGCTGGGCGGGCTGGTGTTCGGCTGGGTCCAGCGCGACCGCCGCCGGTTGTTCGCACTCGCCTTGCAGGGCGGGGCCATCGGCGTGCTGCTGCTGACCATCTTCGCCGCATTCAAACGCTACGACATGATCGACGCGTTGCCGGCCTTTGCCATGAGCGTGCTGCTGATCGCCGGCATGGGCGTGTTGGCGGTGGTGCAGAACTCACGCACGCTGGCGGTGCTGGGCATCCTGGCCGGGTTCATGGCGCCGATCTGGCTGTCCACCGGCAGCGGCAACCATGTGGCGCTGTTCTCCTACTACGCGGTGCTCAACGCGGCGATCCTGGCCATTGCCTGGTGGCGCCCGTGGCGGGTGCTCAACCTGCTGGGCTTTGCCTTCACCTTCGGCATCGGCACCGCGTGGGGCGTGCTGCAATACAACGCCGACAAGTTCAGCAGTACCGAGCCGTTCCTGCTGCTGTTCTTCGCCTTCTACCTGCTCATTCCGATCCTCTACGCGCGCCGCCAGCCGGCCGAGAAGCGCGATCTGGTCGATGGCAGCCTGGTGTTTGGCACCCCGCTGATCGCCTTCTCGCTGCAGGCCGGCATGCTGCACGACGATCGCCTGTTGCTGGCGCTGTGCGCGCTGGGCCTGGCCGCGTTGTATGCGGTGCTGGGCTGGGCATTGATCCGGCGCACGCGCTATGCCGCCCTGGGCCAGTCGCATGCGGTGCTGGCGGTGGGTTTTGCCACCCTGGCGGTGCCGCTGGCCTTGTCGGCGCGCGCCACCGCCAGCGTGTTCGCACTGGAAGGCGCCGGGCTGGTCTGGCTGGGCCTGCGCCAGAAGCGTTGGTTGCCGCAGATTGCCGGCGGGTTGCTGCAGCTGGGTGCGGCCTTCGGGTTCGTGGTGGGGGCCGATTACTGGCACAACGACGCGACGGCGATCGCCAACCCGACCTTCATGAGCGGATTGTTGTTGGCCGTGGCCGGTTTCGCCTCGGCCGGGTGCTACCGGCGCGCGCGCCAGGAGGCGCCGGCCGTTGTTTACTACCTGTGGGGCCTGCTGTGGTGGCTCGGCGGCGTGGTCCATGAGGTCGGCCGCTTCGTCGCACGCGACAGCCGCCCCGATGCGTTGCTGATCGCCGTGGCGTTCACCGCCTGGGTGGCCGCCGAGGTGCATCGCCGCGCGCCGGCGCGTGCGCTGGTGTTGACCACGCTGGTGATGCTGCTGGGTGCGTTCCCGCTGGCGCTGTGGCAGGCCGATGCGCACCAGCAGCCGTTCGCCGGCTACGGTGCGTTGGCCTGGGCCGTGTTCGCCGTGCTGGGGGTGCGCAGCTTGTGGTGCCTGCGGGATGGCCAGGATCGCGCCGCGTTGGCGGCACAGTTCAGCTGGTGGATGCTGTGGCCCACGGTGGTGTCGTTGGCCTGTCTGTGGCTGGCCGACCACTTTGTGCTGGCACAGGGCTGGTCGATGGCACTGGCCCTGCTGCCGTGGCTGCTGGTGACCGCTATCGCGCTGCTGCGCTGGCCGTGGCTGGCGCTGCCGCTGGGCGCGCGGTTTGATGCATTGCGCACGGCGTTGACCGCCACGCTGTTCGGGGTGCTGGGCGTGAGTGGCGCGTGCCTGCTGGTCGAGGCGGGCTCACCGGCACCGTTGCCGTGGCTGCCGCTGCTCAACCCGATGGAGTTGGCGCAGCTGGCGGTGTTGGCACTGGCCGCGCGCTGGCTGTGGTCGGCCGGCGCACCCGACGGGCCGCGCCGCCTGCGCGTGCCGTTGCTGGCCATCGCCGGCTTCATCCTGCTCACCAGCACCACCCTGCACAGCGTGCATCACTGGGGCGCGGTGGCGTGGAACGACGCGCTGTGGTCCTCGACCCTGGCCCAGACCAGCCTCACCGTGGTGTGGAGCGTGCTCGGCGTGATCAGCTGGGTGTGGGGCTCACGCCGTGGCCAGCGCACGTTGTGGCTGGTGGGTGCGGTGCTGATGGGCGTGGTGCTGGCCAAGCTGGTGCTGATCGATCGCCAGCACCTGGGCAACCTGCTGGGTATTTCCTCCTTCATCGCCTACGGCCTGTTGTGCACGGTCGTGGGCTACCTGGCACCGGCGCCGCCGCGTGCGCCGGACGCTACCGCGGAGCCACAACCTTGATTACTTTGCGCACATGGATCGCCACGTTGTCGCTGGTTGCCCTGCCGTCGTTGGCGTTGGCCGCCGATGCGCGCCAGGATTACCGCCAGCAATGGCCGCTGCAGCTGTCCCAGGCACACGCCGGTGCCTACCGGGTGATGCTGGATGAGGCCGTGTACCGCAGCGCGGTATCGCCACGGCTGGCCGATGTGCAGGTGTTCAATGCGCAGGGCCAGGCGCTGCCGACCACGCTGCTCAGTGCCGACCAGCCGCTGGCGCGTGCGGCGCAATGGCAGGACCTGGCCTGGTTCCCGTTGCCGGCACTGGCCGGAGCCGCGGCCGACGACCTGCAGCTGCTGACCGAGCGCAACACCGATGGCAGCGTGCGCCGGGTGGAAGCACGCCTGGGGCGCAGCGGCAGTGCCACCCCGCAGGCCGCCGGGTGGCTGGTGGATGCCAGCGCGCTGAAGGTGGGGGTACAGGCACTGCGTCTGGACTGGCAGGCGCAGTCGGCGCTGCAGGCCAGGGTGCGGGTGGAGGCCAGCGACGACCTGCGCCAGTGGCAGCGGATCGCCGACGACGTGCCGCTGGTGGATCTGCAGCACGATGGGCGCCGCCTGCAGCAGCGGCGCATCGAGATCGGCCGCCAGGCCCGCTACTTCCGCATCCTGCCGATGGACACCGATGCGTTGCCGGTGCTGTCCACTGTGCAGGCCGAACTGGTGCCGGCCATGCAGGCGATCGACTGGCGCTGGGAGTCGCTGCGTGGCAGCGCCGGCAAGCCGGGTGAGTTCGAATACCAGTTGCAGGGGCGGTTCCCGATCGCCCAGGCCGATATCGCCACCGCCGACAACAGCGTGGTGCAATGGACCCTGCTCAGTCGCGACGATGCCGCGCAGCCGTGGCAGGTGCGCGCCGGTCCGTGGGTGGCCTACCAGGTCCAGGATGCCGCCGAACGTCGCCGTTCGCAGACACAATCGCTGCCGGTGCCCACGCGCGATCGTTACTGGAAGCTGGTGGCCGCCCAGGCCGAGCCAAGCGAGGCGCCCACCCTGAAGCTGGGTTACCAGCCCGAGGCACTGGTGTTCCTGAGCCAGGGCGAGCCGCCCTACAGCGTGGCTGCCGGCAGCGTACGGGCGACGCGCAGCGACGCGCCGGTGGGCACGGTGATCGCGCAGTTGCGTGAGCAGCAGGGTGCGCAGTGGCAGCCGGCCTTGGCCACGCTGCAGGGGCCGGCGCAGGTGCTGGGTGGCGACGCAGCGGTAGCCGCCCAGCGTGACTGGAAGCAGTGGCTGCTGTGGGGGCTGCTGGTGCTGGGCGTGCTGATCGTGGGTGGGTTCGCGGTGAGCGTGTTGCGGCAGAAGCCTGGGGATGCGGGTGGTTGATGGGTGTTGCTGTTTTGCTGACGGCAACGGCAACGGCAACGGCAACGGCAGCGCTTTGATTGTCCCTGCGGTGAGGTGGCCGGGCGGCCTTGCCCAGGACACGCCGTAAATCCGTCCATGGAGGCTCGGTGTTGCCATCCATGGCAACACACGGTCCTGGGCAAGGCCACCCGGCCACCTCCGGACGGTTCATCGCGTTGGCGGTGGGGGAAGAGCTGCCGGGCAGCGCCCGGCACTACCGGTGGGCTTTTGCATGCGTGCCGACCCAGTGTCGAGTGTGGGGGCCTGTGGGTTCACGGGACCCTGAGCGCCATGGATGGCGCGACGGAGCTTACACGGGTGAGGACGCATTGCTTGCGAGGCACTGCCTCGCATGCGTCCGAACGCACAGCCGCCAGCGGCTGGGCCGGGCCGCGGAGCGGGACTTGCAGCGTGTCCCGTGAACCCACAGGCCCCCGAACAGCGTAGGAGCATCGGCCGCAGGGCTTTGGACGTGAGCTTGGACTTGGACTTGGACTTGGACTTGGCTTTTGGCTTCTGCTTCTGCCCGGAAATTTGCGATGCACCCGCGCAGCCGGGACAATGGGTGTCTGCGCCATGCGTGGCGCCCTTTCCTTTTTCAGCCAAAGAGTTGCCCATGTCCATCGTTCGCATGACCGACCTCGATCTTTCCGGCAAGCGCGTGCTGATCCGCCAGGACCTCAACGTGCCGATCGAAGACGGCCGCATCACGTCCGAGCAGCGCATCACCGCCTCGCTGCCGACGCTGAAGCTGGCACTGGAAAAGGGCGCCGCCGTCATGGTCACCTCGCACCTCGGCCGCCCCACCGAAGGCGTCTGGAGTGAAGCCGAATCGCTGGCGCCGGTTGCCCTGCGCCTGTCCGCGCTGCTGGGGGTCGATGTGCCGCTGGTGCGCGATTGGGTCGACGGCGTGGACGTTGCGCCGGGCGCGATCGTGCTGCTCGAAAACTGCCGCATGAACGTTGGCGAAGGCAAGGACGATGAGGCGCTGTCCAAAAAATATGCCGCCCTGTGCGACGTCTTCGTCATGGACGCCTTCGGCACCGCCCACCGCGCCCAGGCATCCACCCACGGCGTCATCCGCTTCGCTCCGGTCGCTGCCGGCGGCCCGCTGCTGATGGCCGAACTGGACGCACTGGCCAAGGCTCTGCTGGCCCCCGCGCAGCCGCTGCTGGCCATCGTCGCTGGCAGCAAGGTCAGCACCAAGCTGGAGCTGCTGTCGAGCCTGGTGGGCAAGGTTGACCAGCTCATCGTCGGTGGTGGCATCGCCAACACCTTCATCGCCGCCGCCGGCTACCCGGTGGGCAAGTCGCTGTACGAGCCGGACCTGCTCGATACCGCGAACAAGATCGTCGCCGACGCCAAGGCGCGCGGTGCCGACATCCCGCTGCCCACCGACGTGGTCGTGGCAAAGCAGTTCCTGCCCGATGCCGAGGCAACCGTGAAGGCACTGGCCGACGTCGCCGAGGACGACCTGATCCTGGACATCGGCCCGGATACCGCCAAGCACTACGCCGGGCTCATCGCCAACGCCGGCACCGTGGTCTGGAACGGCCCGGTCGGCGTGTTCGAGTTCGAGGCCTTCAGCCACGGCACCCAGGCGCTGGCCCAGGCCATCGCCGCCTCGCCGGCATTCTCCATTGCCGGTGGCGGCGACACCCTGGCGGCTGTGGACAAGTACGACATCGCCGACCAGATCAGCTACATCTCCACCGGTGGCGGCGCGTTCCTGGAGTTCCTGGAAGGCAAGACCCTGCCGGCCGTGGCCGCGCTCGACGCACGGGGCGCCTGATGGCGACCGTGGGGTGTCACGCCGATGCCGGGCGCGATGTCCTGTTCTTCGACCTGGATGGCACGCTGATCGATTCGGCGGTCGGCATCACCCAGTGCGTGGCGCATGCGCTCGCGCAGATGGGCAAGCCGGTGCCGCCGCAGGAAGAACTGCGGCGCTGGATCGGCCCGTCGCTGCGCACCAGCTTCGCGCCGCTGTTTGCCGATCCGGCCGATGTCGAACAGGCGGTCACCTACTACCGCGAGCGTTTCGAGGTGATCGGCTGGCGCGAACACGAGGTCTACCCGCGCATCGGCCAGGTCGTGCATGCACTGCATGACCGCGGCCATCGGCTGGCCATCGTCACCGCCAAGAACGAGCCGCACGCACGGCGCATCGTCGAGCACCTGCCGTTCGGCAGCTGTTTCGAGGACGTGATCGGGGCGACCCTCGACGGCAGCCGCAGCGAGAAGCCGCAGCTGGTGGCCGAGGCACTGCAGCGGCTCTCGCTGGAGCCGCAGCAGTGCTGGATGATCGGCGACCGGCGCATGGATATCGCCGGTGCGCGTCATCACGGCATGCGCAATATTGGCGTGTTGTGGGGTTTTGGCGGGGCCGAAGAGCTGCAGGCGGCCGGTGCGCAACATCTTGTCGATGCGCCCGATGACCTGCTGACCGTGCTCGCCTGAGGCACGCGGCGGCGTCCCGTACGCCGCCGCATGTCCTGCGCAAAGCCAGCCGGGTCGGGGCTTGCCGGTCCGCACGCGCCATCCGCTGTCCGTGTGATGGTCCGATGCTGTCTGCGGGACATCGCACAAAGCCAAGCGCCCCAAGGCTGTAAACGTATTCATGGGAAGTGAAGGGTGTGCTAATTTCGATCCTTTAACGGGAGCCCATTTACCATGATTGAGCGTCAGCGCCGTACCAAGATCCTTGCCACCCTCGGACCGGCAACCGACCCGCCGGGCGTGCTGGAGGATCTGTTCCGCGCCGGCGTGAACGTGGTCCGTTTGAATTTCAGCCACGGCGATCCGTCCGGCCAGGCCAAGCGCGCCGCCGATGTACGCGCCGCCGCGCAGCGGGTGGGCGTGGAAGTGGGCATCCTGGCCGACCTGCCGGGCCCGAAGATCCGCATCGAGCGCTTCACCGAAGGCAAGATCAAGCTCAAGGCCGGTGACCGCTTCGACCTGGTCGCCTCGGCCAACCCGCCGCCGGGTGATACCACCCAGGTGGGCGTGAGCTACCTGGGCCTGCCGCAGGACGTGGTGGCTGGCGACGTACTGCTGCTCGACGACGGCCTGATGCAGCTGCAGGTGCTGGAAGTACAGGGCGAGCGCATCATCAACACCGTGCTCAACGACGGCGTGCTGTCCGACCGCAAGGGCCTGAACAAGCAGGGCGGTGGCCTGTCGCTGGGCGCGCTGACCGAGCGCGACAAAGAGCTGATCGGCATCGTGGCCAAGATCGGCGTGGACTTCATCGCCGTGTCCTTCTGCCGCAACGCGCAGGACATGAACGATGCGCGCGCGATCGCCGAATCGCACGGCTGCTATGCCGCGCTGGTGTCCAAGATCGAGCGCACCGAAGCCATCGAGAACCTGGAAGAAATCGTCGACGCCAGCGATGTGGTGATGGTGGCCCGTGGCGACCTGGGCGTGGAAATCGGCGATGCCGAGCTGCCGGGCCTGCAGAAGAAAATCATCAAGGCCTCGCTGGCGCAGAACAAGGTGGTGATCACCGCCACGCAGATGCTGCAGTCGATGGTCGAAAGCCCCATCCCGACCCGCGCCGAAGTGCTGGACGTGGCCAACTCGGTCATCGACGGCACCGATGCGGTGATGTTGTCGGCTGAAACCGCCGCGGGCATGTATCCGGTCAAGGCGGTCGAAGCGATGGCGCGCATCTGCCTGGGTGCCGAACGCCAGTTCCAGACCGAAACCGACTTCGGCGCCTCGCCGCGTGGCCTGGAGCGTGCCGACCAGGCCATCGCGATGGCCACCATGTTCCTGTCCCAGCACGTGGGCGTGCGCGCGATCGTGGCGATGACCGAATCCGGCGGCACCGCGCGTTACCTGTCGCGCTTCCGTGCCTCGGCCCCGGTGTTCGCGGTGACCCGCCATGATGGCGCCCGCCGCCAGATGGCGCTGATGCGCGATGTGTTCCCGATCAACTTCGACAGCCGCGGCTTCACCCCGCGCGAAGCCGCGCGCGGCAGCATCCGCCTGCTGGTGGAAGCCAACCAGCTGCAGGCAGGTGACCGCGTGGTGTTCACCAGCGGCGAGCACATGGAAACCCACGGCGCCACCAACACCCTGCGTTTGCTGGAAGTGGGTGAAGACGGCCGCGCCAGCGGGTTGGGCGACCTGTAAGGATGGGGTTGCCGGGCAGAGCCCCGGCACGACGGTCAAGGGCGGCGCGGCGGAAACGTCGCGCCGCCTTCGCTGGGGGATCTGAAAGCGTTTCCAGATTCCGTGGACGGCCAGTTCACGGGAGGGGAGGGCTATAATCGGCGTTTTCCCGCACCCGCCACAGGAAGTACATGAGCATCGAACAGCTGGCCGAAACCGCCCAGGCCATGGTCGCCCCGGGCAAGGGCATCATCGCGATCGACGAATCCACCGGCACCATCGGCAAGCGCTTCGCCAGCGTTGGCCTGGAAAACACCGAAGAGAACCGTCGCGCCTACCGCGAAATGCTGCTGACCACGCCGAAGCTGAACGAGCATATCTCCGGCGCGATCCTGTACGACGAAACCATCCGCCAGTCCACCAAGGACGGCGTACCGTTTGCCAAGTACATGGCCGACAACGGCATCATCCCGGGCATCAAGGTCGACAAGGGCGCCCACGCGCTGGCCGGCTGCCCCGGTGAGCTGGTGACCGAAGGCCTGGACGGCCTGCGCGAGCGCCTGCAGGAGTACTACAAGCTGGGTGCGCGCTTTGCCAAGTGGCGTGCGGTGATCAACATCGGCGAGAGCATTCCGTCGGGCACCTGCATCGAGTCCAACGCCCATGCGCTGGCCCGTTACGCGGCGCTGTGCCAGGAATGCGGCCTGGTGCCGATGGTCGAGCCGGAAGTGATCATGGACGGCGACCACGACATCGAAACCTGCTACGAAGTCACCGAAGCCACCCTGCGCTCGCTGTTCGACGCGCTGTACCAGCAGAACGTGCTGCTGGAAGGCACCATCCTGAAGGCCTCGATGGTCATCTCCGGCAAGGGCTGCGAAGAGCAGGCCGACGTTGAGGAAGTGGCCGAATCGACTGTGATGTGCCTCAAGAGCACCGTGCCGGCGATCCTGCCGGGCGTGGTGTTCCTGTCCGGCGGCCAGAGCGATGAGCAGTCCACCGCGCACCTGGATGCCATGAACCAGATGGGCAACCTGCCGTGGCCGCTGAGCTTCTCCTACGGCCGCGCCATGCAGCAGGCCGCGCTGAAGCTGTGGGCCAAGGACACCAAGGCCAACATCGCCAAGGCACAGCAGACCGTGTACGACCGCGCCAAGGAAAACGGCCAGGCGGCACTGGGCAAGTGGAACGGCTGATACGGGCCTGACCGCGAATGAAGAAATGCCGGCCTTGCGCCGGCATTTTTTTTGTTCGGGTGAATCCACCCGATGGGCGGCCGCACGCCGTGCCGAGCAACCCGCGCCGTAGTGCCACGTCTTTTCTGGCACGATGCGATCCCGCCTTCCCGGAAGCACTACGATGATCGCGCGTGCATGGACGACAATGCTGGCATTCCCGCTTCTGACAAGCGCGGGCGCCGGACACACCGCGCCCGCGCGCGGATTCGATGTGCTGCACTACAACGTGGCGCTGGTGCCGGACATCGCCGGCAAACAGGTGCAGGGCAACCTGCTGATGCGGTTCAGGGCCGAACAACCCCTGCAAACGTTGTCGCTGGACAGCGGTACGCTGGCGATCGCCTCGGTGCAGCAGGACGGTCGCGCACTGGCGTTCGAGCAGGCAGACAATCGCGTGCATATTGCGCTGGCCAAGCCGCTGCGTGCAGGTCGCACCAGCAGCGTGCGGATCGTTTACACCGGTGCCCCCCGGTTCGGGCTGGAATTCACGCCCGGGCGCGACGAGGTGTACACCATTTTTTCCACCAGCCAATGGATGCCCTCGGTGGATGCACCCGATGAGCGCGCCACGCTAGATATGTCGGTCACGCTGCCCCCCGGCCTGCTCGCCGCTGGAACCGGCCGCGTGTTGCCGTCACGCACGTTGGACGATGGACGCATCGAGCACCGCTGGTCGCTGGACACCCCGATGCCGGGCTACGTCTATGGCTTCGCCGCAGGCCGCTACCAGCAGGCCACGCAGCAGCACGGTCCCGTGACGCTTCGCTTTCTGTCGGTGGATCGCACGCCTGCCCAATTGCAGAGCCTGTTCGCCCGCACCGGCGACATGCTCGACTTCTTCGCCGCACGCGCCGGGTTGCCGTATCGCGGGGAGTACGAGCAGGCGTTGGTGAGCCGCACCATCGGCCAGGAAATGGCGGGGCTGTCGCTGATGTCCGAGGCCTACGGCGAAAGTCTGCTCGATGATCCGGGCGACACCGCATTGATGGCCCACGAAGCCGCGCACCAGTGGTGGGGCAACCGGGTGACCTGTGCCGGCTGGGAACACTTCTGGCTCAACGAGGGCATGGCCAACTTCATGGCCGCCGCGTATCTGCAGCATGCGCAGGGCGAGGCGGCCTACCAGGCGCAGGTGCAGGGGTGGCGCACGCGGCTGGACGCGCTGCGTGCCAAGGGCGCCGATCATGCGCTGGTCTATGCCCACTGGGATGCGCCCAGCGCCGACGACCGCGCGGTGGTGTATCGCAAGGGGGCGTATGTGTTGCACCGGTTGCGTGTTGAGCTCGGTGAAGAACGGTTCTGGCGGGGCATCGGCGACTACACCCGGGCCCACGACGGGCGCTCGGTGGTCACCGCCGATTTCCAACGTGCCATGGAAGCGGCGGCAGGGCACTCGCTACAGCCGTTCTTCCAGGAATGGGTTTACAGCGCCCCGAGTCCGTAGCGCCACCGCACGAGGCGCTGCACGCACTACCCCAACAGGAAGGCCGCCTTGGGCTCCTACTGCAGCGACGGGCTGTGGATGCCATTGATGCCGGCATCGGAAGAGAAGATGAAACGGTGCTCGATGCGGCCGTCCTTCCCATCGACTGTCACATCGATCATGGAATACGCGGGCGTGGTGCCGGTCAGTGCCAGGCTGCGCCGCCATTGCTCGAACTGCGCCTCATCGGCGCTGCCGCGGGTGGAAATCGAGCCTGCGCACAGGCTCAGCCCGCAGCTGAAGCGCCGCAGTGACAGCGCCGGGTTTTCCTTCAACGCCCCCTCCAGCGTCTGCGAATACACCTCGGTGAGCTCGGCCGCTTCCGGAACACGCAGCGACTGCCCGGCGACCAAGGTCATGTAGTGATCGAACGCATCGCCCTTCAACGCGAGCATGGCCTGGTCGAAGGAAAGCGCCGAGCCCTGCACCATGGCCGATTCGAAATCCAGGTAGGCCGCTGTGCCGGGCGCGTGACGCGGCGAAGGTGCCGACGACTGCGTGGCTGAGATGCGGTCCTCATGCGTGCGGTGCGCTGGCATCGAGGGTGCTGTCCGCGATGGGGCGGCCGCAGGCGCGTCGTGGCTTGCTCCACCGGCGCCAAACGGATTGGCCAACGACGATGGCCCCCGGAAAAACCAGAGGCTGGCGAGTATCAATACCGCCAGGCTGGCTGCCCACACGATGCCTCCCTTGCCCATTTCCTTCTCCCTGTTGGCTGCCGGGCCGTTGCGCTACACGCTGTTGCTGCAGCGGAAACACTATCGGGCGCGCGCAGGTGGAAATCGAACAGAGTTCACGTTTCGATCTACGCAATGCGCAGTAGGCTCTATTTGAGATGCATGCAGCCTATCGCTTCCCGCATCTGATCGCGCAGTCCCGGTTTCATCCGAATGGAATGTTCTTCCCTACAGGAGTAGGAATCATGATGAAGCGTCAACGGTTATCGGCTGTGGTTGCAGCCCTTGTCGCCGGTGGTCTGCTGGCAGGCTCGGCATGGGCTGCCACCCAGACCATCACTGCAAGCACACGCAACGGCGGCTCCACCTCCGGCAATGCGATTGCCTCGTCGGCTTCGCGAATTACCTGCACGGAGGCATCGGGCGCATCTGCGGGCACCATTCCCCGCTGCAGTGTGCAGGCCCCAGGCTGGAACGGCGTTGTGGAAGTGGGTAAATCCATTGGCACCACGGGCGCTGGCAACGTAGTGCTGAACTGCAACGGTACTTATCCCGCTACCGGCGGATTGAGCTGCGCGGCGCAGATCGACGACACGGTGTGCACGGCATCACAGACGATTTCCGGCGCGGCCAGTGGCGGCAGCTCCTACCGTGGATTGGCGGCCGTCAAAGCCAACGCCACCATCCAGTGCGTGTCGGCGTCGGGGGGAACCAATGGCACCACCTGTGGCATCCAGGCGCCGGGGGCCAACGCGTCGATGACGGCGGGCCAGACCATTCTGTCCCTGGGCCCGGGCACGGTCTCCCTCTCCTGTGGCGGTCAGTACCCGGCGGCAGGGGGCGGGTTGAGTTGTACCGCCCAGGTCACCCAGGTGTGTCCCTGATTGATACCCCCGAAAAGCGCCGGCGTGATGCCGGCGCTTTTCGGCCGGTCCGGCCGGTCTCAGTGCGACGCGGCCAGTCCTGCATCGCCCAGCGGCGGCAGCGCAGGCAGCGGTGCTTCAAACGGCTGCCCTTGCGCGGTCAACGCCGACTGATAGGCCTTGAACGTGGCCGCGTTGTAGGCCACCAGGATGATCCGCCGCGGTTCGCGGTGCGAGCGCTGCCAGGCCACCGTTTCGGTCGCGGCGATCTGTGCGGCCTGTTGCAGTGGATAGCCGAACACCCCGCAACTGATGGCCGGGAACGCAATGGAATGCAGACCCAGTTTTTCGGCCAGTTGCAGCGATTTCCAGTAGCAGTTGGCCAACAGCGCCGGCTCGTCGCGCTGGCCGTCCTGCCAGACCGGTCCGACGGTGTGGATCACGTGCCGGGCCGGCAGGTCATGCCCGGCCGTGGCACGTACCTCGCCGGTCGGGCAGCGCATGCCCAGGCGGATCTCGGGCAGGGCCGCACACTCGGCCAGCAGGCGCGGGCCGGCCGCGCGATGGATCGCACCGTCCACGCCGCCGCCGCCGAGCAGGGATTCGTTGGCCGCATTGACGATCGCATCCACCGCCAGGGTCGTGATGTCGCCCTGCCACACTTCGATCTTCATGCGTACCGCTCCTTCTGATACCGGGTCCATTGCAACGAAACTACACCTGTGGCCTGCACGGTAGCGGGCAGGGCATGCAGGCGGCGTCATCGTCGTCCCAGGCAGTGCGACCCGGTAGGCACTGCCCTGCCGCCACACGATGCGGGGCGCAGGCTTCACCGTAGATGAAGCCCTGGGCAACACCTGAATACGACAACGCCCACCGGTGGGTGGGCGTTGGGTGGTCGGTTGCACAACGCGCCGATCAGGGCAGGCCGGCCAGCCAGTCGTCGTCGGAGCCTTCGTTGATGTCGGCAAACAGCGGCGTGGAGAAATAGCGCTCGCCCGTGTCGGGCAGCATCGCCAGGATCACGCTGCCCTTTTCGGCGCGGGCGGCAATGTCCAGCGCGCTGGCGACGGTGGCGCCGGCGGAGATGCCCACGAAGATGCCTTCCTCGGCGGCCAGCCGGCGCGAGGTCTCGATCGCGCGGGCGTCGTCGATACTCAGCAGTTCATCGAAGACACCGCGGTTGAGCACCTCCGGCACGAAGTCCGGGGTCCAGCCCTGGATCTTGTGCGGCTTCCATTCCTCGCCCTTGAGCAGGGCTGCGCCGGACGGTTCGGTGGCTACGATACGGGTGTCCGGGCGGGCCACTTTGAGGACCTCGCCCACCCCGGTCAGGGTGCCGCCGGTGCCCCAGCCGGTCACGAAGTAATCCAGCCGCTTGCCGGCGAAATCGCGCAGGATCTCCGGCGCGGTGGTGTTGCGGTGGTAGGCCGGGTTGGCGGGGTTGGCGAACTGGCTGGCCAGGAACCAGCCATGCTCCTGGGCCAGCTCCTGGGCGCGGCGCACCATGCCCGAGCCGCGTTCGGCGGCCGGGGTCAGGATCACCTTGGCACCGTAGGCGCGCATCAGCTTGCGGCGCTCGATCGAGAAGGTTTCCACCATCGTAGCCACGAACTTGTAGCCGCGCGCGGCGGCCACCATCGCCAGCGCCACGCCGGTGTTGCCCGAGGTGGCCTCCACGATGGTGTCGCCAGGCTTGAGCACCCCGCGCGCTTCGGCGTCCAGGATGATGGCCAGCGCCAGGCGGTCCTTGACCGAGCCACCGGGATTGAACGACTCGACCTTGGCATACACGGTGACGTGGTCGGGGGCGATGCGGTTCAAGCGCACCACCGGGGTGTTGCCGATGGTGTCCAGGATCGAGTTGTAGAGGGCCATGGGATGCTCCGAAGATGTCCGTTTGCCGCGCCGGGGGGCGGCTCCGCCAGACCGTAGCCCCGGCATATGCCACCGGGAAATGACCTGATACCCTTCTTAAACAACATTTGGTTATAAGCTGGTGACGGCAATTGCCCTACAGTCGGGTTGCCCTCCCTTCGCCTGCCGTGCCGCACGCCCATGACGCTGACCCAACTCCGTTATCTGGTGGCCATCGCCGACGCCGAGCTGAACATCACGCTGGCGGCCTCGCGCGTGCATGCCACCCAGCCTGGCTTGTCCAAGCAGCTCAAGCAGCTCGAAGACGAGTTGGGCTTCCTGCTGTTCGTGCGCAAAGGCCGCAGCCTGGAAGCCGTCACGCCGGCCGGGGTGGAAGTGATCGGCCGCGCCCGCGCCGTGCTGGGCGAAGCCAACAACATCCGCACGTATGCGGCCAACCAGCGCCGCGAGAGCCAGGGCCAGCTGATCCTCACCACCACCCATACCCAGGCACGCTTCGTGCTGCCGCCGGCGGTGGCGCGGATCAAGCAGGCCTACCCGCAGGTCAGCGTGCACCTGCAGCAGGCCGCCGAGAGTGATGCGCTGGACCTGCTCAGCCAGGGCGACGCGGACATCGCCATCATCTCCACCGCCGGTGCCGAACCGACCGCCGGCCTGGCCATTCCGCTGTACCGCTGGCGTCGGCTGGTGCTGGTGCCGCGCGGGCATGTACTGGACCGCCCCGGTGCGGCACCGGACCTGCAGGCGCTGGCCACCCAGCCGCTGATCAGCTACGAATCCTCCACCCGTGGCAGCTCGTCGCTGCAGCGTGCCTTCGCCAGCGCCGGGCTGACCCCGGACATCGCGCTGACCGCGCTGGATGCGGACCTGATCAAGACCTACGTGCGCACCGGGCTGGGCGTGGGCCTGCTGGCCGAAATGGCGGTCAACGCCAGCGACGAAGACCTGCGGTCGTGGCCGGCACCGGCGCCGATCGACGAATGCATCGCCTGGGCAGTGCTGCCGCGCGACCGGGTGCTGCGCGACTACGCGTTGGAACTGGTGCACGTGCTGGCCCCGCAGATCGATACCCGCGACCTGCGCCGGGTGATCGACGGCAACCAGGAGGCCAACTGGCCGCTGCCGCCGACCTGGGAATCGCTGACGCAGACCATCACCGTGTAAAGCCGGTGATGGTCTGCCCGCGCATTCCTCCTCTACCCCGCGCCGTTGGCGCGCCCCCTTCAACAGAAGGGGGCTCTGCTCCAGATGGGTTGAGGGGGCGGCTGGTGCAGACCCTCACCGTCTGACGTCGGTGAGGGTCTGTCCGCGTATTCCTCCTCTACCCCGCGCCGTTGGCGCGCCCGCTTCAACAGAAGGGGGCTCTGCTCCAGATGGGTTGGGGGGGGCGGCTGGTGCAGACCGTCACGGTCTGACGCCGGTGATGGTCTGCCCGCGCATTCCTCCTCTACCCCGTGCCGTTGGCGCGCCCCCTTCAACAGAAGGGGGCTCTGCTCCAGATGGGTTGAGGGGGCGGCTGGTGCAGACCCTCACCGTCTGACGCCGGTGAGGGTCTGCCCGCGCATTCCTCCTCTACCCCGCGCCGTTGGCGCGCCCCCTTCAACAGAAGGGGGCTCTGCTCCAGATGGGTTGAGGGGGCGGCTGGTGCAGACC